>DATFHH010000072.1:0-27932 GCA_035248565.1 Pyrinomonadaceae bacterium | reverse complement strand
AAAGCGGACTCAAGGCATCGGACGCATCTCTGCCGAAGACGCTATCGATTGGGGACTCGGCGGACCATGCTTGCGAGGCAGCGGCGTGAATCTCGACATCCGCCGTGCAAATCCCTACAGCAGTTATGAGAACTACGATTTCGAAGTGCCGACCGAACCCGACGGTGATGTTTGGGCGCGTTACATGGTACGCATGCGCGAGATGAAAGAGTCGCACAAGATCTGCTCGCAGGCACTATCGCGTTTGAAACCAGGCCCGGTGAAGGCTGACGCGCCGAAGGTTGTCCTGCCGGATCGCGAAGCGATGAAGAGTCACATGGACGCCTTGATTCATCACTTCCTGATCGTCGCTGAAGGTTTTGACGTACCCGCGGGCGAGGTTTATCAGCCGATCGAGGCTTCAAAGGGAGAGTTGGGTGTGTACATGAAATCGGATGGTGGACCAAAACCGAGTCGCGTACATTTTCGTGGTCCGAGTTTTGTGAACCTCTCGGCGTTCCCGGTTTTAGCTGAGGGTGCGATGGTGGCAGACATCGTCGCTATTATCGGCTCGCTGGATATTGTGTTAGGAGAAATTGATAGATAAAACCATCCAGAGATTACGCAGATGAGTACCCAAGTCGTAAATATCCAACCACTTTCGCAACCTGTCGATCTCGGTGTTGAGCCCGCGAAGTTTTCGCCCGAGGTAGAAAATGAGATCGATCAGCACATTGCGAAATATCCCGTTGCGCGGTCGGCGATCCTACCGTTGATGTTTATCGTGCAACGCGAGCGTGGTTATCTCGATCCTCCTGGTGTGCTCTATCTCGCAAATCGGTTGAAGTTGCGTATCACCGATATTTGGGAAGTCGCGACCTTCTACTCGATGATCCACACCGAACCGGTCGGCAAATATCACATACAGATTTGCCGCACATTGTCGTGCAAGATCCGCGGCGCGGGAAAGATCACCGAGTACTGTTCGCAAAAACTGGGAATCAAAGCAGGCGAAACTACCGAAGACGGACGTTTTACGTTGACTGAGGTTGAATGTCTCGGCTCGTGCGGTACCGCGCCGATGTTTCAAATCAACTTCGACTACCACGAAGAGCTGACCACCGAGAAGATCGATCGAATATTAGATGCGTTACCGTAATTCATGCGTATAGAAGCTATCGGATGTGAACCACTTCAGTTGCGCCGAGTTCAGCTCGAGAACTCGCGCTCTATCGACGTCTACCGTCGTAACGGCGGCTACGAGGCAATCAAGAAAGTACTCGATGGCATGTCGACCGACGATGTGATCAACGAAGTGAAGAAGTCGGCACTACGCGGGCGCGGCGGTGCGGGTTTTCCGACCGGGATGAAGTGGAGCTTCGTCCCGAAAGACTCGCCGAAACCGAAGTATGTGGTGTGCAACGCAGATGAATCTGAGCCGGGAACATTTAAAGATCGATATCTGATGGAGCGCGATCCACACATGCTCATCGAGGGCATGTTGATCGCTGCCTACGCTCTGAAAGCAACGACGAACTACATCTACACGCGGGGCGAGTACAAATATCTGATCGATATTATGGATGTGGCGCTCGAGGAAGCGCGCGCCGCCGGGCTCCTCGGTAAGAATATTCTCGGCAGTGAGTTTTCTTGTGAGATTCACACTCACAGCGGCGCCGGGGCTTACATCTGCGGTGAAGAGACTGCGCTGCTGAGTTCGCTCGAGGGTCTGCGTGGTCATCCACGCATGAAACCCCCCTTCCCTGCCGTCTCAGGCTTGTATGCATGTCCGACCGTGGTGAACAACGTCGAGACTCTGACGGCTGTGCCGGACATCATCAAGATGGGAGGCGAGGCGTATCAAAAACTCGGCACGGAAAAGAGTGGCGGTACGAAGTTGTGGTCCGTCTCAGGTCACGTCAACAGTCCAGGTGTTTTTGAACTGCCGATGGGTTACGACGACATGGAGAAGTTCATCTTCGAAGACTGCGGTGGGATGCTCGATGGCAAGCAGCTCAAAGCCGTGATTCCTGGCGGCTCGTCGGTCTACATCATGCGCGCCGATCAGATCGTCGGCAAAGATGTGCGCATGGATTATGAAGGATTGGTGGCCGCGGGCTCGAGCGTCGGATCGGGTGGTTTCATCGTGATGGATGAAACTGTTGACGTCTTTGAATCGACTAAAAACCTGACTGAATTTTACAAACACGAATCGTGTGGCTGGTGCACGCCGTGTCGTGAAGGAACTGATTGGCTGGTGAAGGTTTTCAAACGCATCGAGAACGGTGGTGGCCGGCCAGAGGACGCGCAACTAATGCTCGACCTCTGCGACAACATTGAAGGCAAGTCGTTCTGCCCGCTAGGCGATGCCGCAGCGTGGCCGATCCAGTCTGCGATCAAAAGATTCCCCGATGATTTCAAACGACGATTAACAGATGACGGTTATCAGACTTAGGAGGTAGCGATGCTCTTCAATGTAACCGTGGATAGAGATGAAGACGGAATTTGGGTGGTTGAGTGCCCTTCAATTCCTGGTTGTGTGAGTCAGGGCAAAACTAAAGAAGAAGCTCTTGAAAACGTGAAGGACGCCATTCGGCTGTGCCTTCAAGTTCGGGCGGAAAAAGGTCTGCCTCTTACGATTGAAACAAAACAGGTCGAGGTTGCGGCCTAATGCCGAACCTTCCGGCGTTGAGTGGAAAAGACGTCGTTAAGACTTTTGAGAAGCTTGGTTGGGTCGTTGCGCGCCAGAGTGGCAGTCACATAATCATGACCAAGGAAGGCGAGATTGTCACTTTATCCATTCCGAACCACCGAGAAGTTGCTAAAGGAACTTTGCGAAGTCTAATTCGAAGTGCCAATTTGACTATCGATGAGTTTTGCAGGGCCAGATAACACCGTCGATTTCATTAGGCCGTACTACTAAATGTCGACTGAACCGATCAAAGTCACTATCAACGGTAAAGATTTTCAGGTGCCGAAGGGTGCGCGGCTGATTGATGTGTGTCGCGAGAAGGGATTCGATATTCCTTCCTTCTGTTACTACTCCGATCTCGCGCTGCAAGCTTCGTGTCGCATGTGTCTCGTGCGTATCGAGAAGATGCCGAAGCTGCAAACGTCCTGCACCATCATCTGTACCGACGGCATGATCGTCACGACGCAGAGTGAAGAGATCGAGAAGGCCCAGCGCGGCATGACTGAGTTTCTGCTGGCAAATCACCCGCTTGACTGTCCCGTCTGCGATCGCGGGGGTGAATGCGAACTCCAGGAGATGACGTTCGACTGGGGTGGACTCGAAGAACGTTTCACCGAGCGAAAGAATTACTACGCCGAACGATATCTCTCGCCGATGGTGGCGAACGATCCACAACGCTGCATTCTCTGTAAACGTTGCACGCGCGTGTGCGACGAGTGGATGGGTGAAGAAGCAATCGAAGCCGGAGGTCGCGGCGCGCAGACAGTGATTGGAACATATCTCGGATGGCTCGACTGTTCGCAGTGCGGCAACTGCATTGAGGTTTGTCCAACCGGCACACTTCTCGATGCGACGTTTCGTCATCAAACGAGACCATGGGAACTCGCGCAGTCGATCACCACCTGCAACTTCTGTTCGGATGGTTGCCAGATGTCACTCGGTTCGCGCGGTGGCGAAGTCTTGCGTTCGGTCGCGCGCGATCGTTACGTGAACGGCATCAACGGCGAGTTTCTGTGTGTCAAAGGTCGCTTTGCGCATCCTTTCATCAATCACGAAGCGCGGATTCGCACGCCGATGATTCGTTACAAAAAAGGCGGCAAGTTGATTCCGGCGACATGGGACGAGGCGATCCGCCACACGGCTGAACGTCTTGATGCTGTCGCCAACGAGCATGGCCGAAATGCGATTGGCGTCGCGGGCAGTCCGCGACTGACGAACGAAGCGCTCCACGTCTTGCACAAGTTTGCGACGGAGCTTGTTGGCACAGAGAACTACACCACCACCGATCTCTTTAGTCTCAAGAATTTCTTTGATAATCTCGGCGCGCCGCTCGCCACTCATCGCGACATCCGTTACGCGAAGACGATCCTGCTCATCGGCGGTGATCCCAGTGAGTTGCAGCCATTGACGGGCAAGCAGATTCGCCAAGCCGTCAGAAATGGTGGCGCGAAACTGGTTCTCGTTAATTCAGTTCCGATTCGTCTGCGAGAGCAGGCGCAGGTGTTTCTACACGTCAGCCCGGGGACTGAAGACGCAATTGTTCTTGCGCTGGCTGACTCAGTGAACGATGCACTGGCCGCACAGAAAGCCGGAATCGAAGCTGCCGACATCGATGACGCACGTAAGGTCCTCGCAGACACTACCGGCGACCTGGTGATCATGTTGAGTCACGAGATCAGCAGCGAAGCACAGGCGATCGTCGCTCAACTGCCGCGTCTTCTCGCTGCGGAAGGACGGCGCATACTGTTTCATCCGTTACCATTCTTCAACAACAGCCTCGGCGCGCACGACGTGGGAATGATGGATGCTCCGACCTCGCCTGCTCAAATGCTCGACGCAGCGGGTGCCGCGATTCGAGCACTCTATATGGCGGGAAGTTTCCTGCCGCAACACCTTGAAGGACGTGAAGACGCACTTGCGAAGCTCGATTTCCTCGTGGTCCAGGAATTATTCGAGAACGACACGACGACCGCGGCTGATGTTGTTCTGCCGGCCGCTTCCTACGCGGAACAGGATGGAACGTTCACAAACAACGACGGTTTGGTCCAACGCGTGCGACAGTCGATTGCACCGCTACATCAATCGAAAGCCGATTGGATGATCACGGCGCAACTGGCAAAAGAACTCGGACTGGATTTTGGATTTGAGATGTCGGCGAGTGCGGTCTTTCGCGACATCGCACAGCACGTGCCGGCGTATTCGGGAATGACGTATCCGCGATTGAAAGACGAAACAAATCCGTTGCAAGCGAAGTACGAGGTTCGCGAATCGGACACCGCTGCACAAGTCGAAACCGTGCGTCGTCGCATTGAAACACTTCCCGATTCAGGTGAAAAGGTGACGGCAACTCCCGAAGTGGGCACGGAACTCTTCAAACTCGGCATGTTGACAGACAAGGTCTCGCAGTTTCACCTGCTTGCCTCCGGCAACCCAAGGCCTGAGACAACAGCAATCTCGCCGCTTTATCAGATTTCTGCAGCGGGTTTACGCGGATGAACGCGGACATCGCACTCGACATCATTCTCAAACTAGTCGCCATCACGGTGGCGTTCGTTGTCGTGCTGCTGGTCGTCGCTTATACGGTGCTCGCCGAACGTCGCATTCTCGGCTTCATCCAGGGACGGCTTGGTCCGAACCGAGTTGGCTACGGCGGAATGCTTCAGCCATTTGCCGATCTGCTGAAGTTCATACTCAAAGAAGACATCGTTCCCGACAAGTCGACGCGATTCGTCTACTTCCTCGCGCCCGTGATCGCCACGATGGCTGCGTTGATGACGATGATCGTCTATCCCTTTGGCCCGGACACGAGAATTCCCTTCACTTCGATCTCGATCCCGCTGGTAATCACGCGTTTCGACGTCGGTCTGCTTTACGTGCTCGGCGTCACTTCTATCGGCGTTTACGGAATCGCACTCGCCGGCTGGTCGTCAAATAACAAGTACAGCTTGATGGGTGGACTGCGATCGGCGGCTCAGATGATTTCTTACGAGCTCGCGCTGGGATTGAGTTTGATCGGAGTGATCATGCTCGCAGGCACACTGGATCTCGCGCAGATCGTCGAGCTTCAATCAGGGTGGCACGGCTTTCACTGGTTCATTTTCTTTCAGCCACTTGGCTTTATCGTTTATCTGATCGCGGCGATTGCGGAAACCAATCGCGTGCCTTTCGATCTGCCCGAGGCTGAGACCGAGCTCGTCGCCGGTTTTCACACTGAGTACAGCGCCATGAAATTCGCGCTTTTCTTTCTCGCTGAATACATCAACATGTTTACGGTGTCGGTCCTGGCCACGACGCTGTTTCTCGGCGGCTGGAACGTGCCGTTTGCGGAAGACATCTTTGGTCGCGGAACATTTCTGTTTGGCCTGGTGAGCGCCATCGGTTTTCTGTTGAAAGTAATCTTCTTTCTTTTTATTTACATCTGGCTGCGCGGTACGTTGCCGCGATTTCGTTTCGATCAACTGATGAGCTTTGGCTGGAAGATCCTGTTGCCCCTGGCGCTGCTCAGCATCTTCATCACAGCGACGGTGGTATTTCTGTATCCGAATCTTTGATGCCTCTGTGTCTCTGTGCCTCTGTGGTTAACCACAAAGACAAGAGGCACAGAGAAGAAAAGTAAATGTTGGTGCTTCTTTTCATTCTCTTCGGCGCGCTGGCAGTGGGTTGCGCGCTCGCGATGGTGGCGCAACGAAATCCACTCTACAGCGCGATCTCGCTGATCGGCGTCTTTATCTCGCTGGCATGTCTGTACGTGACACTGGCAGCGCCTTTTATTGCCGCAGTGCAAGTGATCGTTTACGCAGGCGCCATCATGGTGCTGGTCGTGTTTGTGATCATGCTACTTAATGTCGAGCAGGAGGAGCGGCGGCGCACTCGTCTCAAATTCCTCGTGCCCACCGCGATTGCATTAGCTGCGGTGTTGATTGCAGAGGTCGCTTTCATTCTGGTGTCGGTGCAGGAGTTCAGGGTCAGTCCAAGTGGCGCGACTTCTGACATCGGGCTCACTCAATCGATTGGTCCAGCGTTATTCACGAAATATCTTTTGCCGTTTGAAATAACTTCGATACTGCTGTTGATGGCGATCGTCGGGGCGATGACGCTGGCGCGTCGCGGCGGATTGCTGCCGGCCGGTGCACGCGTTATTCCCGGAGCACAACAGTTTCCACTGTCATTTGTCGATCCGAAGGCGCAGCCTGATGATTTGACGCTGGTCGAAGCGGACTCAACCGAAGAAGCAGGTCGACTGCTCGGTGTGGAAAAGCAATCCACAGATTACGCAGATAAATAAAGATGGAACCACAGCTTTCATGGTACCTGGCACTTTCGGCGGTGTTGTTCACGATCGGCGTGACCGGCGTGATCGTCAAGCGCAACATCATCTCAATGTTTATGTGCATTGAGTTGATGTTGAATGCGGTGAACTTAACGTTTGTGGCGTTTGCGAGTTTCTTTCAGGATGTGACGGGTCAGCTCTTCGTGTTCATCGTGATGACGGTTGCGGCGGCGGAGGCTGCAGTCGGGTTGGGGATCATCATTGCGATCTTTCGTAATCGCGAGTCGTTGGATGTGGATGAGGCGAGCATTTTGAAACTGTAGATTTTAGCCGCGGATGAACGCGGATTTGAAACGGATGGAGACGAATATACTCAGTCTCATTATTTTTGCGCCGTTGGCTGGAACGGCGATCAATTGGTTTGTGGGCCGGCGTGTGCGAGATGAGCGGTTTGTTGGGATCGTGGCGTGTGGGTCGGTGGCAATCTCGACCATCGTGGCGTTCTATCTCGCGTTTAAGAGCGGCGGCGCGCTGCGATCCGAAACTCCGCTGCTCGACCATATCTGGACGTGGTTACAAGTCGGAACTTTTCACGCTGACTTCGCGCTCGGAATGGACCGGCTGAGCGCAACGTATGCGCTCTTCGTTACTTTAGTCGGTTTCCTGATTCACGTCTTCGCTGTTGGCTACATGCGCGGCGACACAGGCTTCTACCGTTTCTTCGCATTTCTCAACCTGTTCATGTTTTCGATGCTCACGCTCGTGCTCGCCGACAACTTCGTGCTGATGTTTGTTGGTTGGGAAGGCGTGGGACTCTGTTCCTACCTGCTGATCGGTTATTACATCGATCGCAAAGAAGCCGGCGACGCCGCTAAGAAAGCATTTATCGCAAACCGCATCGGCGACTGGGGATTCGTGCTTGGAGTAATGCTGACGTTTTTCCTCACCGGTTCAGTCAGCTTCTTCGCTAATCCAGCAGCAGGCGCAGCAACTCAAACTGCTCTTTCGTTTTTCAAGACTCAGTCAGTCGATCCGTTCACGGCCGGAGCGATTTTTGCCGGTGGTGCGACGTCGATCGCCGTGCTTCTATTTATCGGCGCCACCGGTAAGAGCGCGCAGATACCGCTTTACGTTTGGCTACCCGACGCAATGGCTGGTCCAACTCCCGTCTCCGCGCTGATTCACGCCGCCACGATGGTCACCGCCGGCGTTTACATGATCGTGCGTTGCTCCGAGATCTTCGTGCACGCACCGACTGCGATGTTCATCGTCGCTATTATCGGCGCTGCCACCGCACTCTTCGCCGCCACTGTCGGTCTCGCACAAAACGACATCAAGAAAGTACTGGCTTACTCAACAATCTCGCAGCTCGGCTACATGTTTCTCGCCTGCGGTGTCGGCGCGTTCATCGCGGCGATCTTTCACGTCATCACGCACGCATTCTTCAAAGCGCTGCTCTTCCTCGGTTCAGGTTCAGTCATTAACGGCGTGCATCACGAGCAGGACATGCGTCGCATGGGCGGGCTCAGGAAGTACATGCCGATAACGTTTGCGACGATGTTGACCGCCTGGCTGGCGATTTCCGGCGTTCCGATCTTCGCGGGTTTCTTTTCGAAAGACGAGATCCTCTGGCGCACCTGGAGCGCTCCGGCATTTAGTCTTCCTTCTACAGCGTTCAGCAAACTTCTCTGGGCCATCGGCGCTCTGACTGCGTTTCTAACAGCGGTGTACATGACGCGCATGATGGTGATGACATTCTGGGGATCGGAACGTTTTCGTGAGCCGCACGGCGCGCACCAGGAACCGGATCTGCATCATGGACCAGTTGAGCCGCATGAGTCTCCGTGGATCATGACTGCGCCACTCGTCGTGCTGGCAGTGCTGTCGACCGTCGGAGGCTTTATCGGTATTCCTTACGCGTTGAGTGCAGCGTTCACCGATCGAAACGTCAACGTCATCGAGCACACGCTCGAACCCGTGGTTGCAAAGATTGAAACGGGCGGGAGGGGAGCACATGGACAAGCAGCTTCAACTTCCGTCGATGAATCGCACGCGCCTGCGCCTGTGCCGGAGCCTGTGCCTTCTGCACAAGCGCATTCGAGCGAAGAAGTCACCGCTGAACGGCTGCTCGCCGGGCTGTCAGTTTTAGTCGGACTACTAGGCATCGGCGTCGGTTGGTGGGTCTTCCAGAGGCGGCCGCTGTTGGCAATGCCGCGACTGCTCGAGAACAAGTATTACGTCGACGAAGTTTATGACGCAGCATTGGTCCATCCGATAGAAGCCGTGTCGCGCGAGGGCTTTTGGAAAATATTTGATATCGGAGTGCTCGACGGGATCCTGCATTCGATTGGAGAAGTGGTTGTCGAATTCGGCCGTCTCGGGCGTTATCTCCAGGCAGGGTTTGTGCGTGGTTACGCCGCGATCATTCTTATTGGCGCACTAATTTTGATAGGTCTGTTTGCGTATCTCGGATTTCCGGCGATGACGCCATAGTTTATGTCGCAATTGCTGACCATTTTGATTCTTACGCCCGTCGTGGGCGGCGTCGCGCTGGTGCTCTATAGCTTTTCATCCAGCCGCCGCGAAGAACATTACCGATGGATTGCTCTAATCACGACGGTGGTCACGTTTGTCGTGTCACTACTGTTGCTGCGCGGGGTCGGCGCAAGCGGTGCTGAGTTTAGGTTTGAAGAGAACGTTAGCTGGATCGGATCGATCGGCGCTCGTTATCACCTTGGCGTCGATGGCGTCAGCTTGTGGTTGGTTTTACTGACTACGCTGTTGATGCCGATTTCGATCTTGTCGAGTTGGACCGCAATCCAAAAGCGCCAGCTCTCGTACTATGCGTTCCTGCTAATACTTGAAACAGCGATGATCGGGGTTTTCGTTTCGCTCGATCTGTTGTTGTTCTACTTGTTCTTTGAAGCGTCATTGGTGCCGATGTTCTTCCTGATCGGCATCTGGGGCGGCGAGCGTCGCATTTATGCGGCCGTAAAGTTTTTCATCTACACGGCTGTCGGCAGTTTGTTGATGCTGATTGGCATTATTTCGCTCTACTTCATTTATCACACGTTTGACTACGTCACGATCTTGCAGGCGATGAGCGCCAATCCGTTGACTGAACGCACCGAGTTTTGGTTGTTCCTGGCGTTTGCTTTCGCATTCGCGATAAAGGTACCGCTGTTTCCGCTGCACACGTGGTTGCCCGACGCTCACACTGAAGCGCCGACAGCAGGTTCTGTGATTCTTGCCGGTATTTTGCTGAAGCTGGGAACTTACGGTCTGTTGCGTTTCAATCTTGCGCTGTTTCCGCATGCAGCTCGCTGGTTGGCGCCGCTGATAATCACATTCGCTGTCATCGGCATCATCTACGGTGCGTTGGTCGCGATGGTCCAACCGGACGTCAAGCGACTCGTCGCATATTCGTCCGTCAGTCACATGGGTTTCGTCGTGCTCGGGCTTTTTTCGTTTACCGAACTCGGCATGCAAGGCGCGCTGTATCAGATGTTGAATCACGGCGTGTCGACTGGCGCACTGTTTCTCTTCGTCGGTTTTATTTATGAGCGACGCCACACGCGCCTGATCAGTGAGTTTGGCGGGCTCGCGAAGCCGATGCCGTGGTTCTCGACGCTGTTTGTGATCGCGTCTTTGTCGTCGATCGGTCTGCCGTTTTTGAACGGCTTCGTGGGCGAGTTTCTCATACTGATCGGCACATGGACTTCCTCCGTTGTAACTCACCCGTGGATCGTGACCATGCTCGCGGGAACGGGCGTGATCTGGGCGGCGGTTTACATGTTGTGGATGTTGCAGCGCGTTGTTTTCGGGCAGATCACTCACGAAGAGAATGCACGTTTGTTGGATCTGAATCATCGCGAAGCTGTACTGATGGCTCCGCTGCTGGTTTTGATGCTTTTTATGGGCGTTTATCCTCGCGTGTTTCTCGATCGATCCAAAGCAAGTGTTGAAACGATTAGAGCGCGCGTCGCGGCGAGTCCGGCCGGCGGCTCATACACCACTTCTCTGACAGAATGAATTCATTTCTTGCGCAATCAGTGATGCCGATCATCAACTGGTCGTTAATCGCACCGGAAGTCATCGCCTGCACGGCGGCGGTTGTCGTGATGCTCGTGGACGCGTTTGTGCGACCGACCCAGCGCTGGATCACCGGCAGTATTTCACTCGCCGGATTACTTCTCGCGGCGGTCGCTACGATCTATCTGTGGGCCAACGGCACGACATCGTCCGACGCCTTCAACGGAATGATCGTGCTTGACGAGCTTCGTCTCGGCTTCACACTGATCTTCCTGCTCGTCTCCGCCCTCACGCTGCTGATATCGACCGTTTGGGTTCACGGCGAAGAGTTGCCGGCCGGAGAGTTTCATTCACTGCTGTTATTCGCTACCGCGGGAATGATGTTCATGGCTTCAGGTAACGACCTCGTGATCATCTTTCTCGGTCTCGAGATTCTGTCGATCGCAACCTACGTCATGGCCGGCTTCAGACGTAGTGACGTTCGCTCAAATGAATCATCGCTGAAGTATTTCATACTCGGCTCCTTCTCTTCAGCGTTTCTGCTCTACGGCATCGCATTGACGTACGGCGCGACGTCCATTGCCGAACCAGGACCAGGTGGATCAGTCAGCAGAATCGTCGCCGGCACGACCAACATCGCCGAGATCGCGAGTCGCATAGGCCAGGTGCAATATCCAGCACTGCTCTACGCAGGTGCGGCGATGATGCTGGTCGGTTTCGGTTTTAAGATCGCCACTGCACCGTTTCACATCTGGACGCCAGACGTCTACGAAGGCGCGCCCACTCCCGTCACCGCGTTCATGGCTGCCGGGCCCAAGGCCGCAGGCTTCGCATCATTCATTCGAGTTTTCATTTTCGGTCTGCCGTTTGTTGCTTCTGCTTCGAGTGCCTCCAGCGGAAATCTTCATCAAGCGTGGCTCGCAACACTCGTGGTGATGGCGATTCTCACCATGAGTCTCGGGAACGTCGTCGCGATTGTGCAGAACAACATCAAACGCATGCTGGCGTATTCATCGATTGCCCACGCGGGTTACGCGCTGGTTGGCTGCGTCGCCGCGGGAGCTGCCACCGATCCCGTGCAACGCAACACCGCGATCTCAGGCGTCGTGTTCTACTTGTTGACTTACGCAGTGATGAACATCGGGGCGTTCGCGGTGGTCCAACTGATTGCCCGCAGTGGGGATCGACGCACTGCGATCGAAGACTACCGCGGCATTGGCTTCGAATCGCCGATGCTGGCGTTTTCATTGAGTCTGTTTATGTTGAGTCTTTTCGGAATGCCGCTGACGGCGGGGTTCATGGGAAAGATTCTGGTGTTTGGATCTGCGATCGATCAGAAATACTACGGATTAGTAATCGTCGCTGTGCTCAACACTGCCGTCTCTGCGTACTACTACCTGCGGCTAATCATCATCATGTTCTTCGGTGAGCGCACGATGGCGTGGAGTGCCCCGCGTATTCCAGCGGGCGTGGCGTTAGCATTGGTGATCACTGTGTTAGGCGTGCTGTATCTCGGAATCTTTCCCGGACGAGTGATGAGTGCGCTACAAACAAAGATCAATACACAGATTACACAGATTAATCTGCGTAATCTGTGGAAAAACTGAATTATGCCTCGCGCCGAGGTCTACGCGCCAAAAATCCAGGAACAACTTGCTGAAACGTGGTTGCCGCGAATCTATCGCGAACGCATACTCAACCTTCGCACTCGTTCTTATCACTTTGAAACTCTGAACGCGTCGGCTCGGGTCGTTATTCAACATACGTTGCTCGGCGTTGAGCTAAAGGTCGGGCGCAAGCGTCTCTTGTGCCCGGATCTTGCCACTGCGCGATACCTCTCTGTCTTCGCGCGGATGGGCTGTAAGGATGTAGCAGTCCCGTACGATATAACAAAAATCTCGCATTTAGCGGACGAATTGGAGTCGTCGTGGTATAGAATGTTGTTGCTGATCGAGCAGGAAGCACGGGCGGAAAGTGCGAGGTTAAAGAGTCGCCTTCGTGGCCTGTTGCTTGCTAAGATTCGCGCAGAGATCGACGAGGCTGGACCTGGGACGCGAGTTCCGGAGTTCAAACTCAAAAAACATTAGAGAAGATTCACCAGATAGATGACTCAAGAGCTGACCCTGGCAAACGACGGAGCTGAAACTTCCGGCACACTCCCCTTTCCTTTCAATCAGCAGACATATTGTCGCTACGAGCCGATTGAGCAGCGCATCGAAGAGGCGCGCGTGCTCGTCATCGACAATCTGTTGCGCGACGAGCATGACCTCTCGTCAGTAGCCCGTGAAGACTGGGGTTCAATGCTTGCGGCGCAACTGCGGCGTGAGCGACTCATCGCCGGGATGGCCATCGAGAATATTCTCAACAACATTTCGCGGTTGGTAAAACGACCGACAACCGAAGTGGTCCATGTTTCACAGATCGCGGAAGCGTCGTCGCGATTCAAGCCGGACGCAATCGTGCTCAGCGGCACGCTGCGCGATTTTGATTATTACCAGGAATCGATTCTCGATGAGTTCGGAAACTTTATTCGACATACCAAAACTCCGGTACTGGCGATCTGCGGCGGACACCAGTTGGTCGGTTTGAGTTTTGGCGCGCGCGTGATCACGCTCGACAAGCTCGAGCAACACGAGCAACGCGAGGAGCGACCGCTGGAATATCAATATCGCTTTATCCGCATCACCGAGCCTGACGATCCTATTTTTGAAAATATCAACTGCATTGACCCAAACGAGCCGCGCGCAAAAAGCCCGCGCATTCTTCGCGTCTGGCAAAATCACGGATTGCAACTCGACCGCGTGCCGGAAGGATTCAAGCTGCTGGCGACGTCGTATCTCTGCCGCAACCAGATGATGGTGAAGCGCAGCGATGGGCAGTTGATCTACACCGTACAGTTTCACCTCGAGAAGTCGTTTGAAGACTGGAACAAGAGCCGCACGCGTTGGGAGCACCCGAATGATTCGCGCGATGGCCGCATCCTCTTCGAGAATTTCCTGACGCTTGCCACGCACTGAACTCACACAAAAAAGCCTCGCCATCGCTGCGCGCGAACTCGCCGCTCGGGATCAAACGTTGGGCGCGATACATGCGACTCACGGCGATCCGCCGCTCTGGCGACGCGCAACCGGATTCAAGACACTCGTTCACATCATTCTCGAGCAACAGGTCTCGTTGAAGTCTGCGAAGTCGATGCTGGTTCGACTTGAAGCTTCGATTCAACCGTTTACTCCGCTACGCTTCATCGAGCATGGAGATAGTTATTTGCGCGGTCTCGGAGTGACGCGGCAGAAATCGGCTTACTTGCTGCATCTTGCGTCATCGATCGTGAATGGTGAATTGAGTTTCACGAAACTCGCACGCATGAGTGATGAAGATGCGCGGCTGGTTTTGACGCGAGTGAAAGGAATCGGCTCGTGGAGCGCGGACGTTTACCTTTTGATGGCGATGCGGCGTGCTGACATTTGGCCGGCTGGAGACTTGGCATTGGCCGTGGCGATGAAGGAACTTCACGGATTGGAAAGACGACCGGGCCCTGAAGAGTTGGAAAGGCTAGCGGAACGATGGCGCCCGCATCGTGCAGTCGCCGCGCGAATGCTCTGGCAGTACTATCTCGGCCACAAAAGGGCACAAAAGTAGCCCTACTTGGCGATGGTAGAGGCGGTGGTGGTTGTTTGCGGCACTCCGAGTTCTGTTGTTTCAGGGACATTCTCCATCGTCAACTTGATCAGATCGTCGACCACTGCCGTGAGGTCGTTCGTCTCACGATAGATCTGGAGTTGCCGGTCCGCCGACGTGCCACGCTCGAGAATGGTGTGGACGTGTTCGATCTCTTTCCTCGATCCCAACTCATCGACTACGTCATCGACGAACTCCAATAACTCGACCACCAGATCTCGAACCGGCATTTCTTTCTGCTTACCAAAATCGATCAACTTACCCTCGAGCCCATATCGCACCGCGCGCCACTTGTTTTCCTGGATCAACATGCGACGATACAGCCGGAAACCGAGGTTCTTATCGATCAACTTGTCTAACTTCGCCACGATCGCCTGAAACAGCGCGGCGATGGCTATCGTGTCGTCGACGCGCGTCGGAATGTCGCAAACGCGAAACTCCAGTGTGGGAAAGTAAGGATGCGGCCGGATGTCCCACCAGATTTTTTTGCCATCGTTGATGCAGCCGGTCTTGATCAGTAGATCGACGTAGCGTTGGAAGCCGCTGTAAGAATCAAAATGATCCGGGATGTCAGTGCGCGGAAATTGTTTAAAGATCTCAGTGCGATACGATTTGAGACCCGTGTTATGGCCCATCCAGAACGGCGACGAGGTTGAAAGCGCCAGCACGTGCGGCAGAAAATATCGCGCCGCGTTCATGATGTGAATCGCACGTTCGCGATCCGCCATGCCGACGTGAACGTGCAATCCGAAGATCAACAACGATCGGGCGACGGTTTGCAGTTCCTGGACCAGCAGCTCGTAACGTTCGTCGTCAAATATTTTTTGATCCTGCCAGCGCGAGATTGGATGAGTTGAAGCCGCGACGATGACCAGCCCATTCTTCTTTGCGAGACCGGCAATAATGCTGCGCAAGCGTGTGATGTCGGTTCGTGCTTCCTGAATGTTGCGGCAAATGCCCGTGCCCACTTCCACCATCGACTGGATCATCTCGGGCTTGATCTGTTCGCCGAGCAACATCTTGCCCTGTTCGAGAATCTCGGCCACGTGGGACCGCAGCTCGCGCGTCTGCGGATCGACAATCTGAAACTCCTCTTCGATGCCGAGTGTGAATTGATCGAACATTTGCCCTCTTTCTGATCTTACTACGCCTTCAGGTACTTCGAAATCATACGCCAGTCAGGTTTTACTTTACCCAGCGCTTCGTAAAATAGGTGTTTCAGTGCGCTGGCCGGCGAGTGCACCGGACTGTAGAGATCGAAATGCACATACCACGTGCGCGGCTCACCTTCCTGAAACAAAAAATGCAGGATTACTTCGCTTCTTTGTCGTTCGTAGAAGCCGCCGCTCGTGCCTTTGTGGTTCGCGAACATGCGGGTGAAGTCGCGTCGCCGCAACAACGTCGACTCGATCATCGGCCACGCTTCGAACTGCAACCCGACGCCGCCTTCCCCGTAAACGTTCGTCACTTTTTTGACGAGACGCCAGAGTCCTTTTGCATGCAGCCGATTCAGGAGCAGTAACATTCCCTGCTTCTTATCGAGCGGCCACGAATCGAAAGCCGCAGCGTCGGTTGGCGCTCCCCACAATCCGGCGAGCTTTCCCGTCAACAGCTCGCGCGTGCCGTCGGAAAGCTCTGCCCAATGTACCTCCTTGGAGTGCGGCGGCTTGCCGCCGCTTTGGCCAGAGCGGTGCCAAGGCACTGCACTCCAAGGAGGTGCGCGATTGTAACTCTTTTCGCTCACTTTTGGCTGATGATGTAGGTGGGCACCATTCCGCCGCCTGAGCTGACATTCGCAAGTTCGGTGAACGACAAACGCGTAAACGCCGAACCGACCTTGCCGTTGAAAAGCAGCGGGTCGAGATCCACGAGTTGCTCTGCAAACTCGATTCGCCCGTCCTCTGTCAGCGCGGGAAACGTCTCGCGCGCGGTTGGCACACGCTCCTGCACGAGGTAATCGCCATTTGCAAGCGCGTTCTGAATCGCTTTATTCCAGCCAGCTTCGTCGACGTTCCAGCCGATCGTGATCCCATGACCGCCGTAATCGTCGTTTGGCTTTAGCACGAGTCGCTCATTGTTGGTGCGAATAAACTCAAGCAAGTTGATCTTGCGACCGAAGTAGTCCGACTCTTCGTCTCGCACGATTCGGGTCCACGGCACGTGTGAACGAATTGCATCGAGTTCGCTTTCGGAGAACAGCGCGGCATGTCGCGGATCCGTCAGCACTGCAAACAACGCTTTCTTATGAATCAGCTTTGAACGAAAACTATTGACCATACAAACAGCGCCCGCGCGATACGCGTTGAGCAGCGCCGGATAGTCGCGCATGATCGGCAGGTACTCATTCACGAGCAGGCGCTTGTAAACGATGTCAATCTCCCTGCCCGAAACAATCAAGCGGTTGTTGCGGAATTCCAGCTCCTGTGGCGTGCAGATCAACGACGGATAGCCAGACTGTTCGAAGAAATCGCGGAACAGTTCAAATTCGCTGACCGTCGGAACTCCGGCAAGATCGACGATTGCGATGCGCGGTGGGCGTTCCGGTTTTCTGCCGAGAAACTCTTCGTAGGATCTGAGTAACACGTCGAGCATGAAGCGCCTGCCGTACATCGGTCGCAGGTTGTAATCGGCTTCAAACTTCTTCATTACGGGCAACGACGAGAAGATATCGTAAGCAGCATCAGCGTAAGCGATGCCTGCGGGACTCTCGCCGTTGAGTTCGACAAAACTATAAGCGGATTGGGTCAGAAAGGAATCAAGCCGCGAGGTTGGAGAAACAGCGACGTAGCCGGGATCGATCGAGACGAGTTCGCGTTCGATCTCGGCCAATCCAAGATCGTCGACGATCTTCGAATCAGCTATGGCCGCATCTTTGACCTTCTGAATCGCGGACCAGACGGTTTCGCAGATACGGCGGATGCGCGCGAAGTCTGTCTCGGAAACGAAATGCGGGCGGAGATAGGGTGACAGCCGGCGGCCGCCGAAGATCAGTTTGGCCTTTTCCAGACCTTCATCAAGCAGAGTACGAGACGCTTCTGCTAGTTCCTTGTCGGCGAGCAGATCGTGGTAACGGGCAACGGCCTCAGAAAACATGGGCCGCTAGGTTATCACCGGCCACAAAAAGGCACAAAACGGTGGCTATTTCTTTTTCGCGGGGACGGTGACGACGAGCTTTTGTTTGTTGCGCACAACTTCGAACTTAAACGTGGCCGGTTGGGTCATGAGCTTGAACGTCGAAACGGGCTTGCCATCGATCGACTGAATGACATCGCCAGGTTGCAAACCAGCGTCGAACGCAGGCGTTTGCGGTTCTACATAAACCACCAGCAAACCGGCCGTGGTGCCAAGCTGCGAGGCGACGGGCGGTTGCAGAGCAATCGTTTCAACACCCTGGTCGATCAACGAAAACCCGTTCATCCGGATGTCGCGATTGCGTAAATCGAAATTGAATACTGTATCCAAGCGGCCGCTCAACTTTACATTCAGCGGTTCTTCGGTCGGACGATCCGGACGCGCAACCGTGAACTCCACCGAACTACTTGGACCAGCCTGGTCCAACCACCACGTGAAATCGTCGGCATTCTCGATCTCTTTGTCGTCGACCTTGAGGATAACATCGCCGGCACGCAACGCAGCGCGCGCTGCGGGACTGCCGGGCGCGATTGACGTCAGCAATATGCCGCGATGCTTGCCGGCGAGCGCGGCTGCACGTTTCATCTCCCAACCATGATTGAAAATCTGTTCGACTTTTAGGGCCGCAATTGCTTCTCCTTTAACGCCAAGCCAGGGCCGCGGAACACTCGCCTGCTGCTCCAGAACGCGCTGAGCCGCACGCTTAATCAAAGCGGCAGGCAGAATCGTCGCTTCACTTCCCTCCAACCCATCGACGATACCGATCGTCTCGCCGGCTTCGTTAATCGCCACGCCCCCAACGTTCGCATGTGACAGTTGCGTTGATGCGACTTTCAATTTTGCTACTTCACCAGATGGCGCAGTGAGAACGTTCTTTATTCGACCTTGAATCGCGCCGATGCGAACGTAGAGGTTGCTACCAAGCAGCGCTCGCGCTTTCGTCACCGGCTCTGGACCAAAAACCACAACGTCCTCACCGGCGTTCACAGGCTGGTTTTTCATGGTGCTTGCAGGCAGTACGTTCTTATCGGCTAATTTTAATATCGAGAGCCCTGTGGCTGCATCGAGTCCAATATATTTTGCCTCTAAGCGTTTTCCGTCAGGCCCGATAACTGAAATGTCCGGCTCGTCAAAAAAACTTCGCGGAAACGATCTGGCCCACGCTTCTATCGCTTGCGTCGACGCGGGCGGCGGCATCGCGGGTGGTCCAAACTCCACTTCAGCTTCCGGCAGCCACGCGACAATCGTTTCGCCGTCCTCCAGGGCGAGTCCAGCTATGACGTTTGTATGAACGTCGCTCATTAGATTGAAAGTTGTATCAAGAGCTGCAATCGACTGCACCGGTTCTTCAGAACGCAGCAACAAACGAAACATCTTGAGACCGTTCAAACGATGAATGATCGTGACTACCTGCGGCGCGGCCGTCGACTTATCCACCGTGATGCGAGTTGGTGCTCTCGGCGGGAAAGGTTTTTTTGGCGGAGCGGCTTCCTGCGCAAACACCGCTGCATAACAGACCAGCGCGCCAGTCAACATCACAAACTGAATAAATCTTCTCACAGTCATATTCCAACTTATCTTTCACGCAAAGGCGCAAAGCCGCAAAGGAAGGCGCAAAGCTTTCCTAGCGAGCTTTTCTTTGCGTCTTTGCGCCTTTGCGCGAGACAAACCATTTACCAAACATCTCTTGGTGCATAAGAGTTCGCGTTCTTCAACAATCGTTGAGAACCGAAGCTGATCGCCGGCACCGAAATCGTGCGCGCGTTTCCGCGTCCATCGTCGAGTGAGACTTTGAATGACTGTAACGACGTATCGAGCGGAAAACCCGTCGTCGAGCCGACTGCTTCGAGTCCGTTATAAACCGATGCGCGCTGGCTGCTGAAATCGACCGCCGTCGTCGCTCGCTTGGGCTTCAATGTTGTTTGGACGGGACGCTCATTCTTGATTCGTGGCGGAGCAGCCGGCTGATTCGCCGCGGTTAATTGGTCTGCCTTAACTGGCGTCGATCCCATGCGGGGCGCCGGATCCGTGATCGTAGGAGGCGCAATGGCAACTGTCTCTTTCCTGTTAATGATGTTACGAACCCACACTGCGCCCGCCGCAAAAACGACTAGCGCGGCTGCGACTGCAAAACCTCTTCGAAGCGACGGCCAATAAACTGGTCTCAAATGAAAAGTAGCACTGTTAGATTCGTTCGCCAGTCGCGCACGTAAACGGAAGTCGAAATCCGCCGGTGCTGCGACCGTGCCGAGACTGCCTACCATCCGCCGCAACTTTGTTTGCTTCTGGTGAAACTCGCGGCAAGCGGCACAATCCCGCAAGTGCTCGAGCACGGAAGAACTGCATGCTTCATCAAGCATCAACTCATCAAGTTCCCTGCGTATCATTTCGCAATAATCTTTTTTCATAATCTGTTACCTATAAATAAGCGCGCACCTTCTCGCGCAGAAATCCTCGCGCCCTGCTTATTCTCGACTTCACCGTGCCCTCGCTCGTCTCCAGAATCTTCGCGATCTCGTCATAACTGCGTCCGTCGACGTCGCGCAGGATCAAAGGCGCGCGATACTTCTCGGGAAGCGTACTGATTGCGCGTTGCACCGCATTGCGACGCTCTGTCTCGACCAGTTCGGAGTCTTGCAAGGGTCGTCCATCCGGTGGATTCAACTCCTTCGCTTCGCCACCGTCGCTTGGCTGAAAGAATCCGGTAAGTGAAACCAGCTTGCGTCGTTTTCGCTTCCGGAGTTCGCTAATCGCCAAGTTGGTCGCGATGCGGTAGATGTAAGTCGAGAATGCATAGCTACGCTGGTAACGGTCCGCGGCCCTGTAAACACGGACGAAAGTTTCCTGAGCGAGATCCACGGCGCCGTCGTAGTCGTTAGTCATGCGGTAGATATAGCTCGTAATCTGGTTCCGATAGCGACTCACCAATTCGGCAAAAGCGTCCTGATCGCCGGTCCGAGTGGCTTCCAACAGAGCGTGATCGGAAGTCGAGTCTTCCATCAGGTCCTGCTGGAGGGCTGGCGTAAAGCCTAGCTCATCGATGGTCGTTAACGTGTTCATCAGGGCAGGTAGGCTCTCACACGGGTGAAATACACGTCTCAGTTGGCCTCAAGTTCCGAAACTACGCCACAAAAAGGCACAGACTTTGTGCCTCTTTGTGGCTAACCTTCGGGGTTCTTGAAGATGGAATCGCTGACTTTGACGCCGTAGGTGATGGTGAGAACGCGCGTCTCCTGGCTCTGGCGGCCGTCCTCCAGCAAGAGCGTGCGATAAGGCGCGAGCGTTTGTTGCACTGCCCGATAGTCCAGGAATTTCCGCGTGTACTTGACGGGAACGCCTCCCGGATTGCCTTCTTCGTACTCCAGCCACAACACACGAAGCGAGCGGGCGCTGATATAAAACCGCGTCTTTCGCTTGTCTTTATCAGTCAGGTCAACCACGAAAAGGTCGAGCCCTTTTTGTTGCTCCTTGCCGACAAGCGTGACTGTCGAGCCGCATTCCTTGTAACGCAATAATGAATCGATGCTGTGGTGGTGCTGAGACATGAAGCTGGCCGCAGTGTCTTGTTTCGGCGTGAACGCGGCGCCGTTGATAAGACCCCACAATTTTCCATCGTCGAAAATCAGCGAATATTCCAACGTAGGCAACTTCTGGTCGAGGCGGATCTTGTCTTTATCGAGGTTCTCTCCTCGTATAAAGCGTCGCTCGTAGTCGGCTTCTTCAGAATTACCATCGGTGTTGATTCGCGTTATTTTGCCGCGCTCGACGCCGTTGCGGCGGATGTGATCGAGGGCCGGACGCGAGCCGTAGACCAAAATCACCGATTCGACGACCTGCTCGGCGGTGAACTTGGTGTCCTGTTTGTTATCAGACTTGGCTTCTTTTTTAGTCTCTTGTTGTTTAGTCTCGGGCTTAGTGTCTTGTTTATCCTGCGGGCCGGCAGGTCTGCCGGCCACCGTCATCGAGACTACAAACGCAGCAAGAGCTATGAGGGCCAGGATTCTACGAAGCAAAATGTAACCGTTCTCCTTGAACTCAGGTCACCGCGCGACGGCGCCAATCGGGGAAAGCCAAACGTTGACACGAAATTGTAACGCAATGCATGGATGCCGCCAACTCCAACCTCGATGCCTCCTTGGAGTGCGGCGGCCCGGCGCCGCTTTAACCTCGATCGAGCGTGATCGATAAACAAAGCGGCGCCAGGCCGCCGCACTCCAAGGAGACGCCTAAGTTTGACAACCGTGGGAAGCCCCGGTATTTTTCTTCATTTTCGCGAAAGGATAAATCAGTAAACATGAAGCGAGTCGGAGTTCTCGTGGGCCGGGAAAAGACTTTTCCGGAAGCACTAATCAAAGGCGTTAATGAGCAAGGCCGCGGCGACGTCGTCGCCGAATACATCAAGCTGGGCGGTGTCAAATACGACGCGCCGCCGAAGTACGACCTCGTCATCGATCGCATTTCGCATGAAGTTCCTTTCTACCGCGCCACGGTGAAACGTATGGCCCTCGAAGGAACGATCATCATCAACAATCCGTTCTGGTGGTCGGCGGACGACAAGTTTTTCAACTATTCACTCGGAAAGAAACTCGGCGTGGCAATTCCGAAGACCGTTCTTTTGCCGCAGAAGGACTACATCGAAGGCATCGTCAGCGAGAGTTTGCGCAATCTCGAGTTCCCGCTTGACTGGCAAGGCATCATCGATTACATCGGTTTGCCGGCTTTCATGAAGCCGTTTGATGGTGGCGGTTGGAAGAATGTTTCGAAGGTGAATTCGCTCGAGGAGCTTTTGAGTGAATACAACCAGACCGGCAGGCTCTGCATGACGCTCCAGGAGTCGATCGACTTCGAACAGTTTGTCAGGTGTTATTGCGTAGGCCAGGAGGAAGTAATGATCATGGCCTACGATCCACGCAAGCCTTACCTCTCAGGTGAACAATACGTTCACGATCCAAACTATCTCACCCCTGCACTGGCGGAGCGAGTTGCAAAAGACGTGCGCACACTTTGCACGGCATTGGGTTACGACATCAACACAGTCGAATTTGCGATTAAAGATGGTGTGCCTTACGCGATTGACTTTATGAATCCGGCGCCCGATGCGGAGTTAGCTTCGGTGGGCGAGTTTTATCATAACTGGATCACCAATGCGGTGGTGAAGCTCGTGTTCAAGCGTCTCGCTGAGGGACATAAGAGTTCGCGTTATCGTTGGGATGCACTGCTGAATCCAGAGCCGGTGCAGGCTTACGCGGTTGCGTCAGCAGCTGAGCAGCAGGCTCGGACGATTACGCCCGCGCCCGCAGCCAAGAAGGCCGCGTCGAAACGGAAAAAATCTTAGCCGATAATACGGATTTGTCTTTAGGCTTTTGATCTGGCGAAGAGCATTCGCGTGCCGAGCAACGTCAGCAACCAGATGATCAAGGCTGAGGAGGCAACCGACCAGCCAAGACTTCCGGCCATCGGATCTATGAAACCTGCAATCAACGCCAACAGCACACTCGCATTCGTAACGCGCAACGCAAGCCTACGGATGCGAGTGACGCTTTGCAGCCAATTTATCCTCCGCAGCTCAGTGGCAAGATAGTCATCATCGTTGTTCAAGTGCATGTAGTAGTCGCCTTCGCTGCGGGCATAGCGCGCGAGTGCTTGTTCCGAACTCACACGCGCGGCTTCGTGATAGTGATGAATCACGTGGGCCAATTTCCCTTCACGCAATGCGATGTCTGCGAGGCCAACACGCGCCTTGAAGTTTCCGCTGTCAATCTCGACGACTCTCTGCAACGCGCGCCTCGCGTGTCGCGCATCGCCACACTCCAGAAAACTTTCTCCGATTAGCGGCAACAGCACCAGGTCGTTTTCCGCACGCATAAATGCCAAACGCAGCGCGGCACGCGCTCGCGACAACAAACGCGCATCGGCTTGCGCACTCGCCTGCGATCGCAGCAACCGCGCAAAATCGTAAATTAGCCAAGCGCCGTGCGGTTTCACATTAAGTGCACGACGAAAGGCTTCACCCGCTTCTCGCAAACGACCTGATACGCGCAATTCGTTTCCCAGTCGACGCAGCAACCGGGCTCTTTCAAGCTCTTCAGCGGTCGGTTCCGTTTCCAGAGCGTCGGAACGACGGTGCAGTTTGCCGCCGAGTTTGAAGTCTGCCTTGGTCAGGTCAAGAACATCCGGAGAGGCAAGTTGCGATAGCTGAGCCTTGCGATTCAAAAAACCAGGATCGTTCAGATAATCACGCAGGTCGCGGCTGCGATTATCCAACTTGCTTTCGTGAATTAGCGGGAACAACTCGCGCACGAGCTTGCGGTACTCGCGTCCGCCCGACACGATTACAAATTCCTTACCCTTGCCTGTGATCTGCGTTCGATAGCGATAACGCACTCGCCCGCCACGACGCAGCGTGCGCACAGCCTGAGTCTCCACAGTCTCAAAGTCGTCAACTGAAAGCTGCTTGCGATAACCAAACAAGACGTGAAGAAAGGAGGCGACCGGTCCTTGTCGTCGCAGCGCGGCACCATCAAACGCGATCCGATCAGATATAGCGAGCAGTGGAAGAAACAGCCAAGCACACGCTGTGAGGATTAAAGCAACTGCATCGTAGTTCACGCGCAACATCAGCGCTGCAACAAACGTCACGACGCTGGCAATCGCCAGATATGGACCAGGAGAGACGCGCACGCTTGCAATCGTGGGTCGCTTCTGCGCCTGTTCGCGTTCTCGTACTTCTGAGAGGAGAGGTAAGCTATTAAATTCTTTCGTTTCGCTCATCTTGCTGATGTTCGTTCACTAGGGCAATCGATCGGCACTTCCAAAGCAAAGGCGCCTCGCGATCCGCCCGGCTCAGTGTAGCGCAAGTCGGCCATTTGAACGAGAGTTCGGGTGGCACAGCCCGGATCTTCAACTTCCATTACTGGGAAACGCGCGAAACCTAAAAATATCCGCGCCGGTCGTTCTTGTGAAACGGCTTCCCTCAATGCCGATGGCGCGTTCTCATAACGCACAATGCGCGGTGATGCTGCTTGCCCGGCAAGTCCGACGCTGAACCGATACGTTGCTCGGTCGGTTTCAAAGACGCAGTCCCACTGAAGAGGATTCGCCAGAGTCGGCATGGCAGCAAGTCTCGCGACGGTCTCACCATTTTCGCTCGCGATACGTTCGGCGCGCGCCGCGCCCTGCATCATCGCTCTCGAGTGAGCAAACGCAAGCATGCCCCAGTAAACAAGCACCAGCGCAAAAGAGACAAAAGCGATCTTACTTCCCCATCGTTCTCTTGCGCGTTTTACGAAAAGAACGATTAGCGCAACGAGCGTCATGACCCACAAAAACTGAACGAATCGAAGAGTGGGTAGAGCATTAGCGCGCGGACTCGCAATCAGAAGAAATGTCAATATCGCGGCGACCAGCGCCCAAATGACTTTGCCTGATGTCGTTCGCGCCGACAAGAGAAACGCCGCGCCACCGAGAATCAACCAGAGATATGGATCAGCAATGAAGACGAGATCTCCGTAGAACCACTTCGGGTTCCACGGCAGTAGAAACCGAATGCCGTAGTTGTTGGTCCAATCCAACAACGGGTGAGTTGCGCTGACAATGAATGAAGCGATCAGCAGGCCCTTCAGTTTTACGCGCGGCGTTTGGTGTCGGAGTCGTGCCCAGAGCCAGTCAACCGCATAGAAGAAGAGTGGCAGGATCAACGCCAGACTGATAACGCCGACGATCGAGTGAGTAATGCCGCGATGGTGTTGCAGAAAACTCCAACGGTCTCCAAAAGCGAGAACCACGATGTCAGAATCGGGAGCGTTGGCTGCAAGTATACAGAGCGCGGTTGCGCCAGGAGACAATCTCTCCAGCCCCGCCTTGGCCGTAGTGATTCCCACGAGTGAATGGGTAAGATTCTCCATCGATCACGGAACCGAATCGATCTGAATCTCAAACTATCCGGCTAAAAAAGTGTTCTCGGCGGGAAGTTGCGCGTAGCGATCCGGATCCAGTTTCTTGAGTTCGTCGGCCGCTTCTCGCGCGGCGGACGACGCCGGCAAAGGAAGATTGTCTGGTCCTTTGGCCTTGCGCGATGCGTCTACGAGGTTGAATAGAAGATCCGCAGCCTCTTTCTTCTTTCCCTGTTTTTCATAGACCTTTGCCAGACGCAGGTTAGCGGTTTCCTGAGTTACGGTGGGACTGTTGAGTTTGGCTAATTCGTTGTAAAGCTTCGCCGCCTCGTCGAAGTTACCGTCGCTTTCGTTCGCCTGTGCGAGTGCAAACTTGGAAAGCGCTGCGACTTCGGGCACGCTGCTGCTTGAGAGTTCCGCCAGCTCGCTCATTGCCTTCGGACGATCGAGCGCCAGTTGGTTGGCGGCAATGAAGTAGCGTGCTTCCGAACGGTACGGATCACCGTACTTCGCGGCGACTTTCTGAAACTCTTCGATGGCGCGTTGGGAACGTTCTTTTTCACTGCTAAAGGTGGGTTCGGTAGTGCCTGCGACTGGATTTGGCAGTACAGTCGTGTTTGAGATAGCGATAGCGCGTCCGAGGGCGTGCTGCGCTTCGTCGGCTTTGCGCTGTCTCCACTTCACAAACCCGATCACCAGCGCGGCCGCCAGAATAAACACGCCCAGTCCGTAGAGAATAGTGCGTCCCTGCCCCTCCAATGAGTCGCCGAGCCGGTCGAAGAAACTCATAGTCGCGTCGCGGAAGCGGTCCTGTTGCAGCTCACGCGCACGCTTTTTCTTATACTTTGCCACTTGATTTCCTCCGCAAGCCTACATAGTCGGCTGCGTTCTCTTGGGTGTATGATTAGCGAAATAGCCACTCTAATTGGGCGTGCAAAAAGTTGTCAAGGCGTCAAAAAGAAAGCATAACCACGCAGAAGGGTGCCGCCGCACTCCAAGGAGGTGCTTTGTGGCTATTGGCGAATGCATCTAAGACATATATGCATTTTTCTCGAAACAACTGGGAACAAAACCGGCGACCAGAGTGTCTAACGGGAAGCCTGTCCGGGAAAGGGCAAAAATTAGCTGCTCCGATTCCCGCCCCAGGGGGTGATCAGTGAGCTACGGAGAACCAATAGTCCTCCGCGGACAAATGGAGTTAGAGCAGGTTGCCTCGGCGACCCTGACGGAGCCACGGCCAAACGTTGAGGCCCAGTTCATTGAAAGACTGAAACGTGGCGACGCCGCTGCTTTCGAGACCCTGGTCAACGAACGCTCAGGTGAGATTTACGGTCTGTTGTATCGCTTGACCGAAAACGGCGAAGAGGCCCGCGACCTGACGCAGGAAACGTTTCTGCGAGCCTTTCAAAGTATCGTTCACTTCCGAGGTGAATCCGATCTACGCACCTGGATTTACCGCATCGCTATCAATCAGGCTCGTAATCGCTGGCGCTGGTGGCGCCGCAGACGTAGAGATGTGACCGTCTCTCTCGATGCTACAGACGCAAATGGAAGTCGACCAACGCTGGTCTCAACATTGAAATCCGACTCCGCGCGTAATCCCGAACAGAACGCGTTAGCGCATGAACGAGAGCAAGCACTTCACAAAGCGTTGCGTAGTTTGCGGAGAGTCTATCGAGAAGCGGTGGTCTTGCGTGATATTGAAGGTTTTGCATACGAAGAGATTGCGACCGCGCTCGACATTAGTATCGGCACGGTGAAGTCTCGACTGGCGCGTGGGCGTCAGGAACTCCGGCGCAAGCTGGAAGGATCTTTGTAAATGCCGATTGCCAATCCATCCACAGATTACACAGATTCTAATAAAACAATCTGCGTAATCTATGGATAAGAAAGTTGGAGATCGGCAATTTGAAATATTCGGATGGCTGATCCGCCCCGGCTCACGAAACTCGGTGCCAAATGGGTCGACGTGAGGAAACGGCGGGCCAAGGCTTCCGTAGTGGGCATGATGAGAGCGTATTGAAACGTGGCCAGCAACACCCGTTGAAGGATCGCTCACTCAAGCCTCGAGGGGTTGCCCTAAACTTGTCGGAGTTGCTTCTTTGTGAAAGGGAGCAGCCGGGGTCGATCAGCCATCCAATCGGCAATTGGAAATAACTCTTATGTCGTGCGATGAAATCAGACAGACGCTTTCCTTATATATGGACGACTGTGTGTCTCTGCCGGCTCGAGTAGCGATTGACGAGCACTTGGATCG
>DATFHH010000071.1:0-73617 GCA_035248565.1 Pyrinomonadaceae bacterium | reverse complement strand
ATAAATTCTTTCGCGGGAAAGAATTCTTTTCGCCTAGAACTCTTCAAATAGCAGGATGGATTGGGTTACGCGGAATTGTGTTGGCCTGTCCATCATTACCAATACCAATTATTCCAATAGAAGTTTTGTGTTGCTTCCTTGGCTCGCTCACGCTTGGCAACAGATATGCCGCGCGAAGTCGGTGGTTTCCAAAATTGCACTTACCACGTTCCGATTAGCCATCGCGAACCTCAAAAAACGCCCAGAGTTTCGAACCTGAATATCACTGACTGGGGTGGTCTTCCTTGCGACTACAAGGTTCCACGCAACGCTATCCGTTTCCTTTTCTAAATTGCAGCGAGGCGAACCGCGAGGAACTATTCGGACTTGGAAAAAGTTGAGAGGGTGTTAGAGATCGCAAACACGCCCTAATAAAACATTACAGTGTTCGCGATGACATAGCGGTAGCATGGGCCACCTTGGGATCCGTGGCGAAGGAGGTGTTAGCGAGCGCTAACACCCCAACTTAGAAACGCTAGGTGATTTTGTCCTGATCTAAAAATGCAACTAGGGTTTTTTCACCTAGTAAAGTCTGTCTTGATACTAAATACATGGCACTTAAATAAAATAGTTGGTCCAAAACCGAGATGGCACAGTAGCTGCTACGTAGGCCGTGCTGGAAGTTTCAGCGCGACCCTTGCCCAATCCTCAGATATGTAAAAACTTGGACCAATGCCAGCTCCGAAGCCATCGAAGTCAAGCGAGGGAACGAAATTGCTCGTTTTTGGTCTGATGACTGGTATGTGTAGCCGTAAGGAACAGGAGAGACTTTACAGATTTGCGGTGACACACGACGTCGCAGTGAGAGAGGGCGGTGTCACAAACGTGCAGCCGCAGGCATAGCATAAAAACGTCGAAACTAAGATGACAGTACCAATGCTACATAAACAGGAACAACCTTTAAGCAGACCTCCTAGAACATTACTGATGACGCCTGAACAGTGCGCCGAATTTCTAGGCATCAAGATAAACACGCTCTACGTGATGAAATCTCAAGGGCGTATTCCCTACCGCAAGGTGGGCCACCTCCTGCGCTTCGACTTTGATGAAATCGTCGAGTGGACAAAGGACAATGAGAAATGAAGTTTGGAGCGGGCGGCAAGCTCAGGTACTATTCGTCAAACCTCTGTGGCTGCAACCGCCGAACGGAGGTGATGTTCATTGACAGTTAAAAAAAGAGGCAAAACGTGGTGGTACGACTTTGGGAACCACAAGTATCGTGGACGAATCCCCGAAGCGCGTACCAAATACGAAGCGGAACAAGCTGAGATCAAGCTAAAGCGCGACGTGTTTGATGGGAAGTATGGCAAGCAATTCGGAACGATGTCATTTGCTAAGTTTGTCGGCGACCCTCATGCGGCAAACGATCAGTTTGGTGAGGACACGTTTCTTGATTGGGCCAAGAATAACAAGCGCTCGTGGAAACATGATCGCTTTCGCGTGCGTCCGTTGCTTCGAGCTTTCGCCGGCAAGACCTTAGGCGAGATCACGCCAGGTGCAATCGAGAAATTCAAGAGCGCGAGATTGCACACCGTGACGAAGCGCAAAACGAAACGAAGTCCTGCATCCGTCAAACATGAAATCGATGTATTGTCGCGGATATTTTCACTCGCGGTGACTTGGGGCTTGGCTGATTCAAACCCTTGCAGTCGGGTTAGCAGAATCAAGTTGCAGAATCAACGCTACAGGTATTTGCTACCCGATGAGGAACCGCGGCTGCTAGCTCAATGCACCGGCAAACGACAGCACTTGGCAACGATGATTCCGTTTGCTATCGGCACCGGCGCACGTAAGAGCGAGCAACTGACGCTCAAGGTTCGGCAGTGTGACTTCTTCCGCAACCTGATCACTTTCGACAGAACCAAAAGTAATAGACCGCGCATTGTCGAAATGAACAGCGAAGTGAGAGACATGCTACTGCCACTTTGCAAAGGCAAACGACCTGATGATTATGTTTGGCTTTTTCCAAAGACCGGTAAGCCATTCGATGACATCAAGAAGGCGTTTATCAGTGCTTGCGAGGATGCGGGAATCGAGGGCTTGGTCTGGCACGACCTGCGGGCCACTTATGGCACAAGGTTAGGCGAGGCGGGATTCAACGCATACGACATAGCCAAGCTGATGGGCCACGCGAATATCTCAACGAGTCAGCGTTACATTCGCAATTTGCCAGTTGGCGCAGGCGAGGCAGTCATGCTAAAAAATCAGCGCCGTCACAATACCGTCACAAGTGAGGTTTCCGGCACTTTGATGGTAGCTGTAAATAGTTGATAATCAAGGCATGGCGGGGTAGCTCAGATGGTTAGAGCGTGGGATTCATAACCCCAAGGTCGGCGGTTCGATCCCGCCCCCCGCTACCAACTTCCCTTTTATTTTCAATCACTTACAAACTAGCAGCGGATTGCAGGTTCGCCGCCGTTTCCTGTTTTGCCGAGATTTTGCCGAGATTTTTTTCACGGTTAAAACTTTGTTCCCTTTTGTAGTTAGCAACTAGCTCCATCGCGCGTTCCATTTCCTCGGCTGATGCGTGAGTGTAGTCGCCTGTCATGCTCGTGGCGCTATGGCCCAGGATGTCACGGCGGACATGCTCGGCCACTCCCATCTCAGCAGCTCGCGAACTCCACGTATGCCTCAGATCATGGAACGTGAGATTGACGATCTTAGCCTCTCGGCATGCGCTCGTGAACGCTTTCTTAGTGTCTATGAATCGCGATCCAGTCTTGTCGCTGGTGAAGATATATTCTCCAGTAGTTTCATCTTCACACAGCCTCTTCAGGATGGCTGCAACTCGTTGACTCATCGGAATCGTACGAGGCTGACCTTTCTTCGTCTTCTCGATTAGGAACCAGCTTGGAAGTATTTCCCAAACTTCTCCTTTAATCACACGAGTCAGACTTACGGAACCAAAGTTCACATCATCACGCCTGAGCCTGAGCAACTCACCTTTACGCATTCCGGTGCATAGAGCTACCACCGTGATCGCTCGCAAGTATTCACGTCTGCCGACGAGTCCTATATTAAAGAGCGCCTTCTCCTCCACCAGCGAGAGACGACGATTCCGCTTCCGACGGGCTGGTATTTTAGCTCGCACGGACTTTGGCAGTTCCTCACACGGATTGGCTGAGGCAACTTTCTCTTTAATAGCCATTCTGAAAATGGATGACAGTAGCGTGACCTCTTTATTGACCGTAGTGGGACTTCGTTTCTTGTTAACAGCGTTACCGTTATCCAGCACCTCCTTTCTTACGGTATCGCTGTTTAGCCGTTCGTTGATGAATTTAACTACGAGCATCATCGTGATGTCATCGAAGCGTTTGGTCTTGAAGTATTCTTTCATGACCTCACAACGGAACTCATCATGCGTCGAAGACGAGTGATGCTCGCGAGCAAACGGCAAATAAACCTTGTCGACAAAAGTCACAAAGTCTTTCAATTCCTCCCGCTCCATTTCATCGCGGAAAGTGCCATCGAGTACCTTGCGACGCTCCTGGTACGCGAATTCGGTTGCTTCTTTTTTGTTAGCGGCGGTTTTGGCGCCGTTCTTTCCATTGAAACTCCCGGCATACCGATTACCGTTAACAAAGAATTCGTAGTGGTAAAACTGACCTCTTTTTCTGATATACATCAGAAGCTCCTTTCTTCGGGTCGCGGTCGGAAAGAAGCGAGCAGGAGTTTATCGCTTCTGAGAAATTCGTCGCAACGCTAGCTGACTGCTCGCAGCTTCTTCTTCGGCTGCTTGGCCCACTCGAGCAACTTGACGCGCGGGAAGACTGTGACGCCATCGAGATCAAGAAATGGGATGGGGTGTGAGGCTTTACCTTTTTGCGCCTTACCGACGAGGTTTCGAATATGACCGTCTGAGCAATTCAGCAGTAGTGCGGTCTCTTTAATAGAGACGAACTCTTTCGCCATAATGCGTCGCAGAGTGACGGCGAGTTTCTCATCTTCAGAATCGGCAACCGACGAATTTCCCGGTTGCTGTTCTCTTGCCTGATGCTCCAGCAAGACTTCTTTCGAGATCCGTCGAATCCGTTCATCGAGTGAACCGAGGAGGTCGTCTTTAACTTCGGTGCTCACGCTGGTACTCCTTTAAAAATCGTAGTTCCGACTTTCTCTATCGCTATAACTACCTGTCGCAGATTGCTTCAGTACCTCTTTACTCACTGAAGCGTTGTGCTTCACCCCATGCCTCTTTGTTTTCCCTTCCTCAACATGCCAACGCTCACGAGCAATTTCGCTCGAACTCGACGATTTCCTAAGGAAAGAAAACGAGCTGGGCCATTCCTTCGTCTTCCTTCAATTTGTCGCAATCTCACTGCATTTACTGGCATGCGACTTGTAATGGACCCGTGTGGTCGAATGAAAATTCGACTCGCTTAAGTTCGGCGTCTTCGGCGCCGCATTGGTCCAAGTTTCTTATCTGAGAGGATCGGACAAGGGCTGCGCTGGAACTTCCAGCACCGACTAAGTTGCACCTACTGTGCCATCCGGTTTTTGGACCAGCCACTTATCAAGTGCCATGTGTTTAGTCGGAATTTCTTAGGAGGGCGTTCGCATATGCGAACGGCGATTTTGCCATTTAGTTGCCATTTGCGAACCGTTCACTTCTGAGCAACCGGGTGTGTTACCGCGCAGAGTGAAAATCTCATGGAAAATCGGTCGTCGTTCAATTTCAAGATTACCTAAAGGGTTGGCACGCCCTTTGTAGAAGCCTTGAGCGGTTGGTCAAAGAATTCATTGACCACCCATCTGATAAGGACAAGAGTCTTGCAAGACTTTTGTTGGGATACAAAGCAACCAAGAGGCGCTTGAGTGAGCAAATGAAAATCTAGTCCAGAGAATGGAATTCCAAAACCCGATGTCTCCACGCATGTAGCAACCACGCAGTACGGCCCCGCTAGCGTTACCAACTCACCACAAGAAGCAGCTAGGAATTTATGCGAAAACCTAGCAAGACAGAATTTCTTAGCCAACAGGTAAGTGCTTGTTTCATTCGGCAAAAAGGCAGCAGTAGCACGGACACATTTTCGAGCTAAAGCAAATGCTTGTACGAAGATGGGGCTTCAGCGAGCCAAGCCTCGCGATCAAGCGACACCTGAAAATTCAACCAGCAGTTGATCGACAACTTCAAAAATGGAGGAAGGAAAGATGACAAAAAAATCGGCTTCAAACGGAGAATCAAAACAGCACCAGATTCCCTGGGAGGAACGTCTCGAAGACCATAACAACAAAAAAACTGAGTACCTCGAGAACTGTCTGTTCCGCGGATGCAACCCGGCAACAACTATCAAGACTTTAGACTCGGCGCTAACGAGTATCTTCAACCGTGTGCAAATCGAAGATCCGACTCATCCAGCAGGTCGCCGGCCACTACTCTGTTGGGATCTTCTCGATCCTGAGCTCGGTTGGACCTACATACGTCTAATCTCGACCTCATTGTTACAAGACGAATTGGCGCCAGGGACTCGACGCCACTATATGCGGGATCTTCGACTATTCTGCGAGTTCATTGTGGCGAAACCAAACATTCCCGGTCGAACCACAACGGTTATCGAGAAGTATGGACCAATAGCCCTTAACTTTACGAAATATGATCTGCCGGTACATGTACAGGACAGACCAGTCAAAAAACGCTATGCCCTGTCTGCGGCTGTCCTGAATTACTTTTACGAGTTCCTCAGGACCGATTACCTCCGTAAGCACAAGCTGCCGCATGCTGCTGCCCGGGATTATTTTGCCGTCGTGTTACAGGCCGAAACTGGTTTACGTGTGAGTGAACTTCTGGCTATACGCTCAGGTGGGGGCAGCTCCGATGTTGACTGGGCCAAGGGTCGAATCCGAGTGTTTGGCAAGGGAAAGCGTTGTAGTGGAAAGCGAATCCGCTGGGTTCCTCTAACTCCCATGGCAAGTGCAGTCCTAAGTGTGTTCGAACAGAGGTTTAGATCAATGTTTCCGATTTCTGACGAGAAAGACTATCTCTTTCTAGACAAGAGCGGTAAGCGCCTCATGCCTTACCAGTACGCGAGGATTTTTAGGAGGATAGTTCGTCGAGCAAGAGACTTTGGCGTGGCCTTACCTGAAGACCTCAGGCTGCATGATCTTCGGCGCAGCTTCGCAACAAACTTTCTGGAGAAAAATCCCATGGGTTACCGGCAGTTGCTGAAAAACCTCGGTCACACCTATCCAAGCTCTGCCGCCCCTTACCTTGTAGCTACCGATGGCGATGTTGAAGAGCAACAAACTGACTTGATTGATGTGTTTATCGATCCAGCCATTGACAAGTGGGGGAAAAAGTAATGTCAGTCAAATGGATACTTCGGGAAGTCCTAGCTCAACGAGGATTCACAACGGCATCGGAAATCAGCCGTATCATTCAGGAAAGGGCTAGGTACAGCATTTCAACGCAGGCGGTGTGCGATCTTCTTAATGATGAACCTAAGATGCTTCGAATCGAAACCGCCCAGGCTTTCTGCGACGCGTTTGGTCTTCAAGTCAGCGAATTCTTTGACATGGGGCCGGGTCCGCCCCGCATGCTGGAAGTAAGTCAGTCTGCTAGCGGCGAACCTATAGATATCACGGGAGCGGAAGTGGACTTCTCATCCTTCTTTTTTGCTGCAGGCGAGCTCTGCGCTTCCGAGCAAACAACTGTTATCTCAGGGTCGGTGAAGTCGGCGTAGTTCTTCATAGCAACGAACATTCCCATGCGCTCAATTATTTGCGAGGTGTGCAAGTTACCTCGAAAGACTGAACGTGGGTTCGACGTCTGTAGAGAATGCACCCGATTCCTGAAAAAAATAAGCTGCAGCACCTGTGCGAGAATGTTCCATCAGGTCTGGCCAGACCGCTATCGTTGCAGCGAATGTACCAAGCTACTCACAAGCGAAAAGATCGTGTGTGAATCTTGCGGGGCCAGTGATTTCGCGCTCAAGATCGATCCAACACAGTGTCGCCGGTGCCACAAGAAATCAGTGGATCGCAAGTGGGAATCTGCCTTACCCGACAATGTAATCTGTGTTGGCTGTGGAGTGGCCAAAAAAACCTGTCGGAAAAACGAAATGATTTGTCGCTCATGCGACACCAAACGACGTTCTGGTGGTCACAGATGTTCGATGGGTGGCTGCACAAAGCCGGTACATTATAAGAAGTTGCTGCTGTGCGAATGGCACAACAGACTCCGTCTACGAACGAACCGCGGCATAAAGTGCGTGATCGAACATTGCAAACAACTCGCACATAAGAAATCGCTTTGCAGCCATCATTATCTTGATCAGCTTGCAAAAGGTAGTCTTAAAAAATACGTGCAGGAATACACCTCGCCGTTCCCACAAAACGCAACTTATTTTGCGGATCTTGCTTCCAGGCTCAACTGGTTGGCGCCGATCACTGCACACGATCTGAGGCGATTTCGCGCGATTGGCGAGTTTCTACAGGTCAATCAGTTGCCCGAAGTACTAAGTTGGAAAGTAATTGACGAAGCACGACCGCGCTACGGCAAAGCTGACCAAATAAAAATAATGCTGATACGCTCGTGCTTATTCGACCTCGGAAACATTTATGCCGAACGCGGGTTAATGCCGGACTGGAATTCTTATCGGCTTGAGCGCCGACTGCATTCGTTGAAGTCTACGTCACTTATGTTTCGCGAAAACGTGTTGCGCTTCAAGGAATGGGTATTGGGGGGAATGCTCAACCCCAAATCAGAACCCAAGACAGAAAGTGTTGAAGTCCTGACAAATACACACGAGGTGTTAGTAAACACCGTGGCGACCGTAAATACTTTTTTAATGTGGTGCGAGCGACGGGAGGTTAACTCGCTCGGCGAGATTGATGCTGCGGTGTTAGCGGACTACCAAAAGACATTATTGTGGAAATTCTGTTGTAGCGAATGTGGTGAGTGCGTGCCCTTTGATTCTCACGGAGCTGGCGAGAAGTGTGTTAACGAGGAATGCGAGGCAACGGATTCTTACGTCCGAGTGAAACATCTTACTCGTAATTCCAGAGCCATAATCGTTTCGCGTCTGCGAGTATTTTTTGAGTGGGCCCAACTACACGGGATCGTGAGTCACAATCCGATTGTCAGCACGGGAATGAGAGCCGGGCCTAGCGCGTTTACCGTCACAGATGAACGTGGTAGGCGCGTTGAAGTATCTAGTGCAATTCGGCGTTACGATGACCACGTTATTCAACAACTCTGTGAATACATTGTTTCACCAAAAAACGATCCAACGGAGGCGATACTTTATTATCTGACTATATTTCATCTCTTGACACACAAAGAAATAGCGAATTTGAGAATCCCATCTGTGGTCAGCCGTAAATCAACAATCAGCGATTCTGAAGGCAATGAGGACTATCGGTACTTATTGTTACCGGCAAATAAACTTTCGCGAGGCAAACGCTCAGTTCATCGGCCTGAACAAATAATAAAATTCCCTCGCAAAGCACTGCCGTGGTTGGTCCCACTCCTTGAACGATTTTATGAAGAGCGGAGAACGCATGTTAGGGCTTATCACAATGAGTATTTCGTCGTTGCTGGAAACCGGGCACGCCGCAACAGGCCTGTATCACAAACCTATCTCTTCGAAGTTGTGCAACGCGGTTCGGAACGCATACTAGATGGCACCATAAATCTTTCTAGTTTGCAGCGAACAGCGGCGGCGATTATTTCTCAGAGATCAAAGCGACGCTCGGCGGTGCTGACAATGATGGGTTATGGACGGAAAACTGCCATACGCTTCAACTTCCTGGACTCCTTTCCTCTAAAACCCAATCGAAAGAATTCCGCTCATCCCAGAAAAAAGAAAAAGCGCCAGCCCCCAGCGGGGGCGTAGCGTAGTGAGCGGTGCGAGGTGCGCCGAGCGCGCGAGCGCAGCGGGCGCAAGGGGGAGAACCGATAAAATAGCGGGCGTCTTGATAACAGCGATTCCGTTTGGGAGCGCCGCCAGGCGCTGTAGTTGGGAAAACGGAATCTTCTGTTATCAGATGACCGTCCTTATTGAAGGCTTTATTCGTCAATCATCCTAAATGATGGAGGAATGAACTTGTAAACGGATCATTGGCTTGCAGGCATTGACCTATTTATATTTGTGTCCGTGAGCAAAACCGAGATTCTCGAAGAACTGCCCAAACTCACAAAGACGGAGCGCCAAGAAATTCGCCTGAGATTGGCTGAACTCGACAGCGATGAATGGCTTGATGAGGAAGACCCGTTAACTGTCCACGAAAAAGCGTTACTCGAGGCGCGCCTCGCTGCCCATGCGAAGGATTCAGATGCGGGTAGCACGTGGGAAGAAGTTGAGGGCCGAATCCAAGCCCGCCTTAGCCGCCAGCTAAACGGATGAACCGGCTTTTAATCGTCAGGCCGGAAGCGGAAGCTGACATCGCTGATGCCACTGTGTGGTATGAGAACCGCGCGTCCGGCTTCGGACTGGAGCTTCTTTCGGAAGTAAATTCGGCACTTGCGCGAGCATTAAAGAATCCAGAATCTTTTACACGTGTTCGCCGAAACCCAACGGTTCGTCGTGTTAGCACTCGATGATTTCCCTATCGCGTTTTCTTCATTGATCGACAGGATGCTTTAGTCGTTTTCGCTGTGCTTCACGCATCGAGGCATGATCGAGCTTGGAAGGGTCGTGTAGAAGAGCGGTAGTATCCCAACAAGTCCAGATTGTCTTTGGACCGTCTCAGGCTCCCGTTCCGATTCTAGGAACGAGTTCGCTCATTGCGTAGTGGACAAATTGGGTTCCCAACTTGGTCAGCTCGTACGGTTTGCTGTCTTCAAAGGCAGACTCCAAGGTAAGCTTCTTTGCTTTGCGCGTCGGTACTCGTTTTGAAAGAAAATGGCCGTCAGCAGTTGTATGACGGTGTTGACGAATCACACCGCCAGTACTGAGATCCCGAATCATCAATTTGAATAGGTCAGCCTCAGCCGAGTCCTCCCTAACTTCTTCTCCGTGAATTTGCTCCCAAATGAAAGCACGAGTCGCGCCGGGATTGTTATGAATTACGCTGACGACGCGCATATGAAGCTCGTCATAATTCCGCAGCCATAACAGAAAGAGTCTTATAACATCGTCGGAACAGATGCGCGTTCCGGCGGCATTAGTAAGTGTTTGCCGCACGCGCTCTCGCGTAGAGTGTGTACCCGCCTCATCCCACACCCGAAATCCATATCTGACCAATCCCAAATAACTTTCATCGCCCAGTCGTTCCTCAACCTGTGGGCCTAATTGTTCAAGTCTTGAAATCATTTGAGCCAACGTTTCATTCAGATGCTGAATTTTCTGCTGATGTTCTTCAACCCATTGCCGGCTGAGTTCGTTCACACGACCTTGTTCTCGTTCTGCATGTAGCGCCGCACTTGCAGAAATAAGACCACCTACCCAAGGAATACTGCCTAGCGCCGCGAAGACAAAGCGCATGTACTTGGCATAACGCCTACTGCGAAGAAAACCAGCAAGCTTCTTGCCAGAATCGTGAGCGTCAGCCTCAGCTGAGCCCAGATGAGTGGGGCTTTCAGATGAATAGTGATCCATCATCAATCACAGAGCTTGCGCTATATCAACTCGCCGCCAGAACTATCATCGATATGTCACATCGCCCGCGAAGCAGGAGCAGACGTTTTCATGCGAAAGCCACAAGATTTGACGTGTGGAGTTATCGCCACTCTCCTCCGGTATAGAGATACGCCTCTATTCACGAATCTGTTTACCTCAATCCGCGCATACAACTCGCAGCCGGGCTTGAAGTCCATGACATGCGTTAGCCTGAGTCAACAAAAGCGTGTCAAGTTGGCGAAGCCGGGCAGCATCGGAACTCTTAGGCTTACTGCGCGCCAAAAGGGCTCGCGCTCTGGTCAAGCGTGGCTGAATAATGACAACCTGTCGCTCATAATTCGTGCCTATCTTTTCAAGAGCATCTAACATTGCCTGCCTACCGCCTTTGGCTGTCTGCCGATTGTGCCACACTAATTTTCCGACTGATTTCTTGAGACCACCCTCTAAACCTTCTGACAAGATGGCCCGGTCCAGACTGCGGAGATTCTTGACTGCTTGAGCAGTAACCACTTCATATTTTGACACAGAGACTCCCCGCGAGGCTTTGGCATCATCAGAAGCTTTCACATGAATCAGAGAGAGCTTAGGCGGATCATTTTTCTCATCCAGATGGATGAAGTCTGCTATCTCCATTGAACCATCATCGCAAGCTAACCAACCTCCTTGAGTCGCGCCGAGTGTCGGAAGTGGCCACTCATTCTTAACCCAACAAAACAACGAATCCTCTTCCCCGATAGTTTTTAAATCGAGGGCGCTCGGTTTCTCTTTGGTAATATCGTAGTCTCCAAAATTTACCCAGGAAAAGTCCGTAAACGGAACGTCGCGGTGTCTCACTTCGAACACTGCACCGTTAGAGATCGTATGGCCGGAGTCATACCAGATTCTCACCCATTCAGGTCGCTGGAGAACTCCGACTGCCCTCGCAAAGTCATGACTAGTTTTTTTAGACGACGCCGCACCCGTAATTGCCCAGGTCACGTGCTCCGGATCACGCAAATCTACGTTAAGGTCTATGGCGCCGAGAGGAGTTCCTTTTAGAACAACCTCCGCTCGGAAATCCGGCCCATTGACGCTCAGAACTCGGAACGTGGCCTGGTAGGCCCATTCTTCCATATGCTCGCGCTCTTCGTGCTGAATCGATGGATCATCCGATAAAAGCTCCGGTGGTATCACACCCAAATCGAAAGCAGCGCGGACTGATCTGGTTTCTACAGATGATACTGCGACGACGGGCAGCGGAGCTCGAACTGGCTTGGTGATTCCTTCGAGATGTTTCAATATAGCTGTTACGGCGTCTCGCACCTCGTTCCAATCACGGCTCGTGCTAATCCAGATACGCGACCCGCGCGGCGAAGTCCCCACGGCAGGTACGGTGGAGTCAAGATCAAATGCACAGCGCGCGGCGGTAAAGTAGTAGGTTTGATCACCAACTGGATCTAAAGCATCTTGCAATTCTATCCCTGAAAGAATTTTGTTGTCGGCTTTGATAGATGTTCGAGCATGGGTGCCTGCTAGCCAGAGAGTTCTGGCCGGACCTCGAACAAATGCAGCGTTTAATAAGCCAGGTTCGATCTTGCGTAGCATGCCTAATCCCCTGCTCCCATCCTTATCGAAACGCTTTGCGATGGGTGACCGCCACCTCGTATCCGAGATGTAAATTGCGACATGCTGATTGAGCCTGAAGACCAGAACTAGTTGGTTCGTTTCGTCCACAACCCTGGGATTTAAAGTCCACGGTGCCTGCTGCTTCTCAACGTAATGAATATAGCCGGCTAAGAGTTCGTCCGCTTTAACTTCGTTACCTCTGGATATCAATAGACGCTTTTCGCGGCTTTCAAGCGATAAGAGTTCGCTCAACTCATCAAGCAAAGCATCGACTACACCACGCGCGGGTGGACTGCTGTCTTTAATTCTTCCTAGAAGAAAGGATTTGTAAGGTTTTAACTCCGAGAGATTTTTTATCATGCTAATTGCCGACGGCATTCGGGCCGGAGAACAGTCTCGTCGAGCAGTCTGACGATTTCCTCATCCGTAACCGATTGACCGGTTGTTCGTCTCAACTCCTTGCGGATCGCTGTCACGACATTGTCAGAACACAAAACTTTCGCTAATGACTTTGGAGACGTTGCCCGCTTGGCCTGCCATAATGCATCTATCTGCCGTCGCTTCAGCGATTCTTTGGTCAAGTAGTAAAGCTGATTCGCTCTTTGGGCCAACGTGTCATTGCCAAATAGATCAACTTCCAGCGCCAGATCCACGACAATCGGGAGACCACCTGTGATGTGATAGACCTGCCACACTACGCCGCTGGTTAGAATTACCCATTCAACGCCTTCGTTCACCGCGTAGGTCTCTACCTGGCGAAGGTGTTTGGCCGCTAATTTAGTAGCTACCCGCTTCACCTCGAGAAAGGCAATCAGATCTTTATCGAGACGAATTCCGTAATCCGCAAATTCACCTTTGACCCTGTACTCCGTGGTTAACTCAGCGTACTTATCGAAACCGAATCCCTCGCAAAGCAGGTCAGTCACTAAAAGGCGCGTGTCACCTTCATTAGCATCGCGCGCAACAAGATCAGCCAGCGGTTTACTAAACTTCTTTATGGCAGCTCTCATACGTTCACGAGCTGTTGTCTCCCATTTTGGAGTGACTGTAGAAGGTTTCGATAGGGGCTTCTCAAGTGCTGGCTGCTGGTCGCTACTCAGGATGACTGAGGTTGACGTGGGAATTTCGTTCATGAAGGATTCCTTGATTTCGTTTAAAGTGAAGAGCTAACAGTCCCCTCCCGCATCCAAATCACAGCCATGAATTATGGAAACCACGGTTGAAACATTACAGCCGTAGCTGAAGGAAGCGGTTTTAGCGAACGAGTAACTTCTTGTTAACGTGCTGAGGCCTTCACGGATCGCGCTTTCTGATAAAAAGCACTTCTAACCGATAGGTTGTACACGCTAAACGCAAGGCTGAGAGGCTGCGATCGCATGGTTTGCCCGCAACAACAACCCTCACAAGCCGTCATAAGCTTGTTCCATTCGCCTTGATGGGAACCGCTTGCAGAATGAAGGGTTCTCTGAGGTTTTCGAGTACGGGCTTCAGCGCAGTCAACGAATTTCGAAATTCTCGCAACGTTTCCTCAAATCCTGTTTCGTGAAGCTTTTTGACCGAATCGTGAAGCGAGTCTTGAGCTGTCAGCAATGTATTGGTCAACGCGGAAGTTTGATGGAGCGCTGACAGCGAAGCCTCAAGCTGGTTGCGCTGTGATTCGATCGCCTCAACGATCTCACTTGCCCGTTTGTCAAGATCTAAATTACGGAAGGTGCCGAGAGTATTGTTGATTTCAGAAATCAGGTGTAGGGACTCCCGCGATACGCTACTCAACTCACTCAACAATTGTACGTTGTCTTGCACCAAGCCCCGCTGTTCGGATATCGCGCTGAGGATCTGTTGTTGACTAACTGTTGCTGATTGCGCCGCGCCCGAAACCGATTCCAAGATCGACATCGCCTGCTGGTCCATACTGGCTTTTATTGATTCAAAGTTCTGCAGGAACTCCAACTGAGCGTTCGACATCCGTATTCCAACTCGATCTAAAGCTTGTCCGATATTCTGCGCTCCGCTCGTAGCTTCTTCGCGAAGCAACTTGCCCCAGTGAACAATATCCTCGTGCAAAGCGTGACGTTCGTCCCGAAACGATTGCAGGGTCAGGGCACCTTGTTGTCTCACGTAATCCAGAACCGAAGCACTGATCTTCATGAGCTGTTCCTTCAATCCTGAGGTTGTGGTGATTTCGGCGCCTTTGGTTTCCGGAGCGATGGTCTGGAGAAATGGTAAGAAAATGTTTGCGATTTTCTCCTGAATCGTGGAGTACAGCTTCTCCTCACGATTCTGAAGGGAAGTAGCGATTAGCATTAAGATGAGAGCACCTGCAAGGCCGTAGAGCGTCGTCAGAAATGCATACGACAATCCCGCAGTTACATTGACCAAGCTCAGTTTGATAACGGCAACGTCTTCTATATCGCCGCGCAAGAATTCTGCGAACCCACCCACCGCGACCGCAACGCCTGCAACGGTTCCCAACAAACCAATCACAGGTAAAGCCCAAATAAACGTTCGCACCAGACTATATCCAGCTCTGACACGCTCTTCATCCGCATACAATTGCTGCTGAAGCAAGGTATCGGCGTCTTGTAAACCCGGTGTTATGGACCAATGCCTCGTTAGTGTTCGGAGTCGTTGAAGTAGCGGGCTGTAGTCAGCCGTCGATCTATCCAATTCCTTGGCGAGCCGTTCCAATCCGTCAACTTTAGCGATCTCGATCGAGTGAATTAGAAATGTATCGGGCGATAAATGCTTCGCCGCGCCGGTTCTCAAGTACCGCATTACACAAATCGCCAGGCCCCAACAAAAAAGGATCAAAGTAAAAAGTGGGACGGCGCCCGAAGGTTCTCTGAGGTTGAAGAGTCGCCCAGTCATGCCGGACGGGTCCGCGAACAAGTAGATGGTCACCGAGCAAATCAAACCAATTACTATCCCGATGACAGCGGCAACGACTCGCACTAAAGTTTCGGAGAGTCGCAACACAACAGGAGTGATTGTCGGAAACTCGCGAATATCTTCCACGGAGGATGTGAAAATTCGCGTATTGTGAGAGGTCGGGTTTGCAGATCTAGCCGCGATCTCTCGTGCGTTTTCCAGGCTCGCAGATCGCGGTGAGCCGCAATAAGCACAGTATTCGGCGGATTCGGCACTTTCGTTAAAGCATTTTAGGCAGTTCCACATAGCTGTCTCCCTAGTGTGCAGATCATTGTTCAGTCGCAGCTCTTCCTCGACTGGAAAACCGCAACGGCTGATTTGTATCCAACGGCATCCAACCCGTGCCCAGGCGCAATTCATCAGCGGCGATTTTCCGCGCGAGGAAGAACGAATCAAGTCCGTCCGGACGAACAAAGAAATGCACAAATTTTGTCTTAGGATCCAGAAGAACAAGTCGCTGACGAAATGCTGAATTAGGATCGTGAATTTCGTCTTTTGAGTAACCGCCGTGAGGCTTCGGTGTATAGAGTGTTGAAATGGTGTAAGTGCTGTAGCCGACGCTGCTCTGTCCCCTGGCAATGAAGTGGTCGTCTTCAACTTCGATTCCGTCGTAGCGAGCAATCCAAGAATAGATGTCAAAAATCGAGGTTGGACGGCCCCATCTTTTGCTCAACTTCGAAGCCAGTTCTTCATTGTCGAGCGGATAGATTCGATCTTTCTCACATAAGAAATTTGCCGGCTCCGCTGAGGACAAATGCTCAAGTGGTAGTCGTTTTAGAACAACAACTCCGCTCGCAGCCATGACTGTGAAAATCATTATGAAGACGAGTGCGCCGACAGTATTGCTTAACAAATCCACCATTGGAACGAGCGATGGCTGCACTACTTCAGATGGCTTGCGTCTTCGTCTCATTTTGCTGGTTTCAAAAGACGGACGTTCTTGTCCTGTGGAATTGGTTCGTATCCAACATCAACTTTCTTCTCTCTGAATTGATCTGCAACTAATTGAAAATTTTTAAAGCCTGATGGTCGAACGGCGAAGAGGACGTAGTGCGTCTTGCGCTTCGCTACCATCTCTGTGAGGAAGGTAGAAAGTTCAGGAGTATTCTTGTCATCGGAATCCAAAAATGACTGAACCAACTTCGATTGATCCTCAGCGTGAATGACGGCCGACTGTCCGTCCCATTCGAGAAGAATCGGGATCTTCTTTCTTTGCTGCGCGTCTATTGGTAGCCAACCCTCTTTTACGTTTGGACCAATAGCTAAAGCAGCAACACTCAGGGTTACGAACAGTAGTACGCCAAGAACACACATCAACAGACCTATGAAGGGCAGCATGTCGAAGTGTTCGTCGGAGGAGTGTTTGCGAACCGTCACTAGTCTTTATGCCTGCGAACAGAGGTGAATCATTTCTAGCCGCACGCAATACCATATGCCGGCCGATACCCTTTCGCTTGAGCTTCCTTTTGTGTCATGTACTTGCCACTTTTGGTCTTTCCATACCATTGAGTGTTAGGGCAATGGTAGACACCTGAGTTTGTGTTAACCCACACTAGTACATTTCGATTACCAGAATTCTGAATCGACGCATCGATGAAGCGAGGTGGATTTGTGGATTTGAAGACGACAGCTAATGCAAGGCTTGCGAGAAGTACGACGAACGCAACGAACTTCAGATTTGCGAACGATGACTTTGATTCCTTAATGGAATAGATGTTTGCCATTTATCCGTAAGATTCTGTTGAGCCACACCAGCCGCGAACTCGGACATGGCCTAACAACGGTTGTACGTTGTCTGTTGTCCCTTCCCACATTTACCGCACGGTGGTAAACGATCATCGTCATCATCCAACGTTACGCGCCAACCGCAGTTAGTGCAGCAGTAACTCCCTTTTCCGGGCTTTTCGCCGATGTTGTACATAAGTCGATCCCCTTTCTCGCAGTCTACGGATTATGGAAAATCGTTGTAAAACATTACCGTTCGGATAGGAAGCTCGAGATTCGTGAGGATAAGTTTCGGCCAGCGCGACGCTAAATAACAGTTTGCTTCAACGCTACTTATGGTTTCTCACCGTCATCCTTCTTCTTCAATCGGCTAGCGTCAAAGTCTTTTTCAATCTTCCGAAGTTCAAGCACCACGGAAGTGAGATCGGCTGACCAAATCTCACCGTTGTCAAAACGTACCTTGCTGACGTAAGCCACACCGGTGTGGAATGAAAAATCCGCATAACTTGTGGCGACCCACTTTCCCTTTTCTTTGGAACCAGGCTCAATGGTTTCCATCGTTACTCCACCAGTTCGATCCAAAAACTCGTTCCATATATCAAAGGAGACTAAGCCAAATTGAACTGCTACAACTGTTCGGCCTGACGCATTCTCATATTCCAAGTTGTGGTGGATGCCTCGCGAGACGTAGGTTGAACTCGAACCAATGTAGACGGCGTTGTAGGAAATTATCTTAATAGGGGCAGTAGGTTGGTTTATGATTCTTGTTGCTGTAGTGGTGGTTCTTTGGGCAATCGTGCTCAAGCAACTAACGGCAATGATGAATGCAACGGCGAAGTATCGCTTCATAAAATCCCTTTCGTGGAAATCCGTCAGGATGAATCTTTTGATATTTGGACCATAGTTCAGGTTGACCTTACTTAAGAGGAAGGTCGCTCCCGAGGCCGGTTTTCACAGACCATCCCAGTAGTATGAAAATCACTTAAGAAACATTACATGTCAAAAACGAGAGTCTTCGGAGTCTATCCAATTCGGCTGCACAGCTTCAGAAATAATTTCTGACTACAAATAGAGGGAAAGCTGTGGGTTTACTGGTGTGCGACTTTCAATCCCTAGCCGCTAACAGCGAACTGGTATTTTTCGGGTAGACTCATCGAGCCGTCACTAGCAATGCCGTTTAGCTGTATCTGGTAATGTCCTCTGTGAAGCATGTGGGCTGGAAGTCTGACTCGGATCACCGGCTCGCCGTCACCTTCCGCTTGGAGATTGGGAATTGTGAACGACCCGTCATCGCCCACGCGGCGAACTTCCGCCTGATACGTGGCATAGCGCTCCTTTTGGATCCAAGGAAGACGAAGTTCGACAACGCGAGTGTCGGCGGTTTTCTTAAACTCGGTCTCCTGTTCGACGCTTCTGATTGCAACCGGCGACAGCTCTAACGGAGCCATCTGTGGCGGGACTTCACGCAGGCTCGAGGGAGTATTAAGCTGAGCCAGTTCTTGCTCAATCGCCAGGTGTCTGTTTTGTTGTTCTCTTCGACTGCTGAACCAAACGGCAACGACAATGATCGCGATTAAAGCCGTTATTGCAATCGGAATAATGAACGGAGATTTCAACCGAAGCCGTTCACGCAAATGGCTCAAGGCTGAGATCTTAGCGGGAACGACGTGAGTTGAGGCTGTCTCCCTCAGAGCCCAATTTTTGATCGACTTATTAATTCGTAGCTGCCTCTGTTGTGCAGGCGTCTGCCCGTAACGCGCAAGGAATAAGTCCCTATCTGCTGCAGTGAGACTATCCTCCAAATAATCTTCAATCAGATCCTGCTCGGCAGCAAGAACTCGCTCGCGTGCTTGTGAGTCTGTTAAAAACAAACCTTCAATACGCTCGCGCTCTTCCTCATCAACTTTGCCCAATAGAAACTCACGCAACAAGGCGTCAGTCAGTAGTTCTTTCATGGGCCATTGTCTCCCGCACGCTACCATTTCTCTTACTATGAATTTTCATGCAATCCGTTTCATTTTCGCTGTGCTTTACGTTTAAGACAGCTCTCAATACACTCCTCAATTGAAGCGCGAATACGAAAGACCCTGACTCGCAGAGTTTCTACCGAAATCCCTAACCGCTGAGCCAGTTCGTGACGGTGATCGATCTTCGCCTGCTTCTCTTTAGCGTAATAATCGAGTATCAACTTTCGCTTCTCGCGATCGAGCTTTTGCAAACACGAATGCAGACACTCCTCTATTCCTGCTGTTTCTTCTGTGGTTACGACGGTTTGTCGCTCCGGCAGGTCAACGTCGTCTAACGAAACTTGAGTTTTGACCTTTTTAAAATTCTCTTTGATGAGGTTATTCGCTACCGCGCGGAAATAGAGTCGCGGATCGCCCTGGTAGGAGGGCTTTACATCGTGCACCTTCTTTGCCACTCGATCGAACGTCTCATCAGTCATGCCCTCAGGATCCAAACATCGGCCCCACATAAATAGTTTGGCCAGGTCGTGGCGAAGCTGAACGTATTTTTCAGCAGCCACGTCGCGATCAGGATCGAGCCAGTCGAGAATCTCATCGAAGCTTTCGGGCGGGATTGCCGAGTCTCGGACCATTTCAGCGTCGATATTCTTTTCGTAAAGGAAGTAGGTTCACTAGCGCGATGCCTCAGGTCAATTTCGCGCCCTTTCGGGACAACCGGCGCCTGCGTCTAAAAAAGATTATCAGACCGGAGGAGATCAGAGCTACGAACAGTAGCCCCAAACCGCCGCAAAGATTTGAATTACTCTTTAGATTAATATGGCTTTCGTAGTCACCCTGAAATACGAAACCTGCCCAGTAGTAAGGCGCATTCCAACGCTTGTCCTGTATCATTTTGAGTTTCGCCGCCCTCAGAGCAGCGACAGGCGGCAAGCCCTGCCGTAACATCGAGTCGTAGAAATCGGACATCAGACTCGCGGTGGCCTGATCATCAACTTTCCACAAACTTGCAACCACACTCTTCGACCCTGCCGACATGAAACTGTACGTCAAACCGACAAGTCCTTCTCCTTTAATGTCTTTTCCCAAAGCCGTCTGACACGCACTCAGAACCGTTAACTCAGCAGACAAGTCGAGAGTGCAAATGTCATGCAGCGCCATCAACCCATTTTTCTCAACGCCGTTCTGGTCTAGGCGCGTAAGGAGAATGCCGCCCAATTCAGGATGTTCGCTATCGAGGAGGCCATGAGTTGCAAAGTGAACAATCTGATATTCACCGATAGCCGAACTCATCGCTGTTTCGCGGCTGGCATCGAACCCCTTCGCAACCATCGTCGTACCACGAGGCGCTACGGCCACAATCGCATCTGCTTCTTCTGAGGCGTAGATCAATCGTGACGGACCACCATGCAAGACAGGTTGATCTGAGCTTGACTCACTTGCGGCTCGAACGCCCCCTGAGGATTGTTCCTGACCGCCTACACGATCATCATTTGGGCTCAATACGGGATCGGCAATGATGGCGACTACTTTGCCGGGTGATGGCGGACGTTTCACAGCAGAGCGCATCGCGAGTAGCGTAGTCATCGACGGTATGCTTGCGACTTCATTCGTTACTATTAAGAACTCTTCTGATCCGATTGGACCAGTGGCCTGGCCCTGAGCTAGTGGTAAGGCCTCGAACTGTACACGCTGTAGCACGCCTTCTGTCACCATGATCAGCCGTTTGTTACTGAGTTGGTCGGCAACAGGACCAAGCAAAGTCTGGCTCAACGCCCTAGCTTTCTCGCCATAAAGCCGGTCTGCGGTCTCAACGTTTCGCTGGTAATCGGCAATCGCAGTTCTGTCAAAGTTCTGCACGGCGATCAAAAGCTCCGAGACTTCCTTGGCAGCGGTTTCGATGTCCCTCGCTGGAGGTAGTTTGTAGCTATGAAAGGAATCGAGTGTGATTGCCCACAAGAAACTTTGCTTCTCGCCGAGAGCGTATTGGAGAAGCATGTGGTCGCCCGCTCGCAACGCTTGCTGAACCTGCTTCAGATCTGTGATCTCGAAATTCTCCAAAGCAATCTGCTTCGAATTTTGCGTGCGTAACTTAACCTGGATCTCCTGGTACTCAGCGTTCAGTTCGGCCAATCGACGCGACACTTCGTCTTGTTCACTAAGCTCCTTTCTCTGATCGAAAGAAAGTTCCATATCATAATTGGCTAGGGATCGAATCAAACCTCCAACTTCGCGCTCACGCCTGAGGAGTTCCGCTGTAGCTCCTTCACGCAGGTAAGTTTGCGACTCTCTAACCAGATCTATCAACGAGCGAGCGCGACTTTTCTCGCTTGCTAAAAAAGCGCGAATACCAAAGCCCTGGCCCGGTCGCGCCTCATCGAGTTGCATCAGAATATCTCTGCTCAGGTCATAGTGTTGTCGCACACTCGCGAAATACAACGCCCGCGATTCGGGACTTCCGACATCGACGCGCAAATCCTCGATGATCTTTATGGATCTCTCGATGGTCGCAAGCGCAACGTCATAATTACCGAGAGCCTGCTGAGCCGTCGCGAGCCCATAAAGTGTACTGATGAGAACGCCCTTGTCTCCGACTCTCTCGCTCAACGCCAACGCTTCGTTATAAACATCGAGCGCCCGCTGCTTTCGGTCGACCCGCAACAGGAAGTCTCCATACTTGTTTAGCGCCGTGGCTTGTCCGCGACTATCGCCAATGCTCTCATAAAACTTCTGAGCCTTGCGTTGCTGCTTTTCCGCTTGTTCGGTGCGCTTTTGAGACGCGTAGACGATCGCGATCTCGCTGAGCGCATTTGCCTCATTTCGAACCTTCTTGGCGGCGCGGCTCAAAGCCAAACAACGATCGAGATATCTGAGAGCCTGCTCGTGATTTCCGGCTTGCTGATGTAACTCCGCCAGCTTGAAGGTGGTGACTGCAACAAAGTCCAACGCACCAGTACTCTCTAAAAGATGCAGAGCGTTTTCAGTATTGATAAGCGCATTTGTCAAGTCACTCTTCTTTTGATAAGCCTGACCAAGGCCATTGAGTGCGAAGGCTTCGCCATGTCGATCGCCGATGGAGCGAAAGATCTCAAGTGCCTCTTTGCACAAGTCGATCGCGAGAAGTGGTTTGCCGGTAAATGAATAAAACGTTCCCAGAAGAACGAGTGCGAGGCCTTCACCGGCTTTGTCGTTTATTGCGTGAGATAGTTCCTGAGCCTGCTCAATCTCTGACTTGGCCCTGTTTGCATCACCGAGACTTCCAGTTATATAGCCTTCGAATCGGTATACCTTTGCCTGAGCTTTGCGATCCTTTTCCAGGTATTTGCGCGCCTCTCTGAATTGCTCAAATGATTTCGCGAAGTGCCCTTTTGAGTAGTTAACCTCTGCCATATTGGCCAGTGCTTCGCCATAGGCGTTTCTACCGAGAGGGCTGGAATCTCCTGTCGCAGACTTCAAAAGATCCAAGGCGCTGGCAACCTGGCTTTGGGCTTGGTAGTTATCGCCTAAATAGGAGTACACAACGCCGGCCCGACTTAACGCCTCACCTTGCAAGAGTGAATTCCCCGACTTTGCTGCGAGTGCTTCTGCGTCCTTGAATCGCCTAAGGGCCTCAGTCAACTCACTCAAGCGAAAGCAAACGTCGCCGGCCTTTCGTGTTGCAAGTGAGGCATTCGAAAAATCGGGAATTGACGTCCAAATCTTAGCCGCCTGATCGAGTCTCTCTTTTGCCTGCCGCAGGTCGGATGCTGTCCAATTGGCCCGCAGAACTTCAGCATCAGCCAACAACTTTTGGGCTTCGCTATCCTTTCGTTCCTTCGCCGTTACGGTCGCAAAAGGTTCAACTTTCAACTCATATGGCCGCCGCTCAGTTCCTGTTTCACGAGAACGGAGTTCGATCCTGTAGTTGCCGGCCACGTCGGCAACCATAGAGATTTCAACAATCTCAACCTCCTGGCTACTGTGTTCCAACAACTTTGCGCCCGTTGGGTCATATACCGAGATCGATAGAACGAGATCGCCTTTGTCAATTGAGAAACGCAGAAACTTATTTTGTTCGACCTTGACTTCGAACAGCTCCGCAGCGCCTGCGGAGATTTCCCCGCGGAATGTCGAGCCCGGCGTGAGTTGTACCAAAACATTCGCATTCGCTGGTGAATCGATGGCGTTCGAGGCCGGTTCGTGCCCTGAAAGTGTCACGAGCAATAGCGCCAAGCAGCAGCCAAATAATGTAATGCGTGCGTGCCGTTTGGGGTAAGGAATGGGTGTTTCAGTCGGAGGCATTTGCGTCTTTAGTTCCTTAATGGAACCAGCATCGTGAGGACTACCTACGGAGAGCGCCCCGCGTAATTTCGGTGAGGCCTGGAGGAGTCCTCTATTTATCACGTATCTCATACGCGATTCAATGATCTGATCGCTTTGGTGTAGCGCATTTTGTTTATTGGAACAAAGAAATCTCAAACCAGCGTTTGACGTGAAGCAGGAGGCACAAACGAGTGCCTCCTGCATTTCAATTGACGGATGTTCTAGCGTCCGTCTCGCAACGTGCTACGACGACGTGGCGCTTTTCCACTCGTCAAACCTTCTCTCCAATCCTGCAGTATGCCGACACGGGTGCCCGCGGCTTTTGCTGCCGGCTTTTGCAGTGCCATTGTCAAACTGCTTTGACTATTTGTCCCCTCGTGTCCGCTCGTTTGCTTCATTTGTTCCGTAATTGGCATTCTTCTTTTTTCTCCTTCTATTTCAGGGCGCAAGGTGCGGCAGTCGCCTCACGCGAATTATTGAGCCGGGGCGTGATTCGTCACTCGAGCGCATCACGCCTGCACGCCGACGTACTTCTGTCTCCGTAAACAAACTCGTTTGCCGGATCGTGTAATACTCAACGATTCGAATACCGTGATTCGGCATACAGATCTGAGGTCTGCTCTTCTGACCATCAATCCGATGTCCGGTGCACAAGGAAACGAATCGCGTTCATTCAGCCCATCTCGCACAAAGAGTTGGATTCCCTGCGAACGTGGCATTTTTGTTAGTCCAAGTTCCGCCTTCGCAGACGCAAAGGCTTCTTTGACTGACTTGCCAAACCCGAGCGCACGGTAGAGCGCAGCGGCAAAAGCAACTCCTGCTTTGTCTCCGATTCCCTTGCCGGAGCCGATTGCATAATCGACCGCCTTCGTAATCGAGCTTGCTATCGTGTTGGTGTAGCACGCGTTGAGGACAACTAAACGCACGTGGTGGTTATAGAGGGCAAAAACCTGGGCCAACCCCTGTTTATCGACGGTCTTTGCTCGCCCGGGCGCTCCACTCAAAATGATCCTTTGCTGTGACTTGTGACCGTGTCCGCAGAAGTGAACAATGTGGGGTCGGTGCTTCAATAACAACTTTTGAATATCGACTGGTTCGATCGCTTCATGCTTCTCGAACTCGAACTTATCGCGGTATGGACCTTCTTCAAGTTTCTTCCGAACCTCCTTGGCTTCCAGATCAACCAGAATTCGACCGGTGGGTAATGGATTGGCCGAAAGGAACAGTATTCGGATTTTTTCCGACATCTCTTGACCTCCTGTAATGGCCTAAGCCTCAGTTTTTGCAATAGCGTTCACTATGGAAGGCGGAGAGATGCGCCGAATCCCGCCACGCGAATGAAAACTTTTTTTGTGAAGCTAAGACGGTTGGATTTAGAGGCGGTGAAAGGAGAGCTATCGGTGCTTGAACTCCGCACGGGTAAGCACGATGTCACTTCTCTTGCGTACTTGGACTTCCTGGCTGGCTTTGATTTTCGCAGCTCTGGCATTGACTTCCGCATCCTGGTTCCTCAGGTACTCTTTGACTTTCACCAGATTCTGACCAGTCAAACCTGCTTGTGGATGCTGTAGAGCCTCATTCACTGCTGACTCGAGCTCGCTTAATGGTGAGACCGACCAAACAATCCAGAAGTTGTCCGTGCCGGCGGGACCGCGAAAGGTGATCCAATCAGTTTGGACCGTATGATTGCCGCCAACCGACGCGGAGCCGTCGGTAACTGCCCGCTTCGGGTGGATCAACCTAAAAGTATTACCGCCCGCCTCGGGTTGTCCTTCATTAAAGATGTAAAGGTAACCGGAATAGAGACTCTGGACGCTTAACTGGAATTTGTCCCCATTGTCAAAGACGTCATCACCATTTGACTTGTAAGGTTCCTGATAGTCTTTTCCATCGCGCGTTCTTTGAACTGTGAGCCAGTAGTTGAATCCCTTGCTTTGTAGAGGTGGTGGCGGAGGTGGTGGTAGGAGGATATAAACTGCATAAGCCAACAGCGCGACAATTACAACCCCACCAACAACTCTCAGCCATTTCCTGAGCGGTGGCCATCGCTGATCTCTTGGGCCGTTCTGTTCGCCCCTCAATAGAGCCTCAGCCAACTCATCGCCAAATTGCTTTGCACTTTGATAGCGCTTCTCTGGATCGAAAGAGAGCGCTCGCTCTATTACCTTCCGGGCCTCTGCGGAGATGCCCATCGGAAGATCAACTCGCTTTTGGCGCCGTTGTCCTGAGGCAGGGTCGGGTTGCTGTGGGCGGTTTCCAGTGATCATTTCACACGCAACCACCGCCATCGAATAAACATCGCTCGCAGTCGTAACTCTCTCTCCATCGCGCAATTGTTCAGGAGACATGTACGCGAGTGTGCCGATAGGAACTGTGTTAATAGCGCCTGTAGCGCCGACAGAATCCTTTATCTTCGCGATGCCAAAGTCGACGATCTTGACTACCTCAGTGCTATCACTGAGAAGCTGAAGCATGATGTTCTCTGGCTTCAGATCGAGATGAAGAATGCCTTTGTCGTGAACATGACCGACAGCTGCGCCAATCTGTTTTATTAGCCCTGCCGCACGTTTCACACCCATTCCACCACTCAGAATCTCCGACCGGAGAGTCGGGCCATCTATGTATTCCATCACGATATAAGGCTTGCCGTCCTTCAGGTCGTTAGTTCCTATCACAGTGACGACGTTGGGATGGGATATGAGCGTAAGAGCTTCGACTTCTCTCTTAAACCTTCTCACCGCATCAGGATCTTTTTTGGAGGTGTGAGGCAGGACCTTTATGACCACAAACCTACCTGGAAGCTGCAAGTTGTGTGCGAGATAAACCTTCCCCATGCCACTGGGAGTAAGTTCTTTATGAACCTTAAAGCGGTCGTCAATAGTGGTCCCCACAAGATTATCTGGCGCCCAACCTGCCTCGACGACTGGAACGTCCAGAATACTAGGGCGTGCGGCAGCCTCGAGCAGCGAATTAACGTCACGTATGCAATCAGAATCGCCGGCGCACTTCTTCGCGACGAATGCAGTGCGCTCGGAGTCAGGCAGTTCCAACGCCTCAAGATAGATATTTTGAATGCGAACCCTATGGGACGGCGTCATTCAACTGTCTCCTGAGGTAGGAAATCGCGTGCGAAGAGATTATTGAGCGTCTCGGGTCGTTGTTGCGTCGCGGATTCTATACACAGGCGTAGTCTCTGGCAATAGGAATCGGGCCAAAAACTTTGGGGGATTATGCGTTTCCTACATGTAATGGTTTGACCGCCATTTCATTACTTTGTTGAGGTTTGCACAAAGAGTCTTTTAACGATTCTTTTGGGTACACCTCACACTAAATAGGACCAACGCAATGCACGAAATCACCGAACTACTGCACGCCTGGAAAAGCGGCGATAAGGAAGCACTCGACCGCCTCATGCCGCTCGTCGATCCGGAACTTAAGAAACTTGCCCATAACTATATGCGCAAGGAGCGACCTGGAAGTGTCCTCCAAACAACCGCACTTATACATGAAGCGCTAATCAGACTAATTAAGGAGAAAGTCAGGCTGGAAGATCGAAATCAGTTTTATGGATTTGCCGCAAAGCGGATGCGTCAGGTCCTTATCGATTACGCGAACAAACAGCAAGCCGCGAAGCGAGGAAATCGGCCACAGCAAGTTGATCTTGTTGAAGTGGAAGAGCTCTCAGAAGAGAAGTCGAAGGAGCTCGTCAGGCTTGACGAGGCGCTGGCCGAGCTCGCCAAGGAAGATGAACGCCAGGTGGCCATCATTGAGTATCGCTTTTTCATAGGCCTGAGTATCGAAGAAACAGCAACGGTTATGGGTCTTTCCCCAAGAACAGTTGTACGGGAGTGGCAAGCTGCACAGGCATGGTTGAAGCTATATATGACCACATCCGGAAATGAGTAGTCGCGTCCGGCCAGAACAAAACCACGAGACTCCGTAAACTTCGCGTAAATCTAACTCGTTAGGACGGGTTCATTCGGTCATCTACTCGTCGCCAATATTCACAAATGTAATGTCCTTCTAGGCAACACCATAATACTTGGACAAATGTTTTATTTTCCTAGGAGGTTCATAGATGGACTTGCAAATCACATGCATTAACAAGACAAATAGACAGGATCCTCATGACCGAATTCATAGCGTTGGTGGCGAGAATGCCGGCAGCCGCTGGAAGAAATCGCAAGCGACCGTAATTTCTGAAATCGAGGCACGAACTAACACATTCTACACTCGCGTTAATGGAGTCAGAGCAAATGTCATCGTAGCTACGCATAATGGCCATAAATACATCAAGACGGAAAACGACGGGCTACATCCGAACAACTTATTGTCTTTACCTGAGTGTCCATAACATCCCGCAGACTGCTCTTTCTTAGAGGCAAAGTGCACGGCACTTGCACGGATGTTGCTATTGGCGAAATCCTGTGTTCATTGGCGGCGAACCAAACACCGACATAGCGTCATGATTGGCAAACGAATTGCATAATCGAGCGCAAGGTTCACCTCGAACCTCATAGAAACTGCATTTCGTTGCGCACCAGCGCGCAGTTGCGCTCTTGCAAGCAATTTTCCAGTACTGGAGTAGGTCCAGAAGTTCGTGAAGTGAAAAAACCCCTCGGGCTCCAACGGACTTGCGGCCAACAATAGTGTTCGGTTTAACGTCGATTCATGAGAATTACATTTCGTCTCGATCCTCATATTCTCCTGCCTTGCCTGTGTTCCGTTTTATTTGCGCTCAGTGCGTGCAATAGCGGTTCGAATAGCCAACAACGCCTCTCCAACACCGACACCAAAATCTAATGCGGTTGTCATTGCTGAGACCGAAAGTGATTTTCAGCAGCAGCCCGATTTTGAAAACCTCATGCGGGCTGAGGTTAGACAGACTGTCAGCGAAACCGTTAAGGGCAAATTACCATCTTGGACCATCAAAGGATTAGCCATCGAACCTTATCAGAACAATGTCTTCTGGGTGGCAGCAGATATTGAAAAGGGCAATAAGAACGTCGTACTCAGTCTAGTTGTCAGGAGATTCTTTCCAGAATCTGGAAACGCCTATTGGAAAGTGATACTCGAAAACGAATCACTCCGACAACAACTACACAATATGAACGATGCGGACATTTGGAAAAAATTGAGCGAGGCAAAAGACGAGATCGAAAGCCTTAAGAATCCGCCCGAAGTAGATGAAGGCGAGAGGCCTGACCCATATTAACGAAGGCTGAGCGATCGCTTTTGCAATTCTCAGACTAGTAAACGCGGCTTGTTTGTTAGGGACGTGGATACTCCTGTTGGCTGACCATTAGAACACGCCATGCTTGTTGCATTTACCTTGCTCTGTTTCCCTTTGTTGAAGCTCATTATTCGATGAGAAAATGACCTCTATGTCGCGCTACTATTCCAGGCCTTATAGCTATTCAGGCGACGCGATATTTTGGTCGCAACGGCATCGCAGCGAACGAGCGAGAGTGTCTGCAATGGTGGGCGGGTTTGACGAAGATGTGCTCGACAGGTTTTATTCTCTCACGCCCGACCAGTTGGCCCGACTTTTCAATATCTATTCAGATGAGTACGGAAGCGGCCCGGCAGCATATGCACGCAAGACGTTTCCTGAGTGGCAATCGGGATTCAAGCGGCCAAGTGCTCAAACGATCAACCGCTTGCTTGACAGCCTGCCGCAGGTACTAAATTTCGATGGCAAGTGTGAGTTGCTGCGAAAGCTCAGAGAGCGGCATCGCAAGCCCGAATACCACTCAATGAAGGTAAAAGCCGATGACTGGAAAGAGCAGGTTGTGCCGCTCGTTAAAACTATCATTAAGAAGGCGTACACCGCGAACCTGCCGGAAGTAGTTGAAAGACGATTAACGTGGCTTGCAAGCGGCGATATGCAAGCGGCTCGCGCAATTCTCTCGCACTCACAAGCTGTCGAGGGTGCCGTCGCAGTTCGAATGTTGCAAGATGAAATGAGAAACCTCGACACTGCGCTTATTAATTTACCGGGGAAAAAGAAGATTACTCATACAATTCGATTACCCTATGGCAACATTCATTTGGCAATCTCAGGGAGACGCACTATGACTAAAGACAACAACACCACCGATCTTGCTCGACAAAACAACACGGGATTATTTAAGCCCAACGCTGAGGACATTTTTGATGACGTGTTTAGTGATCTTGACCATCACCAAGCCCGACAGGTAAAGGCGAAAGCGGCAGAGGAATCGATGCGACTTGTTGCAGAAAAGAAACGGGGCGAGATCAAATACGGAAATGCATCAAGAGATATTGCCAATTTTGTGCACAACGCTGACTTAATGGATCAACGCAAAAAGGATTATCAGATGAGCGGGCAGTTTGAAAGCGCCTCCGGCTTGACAAACATCCAAGTTGGTCGCAACTGGTCTACAACGATCGTCGCCAGCGCTATCATTGGAATCCTATTGATTATGATCATGATTTACGTTTTCAGAAACGTGGTCTGATAGAAGAGTGGTTTTCAATTCCCACTCGAAAAATAAAAAGGAGCATCCCCCATGCGCCGAATTCTCACTGCCTTTGTCCTGGCAATCAATTTACTCGCCTGCGCACCTGCGGCCCAGGTTCTGTCTCAGCAATTCGCAGTAACTCTAAGTCAGTCTGCGGGCAATCCTAGCGTTAAGGTGTGGGTTAACACTGCATCAGGCGTTTACCACTGTCCTGGCATACGTTGGTATGGCAATACAAAGCGAGGCGAGTACATGACACAAAAAGAAGCGCAGAAAAAAGGCAATCGCCCTGCTTACGGAAGAGTCTGCCAATAGTTTTGAACGCTGTCTGTATACTCGGAGGATCGACGATGAGAGCTATACTTCTCTTAGCATTTCTCAGTGTGCCTTTGACCGTTGCTGTTGCGCAAAAGCCGCAATCCCGAATCAGTAGCAATTCTGACCTTGAGGCAAAGATTACTGCTTTGGAGAAAAGAATCGTGGGTCTTGAGCGCAGAGTTTACGGCCTTGAGTATCACAACAGAAAAGACGACACGGCAGAGTTGGATGTTTCACAATTGGACGGCCCGTATCAACGCCTCAATACCAACAGTGGTACGTTCTTAGTCTCGCTAAAAAACATTGACCGTTACCTGAATGGGTATAAGGTAACCATCTCAATCGGAAACATCAGCAGCGCGACCTTTAAAGGATTTGAGCTGACGATGTCTTGGGCCGCAGCAGAGCCATCAATTAGTAATGCCAATATCGATGCTTGGACCAAGTGGTATAACTCACGAAAAACAAAGACCGAAAAATACACACAAGACTTAGTTCCTGGAGCATGGAACCAAGTTGAGATAATCCTGCTACCTGCTAGGGCAGATGAGCTTGGCTACTTAGAAGTATCGCTAGCAACCAACACCGTTAGTCTGTTTATACGCTGATATAATTCTGTTATTGCTTGAGTCGTCGATGCCGAATGGCTCGTTTGAAAAAGCGATTAACCGACATGACCAACAAAATCGCTCGGTGCGGCGAAAAGAAGTCGACTCTAAGAACTTTTCGAAACTTTCCTTTGGAAATGTTTCGTCGGCTTTTTCATAACAATTGAGTGTACTGAAATTCATCTAAGTACTCACAGTTTAAACGGTTCGGCACAATACGTGCTGATCATTTTGCGGTCAGACGACAATCTCGCGAACATCACAGTTTTGACTAACTGGAATTTCTCACAGATGTCGGATTTCACCACAGGTGCTCGTCTGCGAGCACCCCTGTACCCAATTAGATTAGAGAGGATTCCTCAACTCCCATGACCCAAAGATCCGTTCTGAGTACATCTCTTGCCCTCGTTTTAACTCTATACCTCGCCTTCCCCGCAGCGTTGGCCCAGGTGCAGATCCCCGAAAAGCCATTGACGAACGCCCAGGTCGTCGAGATGGTGAAGGCAAATCTCTCAACAGAGGTGATCATCGCGAAAATACAAGTCTCTCGCTGTCACTTCGATACTAACCCAAGCGTCCTTGATGAATTGAAATATCGAGGTATTCCTGATGCGATTATTATCGCGATGGCCGAAGCGCCTTATGGCGCACCGAGGAAACCGAGGCCCCAAAGCTCCGGAAGACCTCCCAAAGAGGTCGACGTAACACCTCAGTCCTCCAATACAAAGAATGAAGCCGAACCTGAGGAGCACAAAGCCGACAAAGAGGCTAGGGTGACCATCGAAGCTGCCCCGCCGTCCCTGCCAACATCAGAAAACGTTCCTACTCCAAATTTACCTGCGTCCGGTGACTTGGCGGAAGAAATAACACTTGGATTCAGCCGGGGCAGTACGCTCCTTTCTCAGTATCCCGCACTCATAGGAACTCCCGAGGATCACATTGCACAATCGGTTTTCGCCAGATTACGAGCGACCCAAGGGTTTCGCGGAGTACCCAATCTCCCTTATGGCGTCACCGTCATTCGGCGAACCGATCCAAATGCCTTCGCTGAAATGGGAGGCCGTGTTTACGTCACATCTGGGCTAGCGGAGTTAATGGGATCCGATGTTGGATTGTGGGCGGCAGTAATGGGCCACGAAATCGCTCACAATATCTATCGGCATGGCTACAAGAGCTATATTCGTGAAGTTGAACTGCAACGACAAATCAACTACTGGCGCTACCGGATTGCGATGGGTGATCAAAGCGCAAACTGGGGACTGCTTGCAGCAGTTACAGCGGGAAAACTCATCAACAAGAAGCTTGAGCGAAGTGATGAGAATGATGCAGACAAACTCGGCTTAGAAATGATGGTTGACGCTGGCTATCACCCAGATTTTGCGATCAACTTGTTCAGGCTCCTAAAGGCACGAACAGGAGAACGTTCGAAATTCGCAGCTCTCTTCTCGGACCATCCAAGATTCATTACGCGAGAAGAGCACATTCGGAAGCTCTATCCAGAAGCGATCGCTCGGTTTCGGGCGTTGTGGCCAGATGCAGCGGCGTCAGCCGGAGGTCCGCCGCCAGTCATCGCGACCGTAACAAAGGTCACTTCTAGACAGGATAAGACGACAAACTCAGTCTCACTCTTGTTGTCATACTCTATTCGTAACGCAAAAAACGCTGCTGTCGACGCTGAGTTCGTCTTTTTTCTTAAAGGAACTGCCGTCAAAAGTCTTGCTCCAGAATTTCGAGACCAATCTGGTTCATTGAGGGCTATCCGACGATTTAGTCCAAGTTCTGATGATGAGTCGGCTCTGCTCGAAGTCACTATTCCCACTAGCACCCTCGGAACCACTGAGCGCAAGCTAAAAGCACGGGGTTGCTTATTTAAGGAAGCACAAGTGCTTCAGTGCAGTAAGGATTTCGATGTCTCGTTTCCTAAGAATTGAAAGGTGTCGGCTAGTGCTCATTTGTCACGACATCGGAGGTTCATAAATGACTAAACTGATACGGCCCGCAACGATATGTATCTCCTTTTCCTCCTTCTCATGCCCAGTGTAACGACCACAGCTCAAACAAGAACTGCTCGAGTAATTGCAGAAAACGCAAACTTACGTGAAACACCCAGCACCACGGGGTTAGCGGAAGGCGAAGTCCCGGAAGGAATGGTTGTTAAAATACTTGACGAAAAATTGCCTTGGTATGTCGTCCGTGTAGGTGACAGAGTCGGCTGGATGCATGGAGCCACTCTTCTCTTTATTGATAATGCGACTACCACCTCAGAACGTGAGCCGCTGAGATCGATTACACCGACAGGAACTGACTCAGTACCAGAACCGACAAGATCAACTCCAGTCAGAGGCTATATTCGCGGACCTCGAGGTGGTTGCTATTACATCAGTGGGTCGGGCAGGAAGGTCTACGTCGACCGCAGTATGTGCAATTAGAACCTAACCGTTTACTTCGGAGATCTATGAGCCAACCCTACACCGGACAATATCGCTGTCCTTACTGCGGAACTAACTCGCCACCGTTCATCATCAGTAAGATTAGCAGTGGGGGTTGGGTGGTGTTCGCGCTGATGCTGCTATTCTGTTTCCCCTTATTTTGGATCGGACTGTTGATGAAAGATCATCATCAGATTTGTGCCCAGTGTCGTGTACGCTTGAACTGATGACCTGATCACCGCCACCATATGCAGAACTCAGGATTCGACAACGTATCCAAAATCATTGTCGAACACATCTCTAACAACCACACCTAAAACCTTTCATTGCCGCCTTGGTTCCATTCAAGTTCTTCAACTGTCACCAGCAAAACCGCGTCCCGAACACAGCCTGCGAGGGAGTTGGAGCGGAGTCTTGAAATTGCTTTCATTTGTTATTAGAAAACTGCCGAATGTTTTGCGTAACGGCCTCGTCCGCGTCGCTCATTCCACAGCGGAATCCAGGCAATCTGACAACCCGAACAGCCCTCCGTTGGGGAGTACGAAAGAGCAATGATAGCGCGCAGTCCACATTGAAAGTCTGCTGACACTGAGTTTGGCAGCGACACAACTTCCGGAAAATTGAGCTTCATCAATTCGTTCGCCAACACGGCGGCCGCAGCTGCCGAAAGAAATGGAAGTGATGCCGTTACTCGTACGACCTCGGCTCTTTCTTCGTCTGTTGACTCCGCTTCCGCCACTAGGATTACTTCTCCTTCGGCACATGGACCGCGAAATTCTTCATGAGGGCGAGGCAACCGACAGGCCGTGCAATCTTCTTTTCTCGGAATGTGGCGCCCCAAACCAATCCCCCAACCACTCGTCGTAGTACCGTGCAAAACTATGGGTGGCAATTGAAAAGGAACCTCCGCCCACGCACCGTCCTCATTGGTCAAACTGATCCAAACGTCGAACTCTTGCTCACTTAACTTCGTTCCCTGCTCACGCCAAGTCCCGTGAACAGCGTTAGACTCAATTCCAAGAGAGGCGAGGAAGTCTGATGCCACTCTTGTCTTCGGGCTTTTGCTCGCAGCATGGGCAGCGGTAAACAAAGGCGAGCGATTGAGATTGGATGTCTCTACGTTGTCCCGATCCATGACAGTCACTTCACCGGCACAGAACATAAACCCAAGGGTGTAAAGAAGAGCTGAACCGACAGCCCCAACACCGGCAACGAGTAACTTGCCAAGGTTCAACTCTCCCGGAACCGCTGGATGAGAGTCCAGACAATCAAGCTTGTGATGCCAGGTGCACCAGTTCACGGACTGCAACCACTGCTTAGTAGGGTGACCGATAGCGCGCTTAAACAGATCACCTGCACCAATCGAGGCCGAGAGTGCAGCGGTCGGCGCAGTCGCCTCAAGTCTGAGATTCACCGGCACCTTCTGAGTACCTCGGTAACCAAGAGCAGACCAACCTAGTGCGTCGATTACGTAATCACTTTCAGTCAGCTTTTGAGAGTTGGACGGGGGTCCCACGAATAGCCGAAGCGCACCGAGTTGAGCGTATGCATCTTTCTCTTGTTCGATGGTAAATTTGCCGAACGGATCCGCTTCGCTCATTTCTCGCAGAATCCTGTCTGATAAGTATTTGTCGCCGTGGCGGCTCAACGGTTCTGCCAAGTAAACGGAAGGCGATAAGACACGAACGCTCCTGGCCCATCGAGCTGTCAGGTTGGCTGCGAGCAGAGCCATGCGCTGTATTGTTACATCGCCGGCTAGGTGGGGACTCACGTGAATTTCGACAGGTGTATTCACATACGCATGAAGGTTCTCAACTTCCAGTTTGGTTCGGTGATCACGCTCTTCGTAGAACGCTTCCGCTGTTGACCAGCGTTGACAAACAATTTCGTAGTTATTAATCATAAATGTTTGGTCGCAGAGAAAGCTCGGATTCGCAAATCTTTGAGTCCGGGAATAATCTTTAGATGTCGGTCCGGATTCCGAACTGCCTGAAACCGACCATTCAGGTGTCGATAGATTCCGCACTGCTCAAGCTGGAATCCGTATCTACCGAACCATGGGACTACAATGGAGATGGCGCCGGTGAAAGCCGCAAACGTATGGTCATCGTCATAGCATGAGTGGTAAACATTCGAACCCGGATGTGAGTGAGCCTGGCCCAGATACACTAAACGAGTACCCACAATCTCTCGCATGACATCGGCGTTTGCTTTCGCCGAAGTCGAAACTGATCCAGCTGTCGTGTCAGCGTCCGGGACTATCAGCATTGTCACCACTGCCGTGTTTTCTTCTTCGAGGCCAAACCAGTAAACAACGCCTTCAGATGGCCTTACTTGTGCAAATGAGTCGAGCAGGGTTGCTGTTTTCTGTGCCAACTCACTGCTAAGATAAACGATAGGCAGTCGTTCTTTGCTCATGCCATTCTCCCCGTAGAGGCTCGAATTTTGGAATTGAGGTCGCTGATCATTAGCGTCAGCGTGTCGATCGCTACTCCGTTGGCCGTTGGCAACTGCCAGTCTAGTAATCGCCAATCCTTGTGCGGCCCGCCGCGTTCGCCATATGCCTTCCGGTTGTAACGCATGCAAATACATGGAGTTTCATGAAACCCCCGGGGGTAAAGTTGCTTGAGTCCACGCTCGGTGCGGTCTTTATTCACAAATTCAACTGTCGGCGGGTGCATCGGATATTCACGACAATCGAATTCCACGTAAGACTCTTCGCCAATGGAGTTCTTGAACGCTACAAAAAACCGCAAATCCTCCGACGTAAGTTTTGTTGTGTCCACTACCAGCCCGGCGGAGTTTGCATAAGCAAGAGCCAATGGCAACTCCGCCTTGATCTTCTGCAATGAGACTTCAGCTGGAACGCTCACGCGTTTCCTCCTTGGACCGAGAGGACCAGCAGAGTGTCATCCTCGATCTTGTAACTGACTATGGTTCGCTGAGGTTCTAGGTTTTCATCTCCGCGCCAGAGCGTATATTTGCTGTCCTGCTCAACGAACCTGAAGACTTCGCGGGCGTCCTCAATTACCTGCTCTATTTTCGTCGATTGCTTGTAAAGAGGGCGCGTCGGCGCCTCAGCGGGTTCAGTCATACTCCAAAGGCCGCGTGGGGTCTGCACGCGCAGTCTGACTGTCTTGTCCTTATCCGGATGTGCGGCGTTATTGTTTGCTTCCTGTGCTTGAATGTTGCTCATATTCTGCTCCTTGTCTTTCTTTCGACGAGATTGCTTTTCGTCTCACTGATAGAAGACGGACAGAGAGGAAAAAGTGAGCGAACGAATTATGGCTTAGAGATTTATGTCTGAATCTCGCGTGGGGGTAATCCAACAGGGACAGATTATTCGGGAGGGACAACGATCACACATCCAATCGTCAATTGTAACTTCAAATCGGCCTGACGAGAGTGCGCTGGCCACCTTTCGAGCGCGCAGGTTCTCTCCTTTTCTCGCCTGCTCTGGTTCACGGTTGTGCCATTTGAATTCTCCAAGTACTCCTTCGTCACCCAAAAAAACGATGGGTCGAACGTCATCATGCCGTTCATGCAGTAAGACAAAGGGCATACGTTGATAATCTCTAAGTTTGGACCAGTTCACAGTCCCTTTGAAGCCATCAGGAGTGTCTGGTCGTAAGACAATTACCACCCGGTCTCCATTAACGTCTCGAAAGTGACCGACCAATTGAAGTTTGATTGTCTGTTGATTACCGACATCATCTTGCAGCTCGATTGTTTCCTCCAACAAAGTACCCCTGCGCAAAGCGCCGCGCTCAAGCGCTCGGACGAATCGTTTGGCCCATCGTTCGGCGCGCGGCCTGTACAGGTGCACGTGAGGATGATCGGCGTGCAATTCCGGCGGCCACTCCTCGGCAAGAACTTTTTCCACGACTGTTTCACTCAAAGGTTCACCAGTTTCGAGCGTAGCCTGCGTAACTCGCGAGAGTATCGAGCGGACTCGTTTCATGAATTCCGGGTACATCGGCCGCAAACGACTCGGAAAACGTGCGCCCAGGTGCTCCTGCAAATAGGTTTTTACCATACACGTGTCCGCACCGAGCGAATAGAGAGAAATTTGAAAAGGAGCCTGACCTCCCCAGATGCGGCTGATCTTTCTCTCTTCATCAATTGAGGGTTCTGTGGTCCAGTTCGCGACAGGAACGATTCCGGACTCTTGTAACTTGGTAAGAAGTGGGGGAAACCGTCGCCTTTTGCTTCGCGGCGATCCAGTAGCCGAAACCGCACATGAAATGACCGCGGCGCGTTGTGCTCGTGAGACTCCAACAAACAGGAGTGACTCGGCCTGCAAAAGATCATCGTCAGGGTTCGGTCTCAACGCTGGCGGAAGACAAGCTTTCGTAGGTGGAATGTCAGGCAGTGACTGGCCAGCCACCGCAGCACAGGGGAACTCCAACCCCTTCGCTGCGTGGCATGTCATTACGCGCACTGCAGTAATATGAGGCTGCGGTGGAACGAGACCTGGTGCGGCCTGTGTGACAAGGGTCCGAAGTCGTTCCGCCAGTCCGATGCGAGACTTCCGGGGTCGAACATGTCGATGCCCCACTCGATATCTTGCTCCCAGCGACAAAGCCGAGATTACCTCCTCTAATTGAACAGAACTAGCTGCGTTCTCTTCTTCTAGTAACTTCCTGACGTATGATGTGCGGAAAAACAAGTATTCGCAGAGAACAATCCAACCGTCCGCATTGTGCATAAGACTTCGGATGTCGCGATAAACTCGCCACGTATCCGCGGCTACCTTCCTTGTGTTAGGAGTACCAGTCCAGTTCTGGTCCTTATCCGGATCGGCCGTGAGCAATTGTCTGACTGCGTCATTCAAATCATCGGGTGCAGCCGCATCACCAGCGGATGCGTAGACCAGCCTTGGCATTGCCTGTTGATGGTCCACTACGGTCAGAACGGCGGCCATGTCTCCACCAGCTCCTTCAGCTGTCAGTATTCCACTGGTGACAGCTTTAATTCCCCGGCTCTTCAATTCTATTGCGATGTTCCGCACATCAACGTTACGACGCGCGAGCACCGCAATATCCTCTGGAGCCACGTTCTGTCGCAACCAACTTTGAACCACTTCAGCTACTACCTCACGTTCCGCAGCATCGCTATTTGCAACGGCGATAAAGACCGGACTGTCGTTTAGGGCTCTCACGTCAGTTCCGGGTTGCCACCGAGGTGGATCTGAAGAGGGGCTCTGACCATCGAGGGAACTCGCAAGCCAGTTCACAACCGAGATAATTTCCGGAGCTGACCGATAGTTCTTCGAGAGCTCAAACAACTTCGCTCCGGGAAAGTCTTCCGCGAATCGGTGAACGTTCTCTGGTTCTGCGCCGCGGAATCTGTAGATCGCCTGACGCGCATCACCGACTACCCAGGGTGGCGAGTCTTCTCCGCAGAGTGGTTGCAGGAGCAACGCAGTAGAGCGCGAAACATCTTGATATTCGTCCACTAACACCCACTGAAATTGGTCGCGAATAGCAAGGCGAATCTTTTCATTCGCACTTAAGATCTGAAAGGGCACCAAAATAAGGTCAGCAAGATCTACCTGATTCTTTTTTCTTGAGTTCTCTTCATAAGCAGCAAACAGACGGTAAAGTGCTTCCGAACGCAGCTTCGCTTTTCGATCTTTTTCAGCGGGCTGCCAGGCATCAATTTCAGCTCTCAGTTCCAGTGGCCCAATCAGTCGATCTTTAAGGTAGTTGATTTTTTTGGCCACTTCTGCGGCTGTCTGTTCCGGATTCTTCAGGTCAAGCAGGGCTTCGCAATCCACTGTACCCAGAATTTCGCTGATGAATTCCTCCTGGCTTGCTTCGTCGATGATCGAAAAATCCACGTCGAGTCCGATTAAATTGCCAAACAGATTTAGGATCATTACGCCAAAACCATGAAAAGTAAGAATCTGCAATCTGGATGCGGCTTGGCTGTCGAGAACTCTCCCAAGGCGCTCCTCTAACTCGGTGGCAGCCTCGTTACTGAATGTGAGGATCAGGATCTGTTCCGGAGCGACGTTTCTTTCTTCGAGGAGATAGACCACTCGGCGCACGAGCGTCCTGGTTTTACCAGTACCGGGCCCGGCATCCACCAATGCGGGTGCGCCACAAAAAATGGCAGCATTCTGCTGCTCCTCAGTCAATTCGGGTTCTGGCTTATCGGTTACTGAGAGCGGCTGATTAGTAACATGCCGGTAGAGTCCTTCAGCGAGTTGGAGCCTGACCAGTGATTCGGTGGCGAAATATTCTTCGGTGAGGTTTGCGATAGTAACTTCAGGATCGTTGCGCCAGCGAGCGAAAAGTTCACCGGCGGGACATACGAATTCAGCAGCAAAAGCGTTTGCCTCCGACTCCACAGCTGAACGTGGACTGTAACGAGACAAACCTGATGTGCCAGCTTGTAGAAGAACTGAGCCAGTGATCAAATCATCCTGTGCGACAGAAAAATAATCGTGATGAAGTGTGAGGTGCCCATATTCGTGAGCAATCACCTCAAACAACTCCTCAGGGGACTTGTCCAGCCGGCGATCGTAGTAAAGACTCTGTTCACTTAGGACAAGCTCAGCCCTTCCTCCCTGGAGCAGACCCTTTGCCTCGACCGGCACCAACTCCATCGTGTGTGTGACTTCGATGAGATTTCGAAGCTTACTGAAGAGATCTTCGCCACTCGCGGATAAATTTTGTCTCAGAGCGCGCGCCTGGCTTCTTGCGTGATCGAGTGAACGCATTTTTTCTGATTAGTTATTGCATGAGCTTGAGCCAAAATGATTTTTGCTCAGCGCTCAGGCCAGCACGTTCCAACAACTCTTGAAAGTCAGACGGATCCTTCTCAAAAGGCTGTTTGCGAGAAGCTGCTCTTAGAACCGTTCGCTCGGCGTCAAGATAGATGAGCGATTCTCTGATCGGGATCTGCCAACGTTTCTCGACGTAACGCGCTATAGTTTCCTTGACTCTCTCCGGCACCAAAGCCGTGTGTCGACTAATCAAGACCAGATACTCGGTGGTGACATTAGGCCAAGATACGACGAGGTCCACTAGTTTCTGATGCAGTCGACGTCGCAAAAAAAGCTGGAAGTTTTCATTTTCATTCTTACCCGCAACTTTCTCCTCTGTTACTGTCGTTTCGTTGTCGTCTGAAACGGCAGAAGAAGTAGCTCCAGTTGTCACTCGCATGGCCCATTCCTTAGCTGCTGCAGTTCTTAGGATCTCGAGGCTGGAAGCCTGGAGCCACTGGTCAACTCGATCCTCAGCTTCTTCAATTTCTATTGTTGCCCCACCAGGTCCCAGGACGAGATCTTCGAAGAACTCATACAGCTCATCGCAAAACTCGGGATGTTTCTGACCCAACTCATAAACGAGCAATCGGTTACGATCGTCAACCCAGGCGCGTTCGATCTGGCTGCAGAGATTGCTTAACAGTTCGTGGTTTGAATCTGCTTTCATTGTTTTTTCTCCTTTCTGGTGGTTTTTTTCGGGGCACCACCTTTTTCAAATTCCAAAAGGGCCTGTATCTCACTCGACCACTCAACATCCTTGTCTGAGAGGAGTGCTGCTGCAAGTTGAGTCTTTGCCTGGCGCAAAGCTCGCTGAATTTGGTGTCGGCTCTTCCCGGTGAAAACTTCGGTCAGTATTAGAGTCTCCGGTTTTGGTGTTCCTGAAAGTTTGACTGGTACATCGCTAAACCAGGCACGGCTCGCAACCTCGCGCACAAACTCGTCCGGTATTGCTTCGACCACTTTCCGCGCCATTCGTTCAATCCTCTCACTGTTGTCCTTGCGGATTACCACATGCCATGGCGGCAAATCCTCGATGTCAAAAACCTCTTCGGACGGTTTCTCGCCTCCTTCGGCCTCGGTTAATTGCCCGCTTTCGACTGCTTCCTCTCGAGGAACTCTTTCGCCGCGACGACCAAAACGGTCGCGCCAGGCCTCAGTTGCCTCCCGACGACAGAAAGACTGCCAGGCACGTTCCGCAAGTTCTCCCCTTTCTGTGGGCAGAGTCTCCAGAATACGCCGAAATGCATCTTGCATAACATCTTCGTGATCATGGACGCCGACAGCCATGCGGCGAGCTTGCGTCATGACCGGCAAGAAATACTCCCATCTCTTCCCTTGACGCCGCGTTAACCGCGCCCAAGTGGCATCAAAACCTGCCGAGTTTGTCGGTAATTGCCGAAGCGCCCGCACCAGTACTTCGGGTGGAAGCTCTCGCGCGGTGGCACTCGAAATATGTTCGATGTACTGCGGCGAGCCAAGCGGCGGAAGTGCTCGAAACACCCGTTCCACCGTTCGAAGTCTATCGGCTAATGGCCCTTCGCTTGCTGAGCTAGTATCGTTTGCCATCCATTATCTCCCATTTTCCTCCCCCGAACTGATAAACGGCCAAATAATGATTTCTGAGCGAACGCAAGTTTTGAGTGTTAGCCACAAACTTTGTGGGGGCTCTGGTGGTTCGGGGCACTGCCCCTAAATCTATGGCTCTGAAGGGCAAATCATTACAGCATTGCTGCTTTTGGAAAAGTGCGACGGGATTCGAGTCGCCCCCGAGCTGGTGAGCTGATGCGCTACCGTTGCGCCACACTCACTGAGGTAGAGACTGAATACTGGCTGAACTGCGTTGAGAGATATCGAAAGCGAGATATACTAGCCTCGTAACTGCAATTGATGGAGGAGAGCCAATGGCTAATTTGCTGGAGCGAATCACAGTCAATCCTGACCAGTGTGGCGGTCGACCGTGCGTTCGTGGGATGCGTATTCGCGTTATTGATGTTCTCGATCTCTTCGCGGCGGGGCTCACTTCCGAGCAAATCCTGGAAGAAATGCCTGATCTCGAAACAGAAGATTTAAAGGCCGCCCTGCAATACGCTGCCCGCAAGCTGGATCATCCGGTGCTTGCCGCATGAGGATTTGGGTTGATGCTCAAATGTCTCCAGCGATAGCCACGTGGATTAGCAGTAATTATACTGTGAGTGCGGTGGCAATTCGTGATCTCGGATTGCGGGATGCGGAAGACAAAGAAATTTTTGAAGCCGCTAGACAAGAGAAAGCTGTCGTCATGACCAAAGACAGCGATTTCGTGTTATTGCTAGATAAGCTGGGACCACCGCCTCAAGTAATTTGGGTCACGTGCGAAATACCTCTAACACACGCTTAAAAGAAGTCCTAACGAAGACACTACCCAAGGCGCTGGATCTCCTCAACTTCGGCGAGAGGCTTGTCGAGATTAATGCAGCCTGATTTGCTGTATTGAGCAAAGTGCAAAACGTATGCAGCTTTCAGATTCTCCTACTACTTGCTAAAGCCGTTCGGCAATCACGTCAATCTGGCCCCATTACCAAAAGCCGCCCGATACCAACCCCGCATTATTGACGACGGGTACAAAAAGGGGGACACTTTTTATTCACCTCTTTGAAACCTGCGATTTTATTTAGGCTCGCGTAGCTCAGTGGATTAGAGCGTTCGCCCCCGGATCGCCGGCCCGGCCCTCATGGATTTCGCGGGCGCGCGACAGCGCAGCTTCAACATGCGGAAGCATGTTCGCTGCGCCGAGAAATTGCAGGAAATCAGACTGCCTCAACAGCTGATCGGGTTGACTACGGGCGCCACACAGCAGCAACGTTCGGTTCGTCGCGCGCAGCCGTTCGGCCAGCCTCTCCAACTCGTGCAGACCTGTAGCGTCGATAGCTGTCATATTTCTTAAGCGCAAAATCACCACCGCTGGGAGCGAGTCTACATCGACCGTCGCCTCGGATAGTTTCTCAGTCGCCCCGAACAAGAATGGGCCATGGATACGCAGCACCAGGACGTAGGGAGGCAGCAGCTTGTCCTGCAAGACGTGCGGACGACCATCCTCAATATACTCCTCCGTAACGGGCGCAACGGTGGTCGTCTGCGAGACCCGATAGATGTAGAGTAGCGCGGCGAAGAGCATTCCGATCTCGACTGCGACAGTCAGATCGGCGAGCACGGTGAGAGCGAAGGTCATCACCCATACGGTTATATCCGCTTTCGACAGCCTGAGTATTGTTCGTACTTCACGCCATTCACTCATGTTGTAGGCCACCACGAAGAGAATCGCTGCGAGCGTGGCCAGCGGAATGAAACGCGCGAGGGGCGCGGCGACTAATAAAATGACGATCAGGGTTAGCGCGTGGACCATCCCCGAAACCGGAGTGCGGGCACCTGATTTAATGTTGGTTGCAGTGCGCGCGATCGCGCCGGTCGCCGGTATTCCTCCCACGAACGGGACGACGAGGTTGGCAACGCCCTGAGCAAGCAGTTCCACGTTGGAATCATGCCTGTCACCACTCATGTTATCAGCGACTACTGCGGAGAGGAGACTCTCAATGGCAGCGAGCATCGCCACCGTAACGGCCGCAGGAAGCAGCGGCACGATTAGATCGGGTCGGACCTGTGGTAAGGAGACTTGTGGCAACCCGGTCGGAATGCCGCCGAACTCCGGAACTACGACTGGATAGAATTATCTGCACTTACTGATAACTGTAGTGAGTTGTATCCAGCGCGGGGTATACTGTCTTCGTGAGGCACACAGCAACATCCAGCGAAGCGGCTCTTAGGATCTTTCGGCGGAAGGGCGGAGTCCTGCACACTGCCGAAGCGGTCAGAGGGGGCATCCATCCGCGAACTCTGTATAGGCTTCGCGACGAGAATCAGGTTGTGCAAATCAGTCGCGGTGTCTACCGGCTCGCTGATCTTCCGGAGATCACAAATCCCGATCTGATTACGGTTGCGACTCGGATCCCCGACTCCGTAATCTGTCTGATCTCGGCTCTTGCCTTTCACGAGATCACGACTGAGGTCCCACACGAAGTCCATGTCGCGCTTCCGCGCGGATCGAAAGCACCGCGCCTCGATTATCCGCCGCTCAGAGTATTCACGTTCTCGAACGACAGCTTTTCCGCCGGCGTTGAGATTCACATTCTTGACGGCATACCGGTGCGTATCTTCGATCCGGAGAAGACGGTTGCGGACTGCTTTAAGTTTCGGCACAAGATTGGCCTCGATGTTGCACTTGAGGCGCTAAAGCTGTGTCGCGTGCGAAAGGGATTTCAACTAAGGAAGCTCGTTAACTATGCGCGGCGATGCCGTGTTGAGCGAATCATGCGTCCGTATCTTGAAGCCCTGTCGTGAGTGAGAGCAATGACCAGCCGTCCACTCACGAATGTTCCGGCATCAGTGCATCAGCGACTACTCAATCTCGCGCGCCAGACGAACCGACCGTTCAATGAGTTGCTCCAGTATTTCGCCATCCAGCGTTTCCTGTTTCGTTTCAGTCGCTCTGCTCATGCTGAACAGTTCGTGCTGAAGGGAGCACAGATGCTCCAGGCATGGGATGCTCCGCTGGCGCGGCCTACGATGGACATCGACATGCTGGGGCGAGTCTCAAATACCGTTGAGAACCTTGAGCAGATTGTCCGCGCGTGTGCAACAGTTGAAGTCGACGCGGACGGAGTCGAATTCGACCCGCAGAGTGTGCGGGGCGAAGTCATCGTGAAAGGTAAAGCATATGAAGGCGTACGTACTCGGCTGCGAGGAACCCTGGGCAAGATCAAATTAAACGTGCAACTCGATTTCGGTTTCGGCGACGTCGTTGTGCCAGAGCCGATATGGATCGATTTGCCGGACCTACTTGGCATGGGTGCACCGCGGCTACTCGGCTACACCCCGGAGAGTGCCATTGCGGAGAAGTTTCAAGCGCTCGTCGCGCTCGATATCCTTAACACTCGGATCAAAGACTTCTATGACATTTGGAGCCTTTCAAGAGGCATGGAATTCGAAGGCGCTATTCTTGCGAGAGCAATAGCGGCAACGTTTGCGCGTCGGGCTACGCCGTTGCCCCAACAAACACCGCGAGGTCTTACCGAAGAGTTCAGCGAAGACCCGACCAAGCAAGTACTGTGGAGAGCCTTCGTCCGCAAGGGAAGGCTTGATGTTGAGAGCAAGTTGCTCGGCCAGGTAGTAATCGACCTGGGAGCGTTCCTGATGCCGCCAACGATCGCTGCCGGCTCTGGAGATCCTTTCAGAAAAAGGTGGCGCAAAGGGAAATGGGAATAACTGGAATCAGATGCCGCCGCGAAACCTTTACGGTTTGGTCATCACGCGCGGGAGACGGCACCGTCAACACGCAGCACCTTTGTTCCCGGATCGGGGGACCGGCCCTTATGGATTTCGCGGGCGCGCGATAGCGCAGCTTCAACATGCGGAAGCATGTTCTCTTCGCCGAGAAATTGGAGGAGATCAGACTGCCTTAACAACTGGTCGGGTTGACTACGGGCGCCACACAGGAGCAGTGTTCGGTCCGTCGCGCGCCGCTGTTCGGCCAGCCTCTCCAACTCGTGCAGACCGGTCAAACAAGCAACGAAGCTACACTTGATGTCGTCATCAAGTGTGCCGCCAGTGCTACTGATAGCATCGGCGGTAACCTTCAAGATGCTTGATCGTTTGAATTCTATTATCGGCGCGTTTCAACTCGATGACAGTTCCTTTGAACTGTGGTCCCTCTCGTCCGAAAAGTTCGCAGTGGAATGCGCGACACCCGCAGCAGGGGCTCGGCAGCGGCAAAAGTTGGCATGGTTCGAAGAAAGTCGTTCGAAAAAGGCGGAAGGTTCCTTGCAAGAATTAGGTTGGATGAAGGCTGAGCTTGATGGCGTCCAATGGTCGAATGGATGGAATGTTTGGTGGTGAATACACACGTTCGTGCCTTAATGACGGGAGGCTTCCCCTACAATTTAGTCGCAACGAAAGCGCCGTAGTACGCTACCTTTCTGTCGAAGAGCGCTCTCTGATATATGGGCGTAAAGTTAACACGGCCGATTTGTAACAGCGACTTAAGAACTTCGAAAGGATAAGTTAGTAAGGCCCTGTAATACAGTTTGTGGCTTGATCTTTCAATGTATTCTGTCATGTCATGGAAAACTATGGCTCTGAATCCGGCTTGCTCAAGCGACTTTTGAAAGTCTTCTTTGGTTGACAAGTTCGGTACTGCGCACCCCTCGATAGTATTCTTGTAGATCTTCATTTCCTGATCACTCAGTTCTTCTTTGGTAAGGAACAAATCAACGATAACAATTTTTCCTCCGGGCACCATTATCCGGTGGGCCTCATTGAGGAAATCGATTTTTCGGTGAGCGTAGCAAATGCTCTCAATACCGAATACTTTCGAAAACGAGTTGTCCTTAAAATTCGTCTGGCTAAAATCCTGTTTTGAGAAGTTGAGCATATTTGCCGCCGGTGACTTGGAGGCTTTTTTTCTCGCTATCTTTAATTGCACATCAGACAGTGTGATACCTTCAACTTGTGAGCCCATAGTTTCCGCGATGTAAATGCAGGTTCCTCCCACGCCGCAACCTGCGTCGAGAACCCTATCTGTAGGATCAATCGCCAAACTCTCCGCTATGAATCTATCTGTATTAATAATAGCTTCAGCAAGATTCTTTGTGTTCTCAAACCAAAAGCCGCAATGTAACGAAGTTCGCGACCAAAAGAGCGTATAAATGATTTGATGCCTATCGAAATATTTCGAAATCTCTGTGTTGGAACTGGACATGTTCGTATGTTAAGTAGTGGCGAACTGGCCACCGGAGGAGATAGGAAGCTTGTGAAGCTGAGTATCGAGAATGGCTTTAAGCCAAAAGGTAAATGTGCCAGGATACCTGTTAAGTTCCCAGGTTAGCACTTCAAAACTGCTACGTCTCCACTCAATGGCTTCATTGAGATTTAGGACGGGATCTAGATCCGAATATCCTATAAGTATATGATCAAGTTCATATTCAATTAAATCCGCGCCCACCTCCGCACAATAAATAAAACTTCCTACCTCCTTTAACTGGCAATCCAAACCCATTTCGGTTTTCAGTCGTTGCTGGGCCGCAATGATGATCTGCTCTCCCGGACGAGGATGACCACAACAAGTGTTCGACCACAATCCTGCAGAATGGTACTTAGTCAGGGCGCGACGCTGTAACAGCAATTCACCATGTGAGTTGAGAACAAATATTGAAAAAGCACGATGTAAGAGTCCTTTTCGGTGAACTAAGAGCTTTTCACCAACTCCTATCATCTCGTCATTCTCATTTACAAGGACTAGCTGATCTTTCATGGACCTGCTGTGAATAAGCCTACTGAAAATGTGTACATCTGATCTTAAACGCTTTGGGGTATGGCCCTCGTGAGTAAACCGATCGCAGTTTCGTCCACCTGCGCGTTAGGTTTAGCCTGGTAGTGATAACTAGGAGTTATCGTGCAGTCAAAGCACAGCACTATTCCTTCACTTATTCGTCACAAGCTCTGCGGAACTGCTAGATGCCCCAATCGACCACCTTCGCCATTTCGCCTGATGCTTCTGCTTTTTTGCGGGTTCGCATTGAGTTTAATCTATAGTGGTCTCGCCGTAGTCGTTATCTGGTATTTCGATGGACAACACGAGGCTCAACGATTTTTTGCTGCTTATACCACATCGTTCAGAACGATCATTTCACTAGGGGTAATTCTTGGAACAGCGCTAGTCGTCTGTTGCTCACAGCATGTAATCCCCGAAACAATCGAAGCCGCGTTTCAAGGTCGGCTCACTAGTGATTATTTTTACTACAAGCACCGCTTTTGGAGTCGGAAAATTACCGCCTTCTTCTGCGGTGAAATGATCGTTTGGTCATTCGCTGTTTTCGCTTATTGCGAGTTCCCCTTGCTAAATTTAGGCCAGGATTTAATGCTCGCTCCGGTTTGCGCCGAATTCGCGTTGGCCGCGTATGTAGGTCGTAAACTCATGTATACGGGGATGATGCTTCATTCGCTCCTTCCGATCACGGTTCGCCGCAATTTATTTCGCAAACGTGAACTCGATGCGATTAATCCTTATGTTCATGTAGCCTCAACTCTGACTATCATTTGGGTATACGTACATGTTACTGGATACTATGCTGGTCCATTTAAATATAGCAGTTGGTTCGGTGAAACAATTAGACTTTTTCTCCTTCTTCCTGCAATTTTAGCTGTACCAGTATTACTGATTTTTAACTTCTACCCGCGCGCTGTATTGCGGAAACTGTATAGCCAGTCCATCGATTTCGAAATAAAGCGACTCAAAAGGGCTCTACGAAATGCGAAGCTGAGCGCCTACGAAAAAAAATCTTACCTCATCGAGTTGGATAAAATGTCTCGCGATGAGTTGCGCTACAGTTTGCAACTTGCGTTAAGCGACCTGCCGATTGGCATCACGATCGTGGTTATGGTCCTCCAAACGGTCCTTGGCAATTAACCTAAATAAGAAAATAGAGACCGACGAAGAATTGGAGTTTCATCAACCCGGTCGCAACTTTGTATTTTCCACACACAAACCAAGAGATTCCAGAAATCACAAGTATGATTGTCATTGCCCCTAGGTCAACGACATCTGCAGCCCGACGAATCTGGCTCGCCAGCAAGACCAACCCTGTAAATTGAATAACGAATGCAACAACCGCCAATGGCGTCGGCTTGAGTTCATGCACGAATGAAACGCCGTCGCCCTCTCTATCTCTTATGTCCATGCATATTTCCCTCGCTAAAGTAAATAGGAAAACGGCACCGGCGACGAAACGTAATCTCAATTCCGTTGGATACCACGCGGCCACGATGAGAATAGGAACCGAGGTCGCGATTGCTACATACGGCGCTTTAAGGCTCGGACAGCATTCAACTATGTAACCATAGCTAATCGACACCGCGATCAAGGCGTAATACCCAAAACCAATGCTTGGGGGCACATAGTGTTTAGTTGATAAGAGTGCTGCGGCCAACGAGGCGAAATACAAAATCATAGCAAGAACTGGCGTGACATGGCCGGCTGGTAGTGGTCGGCTAGGATGGTTCACGCGGTCACGGTCGACATCATCCATGTCATTTGCGATGAACGTGCAGATACAAATGAAAAAGAGCGGGATTGCCCTCGTGAGACTCACAGCTACGCTAGCTGTTCTGACCAATAGCGGAAGAAAAATGGCAAGAAAGCCGAGGAGCGCGGAATCTAATCGTGTGAGCTGTATTATCGCGCGGACAATTAGCACGATAACTCCTAGTTATCTCGACCGGCAGCCGAGCCAATCGACGCCGACCTGTCTGATTAAACGCGCTAGATTACGTTACATTTTAGAGCGGCAAATGCCTTTGGTTTAGCCCAAAACCTGCGGGTCGTGAGTCACCGATTCTGGCGAAGTGAATCGATCGCTTGAAAATTGTCATACTAGCAATTAGACTCGCCGGTGAGTATACCACCTCTCTCACTACTCAAAATAGTTTTTACATCTTGCCGGGCAACCTCGACTAGGTTCTGTGTTTGAGGTACGAAATGATTCTGGACTGTGCGGTTCTAGCATCTTTAGATGATGAGTGAATCTAGAAGACTCGCGCCTATCGTTTCAATGGCCTGTGCAGAGCCGTTACCATCCGTAACGCAAACCTGCTGATCCAGGATCATGATTGGGAACTGACCTGAGCGAATCTTTTTGAGCGAGGGACACGGTTCTTGAAATGAGAACTTGATCTCCGGTTTTCGAGAGTCAATGCAAACACTTAACCAAAGTTTCGGTGCATGGATCTCAACTTCATGGTCAAGGCATAGAAACTTCAGAAACTCCCTACCCATCTGCATGTTGAAGGATTTGACTTCGCCGTTGACGTAACGAACTAAGCTTTTCCAAAGTGTTTCCGCGCCAACCTTAGTTGTAGCTAGACGTTGGATCTCAAGTTCCTCAGTTTTCCGTTCATCGCTGGATTCGTCGTGGAATCTCTTGACAGCTTTATCAGCCCAGTTGCCCATCATGAATTCTCCTGGGATAAAAATTCGTGAGACTACAGTAGACTCAAAAGCGCGTTTCATTGAACATTATAGCGATACGAGCCGTGAACAATAAGACTCTATGGCTCAACTAATCCCTGCAACCCGAAGCGAAACATCAACCTGCTTTACATTCTGCGCTGTAATGAAAATTAGAGGAAGCGCATTAAAACCCGCTCGGTCAGCCAAGTTGGAGTTCTCGTTCAAGATCAGCGAAGTCCACAACAAAGGCATCTTCGTCTTGTCGGGCAATTCCAAGGAAGAAGTCGGTTCGATTCAGTCCAACAACTTGGGCTGCTGTTTCCTGAGAGATCTCGCCACACGTGTACCAGCGTATGGCAGCGGCAAGATGCATTTCATTGGCGAAGTCATCCGAGGACGCCGAAGCGCCGAAAGAACCTCTCCTTGAGCTTCAATGTTATTTCCAGCATGCTAGGGACCTCTAATTATCGCTGCACTGTACGCGCTTGCGGAAAACTGGTGCAGGGTACGAGACATTATCTTTGTGATTCCACATCTATCAAGACCTATAACTGACATTCAATTATCATTTCAGAATGGCGGATTCAGCGTCCATGGGCCGAGGTCTCCGGACTCTTGTACATTCTAGATCTGTCGGAGAGCTACAACCGCGAAAAGATTTATGATGCGATATGGACAGAACCAGCCAAGAGATACAACATATCTGATGTTGATCTTGCCAAAGTTTGTACGAGGTCAACATACCACGCCCGATCGTGGCTACTGGGCCATAAGGTTGTCCTTAAACCCTTACCAAAACAACCTCCACTTCGGAAGTTGACGCTTTAAGCGTTGCCGAGCTTCTAATAACTCTCCACTGCTCGTCTTTCCAAACCGAACTGTTTCCCCGCTCCTGAATGACGCAACGGTTAAGGAATAAACTTGTAGCTGACGCGCGAACCCAGAAGGCGCTCCCGCCATGACTAACTGCATGTTGAGCACTTGCCTGCTGCGTCCCTGCAGCTAAAATGAAACTGGCGTCATTATTATTTCGATTCACCCCATCGGTATCTATGACACTGACCTCAGCACAAAAGACGGGTGTCGCTCGCGCAACACTTTGACAAGATGATCCTTCGTAACGTGTGTGTACCGTTGAGTCGTTGCGATGGAGGCATGGCCCAAAAATTCTTGAACCACTCTAATGTCGACTCCGTTCCGCAGCAATAAGGTTGCTATAGTGTGTCTGAACATGTGGGGTGTAATGTGCCTTTCAATGCCAGCATCTTTGCGAAACTGTGCAATAATATTGGCGATGCCCTGCGTTGAAAGTCGGCCGCCTGCGGCGTTAAGAAACAACGCTTGGGTTTCCGAAGCAATGTTAGATCGCATTTCGATGTGCTTATGTTGTGTCCGGAGTGTCTGCTCATCAACGATGAATGCCAAGCGATCTCGGCCCCCTTTTCCCGTGACGCGAAAAACTGCCTCCGAAACTGAGAAGTCCTGGATGTTAAGCAAGGAAACCTCGCCTACTCTCATACCTGTGGCAAACAACAAGTCGACCAGAGCCAGATTGCGTAGGGCGCGGTATTCCTGAAGAAATTCAGTGCGTACTTTTCCCTTAGCTAATACTGCGGCTTTGCGCTGAACCGTCACTGCGGACTGTTTCTGTCTTGCTTGTGTAAGTAACTCGCGCATTTCGGTTTCGGTAAGAGAGCGCGGAAGTTGCGTTATGCGGCCAAAACTGAGCCTCACTCGCCAGAACGGCGATTCGACAAGCAAACCCTTTCTCACCCAATATGAACAAAAGACTTTCAAAACCACCATTTTTCGTCGCATTGATGCGGGCGAGTAATTGAGCAGACGTAGATTTGCGGCCCAACCTTCAATAAATGATGGGTCTAGTGAACTCAAAGCAAACGCGTCGCCAGCGAATGAAACTACTTGGTCGAGATCCGACCGATAGGCGATCTTTGTTTTTGAACTACGCTCATGAGTTGAAAAATAACCTTTGAAAAACTCCTCAATCGCTTGAACAAGTAACACGGGCGTGCACCTCCGCAACAGTCCTGAACCGGCCTGTTCAAAATTTGAAAAGCTTGGAAGGCGTCTTGGTGGGTGGGAAGCCGTAGGCAAGTCTAATTTAGTGCGATTGTCAGATTCAAGGTGAACCCGCTAAGTTAAGAGGATACGGCTACTTAGAACGCAGAAATGGAGATCGCTAGTTGATTCATAGAAGCCGGTTTGTTGGGTCGGACAAAATCGCTTTCGCCCCTTCAAATGTAGAACAGGAAGCATTGGAGGACGTCACGAGGACTTGAAACTGTGTGGTCTTCGAGTTCCACCGAGTAAAAAACCGAGTAAAAAAATTTGACTTTTCCGAGATCCCCAAATATCTTGCCTCTGACTTTTAGCCGAGGCTGTACCTCTACGGGCCTTGCATCCTTGCATACTTGCCTTGCTCAGCCTCGAATGTAGTGAACTGAAATACAACTTTGAATAACTGAGTATTATCTATTCTCATATCTACTTGCAGTGAGTCAGCAGTTCCCTTGGCACCTATTGACCCCTCCAGAATTTGAGCAGCTTGCGCTCAAACATGTCGGGGACATCTATCCCGACTTTACATGGCGCAGCACACCTTTAGTCAGCGACGGAGGAAAAGATGCAATCGGTGAGCTTCACAATCTTAGTAATGAGATAACAGAGATCTATTGGATGGAGGCCAAGCACCATCCAAAAGATCATTCAATCGGCAAGTACACCCTCGATACTCATCTTGTATCAGCATTTTTTTCCTCAGAAGTTAAGCGTTTACATGTAGTCACTTCTGGTTCGTTCAGCGCGAACTTTCTTCACCGCGCAGATATGTTTAGCAAAGAACATGGATTTGTCTTTGCTTATTCCGAATGCAATTCGGTGTTAGCGTGGCTCGCATCACGGCGAGATCTTGTTAATCAATACTTCTATTCGCACACTTCAGACGTTTTGGATGTTCTGGAACAAAGCGAAGCTACAAAGCAGTCAGTATTCGCGCGGGCACTCGTTGTAGCCGACAATGACAGCTTAACTCCGTCTTCGATACCCGTGACGCGGCTACTTCCAGGAAAGAAGTTCCGGTTGGTTGTGAGTATTTCGGTCGCGGCTAAGTTTCCTCTGAAAAGCACTCCTCTTCAGCTCCATTGGACTGTGTCTCCGAAGCGCGTTAGCTTCCTATCCCCCAGCGATGCCGAGACGAAGGCGATCCTCAAATTTGATCCAATAAAGGAACCCATCGTTACGATCCCTTTCAGATTGCTGGGGTTCAGTTCCCAAGCCCTCCCTAAGGTAAGTATCCACGCAGCCGACGGCACGGTACTGTCAGACTTGCGCTTGAGCACGTCAGATATGCCCCGTTTGACTTCGCCGTTTGTAGGTCAAATTGCGAGAGACGAACTCTTGACTTCACAGAAGATCCTGCGACACGAGGTTGCAATGGGTCGGCCGAAGCTTGTGATCTGTCGTGGCAGGGCTGGATCAGGGAAGACTCGACTCGCCGAGGAACTCCGCGATGACAGCCAACGGTTTGGCTTTACTGCGCGTCTCGTCCAGATACCTGCGACACCGCAGTCTCAAGAAGACCGGTGGAGTTTTTTCTTTCGATGGTTATTTGGCCTAGAGCACAATCCGTTCGATTTACCGGAAGAAGAGGTCATTAGAAAGCGGTTGACTCGTCTTAATCTGGGACAGGATGACCACGGTCGCTTTCAAGAAACATTGAAAAGTTTCCTCATTGAGGGTACCTATTCGGAAGACCTCTTCAATCTGGATCTTGCTGAAGGAAGAATTATGGCGCGGGCGGTTCGTGAAGCCTTTAGCAACCGCTGGGACAGGCATTTTCTTTTGCATATCGATGATGCCCATCATCTCTCGCGTCGTCAATTAAGACCTTTATATCTGCTTCGACATGTCATCGAGACTTCGGACTCGTTGCCTCTCTGTTTAATTATCACTGCTCGGAACGATGAAACAGTCCGTGACAACTCTTTCGAATATTTCGTGAACAGCTTGGAGCTGGCAGAGTCTTCAGCTTTGCATCTCATAGATTTGCCAGAACTGACACCCGATGACGCGAAGGAACTTGTGGTAATGACTCTGCGTTGGCCAGAACTCCTCGCGAAAGAGTCCAAAACGCTCGCGCTGATCATCGAACGAGCAGGCACCAACCCCTTTGTCTTAATGCAGGTGCTGAATCACTTGGCAATTGATCATGAAACGGTGGAATTCGGCCATGGGGACGGTCACTTCCTGATCGACATACCCGGATTCAAGCGTGCTTTGCGCACGATGCCGACCGGCGTGGGAGAGATTTTATCAAGCCGCTTCAACGGGCTTGTAAGCCGCGGTGAGAATCGATTGCTGCTGGCGTTAGCAGCGGCCGCCATCATCGGTCGGCGCGTCTCTCGTAGAGTAGTCAATCGTGCTTTGCCAAGCCGACTTACTTCGCGAGAGGTAAACAGACTTCTTGAACTTGGATACCTGGCCGATGCGTCGATGCGGCATATCGAGCTGACACATGATTTACTTGTAGAAGCCCTGCGAAAACGGCCAGAGGCGAAAAAAGTTGCTGCGCGATTAGCGTCCTCGGTTGCGCCAAATAATGTCCTTACCAGCGATCAACTAGCGGCGGTTTATTTCGCAGCCGGCCGCAAATATTACCGGAAGAGTTGGGATACCACGCGTCATATCGTAGAGAGGCGATTTCAGGGACAAGAATATCTGAATCTTCCGCCTCTCCTTGAAAGACTCAAACACATCAGCACTGTCGTGAGGTCCTTGAAGTTCGATGTAGGTCTCAAATGGTTCGCTGCCATCGCCGAACAACACAGCGGCAATACTTACCGCGCGCTTGAGGAGTTTTTGGAAATCAAAGAGGCTGCGGAAGAAACTCTTCCAGAGACTGCTGATTTGTATATTGACGCGACTATCGAGGCAGGCAATCAATATATCCTGCGCGCTGAACCTACCTCCGCCGTTCTAAGCATTAACGACGCGCTGACAATGTTGAATGACCCTAATTTGCAGGTCAGTAGTCAGAGGCGATCAAGGCTAACAGCCTTAGCGCACAATCGATGTGGCGCGGCATTGCATCTCATCGAACGGCGCGAAAAGGCTATCGAGCACTTTGACGCGGCGTTGACGGCTGCCGCGGCAGCCGAAGATAACTATCTAATAAGCCACACATATTGGAATATGGCAGCGCTTCTGCGTTTCGATGAGCCTGCTAAGTCGATCCAGCATTTGCAAACTGCGCGTCGCATTTGGAATTCAGAGCTGCACCACAAGGAACGTTATAGGATCATGATCGATTCTTCAGAAGCCTATTCAGCGTGTCTCGAAATGAATAGCCCGATTTCACGCGCTCGACTGCGATCGATTGCCGCTGAGGCATCGGAGAAGGGCTACCTGTTTCAAACATGCAGCGCTCTTCTTTGTCTCGCATCGTGTTGTCTTGCGGCGGAAGAATGGAGGGAGGCAAAGCCGATTCTCTTGCGTGCCCTCGATTTGACCACTACGCTTGAGAATCTAAAAAGCAGGATATTTGCATTTCATTATCTTTCAATCTGCGCCCACATGATGGGTTCTAACACTGAGACACGCGACTGGGCCTTGCAGGCGCGAAACGGTTTACTTGATCCTGGTCTGGCGGAGACTCAACTTGGGCTGTGCCTTCGAAACAACTACGATGTCATCAACGAGAATGCGCCTTCCAGCGACCTTGGATTCAGACACGCTGGTCTACTATGCTGGCAACCCTGGAATCGGGCTTGATCTGACGAGCAAAACACTTCCAACTTTATGCACAAAGAGGATATCGGATGTTTCCATTCCGCTGTGCCTCTTCACCAGCCTTCTTTTACGATTCGGCAGACTCGTTCCACGTCCCCCGACTGCATCCACGATCCGATCGGTAAGCAAAGATATTGTTGACTAAATTCCTTCAGCCCTTTCAATTCTGTGGCTCGTGCCGCGCCATTCCAGGCCGCAAGCAACTCATCGTTTCGCTTGTGTGGCGTTGCGGCGTGAATCCCAGCCGAGTGCAACTTTGATAAGAGACCTTCTCGATTTTCAACCAGAATCGTATACAACCAGAAGTTTGGTCTGCTTCCGTTGGGCCGTATCCCGATGCGCAAACCTGGAACTCTAGCCAGCATTTCATCATACATCGCTGCTAGTTTACGATGATGCTGCAATCGATTGTTCATTTGGCCCAGCATTCGTAATCCTATTGCCGCACTTATATTGTTGCTGACAAAGCGATAGCCAAGCTCCTCGATGTCGTACTCCCAAAAGCGCAAGCGATCGCGTGACTCGCGACGAATTCCGTACCACCGCAATGTCCTCATACGTTCAAGGCTGGCTTGAGAAGCCGCGAACACGGCCCCTCCCTCGACGCTTGAGAATAGTTTAGTTGGGCCAAAGCTGTGACACACATAATCGGGCTCCGGTGGCCACAGCTTGTTGGCGAAAGAGGTGCCAAATGATTGCGCTGCGTCGAGGATCAGCGGAATCTTTCGTTTGCGGCACTCGGTGCCAAGCGCTGGATAATCACATGGCACTCCGCCCCAATCCATGATCACTACCGCATCGGCCTTATCGCATCGTCGAAGGCCATCGGATAACGTCTCGGCCGTAACATTTCCCGAAAGCGGATCGATGTCTAACCATTCGATTCTCGCGCCGAGTTGCAATAGTGGAATATTCGTGGCGGCACAGCTCATCGGTGTTGAAAGAACGCAAGAGTCCCTACCGATGCCGACGGCGACGTACGTAAGAGCCAAAGCTGCCGTGCAGCTGCTGGTTATCATGGCTGCAGGGGCACCCAGATAATCTTCGAGGGCTTGTTCAAACAACGCTACTAGTTCACCAGAACCAACATAGCCCGACTCGAATACTTCGGCTAAGCTCTCGTGAATGTCATCGGGAAAAACTGCTCTTAAGAATGGTATCTGCAGATTTGAGGAGTCCATAATTCTTATGAGTTAGAGGAGAAACCAAAGATACAACTCGTCAGCACATTCGCGTGGCGGTCGATGATGATGTCCGTACTGATGCGGCGACTGAACCACAGGCGATTTCCTTTGAGCTGCTGAAAATGATCTACGGTAAACACTATGGTTCCCGGTGATCGCTGAAATGCGATTGGAACAGTTCGGAATAGATCGATGGCATCAGATTCTGCCAATGAGCCGCTAAGATTATGAACGGAGCTGGGCTGAATGCCGGCGAAGACTGCTCGGACGAGATCTCCCCAATTTGGAGTCGTACAGAAATTGAGAACGCTCGGCGGGTAATTAAAGTTGTTACTGCTGGAGAGAGCCTTTCTTGCACTGACGTTAACAAAGTCGAGCAAATCCACCTGGAATCGACCGGCCCAACGTGAGAAAAAGATGCTGTAGTTGTAGGTTCGTCGAATATGCTTGTAAGGCGCCCTGGTCGCACTTTCCAGATGCATGGCGGGAAAGCGAGATAGGAGCACATTTCGATATCCTAGTTCGCGACACCGAAGACAATACTCAATATCCTCCAATCCATCTCTATATGTTTCGTCGAAACCGCCTACTTGCTCGAAGACGGAACGGCGACAGGCAAAGAAAGCAGCCGTAACAGCTTGCCGTTCCTCGATTGGCTTGAGTTCAAGCTCCTCAACCTTGCGACCGACAAATAAATGAGCCAGCGTCCACTTATCGAAAGCAACACCGGCGTGCTGAACCGTATAGTCATGAGGATAGAGGAGTAGACTTCCAACAGCACCTAGCTGGTGGTCTTCGAGAAGTAGCCTGGAAAATTCTTCAAGTGCATCTTCGGGAACAAAAACATCCGAGTCTACGAATGCTAAAAGATCTCCTTCGGCGGCCCTTGCCCCGGTATTGTAGGCTGCCGTGTTACCCCGGTTTTCTTCGTGTTCGATCAGTCGAGCGTCCTTAAAAGACTTGAGAAGCTGGACCGTTTCCGGCCCTGATCCATCATCAACAAGTATTAGTTCGGCAGCGCGAGGAAGCCGTTCGGTGAGTATTCTGAGGCAATACTCAACAAGATTGGCATTTCTATAGACCGGTACTATTACGCTCAGCACGATAATACTCAGTTATCATTAGCTGCGCTCAAATTCGGTAGACCATGGTCTTGAAGAGACTTGCTCTTCAGGAACAATAATCCGTCTTTGACGGAACTACCGTTGGAGCATTGGTGACTTGCGGAGTGCAACGACAAATGCCCGTCTTATTGATCATTGTATGAATGGTGTAGGCATTCCACATCGAGCAGATTGCGGAATATCGCTTTCCGAAGAGTTATGGCGGCGAATCGGGGACAGAATCTGCAAGCGGCACAGATTAAATTACTCACGCTTGGAGTCATCGCCAACGAGTGAAAACTACGTACTTTTCGTTGACCAAGCATTCGTAATCAAGATCTTCCTTCCGCAGCGGAATATGTTTTCGCGAGAATTACTTGCTCTCGGACTTGGCAAAGGAATGGACTTGCGAATACCGAGGATGCTTCACTTTGGAGAAATGGAGGGTTGGTCTTATTTAGTCATGAAGAAAATGAGAGGCCAACCATTGCCTCAACCTTGGGCAACGCTTGTGAGGAAGGATCAAATTGAGATTATTTCCGAGCTTGGCGCCGCGATGCGGCGCCTCCATTCTCAGAAGATCGCCAGTGCGGTTTTTAGGAAATGCCGACGTCCATGGTTGGCCTTTCTTAACCAACAAGTACGTGTTTCGGCGGAGCGTCAGCGAGCTAAAGGTGCGAGTGAACAGTGGCTAAATCGTTTGGCGCAATACTTGAATGATAGCTTGCATCTACTTCCTACTGATAGTTGCGACGTCTTGTTGCACGGAGATTTACACCCAGCGAATTTGCTCGTTTATCGCAGAAAGGATCGATGGATAATCCGCGCTCTAGTAGACTTTGCTGATTCTTTAATCGGGTTTTGCGAGTATGACTTCGTTAAGCCCATGTTACATATGGCATTTGCTGATCCTTTGTTACAACAGACTCTCTTGCTTTCATATGGATACAAGGAGCGCGAATTTGATGTTCGCCTCCGCCGACGGCTGATGTTGCTAACGATCCTGCACGAAGGAAGCAATTTGAAGAAAGCTTGTGTTCGTCTTGGTCCAGGTGCTGACAGCCTTACTTTCCAACAATTAGAAGAGAGAATCTGGCCGTTCTTATAAAATTTGCAGCTAACATAGAGTAAGGTGTCGAAATTCTACCCAGGGTTCAAAGCATTCAACCTAAGGATCACGCCTGCGGCTTACATTTAATAGGCATGTAAGTGCTCAAGTTCTTCAATGCAGTAATTTGAAAGGTTAAGATGAGTAGACTGAACGGTAGACGAGCGATCGTTACCGGCGCCAACACCGGTATTGGACGCGCGATAGCTATTCGACTTGCCCAGGACGGTGCCAAGGTTGCCGTTAATTATGTCACTGACTCGATAGCCGCTTTGAACGTAGTTCGAACAATAACGGATGCTGGGGGAGTTGCAATCGCCATAGAAGCAGACATATCTGACGAGAGTGCGGTTGAGTCAATGTTTCGAAATGTCGAACAGGCACTCGGAGGTGTTGATATTCTTGTGAATAACGCTGCCATCGGTCATTTCAGGCCTTTCCTAGAGTTGGGAGTTGCTGATTGGCGAAGGGTGCTGGATGTTGACCTGACAGCCGCCTTCGTTTGCGGGCAGCGCGCTGCCTCAACTATGGTTGAGAACAATATTGGCGGGTCAATCGTGAACATTACGTCAGTTCATCAGTCAATTCCATGGATAGGCTATGCGCCGTATTGCTCGGCAAAGGCAGGACTAGACATGTTGACTAAAACAATGGCCTTAGAACTGGCTGATCGCAACATCCGTGTCAACTCGGTTGCCCCAGGCGCTATCGCTGTGGACAGTGATCAGAATCGACAAACAGACATAACCCATCAGAGTCTAATAGCTCGAGTTCCGGTTAAACGAGCGGGACGCCCTGAGGAGGTTGCTGCAGTAGTTGCGTTTCTCTCTTCGGACGAAGCCAGTTATATAACCGGAGCTACGATCTTTGTAGACGGTGGCAGAATGTTGTGTCCAAATCCACCGCTCTTGAATGTACGAAGCCCACTTCACACATGAGCTGTGATTAAAAATGACGAGAATAGCATTGTGAAACAGAACGTCTTCTTGTCATGATGAATAAGATCAAATGATGTTCGTCGTTTTAGAAATACAAATCACAAGTTGGAATCGCTAATTTCTGACCTGCGTAAGCAGCTCTTCAATCGCGTCAAACCCACTTCAAAGAGAGTTCTTTTGTTTTACTTGCTGTCGAGTTTGTCAATGCTTTTCAGAAACGATTATGCACCCTTGCCTGATTAACGAGAGGCTTATAGTTAAGCGTACTTTTATCGCAAGAGATTACCCTTGAGCCCTTTCTGTCGCAGTATCAATTGCAAGAGTGAGCGCCGCAGAATATTTTACGGCTGGAAAATCTTCAATGTTTGGCGAAATTTCGCCGCCATATAACTTCGTAAACATTTCAAGCCGGTCTCTAAAATAGCCACTCACGTCATTTTTTAAGACAGCATTAATTAACTCCTCATCCTGATCGCCAAACTCATCCCCTATAATGCTACGCAACATAAACTCCGTAAAAGGAATACTGGTTGGGTAGACTGCGTGGAAAGATCGATCCTTACTAAACGATAGTCCGAACACTGTCTCGGCGTGGCAGACCAACGCCGCTAGCTTATCAATCATTCCCACCTGCTGTTTCGACAGATACTCAATGTTGCTTTTTAAGGACTGGTAATAATAGTAAGGGAGATTTTCCCTGAGGTAATCGATCTCTTTTTGGATTTCTTTCAGATGCGGTCTAGCCAAGTAGTGAAACACATCACGATACGGGCGATCCCGGTAATAGTAGATCAATTCCTCCATTTGTGAAGCTGGCAACGCTGCCAACGCATTCAACATGATTCTGTTAGGCAGTATCGGTAATTCAATATTGAAATCGGTTACCCCAGTTCTGAGCGATAAAGGAGCTTCATTGGACTTAAGAGATTCTTTGAGAGTGGAGGTTTTGTAATATAAGCCATAAGAATCCTTATCGCTTAGTATCCCGCTCGTCATCGCAAGCCAGTACACTGAATGGTTCGTAAAAAACAACATGCGTTGCGCTTGATGAAATTCCACTCCATATATCTCTTTACCGCTCAGATGATGTAATTCTTCAAACGAAGTTCCACCCTTCTTTACACCTTTTTTGAAATATGCTCTCTTTAGCTGTACGAGCATTAGCCTACGAGACAACGGCTTTTTATTAATTTGAGTTTCAAAAACAATTGCTAAGTCTGCGCCGGTAATAGTCTCATCAGGCTTCCCTCCATAGTCTTTAGTCTCAACCTTAATGTTATAGACTGGGTTATTTGCATTGATGTCATTTAATATTTTCTTTCCACCGTCAAAGCCGCTCTTTAGAATGGATGCACGAAGAATCTCATCCTCTCCCCATGTGCGGTCAGTTAAAAGATTAAGTTCAAAGTCCTGCCAAATATTTTTTGAGATATTAGCAAAGTACTTTTTAAGACCAGTTGCGAAGCGAATGGAATAATCCATTTCGTACTCCCTTCATAATTTCTAGGACTCTGGCATATATATTGTGCGCGTATCGCGGGCAGCACGCGCCGTGAGCACGATGCGAAACCACCCAACTTCTCGAGAAGGCCGCTGACTCGTGGTCGGGTGCGTACACTACTCAGTCGGATTCAGATTTCTTTTCCGCGAGCAGTGTGGAAAACCTTCGGTGGAAAACATCTATACGAAATAGGTTATGGACATCGAGGAGCTCCCAAACTGCACACGCATTGCCCTTCGTGGTCTTTGTAGGCGAGTAATTGTTTACATTGACGCCCTTGCTCTGGACAGCCCTCCATGCGTCGATGTCGCCTTGTCAATCTTGCTGAGCCTTTCGGCTTATTGGCGATGCCGGCAAAGACACGCTAGCTTTTACTCCGTCTTTATAAACGATCTCCAAAATCCTGCTGGCGTGGAGTTTCTTCAACGCCTTTTGATCTGTGATCTCGAGCTTCCTGCCATCGTCTGAAACTTTGAAGGGTACCTTCATACCACCGCTCTGAAGTTGCGGGATCAAATTAAGCTTCGATCCTGTAGTCTCAAGCGAACCGTCCTCATTCCAAGTCAATGACTCAAATGCAGCTTCAGCGGGTGGAGGAATAGTGGCAGGCAACGCTATGGTTTGTTCATTCGCTTCTCCCTGTCTCACACGAATTGCCTCGTTCTTGAGCATTGAGCCCGCGAGATCCGCTCGCGGAGGCGTAAGCGTGAGCACGGTGGCCCCATGGACCTTCACCGACTTGCCGTCGGTATTGGAAAGTTTCGAGTTGCCTACTGTCACGACAATTTCTTTTGTGTTATCGAAACCGTCACCCCTAATGACGAGTGGAACAACCTCGCGATCCGCCGGAGCTTCGAAGGACGCCTCGGTCAGGCTGAAGTCGTCGGTCCAGTTCTTCAGCAAGGCAGGCACAAGCAGGATCGCCGCTATCAGCGAAATAAGAACTAATGTGTACAAGCCAGTCGTTAACCAGAACCATCGTCGGAATCGCTGCTCGTTCTGGCTGATTCTGTTTCCAACAATCTGTCTAACCTCGGCTGCGGATAAGCGGTTTATGAACTCGCGCTGCCGCTTCCTAAAACCGTCGCGCGCGTCTTTGAATCGCTGACATTGGGACACCAGGCCCACTGCCATAGGAAAAATCATCAGGTACAACGCATACACTGCGAGCCCGAATACAAAGATGTATCGCTGGAATGGCGATTTAAAAATCGCAGCGATAAAGGAACCCACAATCACGGCCACTGCCGCCAGCATGTTGTCAGTTAATCCCTTAGTAAGCGATTGGAACTGCTCGTTGTACGTCTTAGTAGTGGACTCTACGCGTTCCTCCAGTTCTTTGATTTGCGAAAAATACTTGTGCAGTCGCTCTTCCATAAACTGGTCCCAGCGCCGCTGGACACGCTCAAAAATCTCACGCGCCTTCAGCACCAGCTCTGCCAGATTCTCGGAAGACTTACCGTCCTGCAGGAAACTGGCGACAGCAACTTGCAACACCTCGCTGCGGTTGCTTATGCCACGCTCTTCTTTGTAAATCCACTGAGCCAAGCGGCCGGCTGTTTGGCATGCTTGCCATGGTTCCTGCATCGTGTCAGAAACAAGCATGTTGCCGATCACCTCGATGTCCGGTACATCGATATTGGCCAAATACTTGTCCGCTTCGTAAGTAGCAACCCAGCTCCCGCCCTTGACTTCAGCGCTGCCCGAAGGAAAACGAGACTCTCGCGCGGTGTACAAAACGCTGAGTGCCAACAACTGAGCAAACAATGGCCTCGCGATAAGATCATTTTTGTCGGGGACTTGCTCGTTGCCGCCTTTTGGTTTGGGCCAGTCCAGAAGGAGATGCAACGGTGTCAGAAACTGATGAGGAACTTGAGTCCACTTGAGTGTGTCAACAGCTTCGGCGTACACGTACTTCACTTTCCGAAGCGCTTCGTCACTACTGTTTTGCGGAAGGTAATTACGCCAGTTGCCGACGGCGCCTCCTCCTAACACTGCCAGGTAATCACCGTTTAGTTCTAGGCTCTGACTAACTCCGCCGACCGTGTGATCGGGAACCAGAATGAAGAGCTTTCGTTCACCGGTGAAACCCTTCAGCACTGAATTTTCATCTTGCTCCACTTCACTCAGCGGAATTGTTAGTGCACGTACAAGTGCCTCTAGAAAAAGAAATATCTTGAAAGACACATCGGGCGCGTCGAAATCCCAGTACGCCGCCAACATTGCCTTGTCTATGGTTATTAAAAGCTCGAAGGGATCGTTACCGACTTTCTTACAAAAGTTTTCCAGCTTGGCCTGTGAGTAATCGTCAATTGTGAGTTGCTGGCCGGCCAGTTTCAGCCGCAACGTCAGCGATGGACCATATTTTGTTTTCATTCCCAGCATGGCGCTATCAAGCACCGAGAGTTGGCGCTCCCGAGTTACCGGATCGTTGGACAGCGTCAATGCAAAGTTCTCATCACTAAAACTGAGCTCGTCCGGACCTTCGTTAAACTTTTTAGTGGGATCTATGCCGAGCGCGGCGGCAAGAGCATGCAGCGCGCCCGCCGGGTTTTCCCAGAGTGTTGGAGTCGCGGTCATACGATTAAGTGAAGATTCGGCACAGCTAATTCGATTCGCGTAATTACTGTGCCATCCTGAAGCGGAGCATCCGCCTTGATCTTTTTTACGACCTTCTTGAAATGCTCAGTGTCAACCTCAAGTAGGAACCCGTGGTCACCGCGATAACGCGTCTTCTGCAATAGAATCTCCTCCGCCAATTTCCGGTCAAACTTGATCGACTTGTCCTCCGGGAATTCCTTCTCCAACCGCTTTGCCAATATTTTTTGGGCCGCTTTAGGTACTGGCGCCTTTTTCGCAAAGGTATCGCGATTCACGCGTCCCTGGCGCACCGCCTGTTCAAGATGTCGCATGTACGCGTCGGACTGTTTAGGCCCGATACGGTGCGGCGCGTCTTCACGAGCCTTCATCAGGGCTTTGCGGGTCTTCTCGGCAACGAATATGAAACTCTCTGTCGAGGTAGCCGGGTCGAGCACCCGGACAGTATTCAAAAAGTCCAGAGCGAAGAAATTTGCTGCTACGCCCGACACCTGCCGATCCAGCAACAGCAAGTCTAGATCTTTGACAGTTCCCTTCTCAGCAATGAGCGCAGCCTTTCGCAGCTTCACTTCCTTTGTCGGCATCACGTCGTTCAATACGTCGAAGGTCACTATCTGCTTGCCGTTGATAGTCTCGACCCTCTCAACCAGTGCCTCAGTGGGATCTATTTTAATGATCGCTAGAAAACTCTTTGAGGGATAGTTAGAAGCAGTGTATACACACACCACCAGGCTCGAAGTGTCTGGTTTGATGCGCGCATCCTTGCCCATAGCCTTCATCAGTAAACGTCCCAGCTCCTGGGAAGACGAAATAAGGTCTGATCCGTTTTTCAGGATCTTGTAGCTTTCGGCGATTGCGGATTGATTACTCGTGGACGAGAACCGCGCTGAACTCGTTTGATTGTCTTTCAGTGCGTTTCGAACTTGATCGCTGAAGTAGTCACGCAGTTTTGGGTTGGCGTTGAGCGGAAGCTCGTCCTCTGAATGGGTGAGTTTCTGGTTGAGATGGTTGATGAGGTGGACGATAGCGCGTTGCACCACTACGTTTTCGGCATCTCGCATAAGTTTCTCCTATTGGCAGCGGCAGTAAATGTGACTAGTGACAGCCAGGCCCATGAGGCAAATCTTGGAAGTCATCAGGTAGAAGGCACGACGCTGGGTGAAGCGTCTCCAGATCTAGGATAACGGCATGAGGCTATGCCGCAAACTGCGGTTTGTCAATAATTACGATGGTTCGCGGTTACTGAGCAGACTTCTGGGGAAACCAAAACAATGGCCGGCTCTCGCAGACAAAACGCGCAACATTTCCGAACTTAGGGATGAGGAGATTTCTGCCATCGAAGAAGCTGTGGCCTCTCTCAGTCAGGATGGACCGTCGAGTTAATGGCATTTCATGATGCATCTTGGCAAAAATGACGGATGACACCGCGCCGCTTCTCCGCGAGCAGGAATCGACCAATGTGTAATAGTCTTGCCAGATTTTAATATGTGGCTATACTTTTACACATGCGTAAAGAACTCACCAAAGAGAAGCAGGTTCTCGACCTCGCGCGGAAGGCAAAGATACTACGGATTCAAGATCTAACCGAAAAAGGAATCCACCCGGAACATCTTCGGCGACTCTACAAGAGAGGCCTGCTGGTGCGAATGGGCCGCGGTGCCTACATGCTTCCGAACGCGAGAATCTCCGGCAACTTTTCTCTCGCGGAAGTGGCAAAGAAGGTACCGCGCGGCATCATATGCCTACTGTCGGCGCTCCGTTTCCACGACATTGGCACGCAAAGCCCTTCTGAAGTCTGGATTGCGGTTGACCGAAAATCTGCCCGTCCGCAGGTTGAGACACCAAGGCTTCGCGTAATGAGATTCTCTGAAGCAGCTTTCTCCTCGGGTGTTGAGACTCACAAGATCGACGGCGTTAATGTCCGAGTTTATTGTCCGGCGAAGACCGTCGCCGACTCCTTCAAATATCGCAACAAGATAGGACTAGATGTGGCGATTGAAGCCCTGCGCGAATGTCGTCGTAACCGCAAGTGCAAAATCGACGATCTCTGGAAATACGCAAAAGTCTGCCGAGTTGCAAACGTGATGCGGCCCTACCTGGAGATGATCACATGACTCGGGCTTTGCGAAACATCAGCGCTTCAGTTGAAAAGCGATTGCTGAACCTCTCGCGGCAATCAGGCGAAGATTTTCAGTATGTTCTAATGCGCTATGGATTGGAACGGCTAATGTACAGGTTGAGCCGCTCAGTCTACGCAAAGGAATTTGTTGTCAAGGGTGCCATGTTGCTTCGTGTATGGACCGGCGAACAATATCGGCCAACTAAAGATTTGGATCTGCTTGCGATCCTGGATAAATCTCCCGAAGAACTAAATCAAACATTCCGCGACGTCTGTACACTGACCGTTGAAGACGATGGTTTGGGTCTTTCGTAGCGAGACGATTCGAGTTCGGCAGATTCGGGAAGACAATGTCTACGGAGGCATGCGCGTCACGCTCGAGGCTCGACTAGGCAAGATAAGAATTCCATTGCAGGTCGACATCGGCTTCGGTGATGCGGTTACTCCTCAAGCACAACAGGAAGAGTTTCCAACGCTCCTGGATTTTCCCGCTCCCATTCTTCTGACCTATCCGAGGGAAACTTCTATCGCAGAGAAATTCGAAGCAATCGTAAATCTCGGTCTTACTAATAGCCGCATGAAAGATTACTATGACATTTGGTTGCTCTCGCAGCAGTTTGATTTTGACGGTGCGAACTTAGTGCGAGCCATCGAGGCCCTTCAGGCGGCGCCGCGCTGTATTGCCAAATGAACTACCAATCGGTTTGTCAATCGAGTTTGTTTCCGACGCCGGCAAACTATCGCAGTGGGACGCGTTCGTTCGCCGAAGTAGATTAGACACGAAGGAGATCAATCTCGAAACGGTCGTGAAAGTGATGCAGATTTTATGATGCCGCCATCCATTGCCGCAGCTGAAGGAAAAGTGTTTTTGCTTAGGTGGACCCCAGGTGGGCCGTGGCAAGTACGATGACTACTCTTTGCTTTCAGTATCGACTAGCAGAACCATGGGGAGAAGTTTAAAACACCCTCACAGTGAGGCAAGGTACTTCGCTCGAGCTCGACGCTGCTACATTTTCCTCTCGCCAATTGTAAGAATAGAATCCAGAGTGGATTCTAAGGAGCGTTAGCTCCTTGTCTACTGCCCAGCCGGAGCGAGGACGGCAGTCAACGGCGCAGCGAGCGAAGCGAGCGGAGTTCATCGAGCGCAGCGAGACCGTTGACGGCCGCCGCAGCGGAGGCTACCTCTAGTGCGAGAGTCCCCTGGCACCAAACTCGTGTGCTTGGTAATGAGTAGCGGGTTGGTGTGAAGTGATCGGGCCAAAAGGATGGTAAATGCGACGGGACTCTACCTACATCGCCTATGGGCCCGGCGGTTTTCTTTCAATTTCCAACTCGGAAGAGGTTGAACTCTCTTTTTCGAGTTGCTCCCACTCATCCCAGGTCACGCCATAAGCAAACCCCACCTTCAGTGTAGCCAGCGATATAGGCAAAGGTTTCGTCCTGATCAAGACACGGAAAATCAGAATGAGGGCGAGCGGAACGATTCATTCGTTCGCTATGTGATTTCTTTTTCTTCTTACGTGTCACGATTAGACATGCATTCCTAACTTGCGTCGCAACTCGGGTACGTCGGGACGCATTAGGTTCTCGTTAGAATCATCATCATGACGTTCGTAGTCTAATAGTAAGCTTTCCAGCAGCTCGCGGCCTTCTTCGGTCTTCGCCGCTTTCCTCGGAGTCATGTTATTGAGCGCCGGGACCGGTACGTCGAACCATGTGACCCAGTGTTGACGCGCGTTCTCTTCCAGTTTTAAACGCACTTCGGGAGGAAGATCGGCCAGTGAAATCACACCAGTCCGTTCGTTCTCCTTCGTCCACTCTTTGGCGGGTAGCTCTGATGGGCCACCGGCGGCGGCTGCCCACACTCTCTCAACTTCCGACTCGATGGGCTCAATAAGAGTTGTCTTGTAGACTGCTTCTTTCCCCAATCGTTTTTCGACTAGCCGGCGGATCTTTTCCGCCCGTTTGGTTGAATTCACATCGATTATCAACTTGCGGTCTTCGATGTTTATCGTGCCGAGCCACACAGGACCACCGAGCCGCTTGCGCGCTTCCTTGGTACCTCCAAGCCAGGGGATCTCGGCCTTCACGATTAGTTCATCCGCCACGGTCGCTTCTGAACGCAACTCATCTTCCGACATGCCTTCCGCCAGGCCTTTCAATGCGTGAAAGGCCGAGTCGGCAGACTCGACGTCGAAATGCACCTTTTGCGGTAACAGTGGATCATTATCAGTATTCATTAACTGTGGTGGTAGAAACATTGCTACCACCGCATCCAGATAGAAACTGCGGATGTCAGCCTCAAATTCACCCAGATGATCCGCGGTGAGTTCCGCTCCACCACTCTCGTCAGTCATCCACTTCCGAAACTCCAGAATGTCTCGCTTGGCTAACGGCCGCAGCGCGTAGGGGCTCGTGCCGATGTTTGAACTGATGCCGTCCAGATGGGTAGTTGCGCAATAGATAATCTCGCCCTTCTTCAGAGTTTGGGAAGCCGAGCGTTCAATAACGTCATACTTGACGCGGCGCAGCAGGTCGAAAAGGGTCATGCCCACCCCTGGTGTCAACTCCACCACTTCGCAGAACGAGTATGGGGTTTGAATAGCACTCATGATGAGCTTCTCTTCGTCCTCGCTCAGGGCATGCTCACTATGGAAGGAGGCAGCTATCGGCTCCGGGAAGTATGTTGAATCGGGCAGCTTGGTCTCAGGAATCCAATTGAACAGGAACCAAGGCATGAAAACCGAATTCATTGGCGACTCTGGGTCGTAAGCGCCGGGAGCCGTATAGTCATGGAATTCACGCCAGGCGTCTTCAATGGCCTCTGGACCCAAGGTCTCAAAAGCATAAGCAAGTAGCTCAGGAATCAAATCGGCCTCGACCCGGCGCCAACGGCGATAGTGAAAATCCTTTTCGTCGAAACTCTCCTGACAGCACTTTTTATATTTTCTTCCGCTCCCACATGGGCACGGATCGTTTCGGCCAACTTTTCCAGTCATCCTACCTCCAGCTCTGAGTCTAGCCTCTAATTATTGTCACTACTGTGAACTGCATCGTACCCATTCGCACTGTTTGCAGACTGGCCTTTAAGAAATGAAAGTTAAAACTAAGAAGCATCTCAATTCAAGCATTGAGATCGGAATACCGTGTTATTTTTGACTGGATGAATCGGAAACTCATTCCCTACGGAACCAAATTACCGGTTGCCTTTAGCAGTAAGGAATTGGACGACATCCGGAGCTGTATTATGATCGGTGAGGAGTTTGGGCGACATGCCGTCGTGGATGGCAAACGTTTCCGTCTGAATCTTTCACTTGATGATATCGAGGACCTTCAGGGCCACGTCGCTGCTGAGGCAAACCATACGCGCGACGCTAAACTTCGCAACCGCCTGGACAAAATATTTCTAAAGCTCCAGGGCTCACTTGATAGGTACGACGATCAGCATGACCTCTAATCAGGCCGCTCCCAGCGTGGTTTTTGTGCGTCGCCGAAAACACAGTCACTCAACATCCAGCAATCGCTTCCCATGTACTATGGCTGCGATGTAACGACCCGATCGTCGATTCGATAAATTACGCGATAACTATAAGCAAACCACTCACGAATATTTTCATCACCTAACTCAGGAACGATACGACCAGCAAAGGGAAAGCGGGAGAGATTGCGCGTAGTATTGAGGATTGTCTTCACGACCGTTGCGGCATAGGCACTGGAGTCGGCGGAGATGTATTGTGCGATCGCTTCAAGATCCTCAATCGCGCGCGGTGACCATGCTACTCGGTGAGCCATTTACCAAACCGCTGCTCGACTTCTTCTTGAGGAATTGCGCCCTGCGAATCGGCCACTTCTAGCCCATTGCGAACCTTTTCAATCACGTACAAGTGATACTGTATGTCCTCCAATGAGCAGTCGTCAGGCAATTTGGTGAGAAGCGCGTGGACTTCTTCTTTAGCGGTACTCATACTTGGAATTTACCACAGAATTAACAACGAAGCACCGGACACCCGTTGAGCGCGGACCGCGGTCCGATTTCGCTGATTGCCGATGTATACAGTGCTGCAAAAACAGGCGAAGACGCGCAGGGAAGCAAGATCATTCAAAATCAATCCGACCACTCAAAGTTGCCTTGAGACGGACGCTGCAAATCGGGCATCGATCCGGCAACGCACTCAAAAAAATCGCTGGGCCATCCGTTCGTGTCTACACGGTCCTCTGGAGTCACGGCTCTCACTTGAACAATAACTGCAACATCAGCATCGGCCGCGCCCACCTTAATGCTCAAATTCAAGATGCCATCTTTCGTAGTATGTCCGCTGGTTTCGATCGTTTCATTCAACATGAGCAGCAGTTTATCGAAGCTGACTTACAGTGACAATGCGGTTCTAAATAGCCAGCGGGCTCGTCCTTGAATGCGTAGATCGTGGCCACAAACTCAACCCAAATTGTCTTTGCTTCGAGTACTTCGATCAAACCATACAGCGCATCGAAGGAAACAATCACAAGTGGCAAATCATACTTGTTCGATTCAATTCAATAAAATCGAAGGTCTCGAACGATTCGGTTAACTGATCGATGTTCAAGTGAAACAATCTGAGCAGCTCATCGTTGTCAATGTTGCCCGTGGATACAAGCAACAACTTCCAAGGTTCGTGCCTCAGCAAAAACGTCTCCACGAAATCAGAATCCTTCGTAACGACGACGCAATGTTGCGTTAACGAGAAAGTGATTAGTGCTTGATCAGTGGTACGATTCCCTTCTGGCAGATCGAGCGTATGAGTTGTTTCAAGTCCTGCCGCGCGTAACTGGTGAGCGAGACGTCGTGGAAGTTGAGCATCAATGAGAAACTTCATGCCACAATTGGCTCAATGCGCTTTATCTGGCTGAGTTGCCTGGCGAAGTCTAACGCGGCGAGAATATCCTCTCGTTCTAGGTCTTCGTAGTCAGCCAAAATCTCCTCAACGGTCATCCCAGAACTCAATAATTCGAGAATAGATTCCACCGTATATCGGAGGCCTCGAACCGTTGGTTTGCCGTGGCAAATCTCCGGATCCATCGTGATGCGTTCACTTAGATTCATGTAGTGTGCTCCGATTTGGAATTCTAGCATAGACCAACCTGGGCAACTTCCGAGGCATGTTTTCGTCGAGGAGGATCCTCACGCCACCGGCGCTTCCTTTTCGTGCGCCAACTCACGCAACACTCCCTGCACGGCGTCCTCACTTAACGTCGGATAGGCATCGACGATCTCTGCGACGCTCATTCCTTTAGCCAGGCATTCAAGAAGAAAAGCTACTGAGATTCGCGTCCCTTGCACGCGTGGTTTTCCACCGAGATGGTCCCTGTCTGAAACAATCCACTTCTCATCATTCATGGTTTCTGTTCTCGATTGAAACGTAATCTGCTCTCGCCAAACAACAGAATTCTTGTGTGTGCCAGCTGTGTGCCCAACTCAGTTGCATCAAACTATACTCAACGGCACATAGGCATTATAGAGTAAGCGGAAGGCCTAACAAAGATCCCCGATCAAAACAAGGCGTACGAGCGCTAACAGGGAACTCTGCTGTGTCGACTAGTGTTTGGTACGTTGATAGGGGTTGGAAACGATCGCTGTGCTCTTGCGGAAATCAGATTGTGAGTTCGAGTTCGTCATCGATGATTTGTTCGACGGGAATTTCTACAACGCGAGCGTAGGCGAGCAGGATGGCGAGCGGTGGTTCATTTTTGTCGAGTTCGTATTTGGAAATAGTAGTATGGTCGATCAGCTCTTGAACACCAAGTCGTTTGACCATTTCTCCTTGAGATATTCCTAAGCTGCGGCGGATCTGCAGCACCTTCTTTGCGAGATGTTTCGGACGCGGTCGGGAGTGTCCCATAGTTTTGGATTTCAGCTTCTATTGGCGGCAGGCCAATTCAGTGCAAATTAGCTGCTGGTAGGATTACGGGCAATCGAGAATCTGCGGATTGTGTAGCTCGTCTGCAAATTCTGCGATAAAGGCTTCCGCCTGTTCTTTGTTCTTGAATACAAACGCCGTATCGAAGTCACTGGAGAACAGACTGGGAATGCCTGAGATGTAACCTTGAAATGTGACTATTATTACGCCTGTATCCGTTTCTCCACCTGCTGCATGAATCCGCCGTAGACGTTCCATCATTGCCTGATTGATCGCCTCGGCATAGAGTTCCTTCGCATATGGAATGTGACCGATCTCTAACAAGTGAACGTTGGTGCCAAGAATTGCCAGCAAAGCTAGTCCCTCTCCGTCCGTTCCTATTTCTGCATCTTCTGGCACATCCATTAACCAATCGAGCAGTTCATGTTTAGTGGTTGGCATCAGCTGCCTCTCTTTCTTTTCGCGCAAAAGAAATCGCGGTCCAATTCACTTCCAGTCGTCACCTGAAATACGAGTGGCTTATCTGCAAGTTGGACCGCGATTGTTTTCCAGGAACTTATTTGGCTTTGGCCTTCTCGATTAACGCGATCTCTTTGGTGAGCACGTCACGAAAGCGCGTGAGAATGGCAATGAGCAAATTGATCTTGGCCAGAGATCGTCGACGCTCTCGCTTGGTCCCCAAAAAGAATTCGATCTGGACTCTGCGCCGACAATCGGCAATGGTAAGCATGTTGTGTCCCCACCTGTATTCACCCTCGTTGGAGGATTCAACCTCAGCGAAGATATGCGACGTATAGCCGGTCGAGACAGGCGAGAGGAATGAGCGCTTGCGAAGAGAGAAAACATTTTTCATGTTAGCAACCTCGGAGGAAATGATTACGGTAAACCTCCGGCTGTCCGCGAACACGATTTGTAGCGTCGCGCTTATTGAGAGACAGGGAGGCTGGATACGCTAGGAACGCAGCGTGTGGCTTATCTGGTCCAATGCACTAGCTTTGTCTTTATGGACCAGGACCCACGTAATCCTTTCTGCTAATGGTAACGCCAACCGAGTAGCCGACAGCTACTTCCTCCCCAGGTGCGGGAACTTGATCGATAATCAATCCGGGTTGAAGGGCCGAATCGTAACGTGTCGCCAACAGTCGAATGTTCAAGTTAGCGGCATGAAGCTTCCTTTCGGCGTCTTCATAGCTCAGTCCTTTGAGCGCTGGCACTCTGGTTTGAGCTGGTCTAGACCGGCGCTCACGTTGGACGTCAATACTCAGGCCCAAAAGCGCAAGTGCCGGTATAACGACGTACACAACGAGCGCCAGCGTCACAAGAAATCTGATAAGCAGTCTCTGTTTGCCTCGTAGGCTGTAACCAACGAGGACGCCAAGTAAAAATCTCATTACAGCGGTTTCCTTTTGGAGATTCTTAGTGAATCACCTACTCGTTAACCGCCTCTTTTTTCTTATTGGTTGTGTTGAGAAATGTCGTAAGGGAAAGTGTGAGGAGAGGTGTTAATTACTCATCAGAATGAATGAAGTGAAATGTTGCACTGGTACGTCTTAACCCTTGGTTAGATGAGATGCATATCACTTTCTGAGATAGA
>DATFHH010000070.1:0-3512 GCA_035248565.1 Pyrinomonadaceae bacterium | reverse complement strand
TGTTGATGTATTGGAGACCAGCAGCGCGGGCCCATTCATCTGCCTGGCCTACACTGTCTTCCCGCAAGTCGATTACGGTCTTGATCCCCAGCGTCTTTAACTCGGAAAACTGATCGGCGAGCGGCTGGGAACCGCGATAATAGTTCTCATTTATCTTTCCAAAATTCTCAATTGTTACCGCAGGAATGGCGACGGTGGACTGCCCCTGCACAAACCCGTGCACAAAGCCGTCGAGGAGCAGAGCGGCAATCAAAAGCGGGAAAATCCTATGAACCGGCCGCGAGCGATCTGTTTTCACTTCAATTCGAGTGGTTTTGGCCTAGGGGAAGTTATTGAAATTATTGGTGGCCAGGGACGGAATCGAACCGCCGACGCCGGCCTTTTCAGGGCCGCGCTCTACCAACTGAGCTACCTGGCCAGAGAGAGCAAAAAGAGGCGTAGTATAGGTACTCGCGCAAATGCCTGTCAACTTGAAGGACCGGCCATTTTGTGACGCCAGTGTGGCGGCCTTTTTGTCGGATTAGTCACAAAAAGTCGTTGACGGATTCCTTGCTGGGTGTATAATTCGGGACGTTGCGGGTGGTGCTGATGCCCAAACGTCAGCTAGGTCGAAAAGACGGCCATCCAATTCAAAATTGATAGTGCCCGCCAGTGCCAGCTCGGCCGCCGATCGCGCCCCCCGCAGTCGCTACCTTCGAGCTGGCACAGCCATTTTCAGGCAAAATCACGTCATCCGTGTAAATTCGCGGCCAATTTCTCCGCCTCGACTCTCGCTACTGCAATTGTCTCGCTCTCATTAATACTCAAAAGTAGCCGGTCACGCATCAGAATCTGGCCATCAATCACCACCGTATCGACGTCATCGGCCCCGGCCGAATAGACGAGCGCGGAAACTACGTCCCTGGCAGGGGTCGTGTGCAAACGATCCAATCTGACCAGCGACAGGTCCGCCCGTTTACCGACCTCAATACTCCCAATCTCAGATTCCAAGCCCAACGCCCTTGCCCCATCGAGCGTAGCCATCCGCAGCGCACGATTTGCGGGAAGCACTTCCGGACCATGCAACACTTTCTGAAGCAACGCCGCGGTTCGCATTTCGGTGAACATATCGAGACGGTTGTTACACGCAGCACCGTCCGCGCCCAACGACACCGAGATCCCCGCCTCGAGCAGTTTTGCAATCGGCGCGATTCCGGAAGCGAGTTTTAGGTTTGATGATGGACAGTGGACCACATTGGTGCCAGTTGTCTTCAGCGTCTCGATCTCGTCAACGCTCAAATGCACGCAATGAGCCAGCGCCACATGCCGGCCAGTCAATCCTACGCTGTCGAGATAGGCGATATTGCGCAAGCCCGTTTCTTGTTGGACCAACTCGCATTCACTCCTGTTTTCTGAAGCGTGAGTGTGGACCATGACACCGCGGGCGCGTGCGAGTTCCGCAACTTTTTCGAGCAGTTCGCGCGTGCAACTGATCGCAAAGCGCGGTGCAAAGCAATACCTGATGCGGCCGTCGGCTTTTCCGTGCCACTCTTCCAGTAATTCAATCGATTCAGCGATCGAATTCGCAGTTTGCTCCTGCAAGGCAGGTGGGACTTCGGCGCCTTTGTCCATCATACACTTGCCAACTGTCGCGCGAAATCCGGTCTCTTCAACAACCTTGAAAACCTCGCGCGTGTGGTTCACCGTCTCCATCGTGAGTGCACAGGTCGTGCCTCCCTTGATCAGCTCAGCGATACCCAAACGAGCAGAAGCCGTAATCGAAGTGGCAGTGTGTGCCGCTTCCATGGGCCAGACGCGTTGTTTCAACCAGTCGATCAACGCGAGATCGTCGGCGGCGCCACGAAAGATTGTCTGACAGAGATGAATGTGCGTTTGCACGAAACCCGGAGTGATCGCACAGCCGTCTGCATCGATCACTGTATCGGCTGTTTGTCCAGTGCCGCCAATTTCAGTGATGCGCGCGCCAGTGATGAGGACGTCGGCGCGCACTATGGACTCGCGCTGGTCCATCGTCACTAGTGTTCCGTTTTTTATGAGGATCGACGACATAAAAGGATTTTCTCGCGCAAAGGCGCAAAGACGCAAAGGTTTTCTCGGATTTCCTTTGCGCCTCTGCGCCTTTGCGCGAAATTATCGCAAAAATCAGCTATTTTGTGGCAGCCTTGACATTCGAGGCTTCAGGTTCTTCCCGAACCGGCAGACCTAACTTAACCTTGACGTCTTTTTCGATCTTTCGCAGCACTTCGGGGTGGTCTCTCAACGCCTGTTTCGCGTTTTCCCTTCCCTGGCCCAACCGCTCGCCTTTGAAGGAAAACCACGCACCACTCTTTTCCACGATTCGCTGAGCAGTGGCGAGGTCGAGTAGATCGCCTTCGCGCGAAATGCCTTCGCCATACATGATGTCGAATTCACACTCTCGGAAGGGCGGCGCGACCTTATTCTTCGCCACTTTGACTTTGGTGCGATTGCCAACCACGCGATCGCCATCTTTGATCGCACCTATGCGCCGGATATCGAGTCGCAGCGACGAATAGAACTTCAGCGCACGACCGCCAGTTGTGGTCTCCGGATTACCAAACATCACACCAATCTTTTCACGGATCTGGTTAATGAAGATGAAGCACGTGTTTGACTGCGACACGATCGCGGTGAGTTTGCGCAGCGCCTGCGACATCAAACGCGCCTGCAAACCCGGTAACGAATCACCCATCTCGCCATCGAGCTCTGCGCGCGGCACCAACGCCGCCACCGAATCGATGACGATCACGTCAACTCCGTTTGAGCGCACGAGTGCTTCGGCGATCTCCAATGCTTGTTCACCGGAATCCGGTTGTGAGATCAGCAACTGGTCGATATCGACTCCGAGCTTCGCCGCATAGTCGGCATCCATCGCGTGTTCGGCATCGATATATGCGGCCACGCCGCCGCATTTTTGCGCTTCGGCCACAATATGCAACGCCAGCGTGGTTTTGCCGGAGCTCTCTGGTCCATAAATCTCCACGATGCGTCCGCGCGGAACTCCGCCCACCCCAACAGCCGCATCCAGACTAAGCGAGGTAGTCGAAATCGCCGGTACATCTGACACTTCGCGCTCGCCCAGCCGCATAATCGATCCCTTGCCAAACTTCTTCTCAATATTCGCCAATGCGGCTTCAACAGCTCTACCGCGATCTGCGCTCATACGGTCATCTGCCATGGCATACATCTCTTTCTTCCGCTCCTCTTTTTAGAATCCGGGATTTCAGACTCCCCTTGAGTGAGCAGAGCATAACACAGTGTTTCACACTTGCAACAGTAGAATTTTCGCCAGAGGGTTGAGGTTTTTTGGAAACGACCCTCGTGAGGTTCGCGTCATCAGGCGTGCACTTTAACAGAACGTCTTAATCCTGTAAATCCTGTAAAAATTGACCGATCCGTTCCGCGAGATCAGGAGCATCAGCTAAACGTTCCATCTCAGCAACGATCGCCGAACCGACTACAACCGCATCTGCATAACGATGAACGTCAGCAAC
>DATFHH010000069.1:0-69073 GCA_035248565.1 Pyrinomonadaceae bacterium | reverse complement strand
GATCGGTTACGAAAAGAGAAGCAGAAACGACATAATGATTTCAAGATTGTTACCAGCAAACCTCCAGAGTGGCAGGCAGAGCGTGTCTTCGTTGGCGAGGGAGCAATGAACTTCCCCGCCCTGCCTGTGGCGGAAAGTTCATACATCCTTTTGGGCAGAGTTACGAATGCTGAGGCGCACCTTTCGGAAAACAAGAAAAACGTTTATTCAGAGTTTACAATATCTGTCGAAAAGGTCTTCAAGACGGCTGACAGTTCTATCATCGTAGGCAACGAAATAGTAGTAGACCGCATTGGCGGGTACGTAAAATGTCCAAACGGTCGCACGCTGCTATACAGAGTTGCCTCGACAAACATGCCGGCCGTTAACGAGCGATATCTCCTCTTCCTCACTTCAAAGAATGATCAAGACTTTTCAATTCTTACCGCTTATGCCTTGAAGTCTGATGGTGTCTCACCGTTGGATGACTCGCCACAATTGAACAGTTGCGGGGTCTCACGGAAGAGGCTCTCATACAAAAGCTTCGAGATACCATTTCATTTGTTAATTTCACCGAACACATCATGTGCTAACGACATAGTGTTACAGATTATTGACTCGGGCCATTAGTCGATGTATAAGGCAGTTGTCCACCCTTAACTGCGAATCCTTACGATTGCTCGATCAATCATTAATCGCTGTGACAGGACCCATTTTCTCGCTGAAAGGCGGATCATCCGATGCCTAAGTTCACATACCTTCTACTGGTCCTCGTTGTGAGCACCTTAGGACTGTCATTAGTTAGACGGACCTCTTCATTATCGGCAGCGTCTGGCAATACGCAGACAGTGTCGAAGCCTGATAGATCCGAAGAAACAAAACAGAATTTTCCAACGGCTGAATACGACGAACCAGATTTAGCCGATCCCGCAAAAAACGCAGCGAAAAAGGAGAAGCAGAAACGTCACAACAACTTTAAGTGGGTCGGGAAGAACCCACAGTCCTGGCAGGCAGAGTCTGTCGTCATTCCAGAAGGAAATTTTGATTTTCCCGCTCTTCCTGTAAGCAGGAGTCAGTTGATTGTTGTGGGAAGGGTGGGTGAGGCAAGTGCGCACTTGTCCGAGCATAAGATGAATGTGTACTCCGAATTCCTGATTGCGGTGAGCTCCGTGCTCAAGACACCGACTCAAGGCATTACTGAGAATTCGTTACTAGCGGTCGAAAGGCTCGGCGGGATGGTTAGGTATCCAACCGGTCAAAAGGTGCTGTTTCGCGTGTCAGGCTGGAACATGCCTAAGGTAGGTAGCGATTATTTGTTTTTCTTGAACACAAGAAACAAATTGGACTGGGAAATTGTAACGGCATATGAACTGACCGAAGCCGGAGTCCTTCCGCTCGATGAATCCTCTCAGTTTGAGGCATTAAGAGGCACGCCCTCAATCGAGATACTTAAACAAGTACGTGCTCTGATCTCCGAACAGATTACCAGATAGGAGAGAACCATGTCTCGAGCCTCCAAACACAGGACCACACAATCGTTTTTGTTGTTGTTGTGGCTAGGGCTTCTAATGACAGACACAGTTCAGCCAGTGGAATCACAGAGTTGTGGTAATCGGCCGCAGTTTTACAATCCCACCATTCTGCCTCCGAAATCCTATTGGCCACCGGACACTACCATGGTAGTTGTCAAGGTTGATACGTTTTTTCAGTCTATGCAGGTGGACGCAATCGACAGAATTATTGATGGTAACGAGAAGTGGAATAATCCCTTGACTTGTTCACTAGTTCACTTCACCGACTTCGAAACTGTTTTCTTTACAGAAGCGCAATATGCGGACGCGGCGCCTATGCATCATGTCTATTGGCAGGTGGATAAGCCTGATAGTCCATTTAATGGAGGCATTTTTATTGAACCCGCCTTAAGGTTGAGTGACGGTCTTATCCAAATTGGTTTTAAAAAGCATTAGGATGGCCGACTCAGCTAGATATGGTCGTTTTCGCTGATGGGACAGTCTGGTACAAGAGCTATTACTTTTATCGAGACACGTGATAGGTCTGTTCAGAGAGTTCCAAATAATTTGTGAATTCAGCAGCGGTTTTGCGTACTCACTGCACTCCGCCTTTGCTTCGTAGGAACTCTGCCATTTCAGTTTTGTTGTACTCGATTGCGATCGTGAGCGGCGTCTTGCCGTCGTCGGCCCGCGCATTTATATTCGCGCCGTGGTCCAACAGGAGTTTGGCGAATTCGACACGACCAACGCCCGCAACTTCGTGAAGCGAAGTCATTCCGCCTCCGCCAGGCGCGTCAACCTCGGCGCCGCGATCAATCAGTAACCTGGCTATTTCGAGATGCCCCGCCACGGATGCGGACCGGAGTGGCACTGCCTTCAGAAAATTATTTGACGGGACATTGACTTGAGCGCCTTTGTCCAGAAGCACTCTTACAGTCTCGAGATGGCCGAAGAACGAAGCATATCCCAACGGAGTGAATCCGTCGGGTGAAAACGCATTCACTAAATCGGGCTCGGTTTCGAGAAGCTCGCGCACGCGCGGAGTCGCACCGGTTGCGGATGCCTCAAAGATGTTCAGCTTTAGACCTGAAGCGATTAGAACTTGCGCTATTTTGTCGTGGCCGCGATAGACCGCTTGTAGTACCGCCGATACTCCATTCTCATCTGTGACGGTGGCGAGATCCGAATTGGTCCCAAGCAGTTCTCGTACCTTCGCCTCATCACCTTCTTTTACCGCGTTAAGGAATTCCGGTTTCATTTGCATGCTTCATCCACAGATTACACGGATTACACAGATTCTACAAAAAGGCGATCTTAGAAGGTTGACAGAATCAACTATTTTGATGTAGTTGTCAATCATCTCTATGACGGCAGATCATAAAATCGACGCGGTCCGACGCTTCAACCGGTTCTACACCCGGCAGATTGGAGTGCTACGCGAGAGCTGGCCCGATAGCCCGTTCTCTCTCGCCGAGGTCCGGGTCCTCTACGAACTGGCACATCACGACGACTTAACGGCGGCAACGCTGAGAAGTGAGCTTGGATTAGACCGCGGTTACCTTAGCCGTATGTTGCAGAGCTTTGAACATCGCGGACTCGTCAAGAAAACGAGGTCGGCGACAGATGCGCGACAGAGTCACCTTGCTCTCACCGCTAAAGGTCGAAAGGTGTTCGCGCCTCTCAACACTCGTTCACAGGACGAGGTCGGAGCTATCTTGAATAAACTTTCTGCTACCGAGCAAAAAGCTCTGATCGAAGCGATGCAGACAATTGAACGGCTGCTGGGTCACAAGCCGGAACCTCGAGTGCCTTACATTCTCAGATCACACCATCCTGGTGATATGGGTTGGATTGTACATCGTCATGGCGTTCTATATTCACAGGAGTACGGTTGGGACGAGAATTTCGAGGCGCTGGTCGCACAAATCACCTCCGATTTCATCAAAAACTTTGACGCAAAACGGGAGCGGTGTTGGATTGCTGAACGTGAGAGCGAGATCGTTGGATCGGTTTTCCTTGTGAGTAAATCGAAAACAGTTGCACAACTGCGTCTTCTGCTGGTTGAACCGAAAGCCCGCGGTCTTGGCATCGGCAAGCGCCTGGTCGACGAGTGCATAAGATTCGCTCGGCAGAAGGGCTATCGAAAAATCGTTTTGTGGACCAACGACGTATTGAAGGCAGCACGTCATATTTATCAAGAAGCGGGTTTTAAACTGGTGCGTGAAGAATCACATCATAGCTTCGGCCACGATCTAGTAGGACAAAACTGGGAACTAACTCTTTGACGCAATCGCCAGTCAATATTGAGGGAAAGCCGCATGACAACTATGAAGGTAGCTCCCGTCAAACCGACCATCACGATCGATCTTCTCGAGAAGATTGATATCCGCGTCGGCACTATCAAGCTTGTCGAAGACGTTCAAGGCTCAGACAAGCTCGTTAAAATGACTGTTGATTTCGGCGATCGCACACGAACTATTTTTGTTGGCCTGAAGCAGGAGCGAGAACAGCCAAAGGAGATCGAAGGCAAACAGGCACTGTTTGTGATAAATCTCGAGTCCAAAAAGATCATGGGCGAAGTATCAGAAGGCATGCTGTTGGATATCGGCTACGCGGATGGCATTAAACCAGTTCTCGCGTTACCGGAAGCGGAAGTGCCCAACGGGGCCAGGGCCGGGTAACTAGTCGATTCGAAGCGGCGCTTTGTTACTCACCTTGCCGCGCACACTTACAGTGACGTTCAGGTTGCCTGCGCCAACCAGCGTATCGGTAAGCCGAACAGTTATCTGCGACATCCAGCTTAAGTTCTTCACTCGGGCCGTTGCCTCGCACGGTAAATCAAACTGACGCTGCTGCGCATCCTCTGCTTGTACCGTTACGAACGCCAGATCCGCGGGTTCGAGCGCAACGCCGACGATGAAGAGCGTGATTCTCGTGTGACCATCGGTCGACAAATTGTGTAATGAGAGAACGTGAAAAGGTTCATTCTGGGTGATCACTGAATCGAGCGCCGCAGCACGTCCGGTATCGCTTGTCACGAGTAGCTGTGGAACTGGCGGTTCGTTTCCAAGACGTCGTTGACCGAAGGAAAGGTTGTCTACAAGCGCCGACGGGGTTGGCTCCGGGAAATCGAAAGAGATTGTCAAACTCTGGATGGGCTGATCGGAGACGAACCCGACGAAAGTTGAAGTGTCCGACTGGTCCATCGTGACGCTCTCGCCATTGGAAGTTGAAACGATCATCGGTGTGCTGAACTGGTCGCACCCGACTGCGGTCGTGCCTGGTGGAAGCATAATGATCAGGCGCGTGAACTCAATGACGGTCGGTGCCTGCAAGATCTTGTTGCCATTTTGCTGAATACTGATTGTGGGCGTCCCGTTGGCGTTACGGAAGAATACGCCGTCAATCTCTGAAACTTCTTCAACGTTTGGGACAGATTCAAAATCAATGGTATGGAGATTTTGTGAGGCAGCGTTAAAGGCTGCACGATCGCGAAAGACCGCTGCGTCAGCGTGACCTGGCAAGGCGCCACAGCAGACCAGAAAAGCGATGGCGCCCCAACCAAACAGTTTCGTGGGGGAACCTAACATGGGTAGTTCTCGAGGCAAAAAACTCGCTTGTTATCACTCGGATCTGAGCGCCACGAGCGGATCGACTCTCGTTGCGCGACGCGCAGGAATATAACAGGCCACAAGCGCCACCACAACGAGAATAATCCCCGTTACCGCCAAAACCAGCGGATCGCGTGTCGGCAAGGATGGAATGACTGAAATCAATAGTCTCGACACGCTGTACGCACCCACGCCTCCAAGGAACGCTCCGATCAGAATCAAAACGGCGCCTCTACCCAGGACCAACCAGAGAACGTCGCGACTCTGCGCTCCGAGCGCCATACGAATTCCTAGCTCTCCAGTACGTTGGACCACCGTGTACGAGACAACGCCGTAAATTCCAATCGCTGCCAGGATCAGACCAACTGTAGCGAACGCACCGAGCAAGCTACCCAGCAAAGAAATATTACCCAGGCCCTGATCGACTGTAGCTCGTGCCGTGCGAACGCGATAAACCGGTAGAGCGGGATCTAATCCGGCAACCAAGCTGCGCAGACTGTTACCGATGGTTTCCGAATTCGATGACGTGCGCAGCAAGAGCGTGAGATAGGAAGGAGCAGCTTGTGTCGTCGGTACAAACGCTTCGAAGCGTGTGTATGGTTCACCCAAACTGCCGGGGAAGGCTATATCATTAACTACACCGACCACTTCGGTAAACTGCTTCTTTTTTCCAGTGTTGCTTATCCGCTTTCCGACTGGACTCTCGTTGGGCCAGAAGGTACGCGCAGTTGTTTGGTTAATAATCGCGACGTTCGGGTGATCAGCCGTATCTGCATCGTTGAATGTACGTCCCTGTTGCAAATGAGCGCCCAGCGTCTCGAAATAGTCGCGACTTACCGGTTCAAAAAACATTTCCGGATACTTATCCTTCGGAGGTTCCGGTCGACCCTCAACCAGAAACGAACTGCTGCTGTTGAATCCGTAGACCAGCTGCGAACCGCCAATTGCAGCGTGCTCCACCCCAGGCAGCGTGCCGAGACGATTCTCCAATTCATTCAGGAACACGACGCGTTGCTTGTCTTCTTTGTATTTGTCTCCTCGAAGACTCATCTGCGCAGTAACCAGTCCATCAACCCGCCAGCCGGGATCGGAATTTATGAAGCGGTACAAGCCGCGCAGGAACAATCCGGCAGCCGCCAGCAAGATCATCGCAAACGCCACCTCTCCGATGACGAGCATGTGTCGCAGGCGGTGCTGTGATCGTCCAGCAGTGGATCCGCGTGAGTTTTCTCGCAACACCTGATTTACGTCTGCACGTGATGCTATCCACGCTGGAACTGTCCCGAAGAGCACTCCCGTAAGCAGCGAGCACAGCAGTGCGAACCCAAACACTCTGTAATCGAGTTGCACACTCGCTCCTGGCAGATCGGTGAAGAGACGAGTACTGATGAAGCGAACGGCCCAGAGAGCGATCGCGAGACTGATCACTCCACCGATTAGCGCGACAACGATGCTTTCGGTAAGCGAATGTCGCAGTAGTCGTAAACGACCTGCTCCGAGTGCTGCGCGAACAGCAAGTTCGCGCGATCGCGCCGCCGTGCGAACCAGCTGAAGGTTCGCCAGATTTGCGCATGCGATCAGTAACACAAAACCTGCAAGACCAAACGTGAACCACATGACAGTTCTTCCGATGCTGTCAGAGGTCGAGCGCTGAAGCGGCTCGAGTCGTATGCTCTCGCCTTCGTTCAAAGAATTCTGTTTACCGATGTTAGCGGCGAGAGCAATCATACTTTGCTCGGCCTGCTGAATTGACACACTTGGCTTGAGGCGACCAAAAGCAGAGAGATAGTTGGTGCCGCGGTCCGTCTTTCCTTCCTTTGTAAACGCGAGTGGCTGATAGATATCGACGGGCCCCCACAGAATCGGATGGTCGAATCCCGGAGGCATCACGCCCACTATCTGAACTGTCTTTCCGTCAAGTTGAACTGTGCTGCCCACAACATTTGGATCGCTGCCAAAACGCCGCGTCCAAAAACGATCGGTCAAGACGATCACGTTGTCAGCGCCAAGTTCAAACTCTTCAGGTTTGAACACGCGACCGTGCGCCGGCGCCACGTCCAACATCGGAAAGAAATCTGCAGTTGCCGCGAGGCTGAGTAGACGTTCTGCCGTGTGTCCATCTTCAGTCAGATTGCGGCTGACGAAGTTGTAAGCGGCCATCTTGTCGAAAACCGTATTCTGGTCGTGCTGGTCGAAAAAGTTCCCAGCCGAATGCGGCCAACTCTGAGAATGTGGCGAAGTGCGAAACTCTCTAACCAATCGTTCAGACTGCGGATAGGGCAGCGAACGAAAGAGAAACGTATTCAGCACACTGAACATTGCGGTGTTGACGCCAATTCCGAGAGCCAACGTCAGCGCCGCTACCACCGTAAAACCCTTGTGTTTCAGCAGCATGCGCAGGCTATAGCGCAAATCCTGAGATACGCTGGTCATACTTTTTCTCCGTTTGTAGAACACCTTAGAAGCGGCTTTTGTGGCAAGGAAGGCCATCCACAGATTACACAGATTATCTGCGTAATCTGTGGATGGTTTCATCCCTTTTCTAAAACGTAACGTGCGATCTCGACTCGATTACTGAAATTCTTCTTGTCCAGAATGTGACTGATATGATTTTCTACGGTTCGTACGCTGATATCCATTTCGGCGGCGATCTCTTTGTTGCTCAATCCACGCGCTACTGAAGTCGCAATCCTGTTCTCCGCTTCGGTCAAGCTTTCATCGTGAAATGCAGCTCCCTGTTTTTCAGCACGTCCGACCAGCTTCGCGATTTGGGCATGAGTGCGCTCAATTCTAGTGAGTATGTTTTTGATCATCGCGAGCAATTCATCAGGAACAAAAGGCTTCGTAAAGTAAGCATCAACGCCGGCACGGAAACCTTCAACCCGATCGCCGGTTTCTCCTTTGGCCGTCAGGAATACAATCGGGACAAGAGCAGTGCGAGAGGCGTCGCGCAACTGCCGAGCAAGTTCATAACCATTCATACCCGGCATGCGAATGTCGCTGATGATGAGGTCAGGCACTGTCTGCGCAATCTTGACCAGAGCCTCGGCTCCGCTGCGCGCTGTGGTGACGTCGAATCCCTCCGCAGTGAGAAATGCCTCGAGCGCTCTTAGGAGATTTGGTTCGTCGTCAACTATTAACAAGCGTTTTGACATCCTTGCTCTCCTCTGTTTTGCTCTCTGCGTCATCTTCCGTCCACCTGCGTAAGTAGATCGTGAAGGTACTTCCGGAACCGACTTTACTCTCGACTGAAATTCTTCCTCCTAATTGCTGTACAAGGCCGTGTACAACGTACAGTCCCAGCCCCACGCCAGGCTCCAGATGTGCGCCTCCGGGACCGCCCTGATAAAACCGGTCGAAAATGTGAGGCAGATCCGTCTCACTTATTCCGTAGCCGTTGTCCTTTATATATATGCACACCTCAGTCCCGCGGGTTTGCAAACCCAGGATGATAGTTCCGTAATCGGGCGTGTACTTGATGGCGTTTTCTGCGATGGTGCAGATCGCTCGTCGCAGAGTTCTATTATCGGCAAGCACCGCAATAGGACGCTCGGACAGTTCGGTCCTGATTTCCTGATGCCGAATTTCCGCGGAATGTTTTACCAGCCTGACGCAGTTAAGTATTACCTGATTCGCGTCGACAGGCCCCATGTTGACCTTGTATGCGCCGGATTCGATCCGAGAAAGGTCGAGAAGATTAGTTACGAGATCGATCTGCCGGTCGCATTCCGCGGCTATCGTTTCGAGATACTCGCGACGTTCAGCTTCAGAAACTTCGGTGTGTTCAAGGACATGCGTAAGCGTTTTTATCGTTGTCAGTGGCGTTCGCAATTCATGGGAAACATTGCTGACGAATTCTGATTTCAACCGATCGAGTTCGGTAAGACGCTCCTGGCGTTCCTTGATCTCCTGGGCCATGCGATTGAATGTCGCTCCCAGGTCTCCGATCTCGGTGCCGGCGTCAGTCGGAGCTGATAGACTAAAATCACCTCTGCCAAGAGCATCGGCGGCTGCACTCAATCGTTGAATGGGTCGCACGATCTTGCGTTGCATTAGTATCGCCGCGATCACCGCACAACCAAACGCTAACAAGCTGAAGAGTGCATATCGCGTAAATTGCCGGCGCATCGGCTCGTATAACGTTGCGCGCGGAACTCCCACCGCAATGACGAAGTCTGTTGGTCCAGCCCGGCATAGACCATAAACACGCCTGATGTTGTCGTAAGGGCTTCGCAACTCCGCGACCGTCAGTCTTTGGTTACCGAGGGCAGTAAAGAGCGGCGAACTACCGACGTCGATCGTCACCGCAGTGTTCGGCGTCTGTTTGCGGAAAAGAAGCTGTCCTTCGGCGTCAAATACGGCAATAACCGCGCTACCGGCAGGCTGTATCTGACCGAACAACTCATCTATCGCGGCGCCATCTACACGCGCAATTACAGCTCCACCTGTTTTTATCGGACTTGCGATGCCGACGATCGGTCGCGACTCGTCACGTGTGCGATCGGTTACCAACATCCATGAATTTCGTTTGTGGGTTTCAGTCACCAGGTAGTTGATTAAAGCGGACGGAGCGTGTTCCTGTGTGGCGGGATAAGACCTGATGATCTGGCCCGAGGCATTTACAATGCTTAAATCGATCCAGTAGGGACGAGTCCTGACTCCATAATCAACCAGCTCCAAATCCTCTGTTTTGCCGTCTGCCGCTACAGCAGCGATCGTGTCCAGTGGCCGTCTTTGGGCGTCGACCCAGCGCTCAAATGCCAGTGCTGCCAGTTCAGCCTGCTGTTCAACGGAATCATTGAGTTGCGCCCGGCTGATGTTCCAAACGCGCAAGAGATCAAAAACACCAACCAGGGTAAATGGCACAGTGATGCCGAGAATCAGCAGTATTAGTTGTCCCCTGATACTTATGGCCATACGAATCCGAGTTGAGTCCTGGAGCGGTAGTATAACCACTCCGCAATCTACAATTCATCATCTTGGCAGGACTGTAAGTGTAAACACTCACGTGATCTGAGTAATGATGCCGTTGTAAACGATCTGCTCACGTTTTAATGTTGCTGCAAGCCGTTTGGAATGTGGAGTGCGGAAATGAGTGCCCTGGATCAGCCAGCTAAGAAAAGATCGTCGCAAACCTGGCCGCGACTTGTTGAACCTATTACAGAAAGTTCTGTCAGCAGAACGATACCGTGGAAGAGGATCGCGCTGTACTTCGTGCTTGCGGTCGGTTTCTTCTGCCTGGGCAGTATTCCAATGTGGCTGAAGGCTCGGCAATTTGCGACTGAACGTGAAGCAGCTCAACAGGAACTTCGCTTGAAGCGTATGGAGACTCAACTGGCGGCGGCAGTCATCAACGCCGACCGCGGTGAGTACGAGCCCGCGCGGCAAACCGCAAGCGACTTTTTTACTTCGCTGCGTAGCCAGATCGATCGCGGACAGAATTCCGATCTTTCGAGTTCGCAGCGCGACAAAATGAAGGTGTTGCTGTTTCAACGCGACGACATCATTACGCTGTTGGCACGCAGCGATCCGGCTGCCGTCAATCGACTGTCGGACATGTATGTAACCTACCAGAAAGCGATGAACGACGTCGGCTCGCAAGACTCCAAGGCCGCCGATGTCAAATGACTACAGCATGGGCGCTGCTCACATCTTGCGTTTACAAAACGCTGTCAGCCGTTCAAGCGGCTACACCTCGAAATACATTGAGACAATAACCGTCACGGAAGGCTTTCACGGATTCCAGGAGGAAGTTCCATGGCGGCGGGACGTGGCTGTGTTTGAGATATCCGGCCATCCGAAAGCCAAGCGGGCGTATGCGTGGTTTCGCAACGAGAGTGGTACCACAACGCCGAGTTATGTTGTTGTTTTGGGAGTGCCTCCAATTAACTCCGCGCGCGCCGCAGTTGCAGCAGCAATGGCGGCATCAATTGTGAAGGGCATGACTAAGGCGCCTTTCAGCGCCTTAGTCTCTCTGGGCAGACAGATGTAACTACACCAACCGTTGCAGCTTCTGTGAACTTGCGAACCCAAACCCCGCAAGCTCTGGAAACCAAAGTCCACAACTTGCCACATCTGATTTCGAACTACTCTAGATTATCGACGAATTAACGGCATCAGTCTTAATACGCACTCATACTGAGTGTTTTTACTCACACGTATTTGCACTACTTAATAATGGCGGCAATAGGGTAGTGGTGCAGTTTCCTAACGCCGAAGGCGTTCGCTAATTTCAGCCCAAGGGTTGGCGCAGCGACAACCCTGGGATTGGAATTGCAAGTTAGTCAACGCTGAAAGCGTTCGGCAATTGGCGAACTCTTTCAGAGTTTCGTCGCTCGGGTTAGGCTATCCAGGGTTCTCGCTCACGCTCGAACTCTGGGCTGGAATTAGCCAACGCCTTCGGCGTTACTTGTTCTTTAGCGCGAAGTGCATCCCAGGCAAGGGATACGAGTTTGACATCAATTTCGTGTTGGGTTCGTGTGATCTCGCGCATAAGATTTTTCGTAGCAAACGGTAGTAAGGGGGCGACAACATGCGCGCGCACATCAAATTAGGCCGTATCTTCGGTATCACAATAGGCCTTCACTACAGTTGGATAATAATCGCACTCCTGGTGACGCTCTCATTGCGCAGTCAATTTGCCGCTCTGCATCGAAACTGGACCGAGGCTGCGATTTGGAGTACAGCGATCATTACCGGTCTTCTATTCTTTGTCTCCATTGTCCTGCATGAACTTTCACACGCTGCCGTGGCGAAGCTGCGAGGAATTCCTGTCCGCGCGATTACCCTGTTTGCATTAGGCGGCGTGGCTCAGATTGAAAAGGATGCGGCCGACGCGAAATCCGAATTCTGGATGGGAATAGTTGGTCCGATTTCCAGCATCGTAATCGGCTGTGTCTGTTTGGCCCTTGCCTGGGCGCTGGGCTGGAAATTTGTTGCCGAACCGGCAACGCCGGCCGCGGCGATGTTCATGTGGCTCGGTTTCATAAACATCACACTTGCTGTTTTCAATATGATTCCTGGTTTCCCACTGGACGGCGGTCGTGTGCTTCGCGCGATTGTTTGGTGGATCACAGGAGATGCTTCACGTTCGACACGCATTGCGGCAGGTGTGGGCCAGTTTGTTGCTTTCTGTTTCATCTTGTTTGGGATTTGGCGTTTCTTCAGTGGGGCAGGCTTTGGTGGTTTGTGGCTCGCATTCATTGGTTGGTTCCTGCTGGAAGCATCGCGCGCGAGCGCCGCTCAAATTGAAATTACCGAGCGCTTACGAGGGCTGCGCGTTAGCGATGTGATGACGCGGCAGTTTCCAGTAGTGGATGCGAATACGAATGTTGAGACATTTGTGCACGACTACTTGCTGCCGACCGGTCATCGCTGCTTTGTCGTCGAGGAACAGGGGCAAGCCTCAGGCATAATCACGCCGCACGAGGTGAAGGCGCTGGCTCGAGCGCGTTGGCCGTATACCATAGTGGGCGATGTGATGAAACCGCTGGAGAATCTGCACACCGTCGCGCCGGAAAAACCGATCACGGAAGCGCTCGAAGTGATGGGACGGGATGATGTGAATCAGATTCCGGTAGTACAACAGGGAAAGCTCGCCGGGATCATTTCGCGCAGTCATATCCTGCGCGTGCTGCAAACCCGCGCCGAACTCGACATCTAATACCTGGCTACTCTTCGGCATTGAGCGCCTCCTCCGCATAAGGATCGTTGAGTGGCAACAACGGCCATTTCGTGAGCTGTCGCGTGAAATATGCGAGCCAGAGCCCGCCCATTCCAATTGGCACAAGAAAATCCAGCCAGCTAACGGTGAAATGAAACGGAGAGAACGCCGGTGCGACAAACCAGTAGATATCTACAAATCGAAGCACCAATACACTAATTATTACGGTAAATAGTAAATAGCGTCGCTCTTTGACCTGACGTGACAGCAGCAACAGAAACGGCAGGAAAAAGTGGACCAGGATCAGCGCCAGCGCGATCCAGCCCCAACCTCCTGACTCGCGCGGCAAATACCACGTGATCTCTTCGCGCAGGTTGCCGGACCAGATCAGCAAGTACTGCGAAAACGCGCAGTAGGCCCAAAGCATCACGAACGTCAGCAGCATGTTGCCGAGATCGCGCCAATGCTTAGGTTTCATGATGTAAACTAACGGCGCGCTGCGAGCAAGCAAGAGAACGATGCCGATACCAAACGCGAGTGCTGCGAGGACGTCGCCTGCCGTGTAAATGACCGCGTAAATAGTCGAATACCATCGCGGCTCAACGGACATCACCCAATCGATCATGGCGAGCGACAGAGTGATTGCGAGCACAAACAGACCTGGACCACTGAGGTGTTCGAGTCGCCACGCAAGGTGCGGCTCACTCGTTCTGTCCTGCTCACGTGACCATCGATTCAACAACAGCGCAAAGAGGATCCAGCAGCCGAAGTAGACCGCCGCGCGCACAATGAAGAATGGAACGTTGAGAAATCCCTTCTTGTGTTGCAGTAACGGATCGGTTGCGACGACTTCTGAGTGTGTCCAGATGTACAGTCTGTGCAGACCAAACAACAGCGGCACGAACAGCAGTATCATCAACGGCATCGTCGCTGTGACTGATTCAAGCACGCGCCGCAGAATGATTCCCCATGCTCCGCCAGTCAGATACTGCATCATCAGCACCGCCAGCGAACCGACCACCAAACCGATCCAAAACACGTAGGCAAACAGGTATGATTGAAAAAACTGCTGCGGTCTGAAGAGCGCACCCAAGAACGAGAGTGCAAGCGCGACCAATCCCACGATCAAGAACGGGAGCACGTAACGATTGAACTCGCTCCGGCTGTTTGAATTGTCAGCGGTCCTCGACATCAAACACCTCACGCGGCTCAGTGCTCATCAAAAACTCTCGCGTTTGTTTTCGATCGAAATAAGGGTCACTCGCTTCGATGCAAAGAAAGAATCGGTTCTGCGTCGCGAGGTCAAATCGCTCGACGTTGAACACGGGATGATATGGCTGTGGCAATCGATTCAAGGCCAACATCCCAAGAGCTCCGAGCAATGCTGCTCCCAGAACAGCCAGTTCAAACGTAATGGGCATAAAAGCCGGCCAACTCCACAACGGTCGGCCACCAATGTTGAGTGGGTAAGCGATCGCCATCGCATACCACTGCATACCCAATCCAATAACGGCGCCACCGAGACCACCTGCGAAAACTATGTAAGGAATCCAACCGCGTCCATGGCCCAACTCCTCAGAAACCTCCTCAATCGCAAACGGCGTATAAGCTTCCATTCTTCGATAGCCCTCGCGGCGCGCGGCTTTAGCTGCCTCGAGCAGCTTTTGCGGATCGTCAAACTCGGCCATCAAGCCGTAGAAGCGCACGCCTCGTTTCATGCACTCTCCTCGACTTTCGCTTGTGGAAGCAGTTCGCGCATCTCGGCCATCGAGATCAAAGGCAGGAATCTGATAAAGAGAAACAGGAGCGCAATAAATAAACCAAGCGAACCTGCGAACGCGGCATAATCCCACAACGTTGCGCGGTACATTCCCCACGCCGAAGGCATGAAATCGCGATGCAAACTCTGAACGACAATGACGTATCGTTCAGTCCACATGCCGATGTTTACTACTATCGAAGCAATGAACAATACGGGAACACTGCGCCGCATTCGCTGAAACCAAAATACTTGCGGCGCCAGCACGTTGCCGGCGATCAGAATCCAGTACATGTAACCGTAACTGCCAAACATTCGATTCAGCTCCATGTACTGCTCGAATTGATTGCCGCCGTACCAGGCAAAGAACCCTTCCGATAGATAGCTATACGTGACGATCAGACCGGCCACCAGCAGGAGCTTTCCCATATTTTCCAAGTGTCGCATCGTGATGAAGTCTTCCAGTGCGTAGACCTTGCGAATCGGAATCGCCAACGTGAGGACCATTGCAAATCCTGAGAACATCGCACCCGCGACGAAGTAAGGCGGGAAGATTGTCGAGTGCCAACCCGGCACGATCGCCACCGAGAAATCGAAACTGACTATCGTGTGCACCGAAACTACGAGCGGTGTTGCCAGTCCGGCCAGCAACAGGTAAACGGTCTCGTAGTTTTTCCAATGCCGCGATGAACCGCGCCAGCCGAGCGCGAGAATTCCATAGGCCATCCACGCTAATTTGCTTCTGGCGCGATCGCGTAGAGTTGCGAGGTCCGGAATCATTCCGATGTACCAGAAGACAAGTGACACGATGAAGTAGGTGAAAATTGCGAATACGTCCCACACGAGCGGGCTGCGAAACTGTGGCCACAGTTCCATCGTGTTTGGATAAGGCAGTAACCAATAGAAAAACCAGGGCCGGCCGAGGTGCAGCAAAGGAAACAAGGTGGCACACGCAACAGCAAAGAGCGTCATCGCCTCAGCGAAACGATTTATGGAGGTGCGCCATTTTTGATGCAGCAACAGCAGAATCGCCGAAATGAGTGTGCCGGCGTGTCCGATGCCGATCCACCAGACAAAATTTGAGATGGCGAATCCCCAAGCAACGGGTATATCGATTCCCCAGATGCCGATACCCACAAAGATCAAACGGGCGATGGTCCATAGCAACAGCATCACCAACAGAAACGCCACTGCGAAGCCGATGAGCCAACGCAGCGGCGTGCGGCGCGACAATACAATCGCGCTGATCTTGTCTGTGATGGTCATGAACGTATGGCCCGGTTGGATCACGGGCGGACGTTCAATCTCTGCTTCCTCGTTGGAGCTCATAAACTTTTGCGCCTCCTTGGAGTGCGGCGGCTTGACGCCGCTTTGGCCTCGATCATGCGTCATCGATAACAAAGCGGCGTCAAGCCGCCGCACTCCAAGGAGGCGCCCGCAATAACCTATATCGTTTTCACCGGTGTTTGCTTCTCGGCTAACCACACTCCGAGCCCGAGTTCACCAAGCGCCAGTCCTCGCGTGATAACAGGATGTTTGACAAACAGATTGACGAACTGCCGCCACTTCTGTGGTCCCCTCATCCACAGCCGGCAATGCCGCTCTGGATCGACTAGCGTCATCAACGCGTCGCCAATCATCACCATGGCCAACGATTCTTTGGCCCTCCGTTTTATTAATGCATTATTAGTCATTACACTTCCCTTCCTTTCATTTCTGGATTTGGATTGTTGATTCGCGCCAGATAAGTCGTGCGCGGGCGCGTGTTGAGTTCAGCAAGCATTCCATAATCAGTTGGTTGTCGTTTTAGTTTCGACACGCGACTGTTTGGATCGTTGATGTCGCCAAATACAATCGCCTCAACCGGACAGACCTGCTGGCACGCCGGAGTGATCTCACCGTCCTGCACACGACGATTTTCCTTTTGCGCTTCGATCTTTGCCGCGCTGATGCGCTGTACACAGTAAGTGCACTTCTCCATCACGCCACGACTGCGAACCGTTACGTCCGGATTGCGCTGCAACTGCACCACTGGCGAGTCGAACTTTGCGTACTCGAAAAAATTAAATCGCCTTACTTTGTAAGGACAGTTGTTTGAACAGTAGCGCGTGCCGACGCAGCGGTTGTAAACCATTTCATTCACACCTTCATCGCTGTGGGTGGTCGCCTCCACGGGACATACCAACTCGCATGGTGCGTTCTCACAATGCATGCATGGCACGGGTTCAAACATGATCTCGGGATTGCTCTGGTCTCCTTCGAAGTAGCGATCGATTCGCAGCCAGTGCATCTCGCGCGCACGCATCACCTCATTCTTTCCGACAACCGGGATGTTGTTTTCTGACTGGCATGCAACTACGCAGGCGTTACAACCGATGCAGGAACCTGTGTCGATCGACATTCCCCAGGCGTATGCCTCGTACTCCCACTCGGGGAAGATCGAGATCTGCTTGTCTTTTCGATCGGCATCTTCTTTCGCGAATTCCGGGTGTTGCTGGTATTCACCGAGTGAAGTGGAGCGAATGAGTTCCCGACCCTCCATTGTGTTGTGTGCTTGAGTGCACGCTAGCGGGTACGTGAGCTCCGTTTTCTTCAGCTCCCCGCGCGTAAACCATAGACCGTCAGAGCGACGCAATGCGTACGCATTGAAGCCGACTGGTTTGTCGTCAGTGCTGGTGCCCTGGTTACCGGCACGCGTCCGACCGTAACCGAGATGTACTGTTACAACGCCATCAGGCTGGCCCGGCAGGATCCAGACTGGTGCGCGTACTGAGCGATCCACAACAGTGATTTCAACCACGCGCGCGATATTCGTTCCGTGCTCACCGCCGCGATATGCCGGTTCGACTGAAAGACCGAATTGATTGGCGGTTGCGGGACTAACGATTGCGGCATTGTCCCACGTCAGTTTTGTGAGTGGTCTTGGTAGTTCTTGTAACCAACCATTATTCGCAAAGCGTCCGTCGTAAATTGATGGATCTAGCCTGAAGACGATCTCGACGTTTCCTTGCGCCGTGGTGTTAGCTTGCGATGGCGGTGGCGATGTAGTTTGCGGTGTTGCTGACACAGCGCTTAAGGCAGTTGACGCAGTGATTTCCATCACGCCGTCACGCAGCGCTTTCCTCCACCAGTCTTCAAAATCTTGCCCGCTCTTTGACTGTGACTGCCTCCAGAACGACTTCACAATGTCGTAACTGGAACGGTTCGGCTGATCAGTAAAACACGCCAGCATCTCGTGAGCTGTCTTGCCGGAATAGAGCGGCGCAATCAGCGGTTGAATGATCGACGTCGTGCCGTCGAAGGCCCGCGCATCGCTCCAGCTCTCCAGATAATGCGCGGCATTGATGTGCCAGTTGCAGAGTGCGGACGTTTCGTCGTAGTAGAGACTCTGATGAATCCGCAGCGGCACTTTCTGGAGACTCCAGTCGAAGTGAAAATCGACCGGCGCATTGAAAACCGGATTCCCGCCCAGTATGAGTAAAAGTTCCACCTGCCCGGCTTCCATATCGATTACGAGTTGCCTCAGCGAATCAACGTGCATCGCGGGGTTGACGACGATCGAATCGGTGTGGGTGACAGTCTTGGTCTCGTTCCCGAGCGCTTGATTTATCTTATGGACCAGGCTATGGACCGCGGGTGACTGTTGCTCGCCTGCGATGACGATGCTCGCGGCGTTATTGGTTTGGAGGTCATGGACCAGCACGTCGATCCAGTCGCCGTGTTGCGCACTTGCATTCACAACGCTGCTCACGCCGAGTCTGGCAGCGATCTGTTGGACCATACTTTCAAATTCACTCGGTTTAATTGCGAGTCGATGATCGGCGAGCGCCCCAGTATTCGTAAGGCTGGTTTCGATTACGTAAAGCCGGTTCGTATCAGTTTTTTCCTGACGCACTTGCCGCTTGTTCATGAAGTCTTTCGCATAGCGAACACTTGCAGGTCCGGACATCAGGAAATCACTGTCCAGCGATAACACGACATTGGCTTTATCGAAGTGGTATATGGTCTCCACTGAACGGCCAAACGTCATTTGTGCGCCGGCAAGTAAGTTGTCGTGATTTACAGGCTCGTATTGGTGCCACCGGGCTTCAGGAAAGTCCTTCAATAAATTCTGAAGTTGATTCGCGAGAGTCGGCGAGCTGATGGTTTCAGTGAGTATTCGGAGCCCGCCGCCTTTGTTGTTGCGCTGCTTCGCGACTTCATTTCGAAATTGACTCAGGAAGTCTTCCCAACTGCGAACCGCGCCGAGATAGAGCGGTGATTGCGAACGATCGGGATCGTACAGGTCCAACACTGAAGCCTGCGCGAACACATCCGTGGCGCCCATACTTGCCGGATGGTTCGGATTACCCTCAACCTTTGTGGGCCGGCCTTCGTGACTCTCGACAAGCAAACCAAGTGCGTAACCGCCGAGCGGCATCGCCGTCGCATAGAATTGAGCATTTCCCGGCACGATCTCTTCCGGCTGCTGCACGTAAGGAATGATCGTTTCGACGGGTTGCCGGACCTTGCACCCACTTAGACCAGCAAAGGCGATCGACGCAGCCAACAATTGAAGAAAACCTCGACGGTCCAACTCGGCCAAACCTTCATAAGAGTTCAGCAATGTTTGGTAAGCAGCGCGGTGGCGATCGTCAACCACCTGCTGTTTGTTTTGGATCGGGTTCATTCACCCCTCGATTTGGCCCAGCGGTTGGAAATCAGACACATGAGCAAGCGAAGTGCCATGTGTGGGAGGAAGTTTTCTCCCGCTAGAGCTCAGAGAGCGTTGCGAATTGGGACGTTGGTGTGGACTATTGCAGTTCGCGCATAGGATCCGCAGATTTCGCAGATTACACAGATTCTAAATTATTCTGCTTCTGTAACTTCTTCGACTTTCGCCTTACGACGCAGGCGGACGGTAACTCTCGAGTAAGCACCATAAATGCGCTCTGACTCCTTCGCCAGAAAGGGAGCGCCACTGGCCAAAATCAACACATACAAAGCGGCGAAAGGCTGCAAGACCGCCATCAACCGACCCGCGATCGCAAGATTGACGATGATAATGGAAAACTCGCCGCGCGCCAGAAGCGTGAATGAAGTGTTTAGCGACGCAATCGGACCAAGCTTTGAGGCTCTACCAACAATCAATCCAGCAATTACGACACCCACGAGTGACAGGAGTGCCGCGCCCACACCGAGCCACGCCGCACCGCCCAGACTAAACGGATCGATCGAGAGACCGAAGCTGAAGAAGAAAACCGCTCCAAACGAATCGCGGAACGGCACAATCAGACGTTCCATTCGCTCAGTGTGTTCCGTCTCGCCTAGTATCAATCCCAACAGCAACGCCCCAATCGATTCCGCGACGTGGATCGTCTCGCCCAACCCCGCCAGCAGAAAGAGACAGGCGAATACAACCACCACAAACACTTCATTCGAAGAGATGCGAAAGAGATAGTTCAACAGCGGCGTGGCCCAACGTCCGATTACCATCAGGCCGATAATAAATCCAAGCGCGATGCCGCCCGATGAAGCAACTCCTGCAAACGAGCTGGCGCCACTCAAGATGATCCCCGAGATGAGCGACAGGTACACGGCGAGGAATATGTCTTCAAACATCGTGATGCCAAGTATGAGTTCGGTCTCAGGATTGGCTGTTCGCCGGTAGTCAAAAAGAATCTTGGCAACAATCGCACTGGAGGAGACGGTCGTCAGACCTGCGATGATGAGTGTTTCTCGTAACGGAAAGCCCGTGAGATAGCCATAGGTAAGTCCGATACTGAAATTGATGGCAATATAGATTGAACCGCCGGCGAGAATTGACCGTCCGGCTTGGATCAAGCGCGAGACGCTGGATTCCAGGCCCAGATAGAAAAGCAAAAAGAGCACGCCGATGCGCCCCATAAAAGAGATGAGCGATTCGGTTTCGATAAAACGAAAGTCAAAAACTCCGATTTGCGGCGCGTGCGGTCCAACCGCCATTCCGATGAGTATCAGGAACGGAACGTTTGACAAACCGAGCTTGGCTGCGAGACCAACCGCAAGCGCGATCAGTACGAGCGCCAGGCCGATTTCGAGAATGACGTGGTCCATTCATTCCACCCTTCCCTGGACCAGCAACTGCTTGACGGAATTGATGGTGCGACGGTCGCCCGCCACGATCAGCGTGGCGCCTTCATTCAAGACGGTGTCAGCTTCGGGATTGAGTCTTTTCTGACTGTCGGGTTCGATAATCGAAACAATGGACGCGCCCGTTACCGTGCGAACCTGTAGATCACGGATGCTCTTGCCGATGCATGCTGCACCGGGCTCAATCTTGAACCACTCCAGAACAAGGTCTTCGAGGATTACTTCCGCTGTCGGAAGACTCCGCGGCACGTAGGTGAGACCACCAACTATTCCTGCTATCTGGCGAGCCTCGCCGTCGGAGAGTCTCAACACGGACGCCGGACGGTCCATATTTTTTCGCGTAAAGTGATAAAGCTCGCGCGTGCCGTCGTCGTGAATCACGATGACCAGGCGATCGCCGCTCAGAGTCTCCACCTGAAACTTGCGCCCTACGCCAGGTAGAATTGACTCGCTGATAACGGACATGATGAAACCCTTTCTTTAAGTTCTCTATCCACAGATTACACAGATTACACAGATTTTATTAAAATAATCTGAATGTTCTTCATATCGCTAATTCTCGCAGGAGTTTTGATGACAGCGGCTGGCCAGGAAGCGCCTGTCCAAAAGATACCTCTCGACGTCTTTCAGGTTGTTGACCTGCCGATAACCATCACCGATACTGCGCTCGTTAAAACAAGAAATAGTTATCTGTTGACGTGCTCTTTAACCAACAATTCGGAGTTTCCGCTAATCGGACTGCGATATGCGCTCGCGGTGGTTGATTCGACAAACGCGGCTAACACCGTAATGATTAAAGACGAAGGTCTTAAGCTTGCTCAAAGTCAAACAAAGATCATTACGTTCAGGACGCCGATCAAGTTGAAGATCAAAGCCGGTGAACAACTTGTGCTGATGTTGCAAGAGGTCGTCAGCACTGATTACACGTGGGAAGTTATAAAGGCGAAGGAAGCCCTGGGGGCATATATTGCCGGGGACTATTCAGTCGTTCCTCGTGTGGTGCGTGTGAGTAATATGGTGGACGCACCGCGAGGCACTAAGGTGATTTACTGATTACTTCCCGACAGCTATGCAAGAGGCAAGCGAACTTGAAAACATGTATCGCCAGGCTTTGATTCAAAACGGATATTGCCCCGGTGTTCTCTTACCACGCGGACAACGGTATCCAATCCAAGCCCGGTTCCTTCACCGACGGGCTTGGTCGTAAAGAATGGTTCGAAAATCCGCGACTTCACCGCCTCCGGTATGCCCGAGCCGTTATCACGGATCTCGACGAGGATGTCAGCCGGTTCGCGCTTGGTGCGAACTTTGAGTGTTCCACCCTCAGCCATCGCATCCACCGCGTTAACAATCAAGTTGGTCCACACCTGATTGAGCTTGCTACCGTAAGCCTTGATCAATGGCAAGCTGTCCGCATATTCACGCGTGACCTGGATGTTCTTTTTCCGCAACTTGTACTTCAGAATTAATAATGTATTCTCGAGTCCTTTATGCACATCGACCTGTTGCACTGACGCCTGGTCCATGTAGCTGTATTCTTTAATTGCTGCGATGAGTTCGGAGATGCGCGCGGTACTGGCCTTGATTTCACCAGCAAGTTTTGCCACTGCCAGTTGAGCATTTACGCGCGCCAGTACGTCGCCGATCGCGCTTGCGTCAATTTCTCCAAACAACTGTTCCAGCACTGACGCATCGACTCCAGCCTCGACAAGATTGCCGGAGAGTTTCCATGGTTCCTCAATGCCATGGTCTTCAAGCCACGTCGCGACATCGTCTTCGCGATCACTTTGATCCAGCGAGTTTAGTGGAGTCGCAGTAGTAGTGTGCTGAATCGCGGTGCTCTCGAAGACACGAATCGCACTCTCTTGTTCCGAAGTCAGGTTGTGCGCGCAAAGTCTTAGATCAGCGGCGCGCAGTTCCGCTAACGTTGCAATGAGATCGTTTGCAGCCCGCGTCGCTCCTGCTGCCGGATTGTTGAGCTCGTGAGCGAGTCCGGCTGAGAGTTTGCCGAGCGCCATCAACTTATCCTGTTGCTGATCGAGAGTGGTAGTTTCACGCACACGGTCAGTCATGATACCGACCAGGCGTTGGACCAGCACCGGCATTCGCTGCATCATCTCTGGAAACAACCGGACCGGGAAGCGCAGCTGGCGCACATCCGTCAGAGCCTGTCCATTCGCTTGAAAAGCAGTCATGCGCGAGAAAGGAAGCATGCCCGTCACTTCACTCGATGGATCACCTGCGCGCGCGATATAAACAACGTCGTGAACGCTGTCATCCCAGTAAACATGCATTTCACCTTCGAGAAAAATTACCAGCCAGTCCTTCGCTCGCTCCGTAAACCGCCGCCGCCAGACCCGTAGTTTGAGTTCTCGAACAAGCTCGAGTGCCGCTTGTCCAGATTCAGCTCGGAGTACGCGAAAATCACTGGCATAGTGACGGCGCAGGTCACGCTCAATCGCACGCAACACCTCTCGATCATCATCGACCGCTAGCAGTACCGGTTTAGGCATAATTCTTAATCTGTATCGATCTATGTTATCCGCGTCATCTGCGGCTAACATCATGGTCCAGGCTGGACGGAAATGCCTCTCAACGCCGCTCTGCGGCTCGCATGTCTGTCGCTGTCGCTAAGGCCTGACTGGTTCCCGTAAACCGCACTCTCCCAGTCGCCATACATTGGATTTGGCAGCACAATGAAACGAGAACCAAACTCGGGACGCTCGCGATCAACCTGTGCCTTGCGCTCCGCGATCGACTTACCGGAAAAGTCGTCGTTGAAATCGTTCAGATTGTCACCCACCAACATCACAATACGGTAACGAGTGCTTACACTCTGTCGCCTGGATTCTTTGCTGGCAGTCGTGCCTTGCTCTCGAACCATGACTGTTTCTTCGCGCACGTCCGGAAAACCGAGCTTCTTTAGGTTTGTGACTGTTCCTGCCTTCTCGGGTTGGCGGCGATTAGTGATGTAGAAAACATGAACTCCGCGACGAAAAGCGTAGTTTAGAAATTCAACTGCGCCCGGGACTGCGCCGGCTTCAGCACGGTCACACCATTCCTTCCATGCTTCAGCAGTGTACGCCGCGCCTCGCAAAACGAGTTCTGCCTGGAACCGGCTGTTGTCCAGTACAGTTTCATCGACATCCACTACGACTGCCGGCGCTTTCGCCGAACGTAGCCCACGAGCTGATCCGCGGTTTGCGAGTTCTTGATCGAGACGCAGTCTTGCGAGACTGAATGCCTGATACGCCAGCGCTCGGTATTCCGCGGACGATTGCGTCCATAAGATCGCGCCGACCTGATATTCATTGTCAGTGCCGCTTTGCCGGCTCATGGACGGCGTTGCCGTCTGAGCTGATAGGTTCGCCGGCAGGAACAGCAAACAAGTGAAACAAGTCAATATGATGAACTTCGTCCGTAGATAATTTATGTGCATTTGTGTGCCTCTTTGTGGCCAATGATTCAACGCAACAAATAAACCAACGCAACCACCGCTACAACCAATAAGATTACGCCCGGTACAAAACGCCGCCAAACGAACCGATCGATCATGTTTTCGGCATCGAGATTCAGCGCGCACATAGGACAGCCGCGCGCATTAGGCTCAAGCAGATGTCCGCAATCTCGGCACGTTTTTGCGCTCATGATTTTCGTGATTTGCCGCTGAAACTGGTCATGCACTACTCTACTGGCCCAGGAACGTTAGGTCAAAACTGTTAACGAGATGAGTGAGCCCCAGCGTATATTCCCGAATGACTCGCCGGATCCTGATCGTTGGCTCAACGATCATGGCGACTATCTTTTCAAGTATGCCGTCTTTCGACTGCGTGACGGTAACGCCGCCGAAGACGCGGTGCAGGAAACATTTCTCGCGGCGCTCAAGGCCTACAAAGGATTCGAAGGTCGTGGCTCCGAACGGACCTGGCTGGTCGGAATCTTGAAACATAAGGTCGTGGATCACTTCCGCCGGATTGGACGTGAAGCTCCGATCGGCGAAGAGACTGACGAAGATTCGGAGCATCGCGAGTTTTTTGAAAGACCTGATGAGTGGCAGGGTCATTGGAGCAATGATTACGCACCAAGTGATTGGCATGCGACACCGGCGGACTTAATCGAGCGAAGTGACTTCTGGAAGGTTTTTGCCGATTGTCTCTCGCCACTGCCACAACGTACGGCCAGTGCTTTTACTCTTCGCGAGGTTGACGGTCTGAAAAGCGAAGAGATCTGTGAGATCCTGAGCATCAAAGTAAACAATCTTTGGGTAATGCTTCATCGTGCTCGTCTGCACTTGAGAAACTGTCTTGAAGTAAACTGGTTCAAATATAGAGATTGATGTGACGTTAAAACTCTACGACAAACTGAAGCATTCAATTCGATTCTGGCTGTTACGAACTCTGCCTACCTGCCAGCAGACCGTCGAGAGGATCTCGCAATCGATGGAGCGACCGCTGACGTTGCGAGAGCGCATGAAATTAAAGCTCCATTTGTGGATTTGCGCCTGGTGCCAATGGTATCTCGAACATCTGCAACTCATTCGCGACACAGCTCGTGCCAAAGGTGATGAAGCGACTGACTTCCAGGCCGAAGTTGGTCTTTCAAGCGAAGCACGCGAGCGAATCCGCCGCCGCCTTACCCATCATAACTAAAACCCTAAGTTTGTAAGGTTCCACCGTGCACTCTCGACAACTTGCAAGAGGAGCAGTTTGTCCTCTGTGACTCTGTGTCTCGGTGGTTGACTGTCGAGAAACACCACAGAGGCACAGAGAACACAAAGAAACCTGAAACGCGACATAGAAGAAATGGACTCTTCAAAGCACGAACATTTCCACTCGCCCAACCGGTTCGCCGTTATTCCTACACCGGTGAGGTTAAACGCAAACCCGGAATATACGGGTAAGGGCGTCACCGTAGCTTTTCTGGATTCCGGATTCTACGCACATCCCGATTTGCTCAGACCCACTAATCGTGTAATCGCTTACGAAGACATAGCACGAGAACGGCGCTGCCTGTTGTCCACGGATCGAATAGAGTCCTGGCAATGGCATGGTACACAAACCTCAGTCGCTGCCGCAGGCAATGGTTTTCTGAGTGACGGTGTGTATCGCGGATTGGCGCACGAATCGGAACTGGTGTTGGTGAAAGTAAGCGAGCGCCGTCAGATTACGGAAGAAAACATCGCCCGCGGCATTGAATGGGTGATTGCGAATCGCGAGCGTTACAACATCCGCGTGCTAAACATTTCTTTGGGCGGGGACGAGGATGTTCCCTGTTCGAAAAGTGTTATCGATCAGGCTGCTGAAGAAGCAGTTCGCCAGGGAATCGTAGTGGTTGCCGCCGCGGGAAACTCCGGAATTGAGAACCGCCATTCAATTCCGCCGGCCAATTCGCCTTCAGTGATTACGGTCGGTGGCTACACAGATCACAACCGGTTGAACGAAAATCAATTCGGTCTGTATCACTCGAATTTTGGTGTCACGGCAGACGGTACGGTGAAACCGGAGCTCGTCGCGCCGGCGATGTGGATCGCTGCGCCGATCCTGCCGGAAACCGCGTCTTACGAACGCGCTGAAGCGTTATCTCGCCTGGCTGCTGCTCCGGATTATCAGCTTCCAACTCTCGCGCGCGAGATAACCGAACTTCCCGCGCATGTCGTGCACTCGAATGCATCTGGGATTCGAGCATACGTCGAAGCTGCTTTGCAGCAAGAGAAGATCATCGCTACTCACTATCAACACGTCGATGGAACATCATTCGGCGCGCCGATTGTGACGTCGATAGTCGCCCAGATGATCCAGGCGAATCCAATGCTTACGCCAGGCGCGGTCAAGAACATTTTGATTTCAACTGCCGATCGCATCGTCACGGAGCCTGTGATTCGGCAAGGTTATGGTGTTGCGAACGCCAGTCGCGCCGTGGAATTCGCAAGAAGTGAACAGCATCCGCTAAACGGCGTGGGATGCAAGCCGCCGCGAGTGGAGAATGGCCGTCTGCTGCTTGTCTATCATGACGACACCGCTGAGAGTGTCGCAGTTGCAAGTGATTTTAATGGATGGGACCACCGCACGACGCCGCTGATTCGCAATGGTTCCGGTCTTTGGTCCACAGAGATTGCTGTTACGCGCGCCGGGCGTTTTGAATACAAGTTCGTAATCGACGGGCAGCGTTGGATTGAAGATCCGAGCAACGGCATGAAAACACCCGATAGCTATGGCGGTTTGAATTCCTTTATTGTGATCGAATGAAAAGGAAATTTTGAAAGCGTACGTAAAGATCAGAAGGGTAATCAGACAACGGCTTCTTCGATTGCTGCGACCGTGCAATGAGATGGTTCCACTGATGTCTGAATCAATGGAACGACCGCTTGGACCTCGGGAGTGGGTGTTGTTGAAACTGCACCTCCTCGTTTGCGCCTGGTGCGCCCGCTATTTGAAGCAGATCAAATTCCTCAGACAACTCCTCCGCGAACCGAGTAACGCCAAAGGCATCCGCTAAATCCAGCCAAGAGTAACGCCGAAGGCGTTCGCTAATTTCAGCCCATGGGTTGGAGCGCTGCGACAACCCTGGGGTCCTGAAGTGTGAAAAACACATTAACGCTGAAAGCGTTAGGCATGTGCGGGAAACCCTTTCAGGGTTCATTCGAGTCTTGCATCGTTGACCTAGGGTTTGTCGCTGCGCTCCAACCCTAGGCTGAAATTTGCGAACGCCTTCGGCGTTTACTCTTAAACCTCAAATCTCCTTCCCCGCAAACCCGCTGTAAGGATTGGCAACAACTCCCGACTACCTAGCAGTGCGGAGTGATTCACAAATGGATCTGACCAATCAAAACACCATCAGCGCGTTCGACATCCTGCGCCAGCGAATGATGTTGCCGGAGACGTGGATCTCCGTTGGTCCAGAGACGAGTACGACCCAGTGGACCGTTCGCATGATAGACACATTGAAGCAACATTGGCCCGAATACCTGATGGAAGCAACCGAGCTTGGTCTGTTCATGTTTTCAGCATGTGCGTTCACCGTCTTGTTGTATCACCCGTCGTCTCCAATCGCCCAGACTATTCACGATGGAGTGTTGCGCAGACTAATGATGGGCGTGGCGATGGGCTCGACCGCAATAGCAATCATCTTTTCACCATTCGGCAAGAGATCGGGAGCGCACTTCAATCCATCAGTCACATGGACATTCTTTCGACTCGGCAAAGTCGAAGCGTGGGACGCAGCCTTCTACACACTGTTTCAATTCGCCGGCGGTATCGCCGGTGTAATGCTCGCCTCACTCACGCTCCGCATGTCAGTCGCGCATCAATCGGTCAATTATGCAGCAACGCTTCCCGGCCCGAAGGGACCAATCGTCGCGTTCTTCGCCGAGGTGTTGATCTCTTTCATTCTCATGTCCGTCGTGCTTACCGTCTCTAACACGAAACGTTTGGGACGATGGACCGGACTGTTCGCCGGTGCGCTAGTCGCGACCTACATAACAATCGAGTCGCCGATTTCCGGGATGAGCATGAATCCGGCGCGGACGTTCAGTTCCGCAGTCGGCGCACACATTTGGATGTCACTCTGGATCTATTTCACCGCGCCGCCTCTCGGCATGTTGATGGCGGCAGAAGTTTATCGACGACTGAATGCAAGCCGCACAATCGTCTGCGCGAAGCTGCATCACCACAACAACAAGCGTTGCATTTTTCAATGCTACTTTGACGCTGATTATTAAAGGAGGATCGAAATCATGAAACGTCGAAGGCTCACACTTGGTCTGGCGCTGCTCGCTGTTTGCTACCTGGCGCAATTCACGGTTGCAGTCGCAACGCGCAAACCGGAACCAACAAAATTCAAAGTTCGCGTGGAAAATATTTCCAATCCGGAAGGCATGACAGCTCCGAACGGCGACAAGTTTCCGTTTGCGTTATCCCCTGGCATGTTCGTCTTAAGCGACAAGAATGCGCCGCTTTTCACTGAAGGAAAGCCGGCGCGGAAGAACGGCCTAGAGATGCAGGCTGAAGATGGAGACCCATCGGGATTGGTGAACTCGCTCGTGGCGATGCATCACAGCTCGAACCTGCATGGCGTGTTCAATACGCCGGTTGGGGCAATGATGGCTGGTCCAATCCGGCCTGGTGATGCGTACGAGTTCACCGTCACCGCTGCACCGGGAATGAAATTTTTTATGACGCAGATGTTTGGCCAGTCGAATGATTGGTTTTACTCGCCTGACGCAGACGGCATCGCATTATTCGACGGCAAAGGCAATCCGGTTAATGGCGACGTCACGGACAAGTTCATCCTGTGGGACGCTGGCACAGAGAAAGACGAAGAGATCGGCATCGGTCCGAATCAGGGACCGCGACAAAAGGGTTTGAATACTGGTGAAGACGAGCACGGCGTGGTCCATCGCGTTAAGGACTCTCGCTGGACAGGAAAGAACGCGGAGTTCTTCCGCATCACGATCACGCCTGAAGGAGGAATGTGAACTGGAGTGAGCGCCTCCTTGGAGTGCGGCGGACTGGCGCCGCTTTGGCCTCGATCAAGCGAGCTTGTAACAAAGCGGCGCCAGGCCGCCGCACTCCAAGGAGGCGCGCTAATACAGAGATAAAGAGGAGAAGCCATGAAGTCTAGTATCAGAATCGCATTCACAGCAGTGACTCTATTGTGCGCAACCCTACTGGCAAATGCGCAAATCGTCGAGCGGAAGACGCTGACGATTGAGGGCGCAAAGAAAGTGATTGCCGGCGCTGTTGCCTATGCAAAGAAGAACAACGCACCGGGCGGCGTAATTGCCGTGGTTGACGAAGGCGGCAATCTTATGGCGCTCGAACGATTGGATGGAACGTTCGCTGCCGGCGCAAACATTTCGATCGGGAAGGCACGTACAGCAGTGCTTTTCAAACGTCCGACGAAAGCGTTCGAAGACATCATCAAGAATGGCCGCACTGCCATGGTGGCTCTCCCGGACGCTTATTTCACGCCGCTACAAGGAGGAATTCCGATCACGATCGACGGGCAGATCGTAGGCGGTGTTGGCGTAAGCGGCGCCGCGAGTGCGCAACAAGACGAAGAGCTGGCCATTGCGGGCGCGAGTGTCTTCTCGGATACAAAAGTAAGTGATGCGATGCCCGCGAACAAACCGGCAGTTCTTTTCTTCGATGCGAAACAAGTGAGCACGTCGTTCTCTACCGGTGCGGTACTTTTAGACAAAAGTGATCGCAATTACATGGTCCACACAAGCCGGCGAGACAAACCAGGTCTGGCTGAGATCCACAAACTCGACACCGACATCATTTACGTGATGGAAGGCAGCGCGACGTTTGTGACTGGCGGAACGGCAGTGGATACAAAAGAGATCGCGCCTAACGAGTTCCGCGGCTCACGAATAGAAGGTGGAGACACGAGACGATTGTCGAAGGGCGACGTGATCATCGTGCCGAATAACACGCCGCACTGGTTCAAAGAGATCAACGGCGAGTTTTTGTATTACACGATCAAGGTCCGTTAAGCGCAGAGCGAAGGAGCTAAGCCATGAAGCGAACGCGAATTCTCCAGTTAATACTTATCGCAGCCGCATTGCTTTCTGTTGATACTGCGATTCTGACTTATGCATCGGCGCCTGAGAAGACGTCCGCCGATGTTCCGCTGGGCAAACCGGATGCGATGATCGATCTTGGCTCAGTCGATGGAGCCCATCTCGTTAAAGGCGAGTGGCGCTACAGCGATACGAAGATCATCGACACTGATTTTCGCGGACCCGGAGCAGACAAACAGCCGACCGGCGTACCCGTCAAGACTTACGACTACACGCCACACGCCGGCGGAACCGACTTCGACGATTCGAACTGGCAAGTCATTGGTCCAACAACTCTCGATCAGCGGCGAGGAAACGGCCGGCTTGGTTTCAGTTGGTATCGGATCAAGATCACAATTCCCGATCGTGTCGACGATTTCGATCCCGCTGGCTCAACGGTCGTCTTTGAGACTTCGCTGGACGACTACGCGGAGATTTGGGTTGATGGCGAGCTGTCTCGCGCGTTGGGCCAAGCCGGAGGATCGGTAATCGCCGGATGGAATGCGGAGAATCATCTGGTCGTCGGCCGCAACGTGAAACCGGGCCAACAGATTCAGCTCGCCATATTCGGCGTCAATGGTCCACTCTCAAACCCGCCGACGAATTTCATTTATGTTCGTTACGCGAGACTCGCATTCTACAAAACTGAGCCTGGCCCTGTGGCGCTGACGCCGAGTGAAGTGAATGTTGAGGTCGTGCGCAACGATCCGGCGATGGATGAAATCGTTGGACCTAATCCCAAAGTCTTTAAGCTCGCGGACGGATTCAAGTTCACCGAAGGCCCGGTTTGGATCAATAAAGACGGCGGCTATCTGCTGTTTAGCGATCCAAACGCGAATACGATTTACAAGTACACGCCCAATGGCAATCAGGATGGCAGGCTTGAAGTTTTTCGCACGCCGAGCGGCTACACCGGCACGGACATCGCGGAGTATGGTCAACCTGGTTCAAATGGACTGACGCTCGATCCTCAAGGACGACTGACGATCAATCAGCACGGCAATCATCGTGTTGTGCGCGACGAAGACGACGGCACGCAGACGGTGCTGGCCGACAGTTATCAAGGCAAGCGGCTCAATAGTCCGAACGATCTCGTTTATCGATCCGATGGCACGCTCTTCTTCACCGATCCACCGTTTGGATTTCCGAAGTTCTTTAACGATCCGCGTAAGCAGCTTCCGTTCAGCGGCGTCTATTCGATCTACAAAGGCAAGTTGCAACTGGTCAGCAAGGACTTCACCGGACCAAACGGAATCGCGTTGTCGCCGGATGAGAAATATCTGTACGTCGGCAACTGGCCGCGCTCTTTAACGGGTCAGGAGCTGCGCAAAGAAGATGAGCCCGTCGGCGAAATCGGTGACAAGCACAAGGCGATTATGCGTTACGAAGTACAACCGGATGGAACTCTGAAAAATGGAAAGCTCTTTTTTGACTTCACGAACGCTCCCGGCGAAGACGGTCTCGACGGAATCAAAGTCGATCAAAAGGGCAATCTCTACGTGTCAGCTCCGGGTGGGTTGTGGGTGATCTCGCCGGAAGGCAAACATCTAGGCACGATCGTTACACCAAAACACGCGCATAACTTTGCGTGGGGTGATGCTGACGGCAAGACACTGTATTTATGCGCGCGCTCCGGGTTGTATCGCATCCGTCTTAACGTCGCCGGCGTCCGACCTTAATGAAGCCACAAAAGGCAGGGAGGTAGAAATGCGTTCCGTCGAGAAAAACACATTTGAGAAGCTGGGTGAGTTCTTAATTCGTTACGGCCTGGTGCTCGTATTGGGCTGGATCGGCGCGATGAAGTTCACGGCTTACGAGGCGGCCGGTATAAAAAACCTGATTGAGACCAGTCCATTGATGGGTTGGATGTACAGACTCTTCAGCCTACAAGCAACGTCGAACATTATCGGCGTGACCGAACTCACTGCCGCGTTGTTGATCGCTATCCGTCCTTTGTCGGCAAAGCTGTCAGCGATTGGCAGCGTGCTCGCCGTGTTTACGTTTCTGACGACGCTTACCTTCTTATTTTCACTTCCGGGTTGGGAGAAGAGTCTCGGCGGGTTCCCTGCACTCTCCGGATCGGGAGGTTTCCTGCTCAAGGACACGGTGCTGCTCGGCGCGGCGCTATACACACTTGGAGATTCACTGGCCGGCCATAAAAAGGCACAAATCCAGTGAAGAGTATCGAAGAAATAATTCACAAAATCCTGATTCGGCGCGCTGCGATTCCTGAGAATCGCAGCGTGCTCGTCGGCGTTAGTGGCATCGACGGATCCGGGAAAGGTCATTTTGCAGCGCAGCTCGAGGCGCGTCTGGCGCTGCATGGTGTTGGCTCTGCGATACTCAATATCGACGGTTGGTTGAACCTGCCCCAAAAGCGATTCGATCCGCGAGAGCCGGCGGAAAACTTTTACAAAAACGCGATCCGTTTTGACGAATTTTTCACGCAGCTCGTTATACCACTGCGCGATCGACGATCGGTTCATCTGGTCGCCGATTTTGCCGAAGAGAGTGCCTCACGTTATCGCAAACATACTTATCACTTTAAGGATGTCAGCGTGATCGTGGTCGAAGGAATCTTTTTATTCAAACCGCAATACCGGCATCTCTTCGATCTCTCCATCTGGATCGACTGTTCGTTTTCAACTGCCCTGGCGCGCGCCATCGGCCGCGCGCAGGAAGGACTATCTCCAGCCAACACGATTGCCGCATACGAAACGATCTATTTTCCGGCGCAAAGAATTCACCTGGCCCATGACAAACCTCGCGAGCATGCGGATCTGATTTTCGAGAATGATCTAAGTTGTAAGGATTTGCTCGCCTCCTCGACCAATAGCCATCAGATGAATCCTAGAGGAGATCCTGAACATGTCAAATAAGTTAGCAGTCGTAGTCGTGAACTTTGGCACCGCGCCGTTGATGAACGACTCGATGCAATCAATGAATCAGTAACCTAATCGGCAGACGGAGAATACGTCATGATGAACAACCACTACGACGTAATCATCATCGGCACGGGCGCGGGCGGCGGCACGCTGGCTTACAAACTCGCACCTTCAAGCAAGAAGATCCTGTTGCTCGAACGCGGCGACTACGTGCCGCGCGAAAAAGACAACTGGAGCACACGCGCTGTTAACCTCGAAGCCAGGTACAACACGAAAGAGGCGTGGCGCGACGTTGATGGCAAAGAGCTGCATCCGCACACGAACTACTACGTCGGCGGCAACACCAAATTTTACGGCGCCGCACTCTTCCGTCTGCGCAAAGAAGATTTCGGCGAGATTCGTCATCATGGCGGCATCTCGCCGGCCTGGCCGATCAGTTATGAAGAACTGGAACCGTACTACACCGCGGCCGAACATCTTTATCAGGTGCACGGTAATCGCGGCGAGGATCCGAGCGAACCATGGGCCAGTGCGCCTTACAAGTATCCGGCCGTCAGTCACGAACAGCGAATTCAGCATCTGCATGATGATCTCGAACGAGCCGGACTGAATCCTTTTCACGTTCCACTTGGTATTCGCATCGACGAAAACAACCCGCGAAAGAGTGCGTGCATTCGTTGTAACACTTGCGACGGACATCCTTGTTTGATCGGCGCGAAGTCGGATGCGCAAACAATCTGTGTCGATCCTGCTCTCGAGCATGAGAATGTATCGCTGATCACGAACGCGAAGGTCATGCGTCTTGAAACCAACGGTAACGCGCGCGAAGTCAGCAAAGTGATCGTCGAGCGTAACGGCGCGCGTGAAGAGTATTCAGGAGACATTGTCGTCGTCTCGTGCGGCGCAGTTAACTCGGCTGCTTTGTTGCTTCGGTCCGCAAATGATAGTCATCCGAACGGTCTCGCGAACGGCTCTGATGTCGTGGGCCGTCATTACATGGGCCACATCAATTCTGTGTTGATGGCGCTCTCAAAGTGCCCAAATCCGACAATTTTTCAAAAGACGCTGGCGATAAACGATTTCTATCTTGGCTCGAAGGATTGGGATTATCCGATGGGCCACATCTCGTTTGTCGGCAAGCTTGATGCCGACACGTTAAAAGCAGGCGCGCCGGCGGTCGCGCCCGGCTGGACGCTCGATCTGATGGCCAAACATTCACTGGATTTCTGGCTGACGTCTGAAGATTTGCCTGATCCAAATAATCGCGTCACGGTCGATCGCGACGGGCAGATTCGCGTCAGCTACAAACTGAACAACGTCGAGGGCCATGATCGGCTGAAAGCTCAACTACAAAAGGCCATGAACCAGACGAACTGCGACATTCATGGACACGATTGTCACCAGGGATTGTTCGCGCGAAATCTTTACCTCGGTCAGCGACTGCCGCTGGCGGCGGTGGCCCACCAGAACGGCACCGTGAGGTTTGGCGACGATCCGAAGACGTCTGCGCTCGATCGAAACTGCAAAGCGCACGAAGTCGACAATCTCTATGTCGTCGATGCGAGCTTCTTTCCGTCGAGCGGAGCTGTGAATCCGGCGCTAACCATCATGGCTAATGCTTTGCGAGTTGGTGATCATTTGCTGGAGCGAATGAAGTGAAACGAACAACAGTCATCGTTATCGGTTTACTGCTTACGCTGAGTGTAGTTGTTCCGAGAACAACGGCTCAGTACCTGCCGACGGACGCGCGTGTCTTTAACAGCACGCGCGTCCCCCTCCTAAGTGCTGGAGGTGACAAGCTACTCCCGCTGGTTTTTCAAGTGGGCGCCATCGGCATGACCGTCTCCGACATGGATGCTTCAGTTGATTTTTACTCGAAGGTCCTGTCGTTTGAAAAAGTTTCTGACACAGAAGTCACTGGCGAAGATTACGAGCGACTGCAAGGCGTCTTCGGTCTGCGCATGCGTGTGGTGCGAATGAAGTTGGGCGACGAATTTATCGAACTGACTGAGTACCTGGCGCCCAAAGGCCGTCCAGTGCCGGTTGATTCACGCAGCAACGATCGTTGGTTTCAGCACGTCGCTATCATCACCAGCGACATGGAAAAGGCGTATGCTGTTTTGCGACAGAACAAAGTCGAACACGCTTCAACTGGGCCACAACGTCTTCCTGATTGGAACAAGAACGCAGGCGGCATCAAGGCGTTTTACTTTCGCGATCCTGACAAACACTGGCTCGAGATCTTGCAGTTTCCGGGAGGAAAAGGCGATGCGAAGTGGCAAGAGAAAAGTCGACTGTTTCTCGGCATCGATCATACGGCGATAGTAGTCAGTAATACTGAGGCTAGTTTGAAGTTTTATCGAGACGTGCTCGGGTTGCAAGTTGCAGGTATGAGCGAGAATTACGGGACTGAACAGGAACACTTGAACAACGTGTTTGGCGCAAGGTTACGCATTACGAGCCTTCGAGCCGGTAGCGGGCCCGGCATCGAATTTCTCGAGTACCTTGCGCCACGCGATGGGCGGCCATTTCCTGCTGACGAGCGTGCATCAGATCTGTTTCACTGGCAGACTACGTTGGTCGTAAACGCGGCGGATGCGTTCGCGCAGAAGCTGCTCGCCGAAAATTTTCGTTTCGTTTCACCAGGCGTGGTGTCGCTTGCAGACAACGGATTGGGTTTCAGCAAAGGTCTGCTGGCGCGCGATCCTGATGGACATGTGATGGCGCTCGTTGAAAAATAGGGCTATGAACACTCGTCCACTTTTTATCCCGGTGATTCTCGGCACAACGCGCAAGGGACGCGCAAGTGAACACGTTGCCAAATTCGTATTTGGCGAAGTACAGAAACGTGAAGACGTCGAGACTGAGCTTATCGACATTCGTGAGCTCGGGTTTTCAAGCGACGACGCGGGCGAAGCGATCAAGGACTCGAAGTTTTCCGCAGCCGTGATGCACGCCGACGGACTCGTGATTGTCACTCCGGAATACAATCACGGTTATCCCGGCATGCTGAAGCATGTCCTTGATACAAATCTGAAAGAGTACATTCATAAAGCGGTCGGGATCTGTGGTGTGTCGGCGGGTGGTTTTGGCGGCACGCGCGTGATTGAGGGTTTACTGCCAGTGCTGCGTGAACTTGGGCTGGTCACGATCTTTTGGGACGGTAATTTTTCCGGCGCACAGGCACTCTTCGACGAAGCCGGAAACATTAAAGACCGCGCAACACACGTGAAGCGCATCGACAAGTTTCTTGGCGAGTTGATCTGGATGAGCAAAGTGCTGCGCTATGGACGTGAAAACGTCTCGATCTAATTACATTCGATGAAAATTATTTCACTCAACGTGGGTTTACCAAGGTTGGTACTGCGCGATGGCGAGCCCGTGTCGACCGGCATTTTCAAAGAACCGGTCGCCGGGCGAGTGAGGCTGCGGACTTTGAATCTAGATGGCGACCGCCAGGCAGATCTCTCGGTGCACGGTGGACCATATAAAGCCGTCTACCTTTATCCCTCAGAGCACTATGAGTTTTGGAAGCGAGAGCTGCCGGATATGGACTTACCCTGGGGAGTGTTCGGCGAGAACCTGACCACAACCGGTCTGTTCGAAACCGAAACCCATATTGGCGACCAGTTTCGAATCGGTTCGGCGGAGGTGATGGTCACGCAACCGCGTATGCCTTGTTACAAACTCGGCATTCGTTTTGGACGAACGGACATCATCAAAAGGTTTCTGGTCAGTGAACGCTCAGGATTTTATCTTTCAGTGTTGAAAGAAGGCGAAGTCGGTGCTGGCGATGAATTCGAACTCATCGAGAAAAACGCGTCGGGTGTAAGGGTCGTGGACGTGACACGACTATATAGCAGCGAGAAGCACAACGTAGAACTGATGCGACGTGCGATCGCGACTGAGGCGTTGCCCGACAGTTGGCGAGACTATTTTCAGAAACGGATTGGGCCACAAAGAGGCGCATAAGATGCAGAAAGAGAGAATGATCTGTCCTGATTGCGGCGCCGAGATGAATCATCACGCGATGAAGATCGACTACAGCGTGGATGATCCCGCTCTGATCGATCCAGCCTTCGAGGGCGTGGTGCAGGAAGCTCATACCTGTCCTCAGTGTGGCCGCGTTGCATTGCGGCAGGCTTAACCATCATGCCGGCACAAACAAACAAAAAGCGAAAGTTGACAGCCGAGGACGAGCGACTCGAACAATCTCGACGCCGCACGAAGCATTGGAAACGCTGGGGACCATATCTCAGCGAACGCGCCTGGGGCACGGTGCGTGAAGATTACAGTCCTTATGGCACGGCCTGGGACTACTTCCCGCACGATCACGCGCGGTCGCGTGCTTATCGTTGGAATGAAGATGGAATCGCGGGAATCAGCGATCGTCATCAGAAGATCTGTTTTGCCCTCGCGCTTTGGAATGGTCGCGATCCGATCTTAAAAGAACGTCTTTTTGGTCTCACGGGCAATGAAGGTAATCACGGTGAAGACGTGAAAGAGTATTACTTCTATCTCGACTCAACGCCGACGCACTCGTACATGAAGTATCTGTACAAGTATCCGCAGGCAGAATTCCCCTACGGCCAGTTGGTTGAAGAGAATCGTCGACGAGGAAAACTCGCGCCGGAATTCGAATTGATCGATACCGGTGTTTTCGAAGGCGATCGTTACTTCGACGTGGTTGTAGAGTATGCGAAAGCTGACGTCGACGACATTCTGATCAAGATCACGGCTACTAATCGTGGTCCTGAAGAAGCCTCGCTGAATTTGCTACCTACAATCTGGTTTCGCAACACGTGGTCGTGGAATCAGAACGGCACAGCGAAGCCGTGGCTGCGCAGAACGAGCGACGGCATCATCGAACTGAATCACAGCGAGATTGGAGAACGCTGGTTTTACTGTGAGGGCGCTCCTGAGCTGCTGTTTACGGAAAACGATACGAACACTCAGCGGCTCTTCAACTACACAAACGGTTCGCACTATGTCAAAGACGGTATCAACGATTACATCGTTCATAGTAATCAACAGGCTGTTAATCCCGAGCAGAAGGGTACGAAGGCGGTGGCGAATTACAAGCTCACGATCCCCGCCGGCGAAACCGCAACGCTCCGGTTGCGATTGACCAACAATGAAACAGAGACAGCGTTCAAAGATTTCGAAGAGATCTTCAGCAAGCGAATTCACGAAGCTGATGAGTTTTATCAGACTGTAATTCCAAAACACCTTTCTCATGACGCGCGGTTAGTGATGCGACAGGCATTTGCCGGCATGCTCTGGTCCAAACAGTACTATCACTATGTGATCGAGCAGTGGCTTGATGGTGATCCGGCGACGCCAAAGCCTCCAGCAGAGCGTCTGCACGGCCGCAATCATGAGTGGAAGCACCTTTACAATGCCGACGTCATTTCGATGCCTGACAAGTGGGAGTACCCATGGTACGCGGCGTGGGACCTAGCATTCCATTGCGTGCCGCTGGCGCTGGTTGATTCAGAGTTCGCAAAGTCGCAGCTCGTGTTGATGCTGCGCGAATGGTACATGCACCCGAACGGCCAACTGCCGGCCTATGAGTGGGCGTTCGGCGATGTAAATCCGCCGGTACACGCGTGGGCAGCGTGGCGCGTTTACAAGATCGAAAAGAAGCGTCGCGGAGTCGGAGACATTGTTTTTCTCAAACGCGTGTTTCAGAAGCTGCTGCTGAACTTTACCTGGTGGGTCAATCGCAAAGACGCCGAGGGAATGAACATTTTTCAGGGCGGCTTCCTCGGGCTCGACAACATCGGCGTTTTTGATCGCAGCGCACCACTACCGACCGGTGGTCACATCGCTCAATCCGACGGCACGAGTTGGATGGCAATGTACGCGCTGAATCTTTTGGCGATTGCGATGGAGCTGGCCAAGGAAGATCCGTCATACGAAGATGTTGCAAGCAAGTTCTGGGAGCACTTTCTGTACATCGCGCATGCAATGAATAACCGCGGCGACGACGAGATCAGGTTGTGGGACGAGCAGGATGGCTTCTTTTACGACGTGCTGCATCTGCCTCAGGGCAAACCTTACCCTTTGAAGGTTCGTTCGATGGTTGGGTTGATTCCGCTGTTTGCAGTCGAGACATTAGAACCGGAGTTGCTCGATCGCTTGCCTGATTTCAAACGGCGCATGGAATGGTTCATTCAGAATCGACCGGACCTCACGGCAAATGTTGCCTGTATGCACACGCCAGGACATGCCGAACGTCGTTTGTTATCTATCGTCAGCCAGGATCAACTGCGCAGTGTGCTGCGTTTCATGCTCGATGAAAATGAGTTTCTTTCGCCTTACGGCATTCGCGCGATCTCGCGTTTTCACAAAGATCATCCTTATGTGCTGCGTGTGAATGGCGCCGAGCATCGGGTGGACTATGAACCGGCAGAATCGACCACGGGACTGTTCGGTGGCAACTCAAACTGGCGTGGCCCAATCTGGTTTCCATTGAATTATTTACTCATCGAGTCGCTGCAAAAGTTTCATCATTACCTCGGCGAAGACTTCAAAGTCGAATGTCCGGTTGGTTCCGGTCAGATGATGACGCTTTGGGAAGTGGCTGGAGAGATTTCAAAACGGCTCTCGCGAATCTTCTTGAAAGACAGCAACAAGCGCCGGCCTGTTTTTGGCGCCACGGAAAAATTCCAAATCGATTCCAACTGGCGCGACCTGGTTCCCTTCCACGAATATTTTCATGGCGACAACGGATCCGGTATCGGCGCAAGCCACCAAACTGGATGGACCGGTCTCGTCGCGAAACTTCTCCAACAAAGCGGCGAATAGGGCCACGAAGAGGCACAAAAGGCACAAAATATTTCTTCACTTTTTTGTGCTTCTTGTGCCTTTTTGTGGCTAGTTTGTAAGGAATATTTTCGTCGCCCGACTCATGAGGTATGAACACAACTTGGGCAATTATCTTGGCAGGAGGAGATGGCACGCGGTTGCAATCGATGACTCGCGCGATCACCGGCGACAATCGTCCCAAGCAATTCGTGCCAGTAACCGGCCACAGCACGCTTCTCGATCAGACCAGACGCCGCGTTGCAATTTCGTTCGAACGCAGTCGAACCTTGATCGTCGTCACGAAAAAGCATCGCCCGTTTTATGGGGCATTAACGCATGAAATCCCGCCGAGTCTTCTGCTGGAACAACCATCGAACAAAGGAACAGCGCCTGCGATTCTCTATGCGCTGATGCGCGTAGCAGCTAAATCGCCAAACGCCATCGTCGCCCTGTTTCCTTCAGATCATTTCTTTGCCGACGACGAAGAGTTCATGTCACATATCGACGGCGCTGTCGCCGCCGTACAAATCCAACCCGAGACTGTAACACTGCTCGGCATCACACCAACGTCCGTAGAAACGGAATACGGCTGGATCGAGCCCGAGCCTTCCATACTCGCAAGCACACAGCGATCGATCACGCGAGTCAGAAAGTTTTGGGAAAAGCCGAGTCTGAATCTGGCGACAACATTGATGGAAAATGGCTGTCTGTGGAACAGTTTCGTCATGGTCGGACGTGTAGATGCATTATTGAAGATGACCCGAACCGCGTTACGGGAAACATACGCCGCATTTGAAGGAATCGCACCGACGTTCGAAACCACCGCTGAGCGTAGAGCACTCAATGAACTCTATTCACGTATCGAAGACACGAACTTCTCTCATCAGGTGTTGGCAGCACGACCGAAGGATCTAACAGTAATGAGAGTCGGAGATGTTGGCTGGAGCGACCTCGGTGAACCAAATCGAGTATTGTCAACGCTCGCACGCATCGGCGTCGAATCACAACTTGCACTCTCGGCAAGTTAAGAAGGAGAAACTTACAGTGAAAGCAATCGCAGTCAGACCCGGAATACCAAATTCAGTTCACTTGACAGAACTGCCAAGGCCGAATCTCAACGATGTTCCAAATGGACGCGGAGTGCTCGTGCGCGTGTTGCGCGTCGGCGTCGACGGCACTGACAAAGAGATCAATGCCGCCGAATATGGCCAGGCACCTCCAGGATACGATTTCCTGATCATCGGTCACGAGAGTTTTGGACAGGTTGAAGCGGTTGGTCCAGATGTTACCGAAGTAAAACCGGGCGACTACGTAGTTGCGACCGTACGCAGACCAGGTTCAAGCCTTTATGACTTGATCGGCACGAACGATATGACGACGGACGACACATATTTCGAGCGCGGCATCAACCTGCGTCACGGATATATGAGTGAGTACTACGTCGACGATGCCGAGTTCATCGTGAAAATACCTCAGGGCCTGAAGGAAATCGGCGTTCTGCTTGAACCAACAACTGTCGTTGAGAAAGGCATTGCTCAAGCTTACGAGATTCAGCGCCGGCTTAGAGTGTGGAAACCAAAACGCGCGGCCATCATGGGCGCAGGAACGATCGGTTTGCTTGCGACTTTGGTATTGCGTCTCAAGGGACTACAGGTGACGACGTTTGGCAAGACACCCAAGCCCTATCTGAATTCAGATTTGATCGAGTCCATCGGCGCGACTTACCAGTCAACTGACGATGTTTCAATTCTTGAAGGCGCGAAGAAATATGGACCGTTCGACATCATCTTCGAAGCAACTGGTTTCTCGCCGGTTGTTTTCGACAGCATGCAGGCTCTTGGAAAGAACGGCGTGTTGATGTTGTCGAGCGTCACTGGCGGCGATCGCAAGGTCGAAGTGCCGGCGGACAAAATCAATCTGGAATTTGTGTTGGGTAACAAAGTGATGGTCGGGACCGTGAACGCGAATCGCGAGTACTTCGAAATGGGTGTGAAGGATCTGGCGCAGTCGGAGGCTGAATATCCCGGATGGCTTTCGCGTCTTCTGACGCATCCCGTGCGTGGTCTCGAGAACTATGAGGAGTTGTTCTCGAAGCTCACAAACCCGAATGGCGCAATCAAGGTGTTCTGTGAAGTTGCTTAATTAGCCACAAAGAAGCACAAGATGCATGATACGGGACTATGATTGAGTTGGACCAGGAAAGCTGCCGCAATCTTGCTGTTGCTACGTCTAGCGAATGGCTCGAAACAAATGGCATCGGCGGGTTCTCGTCTTCGACTGTTATCGGACTTAATACACGCCGGTATCATGGGTTGCTTACGGCGGCGACGAAGCCGCCTGTGGGTCGCTTCGTATTGTTGTCGAAGCTGGAAGAGACACTCGTCATCGATGGTCGCCGATACGAGCTGTCTGCGAATCAGTATCCAGGCACCGTACATCCACAGGGCTTCAACTATCAGACTGGTTTCCGACTCGATCCGTTTCCGATGTTCGTTTATGAAATCGAAGGATTGCGAATCGAGAAAACTGTTTTCATGGTGCAGGGCGAGAACACAACAGTCGTTCAGTACGAACTGCTGGAAGCTCCTTCATCTGAAAACCGAGTTGCTGAGATCAATTTGGAGATTCGGACTCTCATTGCGTTTCGCGATTATCACAGTACGACGCATGAGAACGGCGCACTTAATCCACAGATCGAAACTGAGAATGGTCTAATAATTATCCGGCCCTATACCGGCCTGACGTCACTTTATCTTGCTCACAATGCGGCGGCCATTGATTCGAATGGTTATTGGTATCGCAATTTTCAATATGCAGTTGAACAGGAACGAGGATTGGATTTTGTCGAAGACCTTTTTAGTCCGTGCGCTTTGATTTTCAATTGGCGTAGCGGCGGTAGGCTAAGCATCGTTGCTTCAACTGAACGTCACGATGTCGCGAAGGCTGACAGCTATCGAAAAACAGAAATCGAGCGCAGGAAGGAATCAGGTAATGAGGCAAATCCGCTCGTCGGTGCCTTAAGGACCGCAGCCGATCAATTCATTGCAGCCCGTGAACGAGGCAAGACAGTCATCGCTGGATATCACTGGTTTGCGGATTGGGGCCGCGACACAATGATTGCCCTTCCCGGGCTGACACTAGCAACCGGTCAATCCGATATCGCGAGGAGCATTCTTGCTGAATTTGCCAACCACATCGATCGAGGCATGTTGCCAAACCGATTTCCGGACGCAGGCGAGACACCTGAATACAACACGGTCGATGCGACGCTGTGGTTCTTTGAGGCGGTGCGTTCATTCTTGCAATACACCGGCGACTATGACTTTGTGCAAACCGATCTTTATGCGGTGCTGAAGGACATCATCGACTGGCACGTGAAAGGCACTCGTTATCAAATCCACGTCGATCACGATGGGTTACTTTTCGCAGGTGAACCTGGTGTGCAACTTACCTGGATGGATGCAAAGGTTGGCGATTGGGTTGTGACGCCTCGTCATGGAAAACCTGTCGAGATTCAAGCGCTTTGGTATAACGCCTTGCGCGTAATGGAACAGCTTGCCGGTAGATTCAAAGACGCGAAGGCGAAGAAGGAATACGCGGCGCTCGCGGATAAAGCGTGCGGCAGTTTCAACAACACGTTTTGGAATGAGGACGCCGGCTGTCTTTATGACGTGGTAAACGGCGAGGTTCGCGACGATTCGATCAGACCAAACCAGGTGATTGCGATCAGTTTGCCTAATACGTTGCTTTCAAAGGAAAGAGCTGCCAGCGTTCTGCGAGTAGTTGAACGTGACCTTTTGACTCCGCGCGGCCTGCGCACGCTCTCACCGCGAGATCCACACTACATCGGTCGTTACGAAGGTGGTCCCAGAAGTCGTGATGGTGCTTATCATCAGGGCACCGTTTGGCCATGGCTAATGGGCCCATACATCACCGCTTACATCAAAACCTTCGGTAACCAAGCAGCCCGCGAATTCGCTGCCATGTGGTTGCACAATTTTCAAGAGCATTTGCGCGAAGGCTGCCTGGGCCAAGTCTCCGAAATCTTCGACGGCGACGCCCCTCACACCCCGCGCGGCTGCGTCGCCCAAGCCTGGAGCGTCGCCGAACTCCTCCGCGCCGCAATCGAAGACGTCCATCAATCCGAAATGATAACAGTAGGTGCGCTTTGAGAACTGGCCGCTGGATTAGTCGGTTGACCACTACTGAACTCCCTCCTCAAGCTGACAAAGACTTGAATATATACTTGATATGTATATACTCTAATTGATGCGGTTCGAATGGGACGAAGATAAGGCCCTGGAAAATGCAGAGAAGCATCGAATCACATTCGAACAGGCTCAACAGGTATTTGACGATCCCCATGCAGTTCCGTTCGAGGATTTAGAGCATTCTACTGAGGACGAAACCCGGTACGTGATGATCGGGATGTCCTCAATCGATCTTTTGTTTGTATCATTTACATATCGCAATGAGGCTGTGCGACTCATCTCGGCGCGCCGTGCTGAAAAGTGGATGGTAAAGGTCTATGAAGACGAAAACTGAACGAGTGTCTGATACTGCAGTACTAAACCCCAAGAAGTTCAAACGGTTGCCTCGCGGAGCTTTTTTGGCCAGGAGCGGCGAAATTGAAGCGCGAAACACAAAGGTGCGAATTTCAATTTTGCTTGATCTCGATGTTTTGAATTTTTTCAAGGAGAGGGCATCAAAGGCGGGAGCGCTTGCTTATCAAACACAGATCAACCAAATATTGCGCGCACACATGGAAGGCAAGGAATCGGTCGATGCCAAGAAGTTGGCCCAAGATGATCGATTCATACGAGCTGTGGCTAAACGGGTGAAACAATTATCGTCAAAACAACGCAGAAGCGCCTGAGTTTTTGTCAACCTCCACGCTTTCAATTTTCACAGACCGTCAAGTCTTTCCGCACCTAAAACCGCTGAGGGGCGCCGCTGACGACGCGCACGGTGTCGCGGGCGATCAGTAATTCTTCGTTTGTTGGTATGACGAATACTGCGACGCGAGAGGCTTCGGTGCTGATCCGGCCGTTCTTATCGGCACCGTGATCTGAGTTGAGTTCCGCATCGACCTCCACACCCAACCACGACAGCTCGCCACAGATCTTCGCCCGGATCTCGGCAGAGTTTTCACCGATCCCGCCAGTCAACACGATTGCTTCGGCGCCATTCATCGCCGCCAGATAGCTTCCGATATATTTGCGCGCTCGATAACAGAAGATTTCAATCGCCAAACGCGCGCGGCGATCCTCGTGTTCATGCGCTTCGGCAAGCAACTCACGCATGTCGTCCGTCAACCCCGAGATGCCCAGCAGACCTGACTCCTTGTTGAGCATGATTTCGACTTCACGTGAAGACAAACCTTCCTTCGTGCCGATCAAGTCAACAATTGAAGCATCCAGATCGCCAGAGCGTGTGCCCATTACCAGGCCTTCCAACGGCGTGAACCCCATTGACGTGTCGATACTGTTTCCGCCTTTGATTGCCGCGATCGAGCAACCATTACCGAGGTGCAGTGTGATGATGTTAGTTGCTTCTCTGGCAATTCCTCTGAGTCTGCGATAGCGATAAGCAACGTACCGGTGTGAAGTGCCGTGAAACCCGTAGCGGCGGATTCGATGCCGGCGATACATCTGATACGGCAGAGCGTAGATGAACGCATGTTCCGGCAGTGTTTGATGAAAGGCAGTATCGAACACCGCCACTTGCGGCACGGCGACGCCTAACGCTGCACGCGCCGCGACGATGCCCTGGATGTTTGCCGGGTTATGTAGCGGCGCGAGTTCGATGCAGTCTTCAATAGCCCGCAATACGTCGTCTGTTATCAGCACTGACGTCGTGAATTGTTCGCCACCATGGACCACGCGATGACCGACTGCATTGATATCGCCGACACTGCGAACTTCGTTAACTCCCGACTCTTCCGATACAACCCAACGCAGAATCATCTCCACGGCGGCGCGCGTGTCTCTAACTGGTTCGGCGAACCGTCTTGCCGCGCCGCCTTCGGCCGTGAACGTCACAATGCCCGCACCGCCGATACGTTCAATCACTCCGTGAGCTAGACGTTTATCAGCGTCTTTCTCTATTCGCTCGAGATCAGTCGATATCAATTGGAACTTGACCGACGAGCTGCCGCAGTTAAGGACCAATGCGTTCATTACTTAGTAGGGCCACTTCCAGTCGCGGATTTCAGGCATGTCTTCGCCGTGCTCCGAAATATAACGTTTGTGCTCGAACCGTTTGTCGCGCATCTGCTGCAACAAGTGCGCGCCGGCAGATTCGAGTTTCGACACACGCTCAATAACGTCCATTACCAGATGAAAGCGATCGAGATCGTTCAAGACCACCATGTCGAAAGGCGTGGTTGTCGTTCCTTCTTCCTTGTAGCCGCGCACGTGCAGATTTCGATGATTAGTTCGCCTATAAGTTAAGCGGTGAATCAGCCAGGGATAACCATGAAACGCGAAGATAATTGGCTTGTCTGTGGTGAACAGTGAATCAAATTCCTTGTCAGATAATCCATGCGGATGTTCACTTTGTGGCTGCAGCGTCATGAGATCCACCACGTTGATGACGCGGATCTTCAGTTCCGGAAAGTGCTGTCGCAGAATATCGACAGCAGCCAAAGTCTCCAATGTCGGCACATCACCCGCGCAAGCCATTACTACATCCGGCTCCGCGCCTTCGTCGTTGCTGGCCCACTGCCACATACCGATCCCTTCGGCGCAATGTGTCATTGCAGCGTCTATGTCAAGGTACTGTAGCGCCGGCTGTTTGCCGGCTACCACGACGTTGATATAGTTGCGGCTGCGCAAACAGTGGTCCATCACCGATAGCAAGCTGTTCGCATCGGGTGGAAGATAGACGCGCACCACGTCGGCTTTCTTGTTCACGACGTGATCGATAAACCCCGGATCCTGGTGGCTGAACCCATTATGATCTTGTCGCCAGACGTGTGACGTGAGAAGGTAATTCAAGGAAGCAATCGGCCGCCGCCAGGGGATACTACGCGTCACCTTTAACCATTTTGCGTGCTGGTTGAACATCGAATCGACGATGTGAATAAAAGCCTCATAACACGAAAATATTCCGTGACGACCGGTCAATAAATATCCTTCGAGCCAACCCTCACAAAGATGTTCGCTAAGAACCTCCATGACGCGACCATCCGGCGACTCGTGTTCGTCAGTTGGAAGCGTTTTGCTAATCCATACTCGATCAGTAACTTCAAACAGAGCGTCCAGGCGATTCGATGAAGTCTCGTCTGGTCCAACGACGCGGAAGTTGCGTTCATCCATATTGAGCTTCATTACGTCGCGCAAGAACTGGCCCAAAACGCGCGTCGCCTCCGCTTGAACAGTTCCGGGCGTGGGAACTGCCACGGCATATTTGCGATAGTCGGATAGTTTCAGATCCCTGAGCAGCAAACCACCATTCGCGTGCGGGTTTGCTCCTATGCGTCGCTCACCTTTCGGGGCCAATTCAGCAAGTTCAGCGCGCAGCTTCCCTGTTTCGTCAAACAATTCCTCCGGCTTGTAGCTTCTTAACCATTCTTCCAGCAGACGCAGGTGCTCTGGATTGTCGGCGGGTTGAGACAGTGGGACCTGATGAGAACGAAAAGTCCCTTCGACTTGTTTGCCATCGACGAACTTAGGTCCAGTCCATCCCTTTGGCGAGCGCAAAACGATCATGGGCCACCGTGGACGTTCGGTCAGACCGTGCTCTCGCACACTCGTTTGAATGGTTTGAATCTCGTCTAGGACTGAGTCGAGAGTCGCTGCCATCAATTGATGCATCACTTCCGGCTCGTGGCCCTCGACAAAATAAGGCTTGTATCCGTAGCCAATAAACAAGTCAGTGAGTTCCTCTTTGCTGATGCGAGCGAGCACCGTTGGATTAGCAATCTTGTAGCCATTCAAATGCAGAATCGGCAGCACTGCTCCGTCCCGAGCCGGATTCAAAAACTTGTTGGAATGCCAGCTTGCGGCCAGTGGACCCGTTTCGGCCTCGCCATCACCTACAACACAAACAGCGAGCAAATCAGGATTATCAAAAACGGCTCCATACGCGTGAGCCAGTGAGTAACCGAGTTCGCCGCCTTCGTTGATTGAACCGGGCACTTCCGGCGCGACGTGGCTCGGGATGCCACCGGGAAAAGAAAACTGCTTGAACAGTTTCTTCATTCCGGTTTCGTCTTGAGAGATGTCTGAATAGAACTCGCTGTATGTGCCTTCGAGGTATGTGTTAGCGACCAAACCCGGTCCGCCGTGCCCCGGACCTGTGACGTAGATCACATTCAAGTCGCGCAGCTTAATCACTCGATTCAGGTGAACGTAGATAAAGTTCAATCCCGGCGTGGTTCCCCAGTGGCCCAACAATCTGGGTTTCACGTGCTCGAGCTTTAGCGGCTCGCGCAATAGCGGGTTGTCGTAGAGATAAATCTGCCCAACCGAGAGATAATTCGCCGCGCGCCAATACGCGTTTAGCAACCGGACTTCTTCAGTTGATAACTGCTTCGTTTCCTGCTTCACGTTCACGGTTCTTCATCCACAGATTACACAGATTGTTTGTAGAATCTGTGTAATCTGTGGATTGAATTAGGTTGGATATCCCAGCCGTTCGAAATCTGCGCGATAGGCGCGTGCGACCAGCGCCCGCAGGTCCTCATCGTAGTAGGTTTCGTAGCTTGCGTGGTCCGACTTGTTTACATGAGACGGCGCAGGCAGCGCGACCCCGATCCGGCTTCCGAGTTCAGCGTACACCGAGTCCATCGATTCGCAGCGCCCGAGACAATCAACCGCGACTCGTCCCGTTTCGTCACAAAGCCAGTCGACCTGTGGACGCAGATGAATCTGGCGGAAGATTGTCGGCGGCTGTTGTCCGGCGAGCGCATCGAGCACGAACCGCCGAAAATCACCGTGATATGCAGCCACGTACTCAACGCCGTCGGCCCGGTCCCATACGTTCATTCCGCCTTTGCTGAGATAGTGGAATGCTGAAACCAAACGGTCGTATGGGTTCCGCGCAAACCCAAAGGCGAAGCATTCGGAATGTTGCTGCTTGTATTGTGCGATGGTCATGTAGTCGCGGACGCGACCGTTATGACCGATGTAGGTTAAGATGAGATCGGGCCTCTTTATCACTCGATAGGTAGTAAAGTTTGGGCCTTCCGTTGCGACTTCCACACCGCCGAGCGCCGCGATGCCGTCGACGAGCAGACTCGTACCGCCAGTCTTCGGCACGTGAACAAAACAAATTTCCAGCATTGCTCGATATTATAGTTCCTAAGGAGCGGCTTTCACGATTCGGGCGATAGCCGCTAACGCGCCGAGATGGTAAGCATTGTGGTCTGCAATCAGAAGCGCCTCGCGCAAGATTGTTTGACCATCGCCGTGCGGTATCTTCGCGTACAGATCTGTCGACGGATCCTCCACGAGTGCTTCCATCTCTTTTAGATCCTTTCGAAACTCATCGATCGTCTGTTGCCACAAGGCTGGTGTGCCCAACTCGTTTTGCTCGGGCCAATAACCTTTCGGAAACTCGGGTGAGACGTGGTCTGCATCGCGACTGAACTCGACTATGTCCCACTGCGCAAGGCGCATGTGTTCCAGGACTTGCCACGCGGTATAAGGCAGTCCTTCAACCTGACGATTGCAGAGGTCCGCAGGAAAACTCCCGACGAAATCGTCAAATGATAAATGAGCGCCACCACCTCTCAGAAGGTAGAGCACGTGCTTTCGTACTGAATCATCCTGCTGGTTCTTTGACATGATCGCTATGCCTTTCCGCCACGGATTTTCACGATCCGCGACTAATGCCCACGTGTTACTTCAAGCGACGACATGCGCTTTGTTCCCGGATACGGCTGCTCGCCTTTGAGCAAAGTCCAAAGTATACGATTGAACGCGTCTTCATCGGCCGCATCAACCCGATCCAGATCCAATTCGAGCGATGCCTTTGCCGCTGCGCTTTTCGCCGGATTCAATTCGTTGAGTGGATGTTCCGATTTGAGAGCTACGTACGGTGTCAAATCAGGTTTGTCCGTGAAGATTTCATGTAGCGGACGTCCGTAATAGTCAAACTTGGAGAGCTTACTCAGACCGAGAATCTCTTCCACCGTTCCCAGAACGTCAGTCGTATTCACAAAACGATGGACCACACCACTGCGGTTGTAAGCAGAGATAACAAACAGCACCGAACGATGTGAATCGACATGATCCGGGCCGTCCTGCGCATCGTCTTCCAGAACGAACAAAACAGTGTCCTTCCAGTAAGGAGAGTTTGAAATCGCTTCAACGATTCGACCCAGCGCGAGATCGTTATCCGCCATGTGCGCTTTTGGCGTCGGTCTCCCCGGACGTCCGCCTGACGTGTGGTCTCCAGGCAGGTGCATTATTTGCAAAGCCGGCAAGTTGCCCTGCTGCACGTACTCCTGAAATTCTTTCAACCATACATCAGTTCGAACCTGGTCCGAGATCTTCATGTCGAATGCCGGATACTCGTGATTAGTATAGCGATCGAGCGCAGCCTTAATGGCGCGATATCGAACGGGCTCATTCTTGTTCCTGGTTGGTATTGGCTCGCCAAACTCGCCGTAGTTGCGCAACGTCACTCCTTTCTTGATCGCTGCATTCCAGAGATAACCCGAGGCAGGTTCATCGACATCACCGCGATCGTTACCATCGCGTTTAAACGCGTAGAGAGAAGGAATCGTTTTCTCACCATAATCGGTCACGTATGCGGCAGTGCTCCAAACGTGGCCCTGCGAGCTCACTTCAGCATTACAAAAGAAGCGATCGAACAGTCCGAACCGTTCCGCCAACGCGTGATGATTCGGTGAAATGGATCGAGGGAAGAACACTAACGACTGGTCGCCGTCACCTTGAGCTAAATCACCTAAAACCTGATCGTAGGTGCGGTTCTCTTTGATGATGTAGATGACGTGCTTGAATGGAGGATACTTTGGCGAAGTGCTTGGCGTCTTGGTCCAGTTGTTCACTCGCGCGACACGAGCCGTGAGTTGCATCATCTCGGCGCGTTTCATCTCAGCCGGAAGCACAGTGACCGTGCCGTTCAATTGTCCCAGCACGTAATCGACGCTGTTGTCAGCCAGTTCTATATCCGGAGTTGGAAATTGCGGATTGGCACGAGTACCTTTGCCCTTGCCGTTCAGGACAAACAGAGAATTCTGCGTCATGAGTAACGCTGACGGATACCAGCCGACGGGAATTCTGGCGAACAAGCGGTTTGCACCGCGCGCGAGTTGAAATACCGCCACGGAATTGTTATCGGCTTCCGCGACATACAACCACCGTTCATCTTTTGATAACGCGAGTGCGTTTGGAGTGCTGCCTTGATTTGGACCAGCAGGAGGTGGATCGAGGAGCGTTGTCATAACGTTGAACCGCTTGGTGTCGACAACTGCAATGCTGTTGGTGGTGGCTGAGGCGACAAAAAGTCTGGAACCATCATGGTTCAGCAAGAGCGCGGAAGGATGCCGGCCAACCTGTAACCTCCCTCGTTCTTTAAGAGCGCCGTTTTCTCCCGGCGCGAAAACTGAGACGGTAGTTCCGCCCCACGCCGAAACATACACATCATTCGTTGGCGAGATCACGACAGCGTAAGGGTAAGCCTCCGTCTTCAGCCGTTGGACCACCCGCTTGCTTTGCATCTCGACCACTGCGAGCGAATCGGCGAGATTCTCCGCAACAAACAAGTATTTGCCATCATGAGAAACAGCGATGCCGGCGGGAAAGCGAGTACCGTCTTTCTTTGGTTCCTTTTGAGCAAGAACAATGCTGTCAATCAATGTCGCTTGTTTGTCGCGCCACGCGTAACGATAGACCACGTCTTCGTTTCCGCCTGATACGTAGAGCGTCCGTCCGTCATTTGAGAAAGCCAATCCCAGGAATGCACCTGGTTGGGGAATCGTTTGCACGACTGTTCCCGACTGGGGATCGATAACTTGAATTCCCTGCTGCCGCCATCCATTGAGTGAAAGTATAAGGCGGTCGCCTTCCGGCGAAGGCACCATCGCGAGAGGCATGTTGCCGGCGTCGAATGAACGCCCAGCCGGATCGATACATACGCCCGTTGGCAAACAGGTCTGACGCGTCTGACCTATCGCGTTCGAGAACATCAACAGCGATAGCGACAGACAAGGGAGAAAGCTTGTTTTGATCGGAATGCTTTTCATCACAGATTACATACATTCTACAAATAATCTGCGTAATCTGTGGATAGAAAGAATGATGACCATTGCTAGTGCTCGGAATCATCGTCGTCGCCCTGATCAGCCTCGCTTTGTTAGTTTGGCTGATCGATCGCAGCTTTTCCGCTCCGCACTATCGTGGTCCAGTCACCGATCACTTCAACGGCAACAAGTTTCAGAACACCGAGCCTCCCGAACGAAGCGGCTTTCTCGACTTTTTGCGCTGGCAATTTAACCGGCAACAAGGCGCGTGGAATAAGTGGACCAATTCTGAACCAGGCACGCCACCACCGCGACGTGTCAATGGTGCGGAGTTACGCGTAACATTCATAAATCACGCCACTGTTCTGATTCAAACATCAGGTCTCAACATTCTTACCGATCCGATTTGGTCCGAACGCGCGAGTCCGGTGACGTGGGCTGGTCCAAGGAGACATCGATCGCCGGGACTCAAATTCGAAGACTTACCGCTAATCGATCTCGTACTCATCAGCCACAATCACTACGACCACCTTGACGTCGCGAGCCTTGCAAACTTGAGAACTCAACATCAGCCGCGATTCCTGACAGGCTTGGGAAACGGCGCACTCCTTCAAGCACGTGGTATCGCGAATGTGACGCAACTCGATTGGTGGGAGACTGCCGGCATTTCGAATGACGTGCAGGTGACTTGCGTACCAGCGAAACACTTCTCGGGTCGCGGTCTAAGCGATGGCGACTGCACACTCTGGTGCGGCTACGTTATTCAGGCGCCGGCGGGAAATATCTACTTCGCCGGCGATACAGGTATGGGCAACCATTTCGCGGCAATTAAGAAGCGGTTCAAGGAATTTCGTCTGGTGTTGTTGCCGATTGGCGCTTATCTGCCTCAGTGGTTCATGCATCCCGTTCATATCTCACCGAGCCAAGCTGTCGACGTGCATCGCATGTTAAAGCCAAGCGTCAGCATGGCGATTCACTTCGGCACGTTCGCTCTCGGCGACGACGGTGAGTTAGACCCCGTCGCAAAACTTCGCGAAAGCAGACCCGATAACAGCTTTTGGATTCTGGAACACGGCGAAGGGAGACAAGTTCCTTATTTTGCCACGGATGACGCGGATCGATCCGGGTAAGTACAAACACTCAGAACAGGTGAGTGAAGACACTGATGTTCCAGGAGTTCAACTCTCGTATCATATTCGCGCACCAAGGTGGATCATTGAATGGCACAGGGAGTACAGACATGAGGACGTATTCAGGGAAGTTTATTTTCTCAACATTACTACTATCGTTATTTCTCCTCGGCTCTTTATCAGTCGCGGCTCAAAATCAGGAACAGGTTGCAACAGTCACAAAGTCGCCGTCGAGCAATGCTTCCTCCGCGAATGTTCCAGTATTTACGGATTACCGCGGCATCAAGATAGGCATGAGCGCTGACGAGGTTCGATCTAAGCTACAGAATCTAAAGAAGGACACCGGTCAGGATTTTTATACATTTTCTGAGAAGGAATCGGCTCAGATTTATTATGACAGCAAGGGAAAGGTGACGGCGATTTCAATAGATTACTTCGGCGACAACAGCAATGCGCCTTTACCTGACGCGGTACTCGGAACGTCGCTGCAAGCAAAAGCTGACGGCTCGATGTATCAACTCAAACGTTATCCAGATGCGGGCTTCTGGGTGTCGTACAACCGCACGGCCGGAGACAAACCGATCGTTACGATAACCGTGCAGAAGATGTGAGCCATGCCATCAAAGGGGGTATTCAACTTTCCTGCAGACCCTCCCGCGATACAAAGGCGCAAAGTTGTTTTTTAGCTTCGCGCCTTTGTTGCAAGAGCCTGCAGTCATTCGAGAAGATTTGCAGCCCGTCTGAGTAATTTCACTCACAACAGAAAGACACAACTAACGTTATCCTTTCACCGAAAGGTGTAACAACCTGAATTCGTGAACGAAAACTCACCAGCAATAACAACTGCGCGGCATGGTCAGACACCACATTTCCGAAAGCCTTAAGGTATTCATCAGAGAACAAATCCAAACCGTTTTCAGACTGGAAGTTCTTCTTCTCTTGCATCGTAATCAATCTAGATCATTTACTACGGCGGAGATTACCAGTGAACTGGGAGTCAATACCGACGTCGCGCAGGAACAACTAGCAGCACTTGAGGCCAGCGGACTGCTGGTCCAGTCAAATACGGAAGAGGCCAGATACCGTTATCATCCCGCTGACGCGGCACTGCGATCGATGGTGGACCAACTCGCCGTGAGCTATTCAAGACAGCGTGTACCAATATTGAGCCTGATGCTGGCGGAACGTCCGGACAGAATTCGTTTGTTCGCTGAGGCTTTCAAGCTAATCCGAGGACACGATTGATGGCGATTCTCGTTTATTCGCTGTGTGCAGTGACGAGCCTGGTTTGTGCCGGCCTGCTGCTACGCAGTTACTTGCGGAATCGCACTCAACTTCTTTTTTGGAGCAGTCTCTGTTTTCTTGGACTAGCGGTTAACAACATACTGCTCTTTATTGATTTGGTCCTCGTGCCCGCACTCGATCTCTCAATGTATCGTGCTCTTTCGGCGCTTCTGGCGATGGCGCTGCTGCTGTTCGGTCTTATTTGGAAGGAGTCAGAGTAAAGACTGCGATTTCAATTCATGGTAAATAATTTCTCACGCAAAGACGCAAAGGCGCAAAGAAATGCCTTAGAAACGCGGCAGCGCTTCGCGCCTTTGCGTCTTTGCGCGAGAGTTCTTCTCGTAAGGAGGCACTTTTCGTACAAAGGCTGTCAGAGGTGTCAGATACTATGAAGAATGCAATCTACGGCGCCGTCATCATGAGTTGCTTTGTGGCGGCGTTATTCTTCCTCGACTTTTGGAGACGCTCGCATGATCGGTTTTTTGCTTTTTTTTCGTCGGCCTTTGTGCTGTTAGGAACGAGTTGGTTAGTGAATGTCTTTACAGGGACGGCGGTTGAGTTTAACCGGCCTGTCTACATTACTCGACTCCTCGCTTTTCTTCTGATCATCATCGCGGTCATAGATAAAAACCGCTCGCCGCGGCAGTGAGGCCATTCTTTGTAGCTACAAGACGCACAAGAGCGGTCTGCTTGCTTTTGCTGTAGTTCCAACATACCTTCGAACTGAAGTAATGAGACTTAGCAAACACTGGCGCAAATGGAGCGGACGTTGGCGCAATCTCAACCTGACGCTGCTCCGCCTCTTCCTGCGTCTGGTTCCCACAGAAAGTCACCGCGTCTTTGCTGTAGCTCTTGTTGCCGGCGCGTTATGCGGTCTCGCAGCAGTCTCCTTCCATCTCTCCATCATCTGGTTAGAAAGCAAAGTGATCGAACCTGCATTCCGCACGCCGGGGAGAACCTGGATTTGGTGGACCATTCTGATTCCCACTGTCGGTGCGCTGATCTGCGGCGCAATTCTTCAATATGGAATTCCCGGGGCGCGCGGGAGTGGTATTCCGCAAGTCAAAGTCGCGTACGCTGTGAGAAATGGCCGCGTACCTTTTATCGAAGCGGCGGGGAAGTTTGTGGTCGGCGTGTTACAGATCGGTTCTGGCTCATCGCTGGGCCGTGAAGGACCAACCGTGCAGATCTGTGCGGGCGTCGCCAGTACGCTGGGCCGCGCCGCTGCACTGTCGAAGGAAAATCTTAGACGACTGTTGCCCGTGGGCGCCGCTGCGGGCATTGCTGCCGCTTTCAACGCGCCAATCGCAGCGGTCACGTTTACGATTGAAGAAGTTGTCGGAGATTTGGACCAGGCCGTGCTCGCGTGGATTGTTGTCGCGGCGGCGGTTGCGGCGGCGGTCGAGCGCAGTATTTTGGGCGAGCACCCGGTTTTCACCATCGCAAGAAATTACGGGCTAGACCACGCGTCATCGTTGGTTTCTTATGCTGCACTCGGTGTCGCTGCGGCTGCTGTTTCACTGCTCTTCAGTGAGTCGTTGCTTGGATTACGAAAACGCTTTCAGCGACTGCTGATACTTCCCGCATGGATGCGGCCTGGGGTTGGCGGATTAGTAACCGGGGTCCTCGCCGTCGTCGCATTCGGATGGTTGAACCAGCACGGCATCACAGGCGGCGGCTATAACACGCTCTCCGAGGCTCTTTCGGGAAATATCGCCATCCGCGCGCTTCTCGTGTTGTGTGTCTTGAAACTGGTTGCGACCGTCTTCTCATACTCCAGCGGAGGCGCCGGAGGAATATTCGCTCCATCACTGTTTATCGGCGGCATGCTTGGCGGAGCGTTTGGTTATATCGATCGCGTCGTACTGCAGCACAGCAGTTCCGATGTCGGGGCGTTCGCTTTAGTCGGCATGGGAGCGGCGTTCGCAGGCATTGTTCGCGCCCCGATTACGTCGGTGCTGATCATCTTCGAAATGACGGGGAGCTACGGTCTGATTCTGCCGTTGATGATCTCAAACACAACCGCTTATGCGCTTGCCCGGCATTTTCGACCGACGCCGATCTACGAAGCACTTCTGCATCAGGACGGAATCTATCTTCCTCATCGCGGCGCTCGCTTGTCTCACGCGCTGGAACGATTACGTGTTGGAAGTGCGATGACAAAAGACCCTGTCACAATTTCCTCAAATACGTCGATCGCAGACGCACTGCGACAAGTAGAGAACGATACCTTCTCGACCTATCCGGTTGTCGCTAACAACCACGCCTTCATCGGCTTCGTGACCGAAGCTCGACTACGTCGCACTGCGGCCGAAGGCAAGCTCAATCAGAGCGTCGCTACAGTCGTCGAACGATCACATCAGACGCAACCCGACGACACTCTCGTGCGAGCAGTAATAACGATGGAAAAGTTCGGTGCGCGTCAACTCGGAGTTGTCGATAAAAACGACGGCAATAAACTGATCGGATTATTAACGATGAGTGACGTCGTGCGTGCACACGCGAGAGCAGCGATTGATAGTGGTGGTGACTCGAATTGAGATTCTTCATCCACAGATTACACAGATTGTTTTGAAGAATCTTCTGTGTAATCTGTGGATAGAAGGTCGAAACACGGGAGTAATCTACGAGGCCCAGGCTCGGCCGCCAGCCGCCCGTCCACGTGCCTTTTCAACGGGTTTCAGTGGCAGGTCAGTCAAACGCTCGAGTGTCGCGATCTGCATGTACTCCAACGGATGTCCCTTCTGTAAATCGGCCGCGGGTTCTTCTTCGTCGATTAACCAGAAGCTGGCAGGACGTCCTTGATCTGCCGTTGCAAACTCGCTCAACATTTTTTCATCAATCGGAGTTGGCCAAAAGAGCATCAACTCAGCATTCATCGCACGAGCTCGCCAGGCAATAGCAAGATCGCAAAAAACAAGTACGCGCGTTTGACCGGATACGTCCAGCACGAACCAGTCGCCGTTAGCTCGCCGCATCCCGAAGAATTCCTGTCTCATTGCGCGTTACACCTCCTTGATTGGAGGTAAGTATAACTCCGAGGAGCAACCCGTCGCACCTTATCCACGGATTTCACAGGGCTAATTTGAAGGCTCGGTAATTCCCACTGCAGTGAAGCCCTTGGAAATAGCATTAATCTTCTCGTTACGCCTGGCCTCCGGATCATTGCGAAAGAGAGTTTGTGCCGCCAGGGTAACTCCGCGTCGACTGGCGCTAAAACCCGAAATACGCGACAGATGCTGAGTCAAAGAAATATAGAAAATGGCAGCAAGCTCGGTCGGAGTAAATATGAACCGCTGCTGTGCGTCTCGGGCAGTCATGATTTTGAATGCGGCAAAATTGTGAATACCGCTATTCGTATGCACGCCGCCAAAGTCTTTAGTCGTTACGACGAATTTCTTCATGTGCTCAGGCTGATTGAACCGAGAAGGCTTGCTCAGGTCGCGTAAAGGTTTGTCATTCGCAGTCAGATTCTCACCTAATTGCCAGTCCCAATCGGCGATATTCGGCTTGTCAAAGTTCGAAATGAGCACTCCAAAGATATCCGAGTAGGATTCATTCAACGCTCCCGACTCGTCTTGATATTCCAAACGCGCCGTATCGTTTGTCACGCCGTGAAACATCTCGTGGCCAACCACGTCCAGGTTGACTGCAAGTGATCGAAGTTTTGGTCCATGGAGAACTTGTCCATATACCATCTGTCTTTTGAGTGGTGTCCAGAATGCGTTGAGCCACTGCTTCTGGCCTAACGGATTTCCATTCACTACAACGCAGTTAACAGTCGAGACGAGCGCGCCGCCTTGATTGTCGATATTGTTTCGTTTCAGCACGTCGCGCAAGAAGGCAGCAACTGCGGCGGCATTCGCGTGTGCGCTGACTGCTTCACTGGCCCACGGGTTTGGAGGGTTCGTCACTGATTTTCCCGGCAATTTAGTCACCTCGACTTGCGGATCACGAAACGCAAAGTCAAAGGTTACGACATTTAGTTTGTCGTCAAAGAGAACTCTCTTGCCTGTGGAATCGAGCTTAAAACGAATCACGCGTTTCTTTCCCAATCCGTCTGCGGCTTCTACTTCATTTTCTCCGGCCATTGAAGGTGTGCGTGGCAACTCAGCGACTAACGCTCCACTATGTGCATCGATCACAAAATCCATGGCCAACTGTAAGCTGTTCGCGGAGCCTTTTGTGTACGGCTTGTCGAGCGGTACATCCTCAATGATGTAAACAAGGCGCCAGCGATTAGCTTTTTGATCGAAGTAGTAGTTGAGACGCGGCGTCAGTTCGCCCGAAGCTTTGGAGCCGGCCAACTTCAATGCTTTGGCGAGAGCCTCGGCCGGAGCGACTTTAGCAATGGGACTGACGCCGGAAGGTGTGCCAAGTGCGGAGTTGATTGAGAGAAACTCATTATTCTCGTCCAGTTCCACTGTAACCAGCGAACTGTAGATGGGAATCTGGTTGTAAGTCTGGCGAAACTTTACCGTCTTAGTATTTGTGAGCGGCAAGGTTTCTGTGCCGAGACTTTTGAATTCACTCTTTCCGTCGTCTGTTTGTGGAGTGGTGAACGCCGGAACCGCTTCGCTTGCCAGTGATTGCTGCAAATAACCTCGAGCCACCGTTTCGGGATCGGTATTCGCCACGCCCATGTCCGTGGCGAGAGCAAACTCAGGAGCACCGGCTCGCTCCGCGCGTAACTTATTGAACATTCCAACATCGGAAGGATCTTTGGCGTGCATTGAAAACGTGTGGAAAGGATTCGCGGCGCGAGCACCAGTTTTAGTTGAAGTGCGCTTTTTCGATTTTGAGGGCGGCTTACCCGCACGCTTTTTAGCGCTTTTTTTCTTAGTAGTTACCATAGTTATCCTTTTTCAGATGTTCTTGGGTGTAGCGTGGCTTTGTCCTAAAAGGCAAAGCTGAATAGCGGTATAGCGCAGCATCGTAATAAAGAAAACCATATCAGCGTAACAACACTCGCCTTAACTGGGCCTTTCGCCTGCCCGGGCTTGGGCGATGGAGATGCCCGTCGATTCGATGTGCGTCGGATCAAACCCAATCTTGATGTTGGAATCAAAGTCGTGATCCTGAATTGCTTTTGTTAACCCCTTGCGCAGCGGCGCCGGCAAGCCAAAAAAGCTGCCCGGATGAAGTTCGTGATTCTGGGCCGCCTCTGCAAGCAGAATTATGTATTTGCGCGAGGGATTTAGCGGTTTGTCGTCGTCTAAAAGATCCACGGCCAATGACTCCGGTTTATCGTTCGCGCCCGTGACGTTATGAAAACCAAACTTCACCTTCGAGAATCCATTCTTGAAAGCCTTGAGTTGATCTTCAATTGAACGATGAGCATCTTGAATGCGCGGTCGAAAACCTTGGTTCTCGAGATCGTTGATTACTGCTTCCACTCGTTGCGCAAAGCTGGGGAAACATTCCGTGAGCCGCTGTTGATTGCGCTGCTTTCGCGCCGTTTCGTTCATGGTGAGTATCCTCCGTTAAGTTATTCTGACAGGAATCTCTGAAACTCTGCGACTGCATCGCGTCGCACGAACCGATTGATCTCTTTGCGTTTGACTGGGCCGTGATGGTTTACGGTAAATCGCAGCAGACGAGCGCAAAACTCATGACGGCCTTTCGATGGAGCGCATCGGAGTAAGGACCGAGTTCGGGCCTGACGTTTGAATAAACGTCATGGACATTGTTTTTCTCGAAGATCTCGTCAGGCGCCGATTTTGCCCAGTCGATTAACTCGTTGAGAAATGAATTTGGAGGGACACCGCGATTAGCCACCTCCGCTCTACAAGCGATAAAGTGTCGAGCCATACAATTGCTAAACCTCGCTCTCACAAAGCAGTTTTACGTTCCAAATGAATATGAAAAAAATGCCGATTCCATTTCTTGACGGCAAAAGCGTGGTTATCAGAGTGTCTGAAGAATGACGGCTAGAGGCCGAAGATCTTGTTGGTGTTGAGGATGATGATTTTGGCGCCGCGGTCGCGCGCTTTTTGGACCATATCCTCAGTTCCGCCTGGACCGTCGCCGGTGGCGCCATTCCAGAGTGCGATCAACGTCACATTCTCGCCCCCAACCGCAGCGAGTACGTTGTGAAGAGTCCAGAGATTATTCCGTTGCCAGACGTTGTAATCAGGCTTCTCCTGAAGCCAGCCTGGCAGTTTATCCGAATCACCGAGCACGTGCACCGGATGTGATCTAACCAAACGATCAAAGTCTTCGATCCACTGTGGACCGGCGGGAGCAACCGATTCTCTAATATAAAGTTCGCGTGGCAATGCCAGGAAGATCCGCGTCGGAATATTCATCGTTTCACATACTTGATGGAAAAGAATGTCTCCGCCACTCGCGCAACCCGCTACACCATAGGCAATGCCCTCTGACTTCTGCTGCTCCGCAGCGACGGCTTCGGCGATGTTCTGGCGTGCAATCTCAACCTTGTCCGCAGGAAACCTGGGTGTCTCGCGGTCGGGCGCGTCGATCATGTGCCCGGTGAAAAGAAGCACACGTTCAGTCATATCTCGGCCCTCCCATTGGCTTGTCTATTCACAGCTTAGGTAGTGATGCAGTTTGCGCCGAAGGACAAGTAACGCCGAAGGCGTTGGCTAATTTCAGCCCATGGTTCGAGCGCTAGCGAGAACCTTGGGTAGCCTGATCCGAGTGATGAAACTCTGAAAGAGTTCGCCAATTGCCGAACGCTTTCAGCGTTTAACTAACTTCCAAATCGCGATCCCAGGGTTGTCGCTGCGCTCCAACCCGTGGGCTGAAATCAGTGAACGCCTTCGGCGTTACTGAAACTGCATCACTACCCACAGCTTAAGAATTCATTGAATATAACGCAAAGATACTGTAAATTCTTGCTCTCATTGACGTGACTCTAGCTCCTCTCCCACATGTCCTCAACTTAGGAGGTTTTCAATGACCAACGTCAAATGCATCAGATGCGACACAATCAATTTCGTCGCTGATGAAGTATGCAGAGCTTGCGGGGTTGAGCTGCTGCAGCCGCTTCGCCACGCTGAAACGCGGCCCAGTGCCGACAGTAGCGATCCAACCGCCGAAACGATCGATTCAATCCCGCCATTCTACGGCGTAGGCGATGTCCTTGGACCAACACTCAGCCTGTTCGGCAAGAATCTTTGGTTGATAATTAAGATTGTCTTTGTAGTCGTTGCTCCTTACGAAATCTTCAAGTCGTTGAGTATCGGCCAACTTCAAACCGACTGGGCATTATCGATTGGACTATTTTTTCTGCAACTTCTGTGCGGAGTTCTCATTGCTCCGGCATTGATCTATGCATTGATGAAGGTGCTGGTGACGGGAAAAGCTCCCGGGATCGGTGAATCATATCGTTGGGGTTTTAGTAAGTTAGGAAAACTCATTCTTTGCGCTGCAATCTCCTGGTTGCTGGCAGCGCTTGGCACTCTACTATTCATTATTCCGGGCATAATCATTGCGGTTGTTCTATCGTTGGTTTATCCAGTAGGTGTTCTCGAAAACCATTCTGTATCGGAAACTCTGCGGCGCAGTCGCGAACTGACGCGCGGATATCGTCTGAGAATTTTCTTCGGCGGAATTGTGATATCTCTCATTTCGGCAGTGATCAGTATTCCAATCTCTTTGGTTCTCCGTGAGAATGGTTCTGTCTGGCAATTGAACGTGCTGCACGGGATCGTTTCAGATACCCTGGAACAACTTACCACCGTATTCTGTCTCGTCGTTTACCTCAGCATCCTCCGCACTTTGGAGCGAGGGCAGTCGGTACTAAAATAGCCCGCAATGTATTCCGCCCAAATCACTCGCGCAAACCCTACGTGTGTCATTCTCCTGATCGATCAATCAGGTTCGATGTCCGATCCGTTCAGCGGCGACTCGTCACGCAAAAAATCAGAATTCGTCGCGGAAGCGGTTAATCACACTCTCCACGACCTCGTGATTCGCTGTACCAAAACCGAGGAAGTCAGAAATTACTATCACGTCGCAGTGATTGGCTATGGACGTCACGTGGGAAGCTGTTTTTCCGGTCCACTCGCCGCACGAAATCTCGTGCCGATTGCGGAAGTCGCCGACTACCCACTGCAAGTCAAAAGCAGTTATAAAAGAGTTTCCGACGGTGCGGGCGGATGGGTGGAGATTCCCGTGCGTTATCCGGTTTGGATTCATCCGGCTGCCGACGGTAAGACGCCGATGTGCGAGGCGCTCGCGCGAGTGAAAGAGATTATTCAGCGGTGGTTAACGGACCATCCGCGCGGATTTCCACCGACTATTTTGCATCTGACTGATGGCGAGTCGAGCGACGGCGATCCGGAAGAGTTTGGACGGCAGATCATGTCGTTGGGAACTGACGATGGTGCGACGTTGTTGTTCAACTGTCACATCTCCTCAAGACGATCGGCGAAGATTGAATATCCCAATGATGAGACTTCTCTTCCCGACGGTTTCGCACGTTCGCTGTTTCAAATTTCGAGTCGCTTGCCGAGTAATTTTCTTGCAGCCGCAGCGCAGCTCGGCGTCCATGCCGTTGAAGGTTCGCGCGGATTTGTATTCAACGGCGATCCATCGTCCATCGTGCAATTCTATGAAATTGGTACGAGCCTGACTGGAATGACACCTTACCGCTGGATGGACGACACTAGAACGGAGTCGGCTTGAGTTCTGCCAAGCAAAGCGTGGTTTGGGACCTGCAAACGCGGCAGTTACTGCTGCCGAAGATCGGTCATGACATCTTCGAGTGTGAAGACGTGATTGCGCTCGACACGCAGACTTGCAGGTTCGCCGTCGCCGATGGCGCCACTGAAGCGTTCGACGCGCGTAATTGGGCCGCAAGGCTTGCACAGCATTGGGTCGAACGCGAGGCGACACTAAAGTCCGAGGAGTTTCGCAAGTGGGTGGAAATAGAAGGGCAGGAACTTCACGACTCTTGGAACAGTCTAAGTCTGTCGTGGTATTCAGAAGAGAAAGCACGCAACGGATCTTTCGCGGCTTTTGTCGGCATGGAGCTCAACCTCGAGACCGATTTGCCTTTATGGCAAGCGATCGCGTTGGGTGATGCTTGTTTATTACATTGCCGGCGCGGAGCATTGTTGAAAAGTTTACCGCTCTCCCATTCAGAGAATTTCAACACCGGGCCAGTGCTCCTGGCCTCTGATTCGTCGCTGCACGAAAGTATTATGCAGGCAGTCGTAACCGATTCGGGCATTTGCGAAAATGGCGACGTGCTGTTGCTGATGTCAGATGCAATAGCTGCCTGGTACTTGCAGCGTCTTGAGCAGAACGACCTGGATCCGGATGAAGTAGTACGCACCAAATGCGACGATGAACTAAGTCAATTCTTTGACGCCGAGCGACTCGCAGGCAGAATCAGAAATGACGACGTCGCTATCCTGCGGATCGAGATCACTGAACGGAGAATCAACTAGTGGTACTGTCTCCGGCACAAACTGGCACAACTCCGAAATATTGGCCCTCCGCCCGCTATTTCACTGAGGCCATTCAGTGCCCAGCAATCTGTTTCTCGCATCCGCTGTTGCGAAGTACGCTTCCTGCTGTCGATCGATTGGGAATGCCGCTAGTAACCTCGGGCCAGTTTGCTTACGTTTACAAGCTGAAATCGATGAATGGTGACGGCGACTTTGCCGTGCGTTGTTTTCGCGGCTACCTCGGCGATCGCGATCAACGATACCGCGCGATTCAGGACCACCTGAAATCCTTGCCAGTTTCTTACCTCTCGGATTTCACCTACGCGACCGAAGGAATACTCGTTGGCGGGCACAGATTCCCGATCCTTTTTATGAAATGGATTGAAGGTCCAACACTCGATCTCTATATCAGCGAGATGCTGAATCGTCCGGACGTGCTGCTGCATCTTTGTGAAGAATGGAAACGACTGGTGAGCGCGCTTCGCGCATCTGACATCGCTCACGGCGATCTACAACATGGCAACATCATCGTCGAGCATGGGCAGTTGCGGCTGGTCGATCACGACGGAATCTTTGTGACGAGAATGGCCGGTTGGACCGCGAGCGAAGTCGGACATCAACACTATCAACACCCGAGACGAGATGCGGAGCACTTCGACGTTAATCTGGATAATTTCTCGTCGCTGGTGATCTATCTGTCGCTATTCTCTCTCGTGGAACGGCCGAGTCTTTGGCGAGAACATCATGACGAGAACCTGCTCTTCACTAAAGCAGACTTTATCGATCCTGCGGCTTCGCCTCTCTTCAACAAGATCAGAGAACTTGGCCCAGAGCATCGGCGGCTCGCAGACGTGTTGGCCGAAGCCGCAACCGCTTCTCCGGCCGATGTGCCTTATCTTTCGGATCTCGTGCAGACAAAGTCGTCGCTGCCGTCGTGGATGACCGCGCCCGTAGATCTCGACGCCACAACCAGGACACGTGAAGTGGTACGGAAGGAGCCTTCAGATAAAACAAATATTCGCTGGGTTTCGTGGCAAGAAAGAACCAAAGCTTCGTCTGTTCATTCAGCACCGTCAACAACCTTTCAGACGATTTTTGGCGCTGCTCCATCTGCGATCGCATCAGGTCGAGATCCGGACAACCTAGTCGGAAACACGATTCACCACTCGAAGGCGTTTCTGCAAAAATATTTTCTCGTGTGGTACTGGGCAACTTACATCCTGTTGTCATTCCTTGGCTTGAATTTCGCAGTAGCGCTTGTTGTCGCCACCGTGTGTCTGAGTATCGGCTGTTTGATGGTTGGGCTGGTTCACGCGGTGGATGAAAAATTAAAGGCCAGATTTAATGTGAGCTCGGCTCATCAACAGCCTCCGATTGCCGGAGCTCCAGTTGGACAGCCGAGCCTTTCGAATTCGTGGAATCCGCGAGTGACACTGCCGCCGCCACCGCCGCTAGTTGGAATCAGCTCGGAACCATTTGTCGGTAATCTGGTGTTGGGCATCTATCATCTCGCCCACTGCGATTGGGTCGATCATATCTCGACCAAAAACCGCGTCGGTTTTTACAGCGCGTCGGAAGCCCTTTCCCACGGTTTCAAGCCCTGCCAGATCTGCTCTCCGGTCGCGTAAAGCTCCGCGAGGCATAAAAAGCACTTAAAAATACATAAGAAATGTGTAGCTTGTACCTTTGTGTCTTTTTATGGCTTTACTGATGGTGTATCATTCCCGGCGCAAGATCGAATCTGCTTCATCAAAGCACGCGCACACCGCGGAGTTGCCCCTCATGACCTCCTTTGGTTGGCTTCATCTGACTGACTTACACATCGGAATGGCGCAGCAACCCGGGTTGTGGCCAACGATCAAGGATCTCTTTTACGACGATCTCGAGTTGCTGTACCAAAAGTCGCAGCCCTGGGATTTGGTGGTCTTCACCGGCGACTTAACACAGCGTGCTGATGCAGAAGAGTTTAAGCGTCTCGACGATTTCCTCAACGAGCTCTGGGATAAACTGAGAACGTTCGGTTCCAATCCTTCACTGGTTGCTGTTCCCGGCAATCACGATCTCACCCGCCCAAACGCAAAAAGCGCCGCTGTCAAAGTGTTGGGCAACAGTTGGGCTGTCGACAGTGACGTCCGCGACGAGTTCTGGACAGACCCAAACTCGGATTACAGAAAGACGATCACTGCTGCGTTTCAGAACTATTCTGACTGGTGGGAGCGCACTCAGTTCAAACCGGCGATTAAGCCAGGCATCCTGCCAGGAGATTTCTCAGCAGTGGTCGAAAAGGCTGGGGCGTCCATCGGTATCGTCGGCCTGAATACGAGCTTCCTTCAGCTCACCGCAACAACTCAACAGGGAACGCTGGCTCTCGACCCGCGGCAGTTCCACAAGGTTTGCGAGGACGACGGTCCAGCATGGCTAAAAAAACATAATGCTTGCCTGTTGCTGACTCATCATCCCCCTGACTGGCTCAACGAAGAATCTCGCGAACATCTCAACGCAGACATTGTCGGAAACAACAACTTCGCGGTGCATCTCTTCGGACACATGCATGAAACCCGCTATCTATCTCAATCGATCGGCGCCGCTCCACGAATCCGTGTTTTTCAGAATACGTCGCTGTTTGGATTGGAAGAGTTTGGCGAGGAAAACAAGAAAGTCAGTAGGCGTCATGGTTATTGCGCGGGCAGAATCGATCTCGAAGGCGATCAGGGTACGTTGACGTTCTGGCCGAGGACCGCAAGTAAGGCCACCGGTCAGTGGAACCTTCTTGTTGATGACAAGATTTTTACAAAGAACGAGCAGACAACGCCCGAGCTGTTTCCGCTTAAGGGATCCTTTCAACCGGCGCCCGCTGTGGTATCAAACGATGGGGAGACTCCGGCGATGGCGGAGACGCCGACGTTCAAAAAACGTTGGGCCATCCTCATCGGCATCAACAACTACGAGTATTTTGCGAAGCTCCACTATTGCCGCGAGGACGTAATGGAACTGGCCCAAAAACTTCGTGAAGACTTGAACTTCGAAGTGCTGGCAATTCACGACGATGCAGAGGTGCGTCCGGATCGCGATTCGATCCGGATAGCGCTTAATAAGCTCCGGAGCTCTAACAAGATCGAACCAGACGATCTCCTGCTTTTTTACTTTGCAGGTCACGGCATAAACGAAGGCCGCAAAGATTATCTGCTTCCTATTACCGCCCATCCGGACCTGGTAAAGGACTTGGGAATCCCCGTTCAGGTAGTGATCGATGAATTGAAGAAGTTCAATTGTAAGCACACTGTGATGTTCATCGACGCTTGCCGTGAAACAGTTGCTGGCGCCCGGGGCGCAGCCACCACCGCTGACGACGACAAGGCAATCGGCGTCGAGGCCGAAACGCTAGTCAAAAAAGCCAATATCGTAACGTTCTTTTCGTGTGACAAGGGTGACCGGTCTTACGAAATAGACGCTTTACAGCATGGATCGTTTACGTACTGCATTCTTGAAGCCATTAGAGAAGGTGTTGTTACGACAGTCTTCGATCTGAACCGTTACCTGGTGTTGAATGTCCCGAACATCAACACAAAAAATGACAAACCAGTGCAGCTTCCGCACACGGTTATGATTCCTGAAAGTAGCAACACCTGGCCCATCTTCCGCAAACCTTCCGGACCTTCCGGAGTCTACGGTCCGTACGGTTCGTTGGTGGAGCGTCTTAATCAACTCGGCAATGATAAGACGTTTGCTGAAAATATTTTACCTAGTACCCTCGAATTCCTGAGACGCATCAGCGACAACATGGAGTTGAAACTCAAAGAGCAAATGAAACTCAACGCAATCAAAGCGCTCTGTGCAAATGAATTTACAATCGAGGAGTTTTCGGACACGTGGCAGGCAATACATCGGAAGCGAATTAATACTCCGCAACCGAAGAGGCCCGTCCTCGTTAAATGAAGCTCATGAATCTACACTCACAGAGTTTAGGCCGCCCGGGAACCTGGATCGTTCGTCACTTTCCACTGCTGAAACCCTGGATACACCGGTTGTCTCAAAGATACGCCGCCAAGGCCCTGGAATCTTACATGCAGGGAAATCTTCAAGCTGCGGCTGCCGACTATTGCGAAGCAATTCAGTGGCAACCCGACGATGCGACATTACATAGCGATCTGGGCCAGGTCTATCTCGAGGACGGCAAGATCGATGAGGCCGAGACAGAGTTTGAGAAGGCGCTGGAGCGCGACTACAAGAATCTGCGGGCCCTGAAAGGTCTTGGCAGTCTTCTTCAGGACAAAGGCGATTCAGCACGTGCGATGTACTTGTATTTGCGCTACCTCGAAACGGATCCGAGAGATGCACTGGTCCTTCACAACCTTGGAGCAATCTTTCATAACATGGGCAATTACGATCAGGCACTCGAGTATTACGCGCGTGCCGCGAAAGAAGATCCGGATGATCTGCTCATTCGTAAGAATCAGGGACTAACGTTAATTGCCGCTGGTCGCCAGGCCGAGGCCAAAGAAACTCTGTTACAGGCAGCGAAACTTGATCCGGACGATGGCTCGATCGATCGTCTGTTAGCAACGATTTATGAAAGCGAGGTCAACTCCGATAAGGCCTTCGAACACTACAACTCCGCGATCAGGAAAGATCCCGAAGACGGTGAATCACATCTTCAATTGGCGTTTTTCCATTCCGGCCGCAAAGAGTTTCGCGAAGGTGCCAAGTACGCCGAGAAAGCTGCGAAGCTGTTTGTCGAATCCGGCGATTTCGACGGAGCGTGCCAGGCGTATTGGGAGCTCGGCTGGGATCGCTATCTGCTGAAAGAGTTTGAGAAATCACTGGATGCGAGCTCGGAATCGTTGCGATTTGATCCGAATCAGGGCCCTGTCTATTTCAATCTGGGCCTGGTGTTGTTGCACCTGGGCCGAGAGGCTGAAGCTCGCAAACGTTATAAAGATGGCATTCAGAACCTGACTCAGATCGCGGACCTCAAATACTACGCGATCGATGACTTGCGTGATGCACTCGCGAAAAATCCAAACCTCACCGGTGGTGCGGAGATCCTCAGGATGTTGGAAGAGAAATACGCCGCCAGTTCACAAGAAATAACCACCGTCGCCGAACAGACCACCGCCTCGATGACTTGAGGTCCC
>DATFHH010000068.1:0-65983 GCA_035248565.1 Pyrinomonadaceae bacterium | reverse complement strand
TTCCGGAAGCCGGCGGTGGTTACGTTTACCTGCGCGAAGCTTATGGACCAGCACTCGCTTTCATGTATGGCTGGATGGCGTTTCTCGTGATGGATCCCGGCTTGACTGCTGCCCTCGCCGTCGGACTAGCGACTTATGCTGGTTACATGTTCAAACTCTCGCCGTTGGGAATCAAAGAGCTAGCCATCGCCACGATAGTCATCGTCGCTTCGATCAATATTCGTGGCGTCAGACTAGGTGCGGGTTTCGTGCGCACGTTGACCTTTCTCAAGCTCGGCTTGCTGGCTTTCATATTTCTTTGGGGCTTTGGATTTCAACTCGGCGACTGGTCCAACTTCACTCCATTTGTCGCTCGTCGTGCAAACTCAGCGCCTCTCATTGGCGCGCTCGCCGGTGGACTCGTCGGCGCGTTTTTTTCGTTTGCCGGTTGGTGGGACCTCGGAAAACTTGCGGGCGAGGTAAAGAATCCGGGACGCACGTTGCCGCGAGCGCTGACTTACGGCGTAATCGTCGTCACCATTGCTTACGTTCTCACCAGTTTCGTTTTCGTTTACCTCGTGCCGTTGGAGCGTGTTACGTCTGGTGAGACGTTCGCAGCACAGGCGGGCGAAGTTCTTTTTGGACGCGCTGGTGGTACGATCTTTTCACTCGTCGTCGTTGTTGCAGTGCTCGGCAGTATCGCTGCGGTTGTGATGTCGGCGCCGCGGGTTTACTTTGCGATGGCGCGCGATGGTGTTTTCTTTCCATCGGTCGCTGCGCTGCACAAACGCTTCGAAACTCCGGCGCGTGCGATTGCGCTTCAGGCAGTGCTTGCGTCAGTGCTTGTGGTCGCCGGCAGCTTCAACGAGATCGTTTCTTATTTTGTGTTCGTCGTAGTAGTGTTTATTGCTCTCACGGTTGCGGCGCTGTTTAAATTTCGTCGTGAAGAATCGAGTAACGCTAGATATCTCACGCCCGGTTATCCAGTGACACCAGCGATATTCCTGGTGATGATCGTTTTGTTGCTTGTATTGATCGGCGGTAATAATCCGAAGCAGGCGTTTCTGGGTGTCGCGGTGGTAGCTCTGGGTTTGCCGGTTTATCTGTTTCTGTTTCGTAACAAGCGATTAGTTGAAAGAGGGACTACGCAATGACTTGGATCAAGACCGTCTCAACGGAAGAGAGCGATGAGGTGCGAAAGGCGGTGCAGTCACAGCGTGAACTGTATCCGATTGAGTACGCCACGCCGGTGCATCCAACGCCCGATGGCGAAACTGCCGGCATCGTCGCCTCTCACAGTTTGATTCCGAAGGCGCTCTATCACGCATTCTCGACATTCGGGGCTTTGATGTCGCCTGACCTGCCGCTGACACGGCGACAGCACGAGATGATCACGACGGTGGTATCGGTCACTAACCGCTGTCATTATTGAATCGAGTCGCACGCAGAGTTTCTGCGTCGTGTAACACTGGACCAGTCGCTGGTAGCGGCGCTCGAAGAGGACTACCGCACCGCGCCGGTCTCTGAACAGGAACGAGTGATGCTCGATTACGTTGTGCAGATCACGTGCGATGCAACACGCATTTCACCTCGCGATCACGAGCGATTGCGATCGGTGGGTTTTGACGATCGAGGAATACTTCAAATCACGCTCATCGCCTCGTGGTTTAATTACATCAATCGCGTTGCTGATGCATTGGGCGTAGGGAGAGATTAAGTTGAATCCGTACAAGTCCGCGTTTATCTGCGTTCTAATGTTCCTCACAATCACGGTCCACGCCCAGGAACAAGAGGACGTTGTCAAAGTCAAATCCAACCTCGTCAACATCGACGTCATCGTCAAAGATAAAAAAGGCAAATACATCTCCGACCTCAAACCCGAAGACTTCGTCATCACCGAAAACGGTGTACCGCAGAAAGTTGAATTCTTCGACGCTCCACTTTCACGCAAGCCTGGTGAGGTTCTTATTCTCGGAGCGCCGGCGGAAGTCAGAGCCGCCCCGCGCAATTATGTCTCGCTGGTTCTCGACTATCAAACCACTGACGTCACTAACCTCAAGCAAGTCCGGGAAGGCGCGATCAAATATGTGCGCGAGCAAGTGACGGATGCTGATGCCGTCGCCGTGTTGGCAGTGTCGAGTAGTTTGCAAATGCTGCAGCCATTCACACAGGACAAAGTGAAGCTCATCGCGGCGCTCGAGAAGATGGGCGTCAGCGCTGATTCCAAAAGCTTCGAACAAAAAGATCTCAGTGGAAACATCAACTCTCTCCGCGATTCACTAAACACAGCCGCACCGCCTTCGAACATCACCAGTTCCGCCGGCGGAGCAGAAGCCGCGCGCGTGATGATCATGCAGCGCGTGCTGCAACAGTTTATTGCGCTTCGCACGGCTCTGAGTTTGCAACAGTCGCGTCCAATCCTCGCTGCGCTCGCTGCGTTGGCTGAAGGCCTCAGACCAATTCCCGGCAAGAAAACAGTGGTACTCTTCTCGCAAGGATTCGTCACGCCGGCAGTGCTCGATTGGCAAGTACAGAGCACGATCGACATCGCTAATCGTGCGAACGTCGCGATCTACATCATCGACTCCGCCGGACTTCGCGCCGGCGCGCCGGCTTCAGGTGCGCTCGTCCCAACTACACCGCTTGGCGGTGTTTCCGCGATCACGAACCAGGAGCAACGAATCCAGGCGGTTGGCGGCGAGACTGTGTTCGACAACACACGACAGGAAGGGCAGAGCCGTGAGTACGACATTCTCTATCGCATTTCGGGTGACACGGGCGGCAAGTTTCTCAAAGGTAACAATGACATTGGACAAGGTCTCGAACGAATAAATCAGGAGATCCAATCGCGCTACACGCTCGCGTATCGCAGCACAAACCAAAACTTCGACGGCACGTTTCGAAAAGTAAAAATCGAAGTGCGCCGCCCTGATACGCAGATCATTTCGCGCTCGGGATACTACGCAATCCCGCCGGAAGAGATTGTGTTGTTGTCGCCTGCCGACAAAAAGTTGTTGGCGAACTTCGCGGCGGCTGCAGCAAATCCGGAACTTCCGCTCTTTGTTTCCTTGAGTCAGTTCAGATCCGGCGAAGGGATGTACACGGTTCCGCTCGCAATCGAATTGCCGCCCTCGGCGGTGAAGTTCGATCGTAAAGCCGACAAGCGATCGATGCAGTTGGAAGTACTCGGGGTGTTGAAGGATGGTTCTGACCGAATCCTCTCTCGTTTAGGTGGAAACTTTGACGTAAATCTCTCAGCGGCCGACTACGATTCGATCGTCAACAACAATATTTTCTATCGGCAAGACATGCAACTCGCGCCCGGCGAGTACACGATCGAGTTGATCGTGCGTGACAAACTGTCGGGCAAGACGACTGCGCGACGCGAGCAGATTGTGCTACCTGAGTCTGCTTCAGAATTTACAGCGACGCCGGTCGTGCTCAGCCGTTATGTCGAGCCTGTGAGCTCATCGCCACCGAATCCGGATTTTCCGGATGTGTTTGTTCATGGAAAGACGTTGATTCGGCCTTCCGCCGCACGCCAGTTTCATGCGAGTGACAACCTGATAATGTATCTCGCGGTTTACAATGCCGCGAATAACAGTGAGACCGGTAAGCCGTTGGTAAGAGTCACGGTGCGTCTTATGAAAGATAGTCAGCCGGCGACGAGGCCATTCGATTATGTGTTAACGGAAGTTCAGAATCGGCCCGTACCTCATCTTCAATTTGGTGAATATATACGTCTTGCGGGTCTCTCGCCTGGCCGTTATCAGGCAACTATTGAAGTCAAAGACATGGTGACGCGAAAGGCTGCGAATCAGCAGGCGTCGTTCGAGATCGTTCCTTAACTATGCGACTTTGCGACTTTGCGTGAAACTAAATGTTGGTTTCTGAGTTAGAAACACCCGCGGTCGTCGTCGATCTCGACATTCTGGACCGAAACCTTTCGCAAATGGGGAGTTACTGCCGCGAGCATCAACTCCGGTTGCGTCCTCATACCAAGACGCACAAAATCCCTGAACTCGCCAAACGGCAAATCGCCAGTGGCGCGACCGGCATCACCGTCGCAAAGATTGGCGAAGCAGAAGTGATGCTTGACGCCGGCATTACCGACATTCTCATAGCCTATCCGATTGTTGGACCACGAAAAGTCGATCGACTCGCGAGCCTCGCGGAACGCGCCAATATCACTGTCTCACTCGATTCCGACGATGCGGCGCGCGGCATTTCAGCGGCGGCCTCGGAACACGGAACAAAGATTGGAATACTCGCCGAATTGGATGTGGGTTTTGGACGTTGCGGCGTTCGCGACGAAGTTGAGTTATTGACGCTCGCCAGGAAAATCACGGCGCTTCCGGCGTTGGAATTCAAAGGCTTCATGTTTTTTCCGGGACATTTTGGAGTTCAGCCGGATGAACGAACCGCGCTGCGGACTCAAGTGAATGAGTTGCTCGACCGTGTGCATGAAGGTTTTGCGCGTGAAGACTTGCCGCTGTCGATCGTGAGTGGTGGCTCAACGCCATCGGCTTTTGAAGGTCATCTGTTCCATGGTGTGAATGAAATTCGTCCTGGAACTTACATATTCAATGATCGAAACACAGTTGGTGTTTCCGCGGCTGCGTTGAGTGATTGCGCGTTGTCTGTTCTGGTGACAGTTGTTAGCACGAGCGTAGCAGGGCACGCGATGATTGATGGCGGCTCAAAAACTTTTTCTTCGGATCGTTATCAAGCCGGCGACGGAACCGGCTTTGGTTTAGTAAACGAGGATCCGGCAGCAGAGATCGAGCGCCTTTCCGAGGAGCATGGACATTTGAATGTTCAGCGTTCCGATCGACGCTATCGAGTTGGAGATCGGCTGAGTGTGATTCCCAATCACGTGTGCAGCACGGTGAATATGCACGATGAGATTTATGGCGTGCGCGGTGAGCAGGTGGAGTGTGTGTGGCGCGTTGCGGCGCGAGGCAAGGTAAAGTGATCAGGCTGCGTTGGCTCAAGCCGAAGATAGATCTTATAGGCCCTATAGGACCTATTCTGCTTCTGATTATCGCGAGCCTCTCATTTCCTGTCGAATCGAGCCCTGCTTACGATCTTGTAATCCTCAACGGCAGAGTCATCGATCCCGAATCGCGAACCGATTCAATTCGTAATCTCGGCATCTCAAACGGCGCCATCAAAGCAATCACAACGCAGAAGCTCGTCGGACGAGCAGTCATCGACGCGCATGGTCTGGTCGTCTCGCCTGGCTTTATCGACCTACATCAACACGGTCAGGACGACGAGAACTACCGTTTCAAGGCAATGGACGGCGTGACCACTGCACTGGAACTCGAAGTCGGCACAGGTGACGTCGATGCGTGGTATGCGCAACGCGAACAAAAGTCGCTGATCAACTATGGCGTGAGCGCCGGACACCTGGCAGCACGAATGGCAGCGATGCACGAGCCCGTTACATTTCTGCCAAGCGGCGCTGCGGCCCACCGCGCTGCAACCGACTCTGAGATCGCCGAAATGAAGCAGCGTCTTGAAGACGGACTGAAGCGCGGTGCTGTCGCGGTCGGCTTTGGCATTCAATACACGCCCAACGCTTCGCGCTGGGAAATTCTCGAGATGTTTCGCGTTGCCGCACGTTACGGAGCGTCGTGTCACGTGCACATGCGGCACGCAGGAGTGAAGGAACCGGCCAGCAGTGTTCAAGCCCTCGAGGAAGTCATCTCCGCCGCCGCGATTACCGGTGCGCCTTTGCATGTGGTCCATATTCAAAGCACCGGCGGACCTGCAACGCCGAAGTTGTTGCAGATGATCGGCGAAGCGAAGTCGCGAAATCTCGACGTGACGACCGAGTGTTATCCCTACATAGCGGGAATGACTGACATCAAGTCTGCCATCTTCGACGAAGGCTGGCAGGAAGTTTTTGACATCGACTACAAAGACTTGCAATGGGCTGCGACTGGCGAGCGGCTTACGAAAGAGACTTTTGACCGCTATCGCAAGACCGGAGGAATGGTGGCTGTCTTCTCGATGACTGAAGAAGTCGTGACTGCGGCGATCAAGAGCCCGCTTACGATGATCGCCAGCGACGGCATCCTCGAACAGGGCAAAGGACATCCGCGAACGGCAGGCACTTACTCTCGCGTGCTCGGTCACTACGTGCGCGAGCAACACGCACTGAGTCTGATCGACGCGCTGACAAAGATGACCTTGATGCCCGCGCAGCGGCTCGAAAGACGCGTTCCTTCAATGAAGAACAAAGGCCGTATCCGAATCGGCGCCGATGCCGATCTCACCATCTTCGATCCACAAACTATCATCGATCGATCAACTTTCCAGGAACCCGCCAAGTACTCTGAAGGAGTCAAATTCGTAATCGTAAACGGCGTTCTCGTCGTCAAAGACGGCTACCTACAAACCAACGTTCATCCCGGCCTCCCTATCCGCGCCCCTTTAGCTGCCCTTTAAGTTAGCCACAAAAGGCACAGAAATCGTTTTGGCATTGTCTTTGCGACCACGTCGGCATGTCGCATTATTCTGTTCCGAAAAGGTGCAGTAGCAAGTGCGACGGTTGTTCTTTCGAACAACATCAGTTCAAGTAAATAACAAGGAGGGAAGACATGCCAGACAAGGAAAATAAAGGCGGTCAGCAAAAGGGAGGTAAGGAAGCCGGAGGTCGCCAGGGTAGCGGTGGCCAGAGAGGCGGACAGCAAGGTGGTGGACAGCAAGGAGGCGGTGGTCAACAGGGTGGCGGCAAAGGCGGACGCGGTAGCGAAAACCGTTAAGCCTGCATCGCAATAATAATAAACCTGCAAGAGAGGTGAGCGGCCGCCCGCTCGCCTTTCTTGTAACTGGCCACTCCAATGACGGCCACCGCCGAGATTTCTGTGAATTTTATGTTGCTTTGTCCCGCGACTGCTGCATGAGGCACGTATCTCGCCTCAAGTAAACAAACTGAAGGGAGATCTATGGAAGCAACGAGAGTTACGGTCGATGAAGTAAAAGAACGAATGGAGCGTGGTGAAGAATTTGTGTTTCTCGATACACGTAATCCGCAGGCGTGGGCGGAATCAGACAAGAAACTACCGCATGCGATGCGAGTACCGGCTGCGGAACTTAACCAACATCTCGAAGAGATACCAAAAGATCGCGCAGTCATAACTTACTGCACTTGACCGCATGAAGCGTCCAGCGCCCGTGTGGCGGAGGAACTTACTGAACGCGGTTGGAAACACGTGCATCCGCTTTATGGCGGATTCGATGCTTGGGTCAAGGCGGGAATGCCAACCGAGCCGAAGTGAGCCACAAAGAAGCACAGAAAGCACAAAAAATCAGTTACTAACGGTCCGTCATTCCTCTGGACCGCTTGTGACATGGGTTTTTTAGCCACGGATTCACACGGATTTAGAACGGATCATTGGAGCTTCAAAAATCGTGGCAATGACTCGGCGGCGCGTCCAATCGCGCGAGCGAGGCTTAGCTTTGCCAGGTTGTGAGCAAACACACTGTTGATGTAGTCAGTATGTGCGGTTGACAGTGCTTCCTGCGATTGGATCACTTCGAGATTGTCGCTGACACCTGCTTCAAACCGCTGGCGCGTCAGATCAAGATTCTGAGTTGCCACGGTGATATTTGTGCGGGCTACTTCTACCTGACTCACTGAAGCCTGCAAATCAAAGTACGCATTTCTCACTTCACTTTCGATGCGCCCTTTGAGGTCCTCAAATTCGGCACGGCGTTGGGCCAGAGCGGCTTCAGCAATTTCGGTTTCACCTTTGATCCGGCCGCCCTGCCAAATCGGAACACGCACCGTTCCAACAACGGAAAAAGTGCCGTGAGCCTGCGACGGGTTCGTACCGATCACACCGTAGTCAGCCCTGACCGCAAGTGACGGGAGCCTCTCAGATCGCGCGGCAGCGCGAGCACGCTCGGCAGCGTCAAGCTGCGCTTGAGCAGCTTTGAGATCTGAACGCGTTTCAAATGCCTGCCGGAGTGCCTCATCGAAGGTGAGTGGCGGCGCGTCGGCAAAAGGAATGGCATCTGAAATCTCATACTGGTCGTTAGGCGGTAACCCAGTCAGGCGAGCAAGACTGATTTTGAGTTTCGAATAATCGTTCTCGAGTGAAACCAGCCGTTGCTGTTGTGTCAGCAGTTGAATCTGACTGCGATTCAAATCGGTCTGCGCCACTATGCCTGCGGCACGTTGTTCCGATGTCTGTTTGTACAACGCTTCGGCCGTTGTCAGTTGCGCGCGAGCGGAATCGATCTTCGACTTTGCCGCGATCACTTGCAGGTAAGTGCCGCCAACGGCGAGCACCACCAGATCGCGCGCATCTTCGACCGACAACTCGTTTGCGCGTGCGATCTCTTTCGCAGCGCGATAATTATTTCGAGCGGTGAGATCGAGGACTGTTTGAGACAGGGTTGCGCGGAGATCGAAATAGTTAAATGGTCCAACTATTGTCGGAGGTGAAAAGCCGGGAACGGGAATATTGAACCTGACGCCAAGTGCTTGCAGATTCGTCTGCTGAACAGTTTCGCTGAGACTCGCGTTAATATTCGGAAGCAAGGCGCTACGAGCGACTTTCGTCTGTCCACGCGCCTGGCGAACAGCTTCGGTTAAACCAACCGCGCCAAGGTTGAATTCGATCGCACGATCGACTGCTTCGCGCAATGAAAGCCTGCCGGTGAAGGGCATCTTCGAAATGCTGGACGCGCTACCGGTAAACGGTCCTTGCACCTGAACTGTTGGATTGATGGTGTTGATGCTGTTCGTGGTGCCGGGCACTGCGGTTTGCGTCGCGGTTACTGATCCTCCCTGTGGATTGCGACCAGACAATGGCAATTGCGCAAAGACACTCGGCGCAAAAAGTATAAGCAAGATTATTACGCGCACCTTTACCTCCGTTATAAAAACCATCCACAGATTACGCAGATTGCTCAGCTCAACTGTTTTCGAAAACGCCAAACACTAAGCGACAGCAGCACAACCGTAATGATCGACAGAGCCATGAAGTTGGGCCATAGCGCATCGATCCCGCTTCCTTTGAGCATGCTGCCGCGCGCGATAGTGGCGAAATGATGAATCGGATTTATAACCGTCAGCGGTTGCAGCCACGCAGGCATCGCTTCAACGGGATTGAGCGCACCTGACAATGAAACAAGCGGCGGATTGATGAAAAAACTCGTAAGCAACGCCTGCTGCGCCGACTTACTAAAGGTAGCGATCGAAGTTCCGATACCGATCCCTGCCAAAACGCACAACGCGCCGCCGCCCAAAATCGGTAACAGTCCACCATGAAACGGCACGCCGAATACGGTGCTGATCGCGATGAGCGCGAGAAACATCATCAACGACAGCAGCAGAAACAACGGCGCGATCTTCGCGATGATGATCTCTCCGGTTCCTGCCGGCGACATCAGCAACTGTTCGATCGTCCCCGCTTCTCGTTCCTTCACCATTGCTCCGGATGCGACGATCGAGCTGTTCAGAATTAATAAGAGTCCGAGCACGCCAGTCGTGATGAACCACGAATCCTTTAATCCCGGGTTGTAGAGAAAAGCCGGATGCAACGACGCCTGTCCGGCACGGTTTGGTCCAGCAATAGAAACGTTGCGAAAGTTGCCCTGAGCACCTTCAATACGCAGGCGCGCGTTGTAGTTTTGAATTACTGCCTCTGCATAACCCTGACTGATCGCCGCTGAGTTTGCGTTAGTAGCATTCAAGAGAAACTGCACAGTGGTCGAGCGGTCGCGCTGAAGATCGCGAGCGAAGTCATTCGGGATCACAATGCCTGCGTTCACCGTGCCGTGACTGATTGCTTCGCCCAGTTGATCGACTGAGAAGAAATAACCTGCCAGTTGAAAACTCTTGCTCTCAGTGAGGACGGCGATCAGGTCACGACTCTCTTTGCTCTTACTTTCATCTACAACACCGAGCGGCACGTTTTCCACTCTCGCGCTGAGCGCGAACCCGAATAGCGTCAGTTGTAGCAGTGGAGGAATAACCAGCGAGAGCGCAAGGCGGCGATCGCGTCGAATCTGGTTCAATTCCTTTCGGAAAAGAGCGCTAACACGCGAGTTGGAAAGTTTTTTGAATAGCGCGATCATTTATGCCTTCACTTGCATGCGACGTTTTCCCACCCATGAAAGTGCGAAAAAGAAGCAGCCGATTACGCCGATGATCAGCGTCTTGGACCAAACTGCCGGCCAACCACCGCCTTGAAGAAAAGCGTCCCGCACAACCTCGATGTAATAACGTCCCCAAACAAAGCGGGATAACCAACGCAACGATGCAGGTATGTTTTCAATCGGAAAAATCAGTCCGGAGAGAAGAAAGACAAGTAGAAAGCCACCGAGCGCGACTGCCTGCATCGCAGCGGCCTGATTCGGAATGTTGGAGCCGATCATTGTGCCGAATGACGCCACACAAAATGCATAAAGTATCGTCGCGATAAGGAAGGGCGTCGGGTCACCTACAAAACTCAAATCGAAATAAGTGAACAGCAACACCATCATCACCAGGACTTCAGCGAACGCCACGATCATGAACGCGAGTACTTTGCCAAGAAGAAACTCGGACGCACGAATGTTTGAGACGTACACTTGGAGGATTGTCTTTTGGTCCTCTTCTTTGGCCATCGCCAGTGCCGCTAACAACGGCGGGAAGATCGAGAGGGCGAGCACGAAGATGCCCGGGCCATTGAATTTAGTTGACGACCGGCCGGGGTTGTACCAGAGACGAATCGCTGCCTGGACGGGTTGCGGCTGCGGAGATGGAGCGACGCGATTGTTGTACGCAGCAACGATCTGATTTGTGTCACCTGCGATCAATCGGGCTGTGTTTGCGTCCGAAGCGTCGACGATTACTTGTATTGGAGAATCCACGCCTCGCTTGATGTTGCGCTCGAAGTTAGTTGGAATGATCAGCGCCGCGCGCGCAGTGTTGGTCGTCAAAGCCTCGACAGGTTGTTTATTCGTGGGCCATGGAACAACGCGAAAAGTTAGCGACGAACGAAAAGCGTCGATCAATTCTCGTGACGAGGGTGAGTCATCGAGATCCTGAATAACAATCGGAAGGTCAGTCACTGAAAGCGAAATTGCGTTGCCGAGTAATACCAGAAGGATCATAGGCAGGATTAGTGCAAGCACCAATGTTCGCCAGTCGCGAACGATCTGCGTTAGTTCCTTGCGTGTTTGTGCAATGATTCGCCGCATTAACTTCTTGTGACTTTTTGTGGCTGCTGTGCTTGGGCCACGACGCTGATGAACACGTCTTCCATCGAGAAGCGCGCTTCGCGGGCGCTGATGATTTCAATCCCCCCGGCTTTGAGCTTCTCCTCGATTTGTTGTTGCTGATTTTTGTCGTCGGTAATTACGTGCAACCGATCGCCAAACAGCGAAACGCGCCACGTATCCATCTCTTTTTTCAAAAGGTCGCTGGCTCTTTGTGGCTGATCGACCACAAACTCGATCAGGCGATCCTTTTGCTTGTCTTTGATCTGATTGGGACGCCCTTCCGCTACGAGTTCTCCGGCGACCATCATGCCGAGACGGTTGCATTGTTCCGACTCTTCAAGGTAGTGAGTCGTTACCAGAATGGCTGCTCCCGCATCTGCAAGCTGATTGATCATGGACCAGAATGCGCGTCGAGCCAGCGGATCAACACCTGAAGTCGGCTCGTCGAGAAAGAGCACTGTCGGTTCATGCATGATTGCTGCACCAAAAGCCACCCGTTGTTTCCAACCACCTGGCAAACTGCCCGTGATTTGATTTTCTCTCCCTTCGAGTCCGGAGAAGGAGAGCACCCATCTCAATTTTTCTTCGCGCTCATCTTCAGGTACGCCGTAAACGCCGGCGAAAAAGTTAAGGTTTTCCTTAACCGAGAGATCGTTGTAGAGAGAAAATTTCTGCGACATGTAACCGATCCGCAGACGCACGTCTGAAGATCTGAAACTGCCACTCTCTCCAGCCAACTGCATCTCGCCCGTCGTCGGCTCAAGCAGGCCACACAGCATCTTGATCGTGGTTGTCTTGCCTGCGCCGTTGGCTCCGAGAAGTCCATACACTTCGCCGTACTTAATTTGCAGACTGACGTTGTTCACCGCGGTGAATGCGCCGAACGTTTTCACCAGATTGCTAGCGCCGATGGCGGTTTGGCCACGAAGTCTGGAGTGATCGTGCCGGCGCGGGAACGGCATCGCGTGTGGCTCCTGGCGCAAACTGCGAAGCGTTGCGACGAAGGTATTCTCGAGCGTCGGTTCATCAACACGGATTTCATCGAACGGAATATGGGCCTTGCTCAATTCGTCTTGTACGACTCGTTTAGCCTGATCCGGTTCGTGAGCCAGGAGATCGAGCCTATCGCCAAATCGTTGCACGTCGAGAATTTCCCGATCTGGTCCACTGATTTTCGCAAAGAGGTTTTCAGCTTCCTGGACTTGCGGAGTAGTCAGTTCCAACCGTTTTGCTTTTAGAGTTTTGCGTAACTGGTCAGGTGGTCCAATCAACCGGATCTCGCCCTCATGCGTGAGCGCGACGGTGTGACAGCGTTCGGCTTCGTCGAGGTAAGGTGTAGCAACGAGAATAGTCAGACCATCTGCCGATAAATGTGCGAGTGCGTCCCAGAATTCTCTGCGCGATACGGGATCGACGCCTGTTGTAGGTTCGTCGAGCAACAACACGCGTGGCTGGGGCACAAGCGCGCAAGCGAGAGCGAGCTTCTGCTTCATGCCGCCGCTGAGTTGTCCTGCCAGACGATTCGCGAAGCGGTCCATGTCGAACATCTCGAGATAGCGGTGACCGCGTTCGGCGATCTCGTCTGCGGGAACACGGCGCAAGTCTCCGATGTAACGCAGGTTCTCGTTGACGCTGAGATCGGGGTACAGACTGAAGTTTTGCGTGAGATACCCGGTTTGCGAACGCATCGCGCGAGCGGGTTGATCGAAGATCTTCGCCACACCGCTCGTGGCCTCCATCACGCCGGCGAGAATCTGGAAAGTCGTCGTCTTGCCTGCTCCGTCTGGTCCAATCATTCCGAAGATCTCGCCTTTGCTAACAGTGAAGCTGATGCCACGAACAGCCTGCGTCGCACCGTAGTCTTTGTGAAGATCTTCAACCAAAATCGCTGACATAATCTGCGTAATCTGTGGATGGCTCTTTTTATTTCTGCTTCGTTCGCGACGGCCACTCATTGCCCTGGACCAGGATCTCTCCATCGGCAGGCATTCCGGGTTTTGCGAAGCCGATACCGCTCTTCAATTGAAGCTTTACGCCAACAACCTGCTTCACTCTTTCGTCACGAAAATAAGTATTCTCGGGCGTGAAGGTCGCCTCAGGATCGATTCGCGAAACGTAAGCCTCGAGCGGTTGATTGGGATTAGAATCGAGATAGATTCGCGCCGGTTGGTCCAACTTGACTTTGCCAATCTGACCTTCAGGTACAAATCCGCGCAAGTAAACTTTGCTCAGGTCCAGAAGAGTGATAATGGTTGTTCCTGCCGTTACGACCTCGCCGGGTTCAGCAGTTCGAGTGGTAACCGTGCCGTTGAATGGCGCAGTGATATTCAAGTCCTGGCGGTTTGCCTGCGCCTCGGCCAGTTGAGCTTTGGCTTGATCGAGTTTCGCAGTCGCGCTCGCAATCTCTTTCTGCTGTTGCGCAATCTGCTTTCGATTCGCACCAGCCTGACTGGCGCGAATGCTCGGGTTTGTAAGACTCGCCTTTGCCACCAGCAACGATCCGCGAGCGGATTCGACTCTTCTTCTGGCCGCGTCAACTGCGGCAGTTTGTTGTTCTGCAGTCGACATCGCCTCTTTGCCCTTGCGTTCAGAAACTGCTCCGGTCGCGGCGAGACGCGTATAAGCTTGCCGGTCGAAGTCGGCCAGTCGATAGGCGGCTTCCTGTTTGGCGAGTTCGGCTTGAGCAGCTACGACTTCGCTTTCCGCCTGGTGCACTCTTCCAAGTGCGTCCGTTCGTGCCTGCTCGGCGAGCAATTCACTTTGTCGCAACTGCTCCTGGAGTACGGCGATCTGAGCTTGCGCTGCTTCGGCTTTTGCTTCAGCGTCGGCAACTGCTGCTCGGGCCTGATCTTCGCGTGCACGAATTTGTTCGTCGTCAAGGACAGCAATCACGTCGCCGGCATTTACCGTATCGCCTTCGCGCACTCGAATTTCGACGATTCGTCCGCTGAGTTTTGGCGCGACCGCTGAACTGTCACCTTCGATTCGGCCGCTCAACGTGATCACATTTTCCGGAGCCCCACTGCCGGCGAGGAAGATTCGCCAGAACAGATATGCTGCGCCGGCTAAGACCACGATGAACAAAAGACCGGGCAGATATTGGCGAAATCGCGAGCGCCGTGGTTTGGGCGTCGGCGTCTTTGCTGTCTGTTCACCATTGCTCTTAGCGGGCGTTAGTTTTTGAGCTTCTGTCATGTCTTTTACCGTCCACTTTTGTTTTGGTGCGTTGACGTTTCGACTTGGCTTGCCGCAGATAGGCGAGAGAAAACTCTGTGATGTGATCTGCAAGCTGATCAACTTGCGTTGCCGTCATCTTCATCTGTGGAGCCAGGCGATTGATGACCGGTTTCGCAAATACATAAAACAGCATCTGGCCGATGACGCTGTGGGCGCAAAGGCGCGTCTTTTCGTCGTCGGGTGGCAATTTCAAGATGCCACCGACCAGGTTACATAACCGTGAATACAGCGGTCGTATTCCCTCATTCACCACCACATCTGTGGCCGGAGTTGGTTTGGCTAACTCGTGGGCAAAGATCCGGAAGTGCCAATCGCTGAGGTCAAATCCACGCAGGCTCTCCAGTCGGGTTTTAATAACAGCATGCAAAATCTCTTCGGGAGGTGCATTCCGATCGAAGGCGGCACGAACAGCGTCGAGTCGAGCAGCGCGCATTGATTGCCGCACGACTTCGGTGTACAGACCGGTCTTGTCTCTGAAGTGATAATTAACGGCGGCAATGTTTGCGCCGGCCCGCTGGCAGATTTGTCTTACGGTGGTGTGATGAAAACCCCGCTCAGCGAACATCTCTCCCGCGGCATCAATTAGCCGCGCCCGCGTCCGGTCGCTGGCAATAGATTGGGTTGGCATTCAAACGACAATTTAAAACAGTTGTTTGAATTTTGTAAAGGTGGATTTAGCAACAGATGAACGCGGATTTAATGCGGATCAATCCGTGTTATCCGCGGCGTACTATAGTTTCACTTGGTAATAAGTAATGGGGAATTGATGTTGTAATTGACGAGCAGGGCTTTGTTGTCCTTCATTTGAAAGACAAACTGCTCGGTGCCTTTTCCCTCAGTGAATTCGACGTCGTAGGCAAGTACCGTCATCGCTCCAAACGGCGCAGTACCGACTCGCCAACTGGTCGAGTTCGCTTGCTTCACCATTCCCAGTTTGCGGTGAACGGCGTCGAAGAGAGCAACGGCATCAGCCTCGCTGACGGCCTTCTTGAATTCATCGCCTGAGTGCGCGTAGATCTCCTGAAACTGACCAGCGTTGAGCTGGTTATGAAACGTGTCGACTGCCTTCTCCGCAGTCTCGCGATGCTTGGCGAACGCACACGAACTGGCGAGCAGCGTGAAGGCTACGAGTGTCAGCGATAGGATTTGTTTGCTTTTGGTCAAGGAAGTGGTTCCTCCGGGAGACAAATCGCCTGCGATTATATTGTGTTTTTGGGGAGCGTTGGTGCCTTTAATTGGTCTTACCGCCGCTTAGCTGTCTTTGTGATTGGTCACAAATTATTGTTGACAGTTCAAATTCTGCTGACGCAGAATTACGCCATTCGCTTAACCAAGTCACTTAAGATATCAACGCGGTCATACCAATCGCGATCGACCAACGACGATGAGTCAATCGAACGCAAACATCTTCAAGGCCATTGATGCGGAACGTCGCGGAACGACTTTCGAGGAAGTCGTTTCGCAGCTTCGCGAAATGATTCATAGAGGTGAGTTGCGTCCGGGCGATCGACTGCCGCCGGAGAGAGATTTAGCAAAGCGATTGGGCGTGAGTCGTCCGACACTGCGCGCCGGAATCAGTTCGCTCGCTGCGGTTGGCGTATTGCAACCGCGTCGTGGCGCGGGCACCTTCGTCGTCGAATCTGAAGGACCACCGTCGCTTGATGGCAGTGCGCTGCGACTGATGGCGTCGCTGCAACGATTCACGCCGGCGGAAATGTTTGAAGCACGGCGATCGCTAGAGATGGCGATTGCTGCATTGGCTGCGGAACGTGCGACGGGCGAACAGATGGCGGAGATGTCGGAAGAGATCACCGGCATGTTTGCGTCGCTTGACGAGCCCGAACAGTTTCTCGTTCACGACATGCGTTTCCATCAAACCGTCGCTGCTGCTTCGGGCAACAGAATTCTCACGGCGTTGATGAATATGATCGCGACGATCTTGTTTGAGGTGCGAAGTAAAACGATAAAGCGCGCGCGAGATTTGAAGGAGTCAGCGGAGATGCACCGCACGATCTATCGTGCGATTCGCGAGCGCAATCCGGAGGCTGCGCGCAACGCGATGCGCGACCATCTGATGCTGGCCCAAAAAGCTCAGCAACAAGAAGAAGAATCCACAGATTACGCAGATTGATTATCTGTTTACCCGCGCGGTGCCGCGTTTCATCACGCGCTCGACTTCAGCAAGGGTTGCCATCGTCGTGTCGCCGGGCGTCGTCATCGCCAGCGCGCCATGAGCGGCGCCACACTCCACGGCCCACTGCAAACCCTTTCCACTCAAGAGTCCGTAGATTAGTCCGGAAGCAAACGAGTCTCCACCGCCAACGCGATCAAAAATCTCGAGGTTCTCGCGCAACGGCGCCTGATACAACTCACTACCGGCGTAACACACCGCGCCCCAATCATTCACCGTCGCCGTCTTGGCATTCCGCAGTGTGGTCGCAACGATCTTGAAATTCGGAAACTCCGCAACCGCCTTTTCGATCATGCGACGAAAGTTTTCGACTTCGAGTTTCGAGTGATGTTCGTCAAGTCCTTCGACCTCGAAACCGAGCGCGGCAGTGAAGTCTTCTTCATTGCCGATCATCACGTCTACGAGTGATGCGAGCTCGCGGTTAACAGCAACGGCTCTTTCGCGTCCACCAATCGAGCGCCACAATGAGTCGCGATAGTTCAGATCATACGAGATGATCGTGCCGTGCTTCTTCGCTGCTTCCATTGCTTCGCGCGCCACGGCTGGAGTTGTTTCCGACAACGCACAAAAGATTCCACCTGTGTGGAACCAGCGTGCGCCTTCGTCGCCGAATATTTGTTCCCAGTCAATCTCGCCCGGCTTCAACTGCGACACTGCGGTGTGTCCTCGGTCAGAACAACCAGCAGCAGCACGCACGCCAAAACCACGTTCGGTGAAGTTCAATCCGTTGCGTACTGTTCGTCCGACACCGTCGAACTTGACCCATTTTACGTGTGACTGGTCCACGCCTCCCTGATAGATCAGATCCTGGACCAAGCGACCCACTGCATTGTCGGCAAAGGCGGTGACGACAGCAGCATCGAGTCCGAAACAACGCTTCAGCCCGCGCGCGACGTTGTATTCACCGCCACCCTCCCAAACCTGGAAACTGCGCGCAGTGTGAACACGTCCATCGCCCGGATCGAGACGCAGCATCACCTCGCCAAGCGAGACAATGTCCCAGCGACACTGCTCCTTATTCTTAATATTCAAATCCATATCGATTATTGATTGACGCCGCTTGCCAGGAATCCACCGTCGATGACGAGTATCTCGCCAGTCACAAAACTCGCCGCGTCCGAAGCAAGGAAAACCGCCGCGCCTGCAAGTTCTTCTACGTTGCCGAAGCGTCTCATCGGTGTGCGCAAGAGAAACTCGCGGCCACGTTCGGTCTCATCGAGTAACTTTTGATTGAGTGCAGTGCGAAAAACACCTGGCGCGATCGCGTTCACTCGAACACCACGACTGGCCCATTCAATGGCCAACGATTTCGTCAGCGACCCGACAGCAGCCTTACTCGCCGAATAGGCAGCAACTTCGCGCAAGGCGACAAACGTTGAGAGTGAAGCAATGTTGATGATGCTTCCAGACTCTCGTTCGAGCATGTGTTGGCCGAATACCTGACAAGCGCGCAACGTGCCGGTGAGATTTGTATCGAGAATCTCGTTCCAGTCATCTTCCGAAAAATCGATGGTCGGAGCGCGCTTGGTGCGGCCGGCGGAGTTGACCAGAAGGTCCACCTTGCCAAACATCTGAATCGCTTCACTCAACACGCGTTGCAGCGACTCGCGATCGGAAACGTCGGAAGTAACACGCAGCGAGCGGCGGCCAAACTCCTCGATCTCCCGCGCCGCAGCTTCAACCTGTTCAGCGCGGCGCGATGTCGGAATCACATCGGCGCCGGCTTGCGCGAGACCGTGAGCAATGGCGCGTCCGATGCCCGAAGTGCCACCCACGATCACGGCCACTTTGCCATTAAGCTCCAGTGGAGAATAGGTCATATTCGAATGAATGTTCAAGAAAAGGTTAGACCACTTTTAGAAAGTGCGCGTACTGTGTAACACCGTGAGTCTCCAATCGTCAAGCACAAAAGTCGCGTAGTAATTTATGATTAGCTGGTTTTACCGGCCATATTTTCGACACGGAAAATGTTGCTTGTGTAGTTGTGGTCAGCATGTTAAAGTCGTGCCTTCCAGGAAATTGGTATTACCATTTCAACTTTTCGAAGACGACTACCCAATGTCAGCGACAAGCAAACAGAGTGTTCGACGTCGCTCGGTTGGAGGCAACATTTGGCTCTGGCACGACGCTGCCGACTCTGACTATCTCGCGAAGCTGCCGGTTCGAGATCTGGTTTATGAAGTGCTGCCGTCAGAAGAAGCCGTCGGACGCGCGATGCTCGACGAGATCACCGATGCCGCAGCAGCAAAAGACGGGTCATTGGTCATGGTTCTGGTCGGTGGACGCGGCGGTCAGGCATTGCACCGGCTGTTGGGCGCGATGGCCCAAACGAACGACCACGATTCGTTATTTGCTCGTCTTCATGTTTTTACGCAGGATGCACTGGCGCCTTTGCGAATGGACAACGGCTTGAGCTTCGTGCGTGATTTCGAACGACTCCTCGGCCAGGACTTCTTTCGCAAAGTGCAAAGCTTCACTTCGCTGCGTACCGACGTCGAAGATCTCGAAAGCGAACTGGCCCGCTATGTTGAACGACTCGAATCACTCGGCGGCATCGATCTTTTCTTTCTTGGACTTGGTCCAGAAGCTGGCGGAGCTTCGCACCTCGCGTACATCAAACCCGGCTCTGGCGCCACTTACAACGACATTGCGGGAATGATCCCGATCTCGCAATCGATACTCGAGCACCACATCAACAAGTTTAAGGCGGGTGGCACAGTCGTCAGTGAAACTGACGAAGCGGAGTGTCGAGTGGCCGAACACATTCTCACGCTTGGTCCAGCCGCGATTCTTGGCGCGCGCCGCGTGGTGCAATCGATCGTCGATGCTGACACGGCTCCAGCGAAAAGAGGGAGTTACCGGCAGTTGTTAACGACCAGGATCGCCGAAGACGCTGAGACACGGCAAAAGCAATTCGATCAAAATCCCGGACTCTGGTTGCGAGTTCATCCAAACGTCCGCTCGTTGATACTGCAAAACGTTTTAGAAAACTGAGATATGTCAAGTGTCGAAACACCAACAGCTTCGTTACTGAGTGACTTTGCGATCGTGGTCGATCCGAAGGACAACGTTGCTGTAGTCAAAAAAGAAACGTCGCCCGGTTTGCAACTGCGCCTGCCAAACGGCTCAACGCTCGAGATCCGCGGCGCCGTTCCACCAGGCCATCGTTTTGCAACCAGAGACATTCCCGCGCGCGAGTTTGTGCTTCAGTTTGGACAACCGATCGGAACCTCTTTAGGCATCAACCAAGGCGAACAGATCACGCACGACAACATGACTGACGAGGTGCCGATTGTTCGAGATCTTCCAGAAAATCTCCATACTCCTTCGCCCGATTATTTTCCGTTGGACCAATGCGCGACGTTCATGGGTTATCGACGACCCGATGGTCGCGTTGGCACGCGCAACTACATGCTGATCGTGCCGACGAGCATGTGCGCGAGTCATGAAGCATTGCAGATTTCGACGATAGCTGAGTTCACGCTTTACGATCGAATGAAGTATCCGAATGTCGATGGCGTTGTCGCGATTCCGCACAACAAGGGTTGCGGCTGTCAGGACGGATCGACGATCGACGTGATGCTGCGCACGCTTTCGAACTATGCAGACCATCCGAATGTTGGCGGCGTTGTTTTGATCGATCTCGGTTGCGAAAAGACCAACCTGGCCCAGGTCGAAAGGTATCTGTTGAAACGCGAGAAGGAATTTGCGAAGCCGGTAGCGAAGATCGGTATTCAAGAGGTTGGTGGCACGCAGGCGGCGATTCAACAGGGATTAAGAGAAATCGAGCAGATGCTGCCCGCGGTTAACGAGGTCAGTCGTGAAACGTGTTCGGTCAGTGAACTCGTACTAGGTGTGAAGTGTGGCGGTTCCGATGGCTTCTCGGGCATCTCCGCGAATCCATCGTTGGGCCGCGCTGCAGATTTGTTGGTTCGTTCGGGCGGAACAGTTTTGATCACGGAAGTGCCCGAGTTTTGTGGCGCGGAACACCTGCTCGCGTCTCGCGCGAAAGACGTTGAGACCGGACGCGCGGTCTATCGGATGGTTGATTGGTACAAAGAGTATGCGTCGAAGTTTGGCGCAGTGCTCAACAACAATCCGAGTCCGGGAAATATAGCGGGTGGATTGTTGAACATAACGATCAAGTCGTTGGGTGCGATTGCGAAGGCTGGAACCACTCGCGTCGAAGGTGTTGTTGAATACGCTGAGACGCCGGCACAGCGCGGGCTGAACCTGATGCAGGGGCCGGGCTACGACCAGGAGTCAACGCCGGGTTTGGTTGCGGCGGGCGCAACAGTCGTGGTCTTCACCACCGGTCGCGGAACGACTATCGGCAATGCCATCGCGCCGGTGATCAAGTTGGCGTCAAACACTCCGGTGTTCGAGCGGATGTCGAACGATCTCGATCTGTCTGCCGGTGGCGTGATCGATGGAACTGAAACAATCGACGAAGTTGGCCAACGCGTGTTCGAACACGTGGTGGCGGTGGCTAACGGGCTACAGGCAAAAGCCGAAGTGCACAAGCATCGCGAGTTTCAGTTCTGGGCTGAGCAGACCGTATCGTTGTAGTGATCTGTGGACCGTTGGTCCAGGCGTTCACTTCTTCGACGATCGCTTCTTCGAACTCTTCTTACCGCCTTTTTTCGATCCTTTCTTTGGGACCTTAGCGCCTTCTTTGCGTGCCTCTGAGAGGCCGATTGCTATCGCCTGCTTTTTGCTCGTGACTTTCTTACCGGAGCGGCCACTCTTGAGCGTGCCGTGCTTTCGCTCGTGCATCGCCTTCTCAACTTTTTTGCTGGCCTTCTTTCCGTATCTTGCCATCAGCGGTTACCTCCTGTGTTATGTAACCCACAGATTACACCGATTCTCTCTTTATCGACTATGCTAATCTCATCTCAATTCAGTTTCTAAGGGGTGAGTTATGCAATACAAGAGTCGCATGCATGTGGTGCTGTTGATCTTGGCTAGTGTCTTAGTCGTCGTAATCGTCTTCAAGATTTCCTCGGCGGAGGGAAATAGTCCTGGACCAGTTCCGCAGCAGGACATTATCCGTTTGGAAAGCCGTCTCGCTCAACTGGAACAGCGTTTTTATACCGTTGAGACGAGTGTGCGCACTCTCGAACAGCAGTCACGCCTGTCAGGCGTGACTTCGCGAATCAGTCCGGAGGACTTGCTTCGACTACAGGCAGAGCTGCAGACGTTGCAGCGCCGCATCATTGACGACGAGTGTAGCCTGGCAAAACTGGACGAAAGAACTCTGACTGCTGCAATGCGCGACGCGCGGAGAAAAGCAGGCATCGGTAACAGCGATCCGTGCCGGAATAATTTCGAGTCGCCGCTGCGACTACCTGAAGACCGCCCCTAGTTTTTTGTGGCTCTTTGTGGCTAAGGTAGGTCGCCGTCGAAGCCTTTTGGCTCGCGATACCAGCGATGACCGGCGGCGTATTCTCGATCGGTCGGTCGCAGACGATTCAACGCACGCTTCGGATCGACGTGCGCACACGCAACGTGAATCGCACTTATAGCCGCCATCGGCGCAACATAGGAATTCAAAAATGATGGACTGACAACAGGCGTAACGAGGTGAGCATTGCAGTAGCGCGCGATCGGCGAGGTGTTGCTGTCAGTTATCCCGAAAGTCGGCACGCCTTGTTTCTTCGCACGCAGCACCGATTCAACCGTGTCGCGCAAACACTGACCAAAGCTGATCGCAATCAACAGATCTTTCGACGTCAACGTTTCCACTTTGTATTGCAGACTTCCGCTACTGCCAATCGGCGCCTCCGCATCGAAGCCCAGCGCTAACAAACCATACGCAAGGTAGTAAGAGAGGGATCTCGCAAAATCCAATCCCACCACCAGCACACGCCGCGAACGTTTAATCTGTTTCGCCAATTGCACGACCAGTTTCCGATCCAGATCCGATTTCAGAATGTTCAAATTCTGTATCGACTTATCAAGCGACTGATCGATGTGGTCCTCGAGACTGCGTTTTTCTCGAGTAGCGGCTTTTAGCACTGTGTAAGGCGTGATCCGCGTTACGAAGTGTTGCCGCAGATCGGCGGCAAACTCAGCGAAACTCTCATAGCCGAGGACCTGAGTGGTCCGCAGGATCGTCGTGGCGTCGATGTTGTAACGCTTCGCCATCTCGCGTGAAGAAAGAAAATAGGTCTCGTCCGCAGAGTCGATAATATGACGAAGCAAGCGCTGGCGCCGCGCGTTCAATTGCGATCTGGACTTGGCAAAGCGCGCTTCGAGATAACTCAACGGCGTGTCAGAACTCATTGTAAATCTCCGATCGTTCATCCACAGATTACACAGATTACACAGATTTTATTAAATCAATCTGCCTAATCTGTGGACGGTTTGCGTGTGTGCGTCAATGTAATCTCTATCGACGTTAAATCCGAGTCCTGGCCTGACAGGCACTTCGATGGTCCCATCACTGAGGACCTGTACCTCAGGACAAATAACATCCCGTGAAAAGTAACGAGAGCTGGCTGAAATATCGCCAGGCAAAGAAAAACCCGAGAGACTGGCGAGACCGATGTTATGGGCGCGTCCGATTCCTGACTCGAGCATGCCGCCGCACCAGACCGGCGTTCCTCTTGCAAAACAAAAGTCGTGAATCAACAGAGCTTGCGAGTATCCACCGACGCGTCCGATCTTGATATTGATGATGCGACAACTTCCGAGCTCGAGGGCCTGTCGCGCCCGTGCTGGACCAGTTATGCTTTCGTCGAGGCAGATCGCAGTTTTCAACGTCGACTGTAACTTTGCGTGATCGATGAGGTCGTCGTGATTGAGTGGTTGTTCGATCATGAGCAAATCAAAGTCGTCTAGTTGTTTGAGATGATCTTGATCCGTGATCGCGTAAGCCGAATTGGCATCCACCGAAAGCATGATCTCCGGATGTTTGCGACGTACCTCCCGCACAACTTCAATGTCCCAGCCTGGTTTGATCTTCAGTTTGATTCGCTGATAACCCTCAGACAAGTACCTTTCAACATGGTCCAGCAGTTTGCCGACAGTCGGTTGTATGCCGAGGCTGACGCCGACCGGAATGCGAGCGCGCGTGCCGCCAATCATTCTGGAAAGAGATTGGTTGCTAACCTGTGCGAGCAAATCTACGTAGGCGAGTTCCAATCCGGCCTTGGCCATGTTGTGTCCGCGAAACGAAGCAAAGCGCGTTGCGAGATCGTTGAGATTGGCAATCGGGTGGTCCAACATCGCGGGCGCGAGATAGTCGCGGATTACATGTTGAGCTGTGCCGACTGTCTCATAACTGTAGCGCGGCTGCTCGGCGGCGACTACTTCTCCCCACCCCGTCAATCCTCCCGCATGAATGCTGATCAGGAAGAGAAGTCGCGAATCGATGCTGCCGAAGCTGGTTTCGAACGGTTCGTGCAATGGCAGCCTGACAGTTCGCATTTCGATTCTGTCGATCGCGATCGGATCGGTATTAGCGGTGTTCAACCAGGGCGCCGCGGTAACGGGTGCAGAGTGCATGGCGCGGCAAGATAACAAATCGAAACTCGGGTTGGCAAGGAAGTTTGCAGCATCTGTGGCACTATTGACATTCTGCAACACTTGCGGTAAAGAAGCGCTGCTTCTCCGTGTCTCTGTGTCTCTATGGTGTGCTTAACCACAGAGACACAAAGACACAGAGTGCATGGCTCTTCCAGTTCAAGTCCAAAAACGTGAGCGAACTACTAAGCCTCGGAGGTGCAGCGATGAGGATCGGCCAGATGATTCTTGGTTGTGTTTGCGTGTGTTTGCTATCGAGTTTGCCGGCCTTGGCCCAAACCACGTCGAACATTGAGGGCACGGTAAAAGATCCAAAAGGCGCAGTTGTTGCCGGCGCTGACATAAAACTTACCTCCATCTCGCTGGCAATCGAGCGAAGCACGACAAGTGATGAAGAAGGCTTTTACCGCATAACTGCGCTTCCCGCGGGGATTTATTCACTGACTATATCGGCGCGCGGCTTCAGCAACAGCACCTTCGAGAACCTCGAGCTGACAGTTAATCGCACGCTCACCCTGAACATCGACCTCGAAGTTGGCGGCGTCAAGGAGCAGGTCAGCGTGACTTCGGAAGCGTTAGTTATCGATTCGACTTCTGCTGCGACTGGCACGACTGTCACGCCACAGCAGATTCGCGAGATGCCGGTGAACGGGCGTAATTATCTCGACTTGCTACAACTGGTGCCCGGCGCGGTTATTAATCGTCAGGCCAACGTTGGCAGTGACAATTCAACACCCGTTCTCGGTGAACGAGCAGGCAACAACAACTTCATGATTGACGGCCAGCCGAACAAAAATACTGTCACCGGCGGCGCAGCATCGCAGTTCAATCAGGAGACGATCGCAGAGTTTCAGGTCTTAACGACAGGATACAAAGCTGAGTTTGGACAGGCATCGGGAGCCATCGTCAATGTAATCACGCGAAGTGGAAACAATGAATACCATGGTGTCGGGTCGCTGTTCGTTCGTAACGACGCGTTAGACTCATCGAATTCGTTGACCGCAAACGCGGATGCGCCTGAGCTGCGACGCTATGACTACAGCCTGGCGCTCGGTGGTCCAATCATCAAGAATAAGGTTTTCTTCTTCGGTTCAGGCGAACGCATTCACGAGAACCGCCGGCTCGACTTTACTTTTCCGAGCACTGGAAATGCCCAAGCTAATCAGATCCTTCGTAACTTTGAAACACCATTCGACAATCCATCAAGGACTCGAGACACGCGCGGCTTCTTCAAGTTGGATGAACAGTTGGGCCGCCACCAGTTGACGCAGGAAGTGAATTACACCAATGGCGTAATCAAAGAGTTTCTGCCGCTTTCCGCTTCGAACAGTTTGCCCTCGCGAAGAAACAACACCACCGCGCGGAGTCTTCTGCTCGGATTTGGTGACGTGGTTTTGCTGGGCGATCAAAGCAATCCGTGGGTATTGACCTTACGCGGTGGATATCGCGGTGACGTGTCCAGTTCTGCACCGGCTCATCCGGAAGCTGGTGTCGGCACGACCTTCCAGATATTTAGCTCGTTCACGACAGGTGGACTCGCGGGTAATCTCGGCTCAGTGGCGTTCGGCAACAACACCTCGGCCTCGTTTCTGGATCAGAAGTACACTTCTTTAGGCGCCAATCTCGCAAAACTCTTCGGCGATCATAACCTCAAGTTCGGTTGGAATTTTTTGCGTACAAAGGTTGACGGCGTTGAAAGCCAGACGCTAAATCTTCAGCTCTTCGCCACGGTCAACGATTTTCTGGCTTTTGGTCCAATCAACTCCGGATTCTTTACCGTCACCACTGCCGGCGGTCTGACACCGGAAGCGAACGAGATCCATCTGCGAAACGATTATCACGCAATATTTTTCCAGGACGACTGGAGGTTTCTGCGTAGTCTAACGTTGAACCTCGGTCTGCGCTGGGACTATGACTCTGAGTTCATTACGAAAGAGAATATTTCACCGCGCGTTGGTTTCGCCTGGGCAGCTACACCGAAGACTGTGATCCGTGGTCACGCCGGTCGCTTCTACGATCAGTTTCGCCTCAACATCGCACGAGATGTTCCATCGTTTGGCGGCGCGGATCGACGAGTGGTCCAACCGTTTTCATATCCGCGCGGATTTTATGGCGTTCCGACAATCGGGCCCGCGGCAATCGGCGCATCCCTGTTCGTCGGCGGTTTATGCGTATCGCCGAACCTGACTGACGCCGAGATCGCAGCGTCGGGAGCGAAGTGTCCGGCATTCGGAGGTGGTGCAGCAAATCAGTTTATTGGCCGAGACCGACTGAACAGAGTTGTTGCTCCGGGACACGCTTTGATTCCGGCTGACGCAGTAATCAACATCTCGAACATTCAACAACTATCAGGACTCACGCCGCAGCAGTATGCCGACGCGGCGAGCGTCGCGGTTGGCAAAGCGCCCGGATTCTTTTTCTGGGGACCATTCGGCGCGTTATCGCACGCCGCTATTCCCGCACAGATTTTGCCAACCAGCGTCGATGGCACTTTCCAAACGCCTTTCACGAATAGCTACAGCATCGGAGTGCAGCGGGAGTTCGGCAGAGACCTGGTGGTCCAGGCTGACTACTATCATCGCGAGATGCACAACATACTCGGCGTGAGAGAGTCGAACATATCGTTTGTCTCGCGCGCGGGTGCACGAACTTTTCTGCCGCCATTCTCAGCGGGAGCAATCAACACTTTCGGTCCCTGGTACAAGGGTGAGTATGATGCGTTGATTGTCGGCTTTAATAAACGGCTGAGCCGTCGCTTCATTCTGAATGGAGACTATGCGTGGGCCAGGGAAACTGATAATCAGTTGGGCATCACCAGTCTTCCTTCAGACAGTTTCATCGGGATCGCGCCGGTGGTGTCGAGTGTCGAAGCCGGAGTGCCCAGAACAAACGCCAATGGACCATACACGCGCGCCAACGGCAGGTTCGTAGCACAGGCAAATACGTTTGTTGATGGTCCCGATCTCGACAAGGGACCATCCGACCTGTCGGTCGATCACACGTTCCAACTGAATGGTTTGCTGGAACTGCCGTGGCAGGTGCAGATTAGTGGAATCTTTCGGGCGCAGAGTGGATTTCATTTCAGTCGATCCAGTCCAACAGCGGATCCGGATGGTGATGGAACTCTGAACGGGATTGACGTGATTGCTGGTCGAAACGCGTTCACTTCGCCGGCGTATGTTACGCTCGACATGCGGTTTGCGAAGCGTTTCAATATAGGTGAGCGCGCGAAGCTTCATGTGCTGTTCGAGTTTTTCAATCTGCTGAACCGGCAGAATCCCGCAGCGGTGGAAACAACCACCACGAATGCAAATCTCACTTTCGGCGCTATCAAGCAAGTGCTTCCCGGACGGGAAGGCCAGATCGGCGTGAGGTTTGAATTTTAAAAAGATCTTTGCCGCAGATTACACGGATTACGCAGATTTAATTATGTAATCCGTGTAATCCGCGTCATCCGCGGCTATGAAAACAAAACTATTAATCTTCGCAATTGCATTGTGTGCCTGTTCTTCCACCGTCGCATTCTCCCAGGGCACGCGCCTGCTGCGACACCCGACCGTGAGCAGCGATTCGGTTGCTTTCGAATACGCCGGCGATCTTTGGATCGTCTCACGCAGCGGCGGACAAGCACGCCGCCTGACGTCAACTCCCGGCGCGGAGATCGATCCTTACTTCTCGCCTGACGGTTCGCAGATCGCGTTCACTGCCACAGTCGCAGGCAACACCGACGTCTACCTTGTTCCCACTGCCGGCGGCGATCCCAAACGATTAACTTTTCATCCCGGTTTGGATCGCGCTCGTGGCTGGACGCCTGATGGTCGTCGCGTGATCTTTGCTTCAACGCGGACCAGCGCGCCACAGCAGGCGTACGCTCGTTTATGGAGCGTTAGTGTCGACGGCGGTCTGCCCGAGCCTTTGCCGATGCCGCGCGCTTTCAATGCCGCTTACTCCGCAGACGGACGGCGCATTGCTTATGAAGAGTTCACCACTGCGTTTATCCCTGACTGGTACGAGACAAGTTTTTGGCGACATTACCGCGGCGGTCGCACTCATCCAATCATGATAATGAATCTCGTCGACTACTCGGTCGAGAAACTTCCCTGGACCAACAGTAACGATTCCCTGCCGATGTGGGTGGGAAACACGATCTATTTTCTCTCAGATCGTAATCACACGGTGAATCTCTTCAGCTATCGACTCGATACAAAACAAGTCGCACAGCTTACGCGTCACGACGACTTCGACATCATGACGGCATCGGCAGGTCCTGACGCCGTCGTATACGAGCAGGCGGGATACATTTATCTTGTCGATGCCGGTTCAGGACGAGCGAACAAGCTCAACATCAACGTGACTGGCGATTTTCCGTGGGCGCGTCCGCAGTTCAAGAAAGTCGTCAGCATGATTCGCAACTCAGCGTTGTCGCCGACCGGCGTTCGCGCAGCGTTTGAAGCGCGTGGCGAGATCTTCACCGTTCCGGCAGAGAAGGGCGATTATCGAAACCTGACGCAGAGCTCCGGCGCTCACGATCGTAGTCCCGTCTGGTCGCCTGACGGTGCTCAGCTTGCCTGGTTGTCGGATGCAAGCGGCGAATATCAACTGATGATCGGCGATCCGCTCGGCGTCGTTCCACCGCGCACAGTTGCGTTACCGTCGACAGCATTTTTCTCAGCGCCCGCGTGGTCGCCTGACGGAACACAGATTCTGATTCAGGATAATCATCGAAACCTTTGGACCATCGCCGTTGCCGACGGCAAGTCAACGAAGATCGATACTGACGAATATCCGGATCCGGTTCGTTCCTTCGACGCAGTCTGGTCGCCGGGTTCAAAGTGGATCAGTTATTCAAAGAACTTGCCCAGCCATCTCCGCGCGATCTTCATCTATTCGCTTGCGGACAAAAAGACGCATCAGATCACTGACGGATTGGCGGACTCCATCTCACCGGCATTCGATCAAAGCGGCAAATATCTCTACTTCATGGCGAGTACGAACTATGGACCAAGCACCGGTTGGCTCGAGATGAGTTCGATCGATCGACCTGTGCGTCGGGCCATCTATCTCGCTGTGCTTAGTGCAACAGAGCCGTCGCCACTACTTCCGGAAACCGGCGACGAGCCAAAACCGATGCCGCCGCCCGAGCCTCGTGCTGAGCCCGCTCCGCAACCAGCGCTGCCCGCACCGCGCACAGTCAACGTGCGGATCGATTTCGATCGCATCGGTCAACGAATACTCGCAGTCAACATTCCGGCAGGTGATTACGGCAACCTGACCGCCGGCGCCGCAGGAAGTTTTTATTACACCGAACCGATCATCACCACTGCGGTTTCAGTTCAGCCGCCGCTCAGACTTCAGCGTTTTCAACTCCGAGAACGCACCGCGACGCCGTTTCTCGAAGGGATTCGATCGTATTCAGTCTCGAACGACAAGAAGAAAGTTCTGTATCAAGCGGCAGCCGGAGGTGGCGCTTCGTGGGGCATCGTCGTGACGGATCGTCCGGTGAAAGTCGGTGATGGACCAATCAACGTTGCGCAACTCGAGACACGAGTAGAACCGCGCGCCGAGTGGGAACAGATCTTTCGCGAGACTTGGCGCATTCAGCGCGAATATTTCTACGATCCGAAGTTTCATGGCAACGATTGGCAGGCAATCTTCGAGAAGTATCGGCCGCTAGTTCCGTTTGTGGGCCACCGCGCGGACCTCGGGTATCTCATTGCGATGGTCGGTGGTGAATTGACGGTGGGCCACTCTTACCTGCTCGGCAGCGGCGATGTTCCGAGTGAAGATCCGGTCTCAGTTGGTTTACTCGGAGCAGACTTTGCGATCGAGAACGGACGTTATCGCATCAAGAAGATCTACACAGGCGAGAATTGGAATCCGGACCTGCGTGCGCCGCTCAGCGCTCCGGGAATTCAGGTCGCCGAAGGTGATTACCTGCTCGAAGTGAACGGCCGCCAGCTTGTTCCGCCCGCGAGTATTTATAACTTGTTTGAAGGAACCGCCGGCAGGCAGACGCTGATCACTGTGAGTAAGACGCCGTCGATGGAAGGTTCGCGCGTGGTGACTGTCGTGCCTGTTGCGAATGAAGATGGTCTAAGGACGCGCGCGTGGATTGAAGACAATCGCCGCCTGGTCGACAAACTCTCGAATGGTCGTCTCGCATACGTGTGGCTGCCAAATACTGCTGGTCCAGGCTATACCGCGTTCACTCGTTACTACTATGCGCAGCAGGACAAAGAGGGCGCGATTATCGATGAACGATACAATCACGGTGGGCAGGTCGGCGACTACATCGTCAATGAGCTGGATCGAAAGCTGATGGGTTATTTCGCTCAGCGCGACGGACAGCCTAACACTTCACCAATTGCGGGAATCTATGGTCCGAAAGTGATGATCATCAACGAGTCGGCGGGATCCGGCGGTGACGCACTGCCATACATGTTTCATTTGCGAAAACTTGGACCACTTGTCGGAACGCGCACGTGGGGAGGGCTAGTCGGCACGCTTGGTGTGCCGCCGACAATTGACGGCGGTGGCATTACTGCGCCGACTCTCGCGTTTTATGATCTGTCAGGCAGATGGGCGGTCGAGAACGAAGGTGTCGCGCCGGATATCGAAGTGGAATACACTCCTGCGGACGTAATTAATGGACACGATCCGCAACTCGAGCGCGCGGTGCAGGAAGGTTTGAGGTTACTCGAGCAGAATCCTGTAAAACGAGTGCCGCGTCCGGCGCCGATTAATCGAATATCGAAATAATTCAGATGAAACCACACAACTATTCAGCGGGCGTCTCCTTGGAGTGCGGCGGCTTGACGCCGCTTTGTTATCGACCAGGCGCGATCGAGGCTAAAGCGGCGCCAAGGCGCCGCACTCCAAGGAGACGCCCTTTTTCTACAGTCATAATTCTGCTTGCCTTAGTTTTCTGTTTTCCTTCACTCGCCATTGCGCAAAAGGTCGATATCGATCGCGTCGTCGCTGAACTCGAACCCGAGATTCAACGCACCTTGCTGGCAGGCAATATCCCGTCAGCCTCGATCGCTCTCACCGTCGGTGATCGAATTGTTTGGACCAACGCGTATGGCTATTCAAATCTCTGGGCGCGCACGCCAGCCACGCCAAGCACCATCTATCTGATCGGCTCGACGTTCAAAGCGATGTCAACCATCGCGTTGCTACAGCAGATGGAAGCCGGAAAATTCAAACTTGACGATCGCGTGAACGATTACCTCACGGATTTCAAGATTCAAGGTGAAGATCCAAATCATCCCGTAACTTTTCGTCACTTGCTGACGCATACTTCTGGTTTGCCTGCCGATTTTGGAGGGTTTCCAGTTTGGGGCGACACTGTGCCGCCACCGCTCGATGAGTATTTGCGAAAGTCGCTGAAGGTCACGAAGCCGCCGCTGACCTCAGTCACTTACTCGAACATGGCCTACACGCTGGTCGCTTATCTGGTGCAAAAATTTTCCGGCGTACCTTACAAGCAATACATTCAGGAACACATCTTCACGCCTTTGGAGATGACGAGCACGGCATTTGAACCGCGGCCCGACATGGAAGAGCGTTTGTCAATCCCTTACGTGTTTGACGAGAAAACAGCCGCTCAGACTGCGACCGTCCGATTGAAAGCCTCGGTTTGGCCGGCGGGGATCGTTTACGGTACGGTCGGAAATCAGGCGAATTGGTTGATCGCGAATCTCAACGGCGGTGTTTACAAAGACAAGCGATTGATCAGCGAGCAAACACTCGAGCAGATGTTTACGCGTCAGTACGATCAGTTCAAAGGAACGATCGAAGGCATTTGGGGAAACGAGACTGCGGGGTTTGGACTGACTTGGTGGACTGAGGTTCGCGACGGTGATCGGTACATCGCGCACAGCGGCAGTGTTCCGGGTTACACTGCGTTTCTGCTCGGTAATCGCGATCGCAAGTTCGGCTTTGCAATTATGACGAATGGCAATCGCTCGCATCCGCATCTCTTCAAGCTCGCCGACCGCGCGATCGATTTGATGAAGAAGTACAGCAGCAGTTAGAAAAATTATAGGTCCTATAGGACCGATATGACCTATATGAAGCTCGCTTTTCAAAGACTTCTCGCCCTCGCACTTTTAAGCACATTCTTCATCACCACGCTCGCGCAGATTCGTCCAGCGCAAACCTTCGACATCATCATCCGCAGCGGGATGGTTTATGACGGCACTGGCCGCGCTCCCATCAAAGCCGACGTCGGCATCAAAGGCGATCGCATCGCCGCGATAGGAAATCTGAGTCGCGCCAGCGCGCCGACGATTGTCGACGCTAGTGGTCTCGCAGTCGCGCCCGGCTTCATCAACATGCTCGCGCATTCAGAGACATCTCTGATTGTCGATCCGCGTTCGTTGAGTGAGATCAAGCAGGGCGTCACAACCCAGATATTCGGCGAGGGCTCCATGGGGCCGCTCAACAGCGACATGAAGCGGCGCATGCGCGAATCGCAGGGCGATGTCAAATACGACATCGAATGGACCACACTCGCTGAATATCTCACTTACATCGAAAAACGCGGCATCTCTCAGAACGTCGCCTCGTTCATCGGCGCGCCCACGATTCGCGAGTACGTCATCGGCCTTGACGACAAACCGCCAACGCCCGCGCAACTCGATCAGATGCGCGAGCTCGTGCGCCGCGAGATGGAAGCCGGCGCACTCGGCATCACCACCGCTCTGATCTATCCGCCTGCGTTTTTCGCAAAGACAGAGGAACTGATCGAACTCTGCAAAGTCGCTGCAAAGTATCAGGGCAAGTACACGGCGCATATGCGCAGCGAAGGCAATCAGCTGATCGAAGCCGTCGAGGAAACGATTCGCATCAGTCGTGAAGCCGGTCTGCCCGTTGAGATATACCACTTGAAAGCGTCTGGCGAAGCGAATTGGCCCAAGATGGACCAGGTAATCCGCATGATCGACGACGCGCGTCGTAAAGGTCTGAAGATTACCGCCGACATGTATACCTATCCTGCGGGCGGAACAGGGCTGGATGCTTCGATGCCGCCGTGGGTCTTTGACGGGGGACGCGAAGCTGCTTACAAGCGTCTGCAAGATCCTGCCACACGCAAGAAGATCGCGGACGCTGTTCGCACTCCGACCGACGAGTGGGAAAACCTCTACCTGCTGGCCGGTTCTCCTGATCGAATCCTGCTCGCGAGTTTCAGAAGTGAAAAACTGAAGCCGCTGATTGGCAAGACGCTCGCGGAAGTCGCAAAGATGCGCAACAAGGACCCGGTCGAGACGATCATGGATCTGGTGCTGGAAGATCGATCTCGCGTTGGCACGATCTATTTCCTGATGAGCGAAGACAACATCAAGAAACAGATTCGCCAGCCGTGGGTGTCGTTCGGTTCTGACGCCGCCTCGATTGCACCCGAAGGAGTTTTTCTACGATCCTCGGCGCATCCGCGTGCCTACGGCAACTTCGCGCGACTGCTTGGCAAGTACGTGCGTGAAGAGAAGGTAATCTCCCTCGCCGAAGCTATACGGCGATTGTCAGGATTGCCCGCGACGAATCTCGGACTAGATCATCGTGGCTTTCTCAAACCTGGCATGTTTGCTGATGTGGTTGTCTTTGATCCACAGACGATTGCCGATCTCGCGACGTTTGAAAAACCGCATCAGCTCGCGGTTGGCGTGCGGCACGTCTTCGTGAACGGTGTGCAGGTTCTCAAAGACGGCGAACACACCAACGCGAAACCGGGAAGGGCATTGTGGGGACCTGGTAAGGTCACCACTCAAACAACTGCTGCTGGTGCTAGACCCTTACCGCCGCCGGAACGTTGGCGTGGCTTAATCGGCGAGTATGGACCAGACGACAACATCCTGATCGTTCTCGAGAAAGACGGGCGATTGTTCGCTTTGTTCAAGCGCACTGAATTGGAGCCGTTGCAGGAAGTATCGAAGGACGTTTTCAAGTTTGCGGGAAACGGATCGCATGCCGGCAAGCAGCTCGTCTTCACGCGTGACAAGAACGGCAGTGCGTCGCAGGTGAAGCTCGATGCAAGCGCGATAAAGCGGCGGCAGATTGGACCAGAAGAAGGCGCTGTACAACTGCACATCGCTCCTGTCAGGCCAGTCAGTGAGTTGATGAAAGAAGCGATGGCCGCCGAACCGCCTAAAGAAATCCGAGATTTTCGTCAGCCTGAGCTGGTGGAACTAACGAAACTCGATCCCACGATCAAGCTCGACATTCGTTACGCCACTACCAACAACTTTCTCGGCACGGTGTTCTATTCAGAGCCAAGAGCATTCATGCAGCGGCCGGCGGCTGAAGCTCTCGTGCGCGCGCATCATAAGTTGAAGGAGCAAGGCTATGGCTTGTTAATTCACGACGCTTATCGACCGTGGTACGTCACCAAAGTGTTTTGGGACGCGACGCCTGACGACAAGAAAGTCTTCGTCGCGGATCCCGCAAAGGGTTCGCGTCATAACCGCGGTTGCGCAGTTGATCTAACGCTTTACGATTTGAAGACGGGCAAGCCGGTCGAGATGGTCAGCACTTACGACGAGACCAGCGATCGTGCATATCCAAATTATCCAGGCGGCACTTCGTTACAACGCTGGTACAGAGAATTGCTGCGCAAGACGATGGAGTCCGAAGGGTTTACTGTTTATGAAGCGGAATGGTGGCACTTCGATTACAAAGACTGGCAGAAGTATCCGATCCTGAATCTCCGATTCGAATCTCTGTAATCGGCGTAATCTGTGGATAACTCTCAAACAATGACTAGAATCATAGCAATCCTATTTCTCGTTGCGTTTCCTGTTGCTGCTCAAACGGCCCAACCATCCGATCCGCCGGAGGGTTTCGATAAGGTCGAACAGATGGTCCCGATGCGCGATGGCGTCAAGTTGCACACGATCATCTATTCACCAAAAGCGCACACTGGACCACTTCCGATTCTCTTCAACCGCACTCCTTACGGCATCGACAACATCTATCGGGCTCTGCCGGGATCGTTGAAAGAACAGATAGACGAAGGCTACATCCTGGCCTTTCAGGACATTCGCGGGCGCTTCAAATCTGAGGGGCAGTTTGTCATGCAACATCCGCCGCGACCCGCAGGCGATGCCAAAGCTATCGACGAAGGCACAGACGCTTACGACACGATCGACTGGATGATCAAGCACGTGCCGAACAACAACGGCCGCGTTGGCATGTATGGCACTTCATATCCCGCATGGCTCGCAATCATGGCGGTGCTCGATCCGCATCCCGCTTTGAAGGCCGTCTGCGAGTTGGCAAGTCCTGCAGATATGTTTCTCGGCGACGACTTTCATCACAACGGCGCTTTCCGGCTCAGCTACGGGTTTGAGTATTCGTTTGCGCTCGAGTCTTCGAATCTGACTTCAAACTTTCAATTCGATCGCTACGACACTTATCAGTGGTATCTCAGACTCGGTGCGCTTTCCAACGCAAATGAAAAATACTTTCATGGGAAGTTACCCACGTGGAACAACTTCGTGGCGCATCCGAACTACGATGAATTCTGGCAGCAACAGGCTTTGATCAATCAGTTAAAGAAGGTGACGGTGCCGATCATGCACGTCGCCGGCTGGTGGGACCAGGAAGATTTTTATGGACCAGTCAAAGCTTACGAAGTGTTGGAAAAGACCGACACGAACCACGTTAACTATCTCGTCGCTGGTCCATGGAATCACGGCGGTTGGAACCGCACGCTTGGCGACAAATTGGGAAATATCGATTTCGGAAATCCGGCGAGTCAGCATTTTCGCGCGGAAATTCTCCGGCCGTGGTTTGCGTATTATTTAAAGGATAAAGGCAAGTTCAATCAGGCCGAAGCTGTAACTTTCGAGACTGGGTCGAATCGTTGGAACTCATTCGACGCGTGGCCGCCGCGCTCAAATGTCAACGAACGCAAACTTTACTTTCGCGAAGCAGGGCAACTGTCGTTTGATGGGCCGCAGGGAACGGGATCTGAGTTTGACAGCTACGTTTCGGATCCGGCGCATCCGGTGCCTTATCGATCGTTACCGATTGAACCCACTTACAATCCGGCGGATTTGGGAGGCTCGCGCTGGAGCACGTGGCTGCTCGAAGATCAGCGTTTCGCAGAGGGCCGGCCGGATGTGTTGACTTGGGAGACTGGGCCGCTCGCGGAGGACGTAACCGTCGCAGGTGATATTGTGGCCCATCTCTTCGCGTCGACATCGGGTACAGACAGCGATTGGATCGTGAAGTTGAGCGACGTCTATCCGGAAAGTTATCCGCAGGATCCAAAGATGTCAGGTTATCAACTGATGATTGCCGACGAGATCTTGCGCGGAAGATTTCGACAGTCATTCACGAAGCCCGAGCCGATTCCGTCTAATCAGATTATCGAGTATGCGATCGATCTACACACTAACAATCATGCATTTCTGAAGGGCCACCGGATCATGGTCCAGGTTCAGAGCACGTGGTTTCCTGTGTACGATCGCAACCCACAGAAATTTGTCCCGAATATTTTCATGGCGCGAGATGAGGATTATATTCGGGCCACGCAACGAGTCTTCCGCTCGAGTCGTTATCCTTCGCACGTCACGCTTCCGATCGTATCCAGCCACAAAGATACACAAAAAACACAAGAGGGATTAGACTGAAAATATTCCGCTGGACGAGGTCTATTGACCTGCGCTTTTGTGCTTCTTTGTGACTAAGCTAGCGTTGATCAAAGACAGCCACAATAATCAGAATTAAAATCAGCACCGACACCACCAACAGCGCAATCTTCCAGAAACTGTATGGTCGCTCGCCTTGTATCTCGCCAGTGCGGCCGTTGACGAGTATCTGAAAGAGCTTGCCATTGTAGCGATACGCACCCGCATAAACAGGCAGCAGCAAATGCTTGAACGTGATCTCGGAATAGTTTGTGACGAGGTTATCGATTCTTTGCTCGTCACCACCGATGTCGTTGCGCACGTCGCGCTCAATTGACGGCGCTACAACCTGCTTTAAGAGTTCGAAGCCTTGCGCGAGATCTACCTGATAGCGCTGCGCCTTGAATCCTGATAAAAACGCCGGATCATATGGTTTCAACTGGTCCAAGTCCCAGGGTTCTAGAGCTGCAAGACGCGCAGGTGGCAGCGAGAGTGTTGCTGGAATGAGAACATCATTGAACCACGCGGTGACTGTTCCTGAAGCGGAATACCAGCGAGTGTGTCTCACTTGTCGCGTGCGTTGCACCTGATTTCCCTGCGAGTCGCGCGTGTAGTAGGTCTCGGTTGTGTAGTAGTACTCGCCGCGCTCTCCGGTGTAGTGAGTGGTGGTGTTTGTGTCGTAGGTCCAGAAAGGAATATAGACGCCGTGTATCGCTTCAGGTTGAGCAAAACGTTTCAGATCGTTCGGCGCGAACCACCGCGATGAAAGCCAGTGCCGAAGGTTTGCGCTGGCCTCTTGCTGTGTAATGCAAAACGGCAGCAGCCCACCGGGAGTCAGAATGGGATCGGCTGACTTCGGTTGGGCCACAATCTGTACGCCACAGAAATCACAACGACCAGCGACTTGCGGCGGCATGAAGATCGATTTAGCGCCGCAGCTCTGACACTGAACTTCGAGCGCGTTGGCCGCCAACTGGACCATCTGCGCGGGGCTAATGCGCAGGTACTGCTCGAATGATTGCTCCTTGACCCGCGCGGTGCTCTCCGGAATTGCTTCCTTGTGACCGCAGTACGGACACGAAAGAAAACCATCGCCCGGCTCGAAAAGCAGATCGGCGCCACAGGAAGAGCACGGATAATGCTGAACCTCATTCGCTGCCACGATTCATTCCGCCACAAAGAGGCACAAAAGACACAATAGCAATAAATACCTAGTCCAATTGTTTGTGCTTTTTGTGCTTCTTTGTGGCCTCATTCGCTGCCACGATTCATTCCGAACACGCGGTCGAAGAAAGCTGCGACTGCAGAGTCGACCCTGACGATGTTTGCGTAGCGCATGAAGTGATGAGTGTCATCAGGGATGACTAACTCCTCGTAAGACACACCTGCTTTATCCAATCGTCTTACCAAGTCGGTCGTTTGACTGAAACGAACGTTGCGATCGTCATCGCCGTGAATCAACAGCACCGGCGATTTCCAAGTCGCGATCGCAGAGACTGGTGACGACTGCCACGCCACATCGAGTGCATGCTGAAGATCCGGCGCCTTCTCGTAACGATTCTCCAGCAAACCTGCAGCGCGTTCGGCAGTCCAATTGTGCACGCCGTGTATATCGACTCCGGCAGCGAATAGCTTCGAGTCGCGAGCCAATGCGAGTGCGGTCAGAAAGCCACCATAGGAACCGCCATAGATGCCGATGCGCTTCGCATCGATCTGTGGCAGCCGCTGCAAATACTCAGCGCCCGCTTTCACGTCCTGATACTCAGCCGCGCCCTGCACGCCGGCATTCGGCGGTCGGTGAAACTCATGACCATAACCAATGCCCAACCGGTAATTGACTGACAAAACCACATAACCCCGACTCGCCAAATACTGATTCATGGCATATCCGTTCGTGTAGTAATCAGAATAGTGCCAGCCGAGCAGCATCTGTCGCGGTGGTCCGCCATGAACGTAAATGATCCCTGGCTTCTTGCCGGCGCCACCGGTCGGTTCAAATAACTGTCCGTGAATCTCAACTCCATCAGGCGCCTTGTAGACCACCTTCTTCGGCGTGACCAGTTGAGTTGTTGGGAAGTCACTCGGAATACGATCTTCCGCAAGCGTCATTGGTTTACCACCGCTCGCGGGCATTACAGTCGGCAGTGGTGGACGTTGTGCAGTGGCGCTGATATACGCGATGTATTTCCCGTCGCCGGTGACGAACGGCGTCCATTCAAGTCCCTTGCCGGGTGTCACAACAACAGGTTCTGCGCGATCGACAGGAACTTTGACGATGTGACGGCGGTCGATGTCGTCTGTGTCTGTGCCTGCATTTCCAGCAAAAACCAGGTAACGATGATCGTTGCTGATCGAGATGTACTCAGCCATGTAATGACCCGGTGTCAGCAACAACGGCTCGCCGCCTTTTTCTGAAATCGAATAAAGGTGTGGCCAGCCATCGAGATAGGAAAGAAAGACGATGCGGCCAGCCGCGGCCCAGTGCAGATTCGTTCCGCCCTCCGTGCTTGGCGGCGAGCCGCGCAAAGTAAACGGAGCCTTCCAGAGTTGTTGACCTTCTCCTGTTGCTACGTCGGCGGTCCAGATGGACCACGCTTGTGGGCGCTGTCCGAGCACCGGTTCAGGAGCGCCGCCGCTTCCGGGCCGTCGCACAAATGCGATTCGCTTTCCGTCAGGTGACCACCGCGGACTCGAGTCGCGTGAAGTTGAAGGCGCAAGATAAACAATCGGAGTTGACTCGTTTGTGTAGATTCCAATAAACGAGTGATCGCCGCGATTTGTTACAAAGGCCAGCTTCGAGCCATCGGGCGACCACTCGGGTGAGCCGGATTCGCCGCGCGCGTAGAAGAACCGTTTCGCTGGTGTTGCGCCGTCGAGCGGCGCTGACCAGATTCCGCGATCTTTTGTGAAGATCACTCTGTCGCTCTTCGGTGAAATCACCGGTTCATCGCCTTCGCTCAAAAGTTTCGGCTCGCCGCCTGCAAACGGAATACTCCAGACCTGAACCTTCATCTGGCTCGGCGTGATTGCTGGATTGACGCCAACGGAGCTGTCGAAGTTTGAGCCGTGATCCCCACCCCGAACATAGACCACATATTTACCATCGGCAGAAATTGAGAGACTGGTCAGCTCTTGCCCGTCGTCTGTCTCATAATTCGTCAATCGCCTTGCTTTGAAATCCGGCCCCTCCGCCACCCAAACGTTGCGTTTACCGCGCTCGTTAAACGCCCACGCGATCCGCTCGCCTGATGCCGCAGCAGTCAGTTCGTTCGGAAACGGATAACTCTTGATCTGTTCGAGAGTGAACGACTGTGACGCGGCTCGTTGCGACGGCGTAAGAAACGACGCCGCAAGGATCGCTACGGCGATCATCGTTAGGACAACAACTGAACGACGCATGCTTCGGGGCACGACAGGCATTTGCATGGCTATCCTCCTGCTATGGCGAGATCGACTTGATTGCTGCGCATGCAATCATAATCATGCTCTTCTGGCAAGTGCGGCGCACTCCCAGGAGGCGTCTAGAGCCGCTCGTTCTATCCCCAGATTACGCAGACTGTCTTGCAACTTGGTCCGTAACTAGGGCATCATAGCCCCGGTTAATCCTTCTCTCGCGCATCGACGGTGATGCGCCCCGCGCACAAGACGATTAGCGCCGGACGTTTGGATAGTTCGAGAGCAGGCTTGTTTCACACTTTTTGAAGCCGCTCTAGCAGTTGTAAGAGCATCCGAACCTGATCCTTCGATCGTCACCGTTCGCCGAAGCCAAATCTGATTCGCAGCTTCTTTTCATTCCCCAAAAGAGGAAAGGTATATCTCTCTATGTCAAAGAAACTCTATGTTGGAAACCTCGCGTTCCAAACCACCAGCCAGGACCTGCAGGAGCTGTTTGCTCAGGCCGGAACGGTGGAATCGGCAAATGTTATTGAAGACCGCGACACCGGCCGTTCGAAAGGATTCGCCTTCGTCGAAATGTCTACCCAGGAAGAAGCTGCTTCGGCGATTGAGCAATTCAATGGTAAGGAAGTCGGCGGACGAGCGTTGAAAGTCAACGAAGCCAGACCACGCGAAAATCGCGGCGGCGGTGGCGGCGGCGGACGTGGCTTTGGCGGCAACCGCGGTGGTGGTGGCTACGGTGGCAATCGCGGCGGTGGCGGCGGCCATAGTGGACGTCGTTCCGAGCCACGCTGGTAATTCCAAAACGTAGCGTGGGGATCCAAGTGATGAAACATCGCGGATCCCCATTCTGCTATTCAATTCACTCACATCAAAAAGGAACTTATGAATTTTTCTCAACTGGGACTAGCAGACGCACAAGTGCGCGCCTGTGAGTCCCTCGGCTACAACAAACCAACTCTTATACAAACGAAAGCAGTACCAATTATCCTGAGTGGTCAGGATCTAATTGGTTGTGCGGAAACTGGTACCGGCAAGACTGCTGCTTTTCTGCTCCCGATTATTCAACGACTCAGTGAACACTCACGATCCGGCGTGCGCGTTCTAGTGCTCGCTCCTACACGCGAACTGGCCCTACAGATCCAAAAGAACTACGAGGAACTGAATCGCGTTGCATCCAACCGCAGCGTCATCGTTATGGGTGGCGCAAACATGCGGACGCAAACCACAGAACTTCGACAAGGCGCGACTGTGGTAATTGCCACGCCCGGTCGTCTGTTAGACCTGATCGAACGTGGAGCAGTTAACCTGTCAAGAATTGAAGTACTTGTGCTCGACGAGGCCGATCGCATGCTTGATATGGGCTTCCTGCCGGCAATCAGACGAGTGCTTGCAGTCTTGCCAAAGAAAAGACAGACGCTGTTGTTCTCTGCCACGATGTCGTCGAGTATCGAGAGTCTCGCGCGCTCGACCATGACAGAACCAAAGCTGGTTGAAGTAAACCAGCGTGGTCAAGCGGCGCAGACGATCGAACAAACTGCTTATTCCGTGTCTCAGGAAAATAAGACTGCGCTTTTGCTCAATCTGCTCGAACGACAGAACGAAGAAGAACCGCTGGAGAAAGTCCTGGTTTTTACGCGCACTCGACGAGGCTCCGAGCGGCTGTCGCATATTCTCAGGGCGCGCAATCACAAGGTGAATCGCATTCACGCCGATCGCAGTCAGCCACAACGTGAAGCAGCATTGAGCGAATTTCGCGATGGTCGCGCGCGTGTGCTTGTCGCAACGGACATTGCCGCTCGTGGATTAGACGTCGAGGCTGTTTCGCATGTGATCAATTACGACGTGCCCGATGTTCCCGAAGACTACGTACACAGAGTGGGGCGCACCGGCAGAGCAGGTAAACAAGGAAAAGCGATCACGATCGTCACGCCTGTAGACGAGTTGTCGATGAGGGCGATCGAGCGACTAATTGGACAACCTGTAAAGCGCGTCGTCCCGGCAGGGTTTGGTGGTTTGCAGATTTCGCAACCGAGCAGAGGCAAATCGCCGCTGCCGTTTGGCCGCACACAGACAAGTGCCGTCCGATCATTCCGGCCCCAGCGCGGACGATAAGTCCGTTCACCGCGATTTGCTTACATTCCTACGCGATATTAGATAGTAATTAACGTTGCGAACGTCCTGACTGATATCAGAATGTAAGTCCGTCATCTTTCTCGAATGTTTGATTAAAGGAGAGAAGAAGGTATCGATGAAGTACTACGTATATATCTCCGACTCGAAGGTGGATATGTTGCTGGCCCAAATTCCACACGAGTTCAAACGCAAAGTAGCACTTCAATTCAAAGTTATCGCCGCATCGCGAACAGTTGAAACTGAAAACGAAGAGAATCGTGTTACGCGCCTGGAAACGGTTTGTGAATTCATACGTGAGTACGGAAGACTGGGTACCGCAGATGAGCCAGATGAGTTCTTTGCGGACGAGTTGAAAATGAGGTGGGGACCATTCGGTGAGGACCAGTTCAAGAATGCACCACTTGTATATTTTGGTGGGTTAACGCAGAAAACAGTAATTGGGTTAGGCGGCTCAATCCACCACGTGATAGGACAAACAGGTGGCTCAAGTGCGCCGGCACGTCCGCGTGGAATTCCTGGCAGCATAGGAGATGTATTACTTCACTATCTGACGAAAGAACTTGGGTTGACATCGAAGAAGTACGTGGATGAATGGCAGTTACGCGATGAGGAAATGTTCCGGCCGCCCTTCGTTGAGATGACTACACTACAGATGCGAGGTCCTCTTCAAAAATTAGAATTCATGGCTAAAAGGCTGCTCGACGTAGCGGCACACGAAAACAGGAAACATATTTTGCTGGGCACGCCACTCTACGTCGCGATGGCTGAATAGCGATCGCCACGACATTTTACGGATCACTGTTCGCTAACGTGTGGGACATTTGCGGGTTGAACGCAAATTTCGTAAGAAAGCAGAAGTCGAACCTCGACCAACGGATTTTAAGTCCCGTGATCGGGTTATTAGGCACTATTACTAATCGATACAAACCAGTATTTAAGCGCCCAGCGGTCGTCAACGTATCGCTTTGGCTGGCTTCGTATCAACACGTCCCGTCCACTATCTTATCCTCAGGAATATTCTTCAGCCATCAACCGAAATCTCTATTAATTCGTGGTCACAGATCACATGACTCTTACATAGCATCCGCTATTGACTCGAGTAGGCGCAAAGAGTATAAGCTGCTTCTCGAGCCATCCAAGAACATAAGGGCCTCCACTTCCATTCTCTCCCGCTATTGATCATAGAGTTTATAGGAGCCGAGAAATCAATCATGTCAAAGCTCACCTACTTCTTCTTGCTGCTCGTAGCGGGAACAATAATTCTCTCAGCGGATCGTCATCCAAAGCCAATACCAACAGCAACAGCCAGCCAAAAAAACCGCGACGACTACAAGAGAATTAACGAACGTTTTCCTACGGCTAACTACAACGACGAACAGGATTTACCTGACCCTGAGAACAATGCAAAGCGAAAAGCGAAGCAAAAGCGTTATAACGACGGCGACTTAGTTCCCAGCCACGTTGAGCCAGGAGTGGACGAAGCAGCATTAACTCTTGAACCACATTTTACTTTCCCGCCGCTGCCTGTCGCGGAAAGTGAAATAGTTGTGGTTGGGACTATTGGAACAGCGCAAGCACTTCTTTCTGAAAGCAAGAGGAATGTCTTCTCGGAATTCACCCTTGCTGTTGAGGATGTACTTAAATCCAAGATCCAGGGAGTGGCGCAGGGTTCAGTTTTGACGATCGATAGAGTTGGTGGACATGTCAAATACCCTAACGGACAAAGAGTTCTATTTCGCATTACAGGTCTGAACATGCCGCAAGTTGGCGGGCGCTACCTGCTCTTTTTAACTTCAAAACACAATAACCAAGACATATCAATATTGACCGCGTATCAGTTGACACCGAATGGCTCCATTCCGCTAGACGAGCTTGATCAGGTTGCCAGGCTTACCGGTGTTACCGAAGTCGATATTCTTCAAAGAGTACGCAACCTGATTCGAGATTCAGCCAAATAGAAAGGCAACTTATGTCTCGAAGAGCACACATGGTAGTCCAATTCATACTCTTGGTCTTGTGGGGAGTTGTACTAATAGCTGACAACCCAAGATCGGTCAGTTCTCAAGATTGTAGTAATCCTCCTTATTCTTATAAGAACCGCTGCGAAATTTTTGGAATCCGAACATCGGAGCCGTTACCGTAAAAATTGATGAAACGTTTGCAACTCAGTATCCATCTGTACCAGACGCTGCTGCAAGAATTGAAGCCGGCCATCGTGAATGGAATGGCCAAGATATATGTGCTCCCAATCTTAACTTTGTTGACTTCGGTCTTCGATCGTTTACGGAAACTGAGAAAACTAGTCAGCCCCCGAGCGGAACGGTTTACTGGGTAGTCAAAGATCCGGGAAATGGTTCCTACGCGGGCATCCTATCGTTCTTCAGTAGTAACCGCGTTGTAGCTGCACTTGTTAAGGTCCATCCTGGTGGAGGATGGACCCAACTTAATAACCCTTATACCTTCAATCATCTCGGTACACACGAAATTGGACACTCATTTAATCTTGGTAACTGTACAGCTGCATGTACACCTGATTCGATAATGGGTGGAGCGACGTTTGGTGTATCTGATACGATTGGTCCCGGTGTCTGTGACATTGAAAAGGTAAAGGAACAATATTGCCCAACTCCCTGTGAAGAGTGGTGTGATTACAACGAATGCTGGAATTGCATTCCCGCAGACTCTTGCACATATCCGTCTGGTGGCTGTCCCTCGGGCTATTCTCGTCTTAGAAGGGATAGTGGTTGTTGTACTCCCAGCAACTCACCGATTCTAGTTGACGTCAACGGCAACGGGTTTAATCTCAGCAGCGCAGAAAACGGAGTTGTTTTTGACCTTGTTGGTAACGGAACATCCAGACGGTTCGCATGGACCTCGACAAGCTCTGATGATGCATGGCTAGCCTTGGACCGGAATGGTAACGGCTCAATCGACAACGGAACAGAACTGTTCGGGAACTTTAGCCCGCAACCTTCTCCTCCAGAAGGACAAGAAAGAAATGGATTCCTTGCACTTGCCGAATACGACAAAACAGTCAACGGAGGAAATAATGATGGCAGAATTACGAGTGTTGATTCTATTTTCCCATCTCTCCGTTTATGGCAGGACGTCAACCACAATGGCATATCAGAAGCAGCGGAGTTGAAACCTCTCAACGTTCTCGGTTTATCTTCGATTGACCTCGACTACAAGATCTCTAAAAGGACGGATGAGTTTGGCAATGCGTTTCGCTATCGAGCGAAAGTCACAGACCTACAGGGTACGCAAATGGATCGTTGGGCTTGGGATGTGCTTTTAGTTTCAGCTCCTTAAGATTCCAAGCGCCAGCTATTGAGAAGTCGACAAAATTTTGGGGCAGGTGGTCGAAGTCGAAAGAAGAGAGCGGGATAAATCTAGTCCTTCATTTCCTCATCGCGCCGTAATCAAATTCGGAAGGAAGTTGTCGTAGGAAGTTGACAGTGGTGTCGAGGCGGGAGTCGAACCCGCACGTCCTTTCGGACAATCGATTTTAAGTCCATAGTGTCGCAGTTTTGTAATTTCCCTTTGCACAACATCCGCTGCTCGTCGCACAGATGATATGTTGTGCGAGGGGATTTTTTATTGAATGAAACGTAACGAAGTATCATCTGCGGAGCAAAGGTCTCACGTTAATTGGGCGAATGGAGTCTTCCTGATTGTTGCGCATCTTGCAGCAGTCGCAGCTCTATTTTTTTGGAGCTGGTCTGCCGTGATTTCGGCGCTCGTTCTTTATTGGATCGGCGGAAGTCTTGGCATCGGCATGGGCTTTCACCGCTTACTTACCCATCGCGGTTACAGAGTACCGAAGCCGGTTGAATACTTTCTTGTTACTTGCGGCACTCTGGCCCTCGAAGGTGGTCCAATTCAGTGGGCGGTGACGCACCGCATCCATCACGCACATACAGACCGTGCCGGCGATCCACATACGCCGCGTGATGGCGGTTGGTGGGCACACATTGGCTGGATATTGTGGGGCACGGCACAGAATCACGATGATGCTACTGTCGCGCGCTACGCACCCGATCTAGTAAAGGACCGCTATTATCGGTGGCTAAATCATTTCTACTACATTCCGCTTTTGTTAGTCGGGGTGATGCTGTTTGTTTTTGGCGGTTGGGGCGTATTGCTGTGGGGAGTGTTCCTGCGGCTGACGCTGGCGCTTCACGCGACCTGGCTGGTTAATTCAGCAACTCATCTGTGGGGCAGGACGAGATTTGAGACCGGTGACGACTCGCGCAATAGTTGGTGGGTGGCGTTGCTGACGTTTGGCGAAGGATGGCACAACAATCATCACGCTCATCCCACCTCAGCGCGTCATGGTTTGCGTTGGTATGAGATCGACTTCAACTGGATAGGTATTCGGGCTTTACAACTTTTCGGGTTGGCCCATAGCATCAAGCGCGTTCATTTCAACCGTGCGTCTGCAGCATGGCAGCTTGTACGCGGTCGATCCTGATGTACCTTATGTGCCTTCTTGTGGCTCAGGTTCTTCAGCCCAGAAGATCCACTCCGCACCGTTCGCATGCTTCACTCGCGACGTAAGTACCCCTCGTTCTTCAAGCAACGTGCGCGCACTGCGATACATATTTGCGTACAAGCACTGTGTGACATCAGAAAGCTGCCATCCTTGTTGTGACAGCTCCGTTTTAAAAAACGCTTGTTCCATTTGCGGCCGCCGGTGCTCGAAAAGGGTAGCTAGTTCCTCGGCCATCTCTGAGCACAGCGTGCGAAACTCCGCACATTCTTCAGCCTTGAAAACCGGAAAGTTAGGCTCGTAGTAACGCTCGGTTGGATGCTTCTTCTCATACTCTTCCGACTCGCGTAACAGCTCGCTATTGAGCATGTCATTGATGTGAGTATGGACGCTCGGCGGCGATAGATTGAGCGCCTGGGCCAACTGCGAGATGGTCCTCGGTTCCCGCGCCACCAGATTTATAATCTGCTCTTTGGTCCCGTTTGGTAATAACCTCCTCTTAGTGACATCAGCCCACGGATCGGTGTACCCGCCCGGCGAACTCGACACGCACTCACAGGGAAAACGCAAGCCTTCTCGATCGGCCACAGTGATAATCTCCTCTTTACATAATTCGTTTTAGGCCGTATCCTAAAATGCGCATTTAAGGCGCACCCTAAAACGCAAATCCCCTAAACCCCAAATCTGCCTCCGCTTGTTTGACAACGCGGGCATAAAAATATTTGTGCTTAGTTTCAATCGAACTTAGCACTGACCTTGCTTCTATGCAAAGCGACTAAACGCTGAACACAAATTCAGGGAGGGAGGGTAGTACCGTGCGAACGAAGAGTTTGTATGCAGTAATCGGATTACTCGTAACGGTGGCAGTGGTTCTCGTTCTCGTTAACAGAGGGCGTGCGGAAGTGACACGGAAGATCAGAGTTGGACCACCCGCTCAGAGTCAGGCCAAAAGAGAAAAGCTGAGAAACTTCGATGCGCAAATTGCTGCGAATGCAAATGAGTTTATCGAAGACGGTAGAAACACGTTTCGCTTCGACACCTTTGGCGACGAAGCCTTTTGGGGCGGCGCGCTTCAACTTCACCAGGCGATCAAAGGCTCGGCCCTTGGCGGTGTTGGTCCGGGCATTAGTCCCAGCACTGCATTGAGTCTCGGCTTGAAAGTCGATGTTGACGCGTTACCGCAGCCGCTCATCAATCAATTAAAACAAGGTAAAGTCAATCTTAACGATCCGGCCACAACCGTCGCCTTGCTAAAGCTGAACGCGGTCGTCGGTCTTCAAGGTTTTTTTCAAGGTGATAACTTAGATTCCATCGGCATCACATGTGCAGTTTGTCACTCAACAGTGGACAATTCACTAACCTTTGGCGTCGGCCATCGACTCGATGGTTGGGCCAATCGCGATCTCGACGTGGGCAAGATCGTTGCTGCGGCCCCTAATCTCAGTCCATTCACTACTCTACTTGGCGTCAGCGATGCGACTGTGCGCACCGTACTAAACAGTTGGGGCCCGGGAAAGTTTGATGCAGAGTTGTTCCTCGACGGCAAGGCATTCAATCCGCAGCAAGTTACTGATGGCGTCGTTACTGGAACGAATGTTTCTGGAGCGACTTTGATTCCCAACGCGTTTGGTCTGGCAGGATTTAATCAGCATACCTGGACCGGTGCATGGGGAACTGTTACTTACTGGAACGCGTTTGTGGCAAATCTCGAGATGCACGGTATTGGTCGATTCTTCGATCCACGATTGAACAATGCCGCTAAGTTTCCCATTGCTGCTGCCAATGGTTTCGCTGATCTGCCTCACATCGATCCTGACGAGGATCGGATCACGAAGAAACTGCCTTCGCTTCACTTCTATCAACTTGCTATTCCTGCTCCGGCACCCGAACCAGGCGTGGACTTTGACGCCGAGGCTGCCGAACGTGGAGACGCACTCTTTAGCGGTAAGGCAGGATGCAACAACTGTCACGTTGAGCCACTATGGACCGAGCCAGGTTGGAATTTGCACACTCCTGCCGAAATCGGTATCGATAGTTTTGAGGCCGACCGCGCGCCGGATGGGGTCTACAAGACAATGAATCTGGCCGGAATCTTCGTGCGTGAGAATGGCGTGTTCATGAGTCCTGCGAACAAAGGGCGCTACTATCACGATGGTCGATTCGCGACGCTGTTGGATGTTATAAACCACTACAACACTCGCTTCAGTTTGGGTCTGACGAATCAGGAGAAGTTGGATCTGGTTGAATACCTCAAGTCTCTTCCTGAGCGCGAGTGAAAACTTTGCCATCCACAGATTACACAGATTGAATTTAATAAAATCTGCGTAATCTGTGGATGTAATCTGTGGATGAAGAACCTGTATAATCTCCTCACCATGAGCGCCGATCCGATCTGCGAGTTCTACACTAGTCATCCATATCCACCGCCATTGGACAATCTGAATCGTGCTCGCGATCTGTGGCAGGACGAGAATGTTCATCGTGCCGAGTTTCACCTGTTCTGGCCTGACAAAGAATACCGTGCCAATTTTGACGTGCTAGTGGCCGGATGTGGGACCTGGCAATCCGCAAAGTACGCGTTCTGTCATCCCGCGGCTCGGGTGGTTGGCATTGATGTGAGCCAAACAAGTCTCTTGCACACTGAGAGACTGAAGCAGAAGCACGACTTGAAAAATCTCGAAACGCGGCAATTGACCATCGAGGGCGTTGCCGACCTGGACCACCAGTTCGATCTGATCATTTGCACCGGCGTACTGCATCATCTTGTCGATCCCGAAGCAGGTTTGCGCGCGCTCGCTTCTGTGCTGAAAGAGGATGGCGCGATGTACTTGATGCTGTACGCGCCTTACGGCCGGACCGGCGTTCACATGCTTCAGGAATACTGTCGTCGACTTGGGGTCGGAACGTCGCCACAAGAGATCAAGGATCTCACCGCGGTACTGATGACGCTGCCTCAATATCATCCGATGTTGTCCATGGTGCGCGGCTCGAGAGAATCGCTGGAGGCCGACGCGCTGGTTGACGCACTGCTGAATCCGCGCGACAGGACTTATTCAGTGCCTCAGTTGTTTGATTTTATCGAACGCAATGACCTGACACTGACGCGCTGGTACTTGCAAGCGCCGTACTCGCCTCGATGTGGTTCGATCGCGGCGACGCCGCATGCCGCCAGGTTGGCAGCACTTCCCGAGCGTGAGCAGTATGCTGAGATGGAACTGTGGCGAGGTTTAATGAATAACCACGATTTCGTGGTCCATAAGAAGAAGATAAGTCAGATTAGCTTTCACGACGATCGCTATTTGAAGTACGTGCCGATTCGTCGCACGTGGACAACGTGCGTCCAGCAACAACTTCCTCCCGGCGCCGCAGGTGTGTTGTTGAACCAAACGCATCTCTTTAATGATTTGTATCTCATGATTAACGAACAAGAGAAGCGGATGTATGACGCGATTGACGGACGTCGCAGCATTGCAGAAATAATCGACGGCAATAACCCCCACGCTCGAACTTTCTTCGAGAAACTCTGGTGGTACGATCAGGTCGTATTCGCGACGGATTGAAGTTTTTGGCGCCTTTTTTGTGGCGAAAAAAGATCCTGATTTCTAGTCGATCGTTCACTCATTCGTACAAGCAGAATTCACCGATACAGATTTTTGAATGCTCGCTTGCATTACACTCTCGTTAGATCAACTCTCGTCATTTCAATCGTTCGGATTTCTTTCCGAAAGTGCCAATTACATTTCCAAAAACAGCATCACCTCTCTCGCTCTTGATCTTAGCGATGGTCCAACTCTGCATTAGGTTCTCTTAGAGTTTCTCTTCGTCTTCAGCTACTGAGTTCAAACACTCGACTGCATGGCCCCTCACTTGCAGTTTTAATGTCTGCGCGAGCGACGTGCGTGTTAACACTCATGATGATTCGCGCGCGTGTTGACTCAAACACATCCGAAATTTTGGGAAGTCAATTAGCGTAGTCCAACAGGGCAAGCGAAGGAGAACTTTTATGAAGAGAGGTAGTGTTGCGGATAGCTCAAGATTCTCATGGGTCGTGACGACTCTATCCGCTTTGTTGGTTTGCTTGTTTGCATTTGTTTCTGCATATGCGCAGGGAGTTGACGCGACTGTGAATGGCACCGTCAAAGATCAGGCCGGCGCGTTAATCGCCGGTGCGACCGTTACGTTGACCGATGCGGCAACCAGTCGTGAGACAACAGTCACTTCAAACAACGAGGGCTTTTATGTTTTTCAAAACGTTCGGCCCGGTATCTATTCATTAATCGCACAACACGCCGGTTTCAAGAAGCAGGAAGTTTCCGGTGTCAAAGTTGACGTCGCAACGCCGGCGACGGTCAATTTCGATTTGACCGCAGGAGGGCTGGAAGAAACCGTAACGGTATCGGCGTCTGATGCCGCCGCGCCAATCAACTCGACGAACGGCGAACTGTCGAGCACTGTGCAGCAGCAACAAATTAACGATCTGCCGTTGAATGGTCGAAACCCACTCACACTGGCAGGTCTTCAACCGGGAGTTGCCGCCGGCGCAAGTAATCGAACTGCGACAATCAATGGATTGCGCGGAACCTTTTCCAACCTGACGTGGGATGGAATCAACATTAACGACAACTTTATTCGAACGGACAGTTTGTTCGCCGACGCAGCGCCGAGTGTTCCCGGCGTTGCTGAATTCACGCTTGTAACTCAGAACGCTGGTCCAGCGGACGGGCTTGGCGTGGCGCAGGTGAAACTCGTTACTCCGCGCGGCACCAACCAATTTCACGGAACCCTATTCGAGTATCACCGCAACGACGCACTTGACGCCAACTCGTTCTTCAATAACGCCGCAGGCCTGCCGAATGAGAGACTGATTCAAAATCAGTTTGGATTTCAGGTCGGTGGTCCATTCGTGGTGCTACGTTTTGGTGAAGGTGGACGACGCACCTACGGCAAAGACAAACTTTTCTTTTACACCTACTACGAAGGAACGATCGCCCGCAGTGATGAGTCAATCACGAGAAACGTTCTGACAAGTCAGGCACGCCAGGGCTTGTTTACATATCGGGCCACAAATGGAACGGTACAAACCGTAAACCTGCTCACCTTGAGTGGTCTAACTCGCGACCCTGTCACCACCTCGCTAATCAATCTGACTCCATTGCCGAACGATCTGACTGGTGGCGACCGCTTAAACTTCGCGCGTTTTCGATTCAATACACCTTCTGGAGTCGATCAGCATTTGTGGGGCTTTCGTACTGACTTTGATCTGAGCCCCAGAAATCGCTTTGAAGTCAGTTTTAGTCAATTTCACTTCAGTCTGCCGAACGATCCATTCAACGATATTGGCGAACCATTTCCAGGTCTGCCGGGAGGTGGTCAACGATCCAAGCGCCCGCGCCTTGCGGCCGCATGGAATTGGACGCCAACCGCAACACTCAACAACGAACTGCGCGGTGGCTTCATGAGAAATAAGCCGCAGTTCGTTAACAGTCAAATGTTCGATCGAGGTTTCCGAGTGCAGTTCCCATTAGTTGCAGGTTCATCGACCACCAGGATCATCAGCGATCCGGAACAGAACTTCCTGGAACAAGGACGCAAGACTGGCACTTACGAAATCATGGACAACGCAGGCTGGGCGCGCGAAAACCACTTCATCAGATTTGGCGCCAATCGTCAAGTCAGGATTGATCCTTTCAATGCCGGCGGTACGATTCCACTGGTAACGGCGGGATTCAACGATATAGGTACGCTCAATCCGCTGGCAACTAGTCTTTTCCCGGGTGGCGTGTCTGCGACCGACTTCACCAACGCCAGCAATATCTTGGCATCGTTGACTGGTTCGATAGGGAGTGTCGCCGAAACCTTCAACGCGGCCGATAAGTCTTCCGGCCTGATTCGCGGACAGATAAACAGACAGACGTATCAGTACTGGAGTGTTGGTCCATACATCGGCGACTCCTGGCGGTTCCGGCCAAACCTAACAGTCAATCTCGGATTGCGTTACGAGTTTGTTTCAGTGCCGGTTGAGAAGAACGGATTGTTACAACTGCCGGTGGGCGGACTCGAATCGCTGCTCGATCCGAATGCAACGGTTGACGCTGCATCCGGTGGCGGCAGACCACTCCTCAATAACGATTGGAACAATTTTGCACCCAGCTTTAGTTTTGCGTGGGATCCATTCAAGGACGGCAAGACTTCAGTGCGCGGTGGCTATGGCATCTCGTATGTGATCGACAACAACATCAGCACGATCGACAACGCCGCCTCGAGAGGTTTCTCAACCCAATTACACTTACAGATACGTCGGGAACTATCGGCGCCGGCGTTCCCGTCGTACCGATTCCGTCATTTCACTTGCCGCAATCGTCGCTCGAGAATTTCGAACAGAACAGCGGATTTGCGCTTTTCACATTCGATCCCAATCTTCGAGTTCCTTACGTGCAACAATGGAACGTCGGCGTGCAGCGCGAAATCCTCAACGACACAGTGTTCGAGGTTCGCTACGTCGGAAATCGCGGAACGAAATTGACGCGCGCGATTGACGTCAACCAACAGCGTATCTTCGCGAATGGGTTCTTCCAGGATTTCCAACGCGCGATGTTCAACTTCAACAACTGCGGTGGACGTGTAAATCCCACGGCCGCGCAATGTGCAAACCGGCAACCGCTTCAACTGCTGCCGTCGTTCGGAGCGTTCGCGTTGAACCAGCAGACATTTCTTACTGCTGTGCGACAAGGCGAGCCGGCAAGAGCCTTAGACTTCTACATCACTAACAAAGCGTTCTTCTTTAGCGGCTTTGGTGGAGAGGACTTCGGCTCAACTCAGACGCTCGCTCCTTACCTGCCAAATCCGAGTTCGTATGTTGCTGACTACGTCGGCAACGCTGCTTACTCGAATTACAACGCGTTGCAGGTTGAAGTTCGTCGTCGGTACTCACATGGCTTCGACTTTCAAGCGAACTACACCTGGAGCAAGGCGATGACGGATTTCGAAGGCTCGAGCACCAACTTCCAGGGACTGCTCGATCTGACGCTTGGCGACGTGGTTGAAAAGCGTCGGGCCAACAACGATCTGACTCACGTGTTCAAAGCCAATTCAGGTTATGAGCTGCCATTTGGCAGTGGCAAACGCTGGCTTAACAACGGCTTCATGAGCACGGTTTTTGGTGGCGTCAAGCTGACGGGCATCTTTAGAGCTCAGTCTGGCCGTCCGATCACTTTTGTTTCTGCGCGAGGCACGTTGAACCGCACCGGTCGTTCAGGACTGAACACGGTCAACACTGATCTGACAATCGACGAGCTGCAAAAGCACACCGGTCTTTTCTTCGATCCCACCACTGGCGCACCATTGATGTTCGATCCCGATTTCATCGCACAACGATTGACGCTGTTGAGGAATCCGGCAGCAGGGACAGTCGGCAGCTTGCAGCTAACACCTGTGAGTGGGCCAGGCTATTGGAACCTCGACATGGGATTGATCAAGCGGACGCGAATCAACGAGAACGTCAACGTTGAATTCCGCGGTGAGGTATTCAATGTTTTCAATCACACAAACTTCTTCATCGACAGCACGCAGTTGATGCAGAATATCAACTCCTCGACGTTTGGCCAGATCACGCAAACATTCGATCCACGGATCTTCCAGTTTGCGTTGAAGCTGAACTTCTAAGCGATGCCACAAAGGGGCACAAGAGGCGCAGATTAATTTGCGCCCCTTGTGCTTCCGACGGCCCCCAACAGCACGCTCACGTTGTTGCTTTCCGCATTGCTTGTAACCACATCAACTCGATTGTCCCCATTAAGATCGCCCAGAGCTAATCGCCACGCGCCTCGGCCGATTGAGATTGGCGGCGCAGAGCTGAAGCCGCCCCGTCCATCACCAAGCAGAACTCGTAGACTATTGCCCGCGGTGGCAACCACGTCCACCTTGCCGTCGTAATTCACATCCGCGAGCGCAATATGAAAAAGCGGCTGTCCGAAGTCGAATGGAGATCCATTCATTTCGGCAAAGCCGCCACTGCCGTCCCCAATCAAGACTGTCATTGCATTGATTTCGTGATGAGTGGCCACGATATCTGCTTTACCATCGCCGTTGAGGTCAGCGATTGCCGCAAACCACGGCTCGCTGGTACGCAGCGGAAGTTGGCGCGTGACAAAACCACCTTTGCCGTCTGATAACAGCAGCGTCAAGGCGCGGCTAAAGGGCAGTTGTTCTCGTCGTGATGGTCCTGTTGCGGTGGCCGTCGCAGCGATATCCGGCCAACCATCGTTGTTCACGTCGCCGACACCAAACGGATACGGACTAGGACCGACCGCGAAGGGCGACTGCGGAGCGGGTGTGAAATTGCCACGTCCATCGCCTAAAACAATCGAAATATCGTTATCTGCGTTGTTGTCGGTTATGAGGTCGAGTTTATTGTCGCGGTTGACATCAGCGATTGCCAAGCCGTGTGTATGCGGATGTTGGCCCACCTTCATCATCACGGGAGAATTCGGAGCAATAGCCAAACCGCCCTTGCCGTCGCCGAGTAACACAACCACTCCATAACTGTCATGAGAAGCGACAGCGACGTCGGGCTTACCGTCGCCGTTCAAGTCGCCGAGTGCTATTTCACTTGGAGGATCCGGGATTGTTGTTTTACTAAGCGGCTCCCCAAACTGGCCATTGCCTTTACCCGGCAACACGAGAACGTTGCGCGAACGTCCGCAGGCCACGACGAGATCCAGCTTTCGATCGCTGTTCATATCGGCAATCAATACATTGCCTGGACCATCTGGTACTGATATTGGTGAACCTGTCGCGTTGGTGAACAGCGATGCCTGCGTAGCAGTTGAACTGGCATTGCAAGAGATGAAGAAAGACATTGCGAACGCGCCCAGCAACGAACTAAACCGCCGAGCGGGGAATCGGGTAATATCTCGTGGTGTCGTGAAAACAAATTGCATCGGCCTCTCCTTGGAATGGCCCAACTTTTAGAGTGCGCGCAACGGTTTCCAATGAAATCACAGCGCCACTGCTTAAATACTCGTCAATACGACGCTTCGGAGTGCGTTTTTCTTCCAAACTATTCCAATGTGCTTCGAGTCGGTCGGTAGTGATGCAGTTTCAGTAACGCCGAAGGCGTTCACTAATTTCAGCCCACGGGTAGGAGCGCAGCGACAACCCTGGGACGGCGATATGGAAGTTAGTCAAACGCTGAAAGCGTTCGGCAATTGGCGAACTCTTTCAGAGTTTCATCGCTCGGATCAGGCTACCCAAGGTTCTCGCTCGCGCTCGAACCTTGGGCTAAAATTAGCCAACGCCTTCGGCGTTATTTGCTTCGGCGCAAACTGCATCACGACCCGGGGTCGAAGTGCTTGAGCTTCACACGGAATCGGAGTGCGTTTTTCTTCCAAACTATTCCAATGTGCTTCGAGTCGGTCGGTAGTGATGCAGTTTCAGTAACGCCGAGGGCGTTCACTAATTTCAGCCCACGGGTTGGAGCGCAGCGACAACCCTGGGATCGCGATATGGAAGTTAGTCAAACGCTGAAAGCGTTCGGCAATTGGCGAACTCTTTCAGAGTTTCATCGCTCGGATCAGGCTACCCAAGGTTCTCGCTCGCGCTCGAACCTCGGGCTAAAATTAGCCAACGCCTTCGGCGTTATTTGCTACGGCGCAAACTGCATCACGACCCGGGGTCAAAGTGCTTGAGCTTCACACGGAATAGGTGATATAAGCCTTCCGTTCTCATAGCCTGCGGTTTGAAGGCTCACGTCGTCATGGACGCTTATTCCTCGCACCACCTAACCAGACGATTCGAAAGGAGAAAACAATGCACACAGTAGATGTCAGTGCAAATGTGCCGCTCTACGGACAGGAGCAATGCAATTATTGTGGAGCGGCCTGCGGACAGATGGCGCGCAATGGTTACCCGAATCCGGCAGACCGTCTGTTCTATGTGCAGGTCAATGTGTGGAATGTCATACAGGCCAATAACAGTACGTTGCCCGCAGACTCTGCCTGGGCAACTGATCCACATGGGTTGACTGCTTGCATGAACTCATTAAGTAATCCATCCGGTGTTCACTGGAGTGAGTTCGCCGATGCCAACCAAAACGTCGTGCTTTTCGACATTCTGTACTGGATGAACCGCCGGCATTTCCCTAGCCCCGTGCTAATCAATCGCGGAGGCCACTGGATAAATATTGTGGGATATGTGACGGACGTGGAACCGGTTGCAGGAAGCAGTCCGGTTCTTCAGAGCATCTCTGTCAATGATCCTGAGCCGCATAACGTTGGCACCAGCACTACATTTTCGGCGGCGCAATGGTTTGGCGGCCCTTGGAACGGTGACATAATGTATACGGGAACTTGGTTCGGTAAGTATGTTGCAGTGGTTGAACCGCCCGTAGAAGGAGGCAAGGTGGTCGTGAAACGCGCGAAGCGGACCGGCACTAACATTATCAAGCCGGAAGAGGCACGACGCGCGGCCGAAGAATGGCTTCGGCAATTTCGCTCTGAACAGCAGGCACAGCACTCGTTTCTCCTTCGCGAGGATGTTCGTGCCATGGAACCGCTGCTTGTTCGAGAAGGAGTAAGTCGACGAGCGAAAACAGTCCCGCATTATTATATCGTCCCGTTTGCCTTAGCTAATGATTATGTAGAACGTGGATCGCAGATGGCTCGCGCATGTGTGCTCGTGAATGCCTATACGGGTGCATTTGAGGAAGTCACCACGTTCGGTCGGCCCATTCGATATTTGACTCGCGAAGACGCACTGGCTGTGGTCGCGTCAGCCTTGCAAAAAAACGTAAAGGATCTAGCAAAGGTGGATGCCGGTTTAATGTTCGAAGCCGGTGACATTACACATATTCGTTCATATCCATTTTGGCGAATTGATCTGGACAGGAGAACTCTGTACGTGGATCAGCTTGGCAGGTTGTATGGAAAGTTCTTGCCGGCAATTCCAGGCGACTGAGGCAGACCCATCCACAGATTACACAGATTCACGCGACTCCATAAACTTGCGGATCTTTCCCAGCGCGGAACCAAGCAGACGTTCATCTGCAAGATAAACAAGTCGAAAGTAACCGGCTCCAGGATCGCAACCAAACCCGGAGCCATGGACCACGAGCACGCCTGTTTCTGCCAACATCTCGAGTACAAACTGTTCGTCCGTGCAATCACCGAGGTTGTCTGTTTTTACCATTAGATAGAACGCCGCTTCAGGTGTGGTGCATGATAATCCACGGATGTCAGCGATCTGAGATACTGCGAAGTCGCGGCGTACTTTGAGATCGCCAAGGAAGTCGTTCATGAAACTTCGATCACCCTGAAGCGCCGGCTTGATCGCATATTGCGGCGGAGTGGGTGAGCATAAGCGTCCACCCGCCAACCGCGTTATGGCTGTTATCAAATCACGCATCCTGTCTGCATGAGTGAAACGCATCCAACCTACTCGCCAGCCCGGTACCAAATGAGTCTTTGACAAACTCTCTAACGTAATCACTGGCGCACCGATGCCGTCAGTAAGAACAGAAGCAGACGTGGGTGGACGGACAAAGCACAGATCTCGATAAACTTCGTCTGAGATCACTACCAGGTCATGTTCGGCTGCGAGTGAGAGAATGTGCCGGGTGGTTTCATCCGGCGTGATTGCCCCGGTCGGATTGTTTGGATTGATGAGAACAATTGCTCGAGTGCGTTTAGTAATCAACGCAGCAATCTCATCGACAGAAGGTTGCCAATTGTTTTGTTGGTCCAAACTATAGTACTGCGCGACCGCGCCAAGTTTTGACATGATTGCCGGATAGATCGGATAGCCCGGCGCCGGCAGCAGTGCTTCATCACCTTCGTTCACAAGTGCGGTGAGCACCAGATCTGCTGCTTCAGATGCGCCGCTCGTGACGATCACGTCGTTCGGTGTGGTTGGCGCACCAAGATCTTCAGCGTACGTAGAGATCGCCAGTTTTGCTTCCGGCAGCCCGGTTGAATGGGCGTATCCGGTGAACCTTTCCTTCAGGGCACGCTGCACAACTTCGACGATTAAGTCAGGCGGGTGAAAGCCGAAGAACTGAGGGTCACCGATGTTGAGGTAGATGACTTCGCGTCCGGATCGCTCAACTGTTTCGGCGGCAGCGACTATGTTGCGAATTGCGTAATGGAATTGCGCAGTTCTCTTAGATGGTGTGATCACGAGGGAATCCTAAATGATCTAGCTACAAATTTCACTTATCGGGGGTGCCTAACGCACAAAGGTGGCTGATTAATGTTATCTGTCGTGACCGAAACGCGACGATGTATTGATGTTTCCGGCACGCCTGTCGAGTACAAGCAATCACCCCTATTTCGATCAAGCAGGTTCAAGGAGTCTGGTTTCATGCGTATTTCTCGGTTTGTCGTCCCATCGTTGCTTTTAGCAGCGATGATTGTTTGCTCTGCGAGTGCGGCCAGAGCCGATTCCGTAACGTTTACAATTGGCAATAATCCGCAGCAGGACGAAGAAAACATTCTTCTGAACAGCGGCGCATCGGGAACAACTGTATTTGGATTAACGAACCAGACGCAGCTTCCAGTGGCTTTCAGCTCAACTACCGACACTCTGGTTGAACCATCAAGTGGACAAGCCCGCGTTGAAGCACTGGATGGGCTGGTCAACAACATCACCATCTCGGTTCCCAACGGTACTTTTCACGATATCATTCTTAATCCATTCTTCGGAAGCGGAACGGCTATCGTCAGTGTACTGACCGCAAATAATCAGACGTTTAGCTTCTCCTACTCACTGAGTAACGGAGAGAATTTTCTTACGATTGTAGCGGGCCCGGGAACAGCGATCGCTTCAGTTACAATTAGCGCGCCCGGTGGTTTCACCGATCTTCGTCAGCCACGAATCTCTGGCGCTATCGCAAGTGTGCCCGAGCCGACAACATTGCTGTTGTTTGGTTTCGGATTGCTTGGTACTGCGACCACCATCCGCCGCAAGCGCCGGCGTTAAGATAGACGCTGTACCTCTGAATATACGCCCAAGCGATCGCCCGCAATTGTTTCGAGTTGCGGGCGATTGAATTTTTCGGTTTGTATGCCGCGGACTCACCGTTGAAATTGTGTTGCACTTCTGAAACAGCTTCGCAAACTGTGCCTGCGAACATGTTTGCAGACGAATGATGACCAGAGGTGAAAAACATGAGTAGCACAGCGGTCGAGAATGACAATTCGAACATGATCAAAGATCCAGACGAATGGAAAACGGGCGACGAAGAAATGACTGGCGCGCAGCGATCGTATCTTCAGACGCTTGCAGACGAAGCAGGTGAAGAGGTCGATCTGAACTTAACAAAAGCGGAGGCTTCTAAGCGGATCGAAGAGTTGCAGCGAAAGACCGGCCGCGGCGTACCGTCGGAATGAAGGCTCAGGCGGCCACGAGGATGTAGTGTCTTTTAGCATCCTCAGTCACTTCTTCCTAACCTTCAGGTCTCCTGGTCGATCGGCTGGGACCACTTCCCAACCGTTCGTCAGTTCCAGAGACCAGCCCTCCCCTTTCAATGGACGCGCGGACAGGTCGGTTGGCGCCGGCACACGAGCGCGGACAAGGTATGCAGTTGCATCGCGTTCAAGCCAAGCTCCATTGCTCACCGTTAGAACACCCCACGCATCTACCAAGCGAAGAGTTGGGTATACAGTATTGCCGGCATCTATACCGATCACATTATTCGGGTCGTAGCTGTAATGCACATCCGCCGATAAAGGCAGTATCAACACAGGCCCGTCGAGGAATTTCTTCGTTGCTTCTGCAATTTGCTGCTCGCGTTTCTTTTCCTGACGAGTCTCGATCGTGATGATCTCCTCGCCTTCGTAACGCGATGCAGCAGAATGTGCGGCTGCTTCCGACACGCGAATTCGAATTCCGTATCGCTGTTGCAGAAGAAGTCCAAGATCCGTAGAGGAATTCAACTTGGCGCGCCACGGTCTGCCACTGAGATCGAGTAGAACACCGTAGGCCGGGCCTGAAATGTAGGCAAACGAGCGGGCAAACGTCGGATTGTTGCGCGCCTGCCGAAGGATGAGGTCTGCCCGCATCACCGTTTCTTCCAAATCTGCCGAGCTCAGTTTTACGCCGGTGTATTCGGCCAATCCTTCGTTCAGTTCGAGCGCGTTTTCGTTCCTGGAGGCGTCTGGAAACAACGATCGGCGATAGGTTCGGAAGAGCAAGGCATCGGCGATTGCGGTTTTTCTTGCAGGTCCAACCTCGCGTAATGCGCGTTCCAGTGCTCGCCATTCCATCTGTATCCAGATACGGCCATTGAGTGCGTCGAGGTGAGCATTCACCGCATCTCGCGCAGGTAATCCGAGTTGCTTCTGGAGACGGTGAAAACACTCGTGTAGCAACAAGCGCTCGCGAGCCTGACGTAATTCCGAAACCGGCCACATCACCATTGTCCAGTGGACGCCTGCCCAGTCGATCGCGGTGTTCGCAGGACTGATGTCGTTTGGGAGTGTGCCAATGAAGACACCGTCGCGTGGGGACAGTTTATTTTCGCGGTCTGCTTGATTGGCGACGACGTTGTGAGTGCCGGAATCGACAAACAGGATTGGACCATACAACGATCGGCCCCAGGTTTTTCCACCATCACGATTCGAAGTTTGCTCGAGCTGTCGAAAGTATTGTTGGGCCAACTTGGTGTCGATCCCGATGGACTGTGCTGCCGCGCACGTAACACATCCAAGCAAGCTTAGGACAACCAAAACATACGTCCGTGAAAGGAATAGACGAACGAAGCAGACCACTATACGCATACGGCGCGCCATCTCCTCCGCTTTGAATAATATCGTTGGCGCTTGGTCGTTACCACTTTGCAACGAGCGATTTGAAATCCTCGCGTTCTGATTTGAGCTGCGCTACATACAGCGCGCGTTCCTGGGCTGACGAGTTCAGAATCTTGACGGTAGGCACTGGAAGAAAGTCATGGATCGAGTAAGTCATTAAGCTCGTCAACGATGTGCCGTGACATTGACTGCATCGTGTCCGCAGCGGCACCAGAACTGGTGTATGCGCTTCCTCAATTCTCGTCGCGAATCCGTAGTCGTTGCCTGCTGCGCTCAAATACGCGGGCGCGGTCGAGTCGAATTCGAGGAGTCCACCTGAAGACGGCTGCGTCAGCAACTGCCGGCGGCTGAGTTCGAACTCTTGCACCGTTGTGGAGATCATTCCCGTACTTGGATCATTTGTAAAAAATCTAAACTGAACATCGCTAAACAAAGGCGACGGTACTATCCGGCCGCTCGCGTCGATCAGCAGATTCTGAACAGCAAGCGCGACAGCTTCGACCTCATCAAGATCTTGTCCATGCTTCAGCTTTTCAACGAAACCGGCGGCATCCGACTGTGGCGATCGCGGCTTTAGAAAGACTCGTGAAGCTCGCCGGTAACCGGCCGCATGATCGTGTGATCGATTTGGAAGCAATTCGATCTCTAACCAACCACTCTCAGGTGCAAAGATATCGGGTAGTCGTTTCACACTAACGGCGCTCGAGTAATTGCTATTCAGCGAATTAATCTGATCCGTTGATAGTGCCAATTTGTGAATTAATCGGCTGAACAATTCGAGCAGCTTCGACTTTCTTTCTGCTAAGCCGCTGTCTTTATCGTTTCGGCCAGGACCGATTGAATAGACAATGTCATAAGCTGCCCATAGATCAGATTGCATTAACGCGCGCTCGACCGGAGATCGCGGTTTACTATCCTCGATTGCTTCACCGAGCGCAGCCGTTAAATCAGAGAAGCGTGGTTCAGTTAAAACTTGTAGCGGACCTTCTTCGGTGAAGAATGCCGGATACAGTGGCTCAATTGCTCGGTCGCCGATTTCCGTTCGATCAACAGTGTCTTTGCTGATACGAGTGGCAAACGAACCCATGTGGACACGAAATGCAACTGACGGAGCGCGCTTCTGGAAATCAGTAGCTACCCGCACGTTCAGGTTCCGACTAAAGAGCGCATGAAAGATTCGATTCCATGAGTCGTTTGGATCGGCGGCATAGACCGATTGGAGATCGTTTGAGACAAACACGGCGTGAGGTGTATCGCGGTGACCTGACCCGGCCGTGCGTGATGAACAACCGACAGAACAGATCGAGGTGAACGCGAGAATAATAATTAACCAGTAGGTCATGGACCCAACTCTCCTTCTGACCGATTAGACGCAGGTAGTTCGAAAATCTTCCAGGAAACTGAGACGAGTCGTCGCGAGCTGGACCTCTAGTTCGAACGAAGAGCGATAATGGGGTCGAGTGATCGCGTTTATCCCCTAAACACTAGTCGCAGTCTCGCGCGTCTTTGTCTTCCGTTCGCATCTCAGGCCTTTCATATCACTTGGATGAAACACCCCCGAGAGGACTGTACGAGTTCTGAAATTTTCTCCATGATTTCGTCCTAGTATTCTGATCGAACCCGTAGTAATCCTGTGTTGGTAACTCTAGCCAAGAACTAATTGCCTCGAAAAGCGTAAACAACCATAATTTTGACCCCCGATGAACGCGGACAAAAACGCCCTTCGAATAGGATCGCCTAAATGAATATCTTTCATGACCTTCGCTATGCCGCTCGAATGTTGAGGAATAACTTAGGGTTTACATTAGTGGCCGTGCTGACACTCGCTTTCGGCATTGGCGCTAATACGGCGATCTTTAGTGTGGTTAACGCTGTAGTCCTTCGGCCGCTCCCGTTTCCAAAACCAGAACAGATCGTGATCATTCGCGATGATTTGACCGGACGGCAAATTGAAGATGTAGGTATGTCGGTGGATGAACTCAAAGATCTGCAAGAGCGTTCGGGTGTCTTCCAGCAGGTCTCGGCGGTTTGGCCTGTCGACGCGAATCTAACCGGATCTGAACGACCCGAACGAATCGAATTGCTGGCCGTCAGTCCGAATTACTTCACACTGCTGGGCGCTCATGCTCAACTTGGTCGTGTATTTGGACCTGAAGAAGAGCAAGCAAAGGGCTTCGCCGAGGGTGTCGTAATCAGCGACGGACTTTGGAAGCGGCTCTTTGGCAGTGATCCAAACATCCTCGGTCGTAAGGTTTATGCTGACACGGATCTTTACACGATCATCGGCGTAATGCCGCCGCAATTTCGTCACCCTGGCAAAACTCTACGAAATGAAGTCGACATGTGGGCCACTGCGGGTTTCTCAGCAAATCCATTCGCTAATCCTGTACGCGCGCGACGACTTCTTCCAGGTGCAATTGGACGACTCAAAGATGGAATTGACGTTAACCAGGCACAGGCAAAGGTGGATGCTCTCGTGGCGAACCTTCAGAGGGAATATCCGAATGAATATCCTTCACAAGCCGGTTGGGCAGTTCGCGTTTTTTCAGCACACCAACAGTTAGTCGGCAACGTCCAAACTATTCTGTACGTCGTTCTCGCTGCTGTCGGCCTGGTATTACTAATAGGGTGCGTCAACCTGGCCAACCTGATGCTCGCACGATCCAGCGGGCGCCGTCGAGAAATGGCGATTCGCCTCGCACTCGGAGCGAGTCGCCGCCGGCTCATCATTCAGCTCCTAACAGAGAGTTTGCTGCTTTCGTTCATTGGTGGCGCACTTGCCCTTATTGTCATCGCAGTAATCCTGCAAGGCTTCGTCCGGTTCATGCCGGCGAATATTCCTCGACTAAATGAGATTGAAATCAATCTGGGCGTTTTGGGTTTTGTCTTTCTCATCTCGACCGTCACCGGATTGCTGTTCGGACTGGTTCCTGCCATGCAATCGTCCAGACCTGACGTCGTCTCCGATCTGAAGGAGGGTAGTCGCGGAGCCGGACTTGGACCAGCGAGTAATCGTTTTCGCAGTGGGCTTGTAGTCCTCGAGTTCGCCCTGTCGCTGATTTTGATGATTGCGGCGGGGTTACTGCTCCGGAGCTTTGGCCGATTGCTTGAGGTGAATCCCGGTTTCAACCCCGACAATGTATTACTCGCTCGTGTCTGGCTGCCTGTTCCAAACAATCCGGACCTCGATCCGTATAGAGATCCGTTAAAGCGAGCCGGGTTTATAAAGGAATTGCTGCAACGAGTGAGTGAGATTCCGGGTGTGCGCAACGCCGCGATAAGCAGCGGTAATGCTGTGCCGCTGGTTGGTCCACATAACTCCGGCGGCTTTACGATTGAAGGTGACGCTGGAACTAACGATGCTATTCCCATAGCGCAAATTAGTGTGGTCTCGCCAGATTACTTTCGAACGATCGAGACACCTCTGAAACGCGGCCGCTTCTTTAGCGACGCAGACGACCGGCAAGCACCGCAAGTTGTGCTCATTGACGAAGCACTTGTGAAACGCTACTTCAATAATCGAGATCCGGTAGGCCTGCGAATAAAGAGAGGTGGTGCGGCGTCGGACACGCCGTGGATGACGATTGTAGGGATTGTCGGAAACATCAAGAGTGATGGATTTGACCAACCCGATCAGCCTCACCTTTACTTTCCGATTTTCCAGAATCCCGCATACGCGATGGCAATATTCCTGCGGACCGACGTCGCCCCGTCTGCCTTGACGCAGTCGCTGCGCGAAAAGGTGCGCGCGCTGGATCGAGATTTACCGGTTTTTGGTGAGCGAACTATGACGCAGGTAGCGGCTGAATCTATGAGTCGTCGCAGGTTTGCGATGCAAGTAGTTGGGCTGTTCGGAATACTCGCACTGCTTCTTGCAGCTGTGGGCATCTACGGTGTCATCGCGTACTCCGTAACACAAAGAACACGTGAGATTGGGATTCGTGTAGCGTTGGGTGCAAGTAGAAGCGCAATTCTGCGTTGGGTCCTCAAACAGGGAATGGTGTTAACGATAGCTGGGGTCGTATTAGGACTGCTTGGAGCACTGGCACTAACGAGACTGCTGCGGAGTTTGTTGTTCGGTATTGAACCAACAGATATCGTGACGTATGGCGCCCTGGCAATACTGCTGACGCTCGTGGCTTTGATCGCTTGCTACGTGCCCGCACGTAGGGCTACGAAAGTCGATCCACTAGTTGCGCTTCGCTACGAATAGGAATTGGAAACTGCTTTGATGTTATGAAGGCAAGCGCCTCCCGCCTTGAGTAAACTCAGGGCTGTCTTTGACAAGAGACTGAAAGGAGGCGCTATGGACACAATATATATTGGCGTTGACTTTCATGCACGACAACAGACGATTTGTTATTTG
>DATFHH010000067.1:0-14439 GCA_035248565.1 Pyrinomonadaceae bacterium | reverse complement strand
GCGAGCGTGTCTTCGACACTCCCGATGCGAATTTTCTGGTTGACCACTCGCCGGCTGCCTTCGCGCGATTCTGCGCCTTCGCGCTGGACGCTTCGCAGGGCGGCCGCCGCGGCTCCTACGGCGGCTCGATCTTGCTGTCCCACGCCTTCGACAGCGAGCTGGTTCGCGATGTCTACCGGAGCCGGTTCGGCGACGTTCTGCTCAAAGAGAAGATCGAGGCCATCGTCTGGAAAGAGTCGCTGCGCGTCGCCAAGCTGCTTCGCGAGCGAGGCGTGGACATTGCCCACCTCCTCTCGCACAACGAGAGGCTCCGCTTTCTTCTGCCCGTGCGAAACCCGATGGATTGCGCGGTGTCGAGTCTGCACACCGGGCATTTCCGGCTCCTCCGGCCGGACGGTTCCCGCGACGTGCGCGACATCGTCGCTGCGATTCTCGACGAGCTGGCTTGGTTTCGCGCTTTGAGCCGTGCCCACGGCCAACAGAGATTCTTCCATTTCTTCGAGTTCGAAGTCGACGAGCGGCTGTTCCAGCGCCTGGCGGGGTTCTTGCGCCTGAGCCAGGACGAGAGATGGACCAGAGACGCCGTGCGTTGCTTCGTGGTCAGGAAGGGACACGAGCACGATGCCTCACTGCGACAGTGGTATGCGCGCCGCGTGCAGCAAGTGTTCGCCGCGGATCCCGAGTTCGCGGAGAAACTGGCGCGATTCGCCGGGTAGACGACCCTTGCCGAAAAGCTACATAAACGCATTCGAACTCAAACAGTTCAAGGCTTTAAGAACCTCTTCGTGAACACTCGCGTATCTACATTCTCGACTGACGTCCCGAACCTGGCCACAGACGATGACGGTGCTGCAAGAAACTATTTGTTCTGGTTGCGAATTGCGGATGCCGACCCGCAAGTCAACAACTACTTCGCGCGGTTATTACAACGTGAGCGACGAATGCTGGGACTTGTACACTGAAGTGCTCGGGACCGAATACAGTAACGCTTTCCTGTTTGGCCAGGTCCATCAACTGACTGTCGACTCATACGCGGTTCAACATGCTGGACCACCACATCCGGATAAGTCAGTCGACGTTCACCTGTTTGGACTTTATCTGGCCCTGCAAAGAGGTATTCGCTCACCTTATATACCGCCCTTACTTCAGCGTCTCGTCGCTGCTATCGAAGTCTGGCCCCACTACGAACCACCAACTAAAAGAGTGGCGCTAACCGTCTTCGATGTGGCTTTCTGCGATTCAACTGAAGATCACATCAGGGTTGTGAAAGGCTGGGCGCAGGCGGTGTGGGAATCCTGGTCCGAACATCATACTGAAGTGGCAAGACTCGTATCCCACTCTCTAAAAATGGAATAAACTCAGCCTGCTCGCGACATCAGAGTGGCGATTCTGGAGATAGGGAAGGATCAATGTGCCGATGCGGCCTTGCGTCTGTTTATCTCCGCAAGTAGGTTGGAAGCGTACGATGCATTGAGTGATCGTAGCTCGCTGTAAGTGTGCTGCGCTTCGTCCATTCTGTTCCTGTCGAGGTAAAGAAAGCCGAGTTCCAACAGGGCATCAACGTTGGCGGGCCACACTTTGACAGCTTCTTTGTAGGCGGCCTCGGCGGCGTTCCATTTTTTCTGCTCGCGAAAGCGGTCACCGAGATCGAGGAAATTATCAGACTCGACTGAGGCAGGATTTCTTGAGCCAACCGGTGCTGTTTGACGTTTATGACGACCCTCGCGGCGTGATGGAGCCGGCTTGTTCTCCGGTTCTCTTCCGGTTGCTTTGGGCAGTCGTTGGGCCAGAGCCGCAGGTGTGCCTGCCAATTCGCAAATCAAAAATGCCGTTACCAAAAGCAGTAGCTGTGAAGTCCGAATCTTAAACCGGAGAACCATCGTGGCACGCAGAATAAACCCAAACAGCAGGGTCTAACAAGTTCAGTCTATGCAGCGTGTTTCAGGATTGCTCGCCTGCAACAAAGTTGTTAGAATCCCGACCCATCTGTTCTTAATCTTGCTGGGCTCGCCACACTCGAAGGCAAACGCACCATTGCCGCATTCCGGGCGGGCAAAATTTCGGTACTTAGCATTGGGCCAGCAAGACGGCGTTACCCGACATGAGAGAATGCCCCTCCTGTTTCAGTTGTTATGACGACACGGTTACTCAGTGTCCAAGTGACGAGTGCTCGACATTCCACTCGTTGCCCGGCAGCGTTGCGCTCGATGGTAAGTATGTTCTTGAACGCCGGCTCGGTGAAGGCGGGATGGGAATTGTCTACAAGGCGCATCACAAATTCCTGAAAACCACTCGCGCCGTCAAGATAATCAAACTCGATCTCATAGGTAACGATGCATCGTTCGTGAAGCGGTTCCATCAGGAAGCGATGGCCGCGGCTGCAATTGGTCACCCGAACATAATCGCGGTCCTGGATTACGGATTCCTGAAAGAAAAAATACCTTACATCGTGATGGAGTTTGTTGAGGGAGTGTCGCTCGAGACCTTGATAATCAACAAGACACGATTTACTCCGGAGGAGGCACTTGAATATATGCGAGTGATAACTTCGGCACTGAGCGCTGCCCACAAACATGGCATCGTCCACCGGGATCTCAAACCACTTAACATAATGATTGAATCCGGCGGGTCGGTGCGCGAGCAGATTCGGATCCTCGATTTTGGTCTCGCCAAGATCAAGTCTACTGACCTGTTTGGTTCTTTCGTTGCTGCTAAAACAGTTGGAATCGTTGGTTCGCCTGCCTACATGGCGCCGGAGCAATGGTCCGAGGAAGAAACTGATCGAAGATGTGACGTTTACAGTCTTGGCATAATCCTCCATGAGATGCTCACGGGAGACGTACCGTTCAAAGGTTCCAACATTCCGGCCATCATGAAAAAGCATTTGATGGCTCCGCCTCCTCCACTGGCGACTCCCGATTCAGGCATATCGCTGGAAGTTGAGAAGGTGGTCCATCGCGCCCTCGAGAAGCAGCCTGAGATGCGTACGGCATCCGTAGAGGAATTCATTGCGGAACTCGAACAGGCGGTTTTACGGCCAGCGCCGGCAAAACCCAAGGCAAAGAGACGCAGCACTTCCAAAAGCACAACAGTCGCTCGGCGTCGTAAGACGAATCAATTAAACGCCGATGGATCAGATTCTTCAGGCGCTCGTGTAAATGCTCATGTAAACGTAAGCGAAGAAGCGGTTGCTCCAGTCTTTGCTCAGGATGTCAGCACTTTCCGTTCACCAGTTCAGCAAGTCCAAAGCGAAAATGACACGGCAAAGTTACCGCGAGCTTTGAACCTGCCGGCGACGAGTGAGCCGGAGTCGTTGCCCAAAGCAAGTGAACCAGCACCTCGCAAGGCAGAAGAGAGGCTGCCTTCCGAGGGCAATGGAAAGAGTGACGTTCCTCCCGTGAGCAAACTTCCTGTTCGTCCGGCAACTGATCAACGATTACCCGGTCGCGTAGTGATCAGCCACCAGAGCCTTGTTGGAAATTTCTTTAAAAAGCGATTTGCCGTGCCGATAGCCGCGGGAATCGTGGTCCTCGGCTTGGTCGTCCTTTCCGCGTTTGTTTATTCACGGAAAGAAGCTGTGCCTCCTGGTTTGCAACCGCAAGCTACCGCCGCAGCTAACACGAAGCGCGAGATGGTTTTGATCGAAGGCGGCACTTTCACAATGGGCTGGAACAAAGGCGATGAACAAAAAGGAGAGCACACGGTTACGGTGCCTTCCTTCTATTTAGATAAGTATGAAGTTACTAACGCTGAATATGCCGAGTTCATCAAGGATACTGGCCGGCCGGCGCCGGTAATCGATCCGGCAGTGAAGGGAAGTTACTGGGAACCATGGAACGGCAACAAGCCGCCGTTAGGTCGTGAGCGTTGGCCCGTAGCCAATGTTTCACCCAAAGACGTGGAAGCTTTTGCAGCGTGGCTTTCGAAGCGCGATGGAGTCGACTACCGGCTACCGACGGAAGAAGAATGGGAGTTTGCGGCTCGCAATGGCTCCAGCGGTTCTTTATTTCCGTGGGGAAACTCGTGGGAAGAGGGGCGCGCTAATATCGATAAAAAAACAAACCCGGTAGACGTCGGCTCTTTTCCTCAAGGCGCGACTCAGAACGGAGTACAGGACATGGTCGGCAACGTGTGGGAGTGGACGTCGTCGAAACCACGTTTTTACGACAGCGGACGCCCCTCGTCTAATGTCAAAAATGCTCGTGTGCGAAGGGGTGGTTCATTTTTCGAGAAGGTTAATAGTGATTTTTACAACGCTACAGATCGCTCCTGGTTTGGTGACGAGAACTTTAAGTTTCCCACGATCGGCTTCCGGCTAGCTCGTAATCGAGAGTAGCGCCGGCTCAGTGCATGCAGCACGCAAAGCCAAAGTTCAAACACAACTACCGCTGGATGGCTTATCTCATGCCGGTGCTGCTCGTTCTGTCTTTTGCCGAAATAAGAAACCACGCTGAGGAAACGGTTGTAGTTCATACTGACCGCCACCCAATCGAGGCTCACCCAATTTATCTGATTGCCGCTCCTCCGCAGGAAAAGATGGCGCCGCGCCCTTTAAACGTTCCGGTTGTATCTGCGCGGCAAGCCGCTGCAAAGAATGACAGCGTGAATGATTTTCAGTTGCCGTTTCCAATGTCCGCCGCTCAAGCCGTGCGGATTGGTAATGGACTGATTGAGGACTCAGATGCGCAAACCGCTCTGCAGTATTTGGAATACGCCAGGAAGCAGGATCCTAACTCGATCGAAATGTTGACTGGCCTGGCGCGGTGCTACTACGAGCTCCGGCGTGACGACGAAGCACTCAAACTCTACCAGGATGCAATCGCGCAGAATCCCGCTCTTTGGGACGCACAATATTATTTGGGTCGTATCCATCTTGAAAACGGAAGATACGCGCAGGCGGTTGAGCCACTTGATAACGCACGCAAGTTGAAGCCTGACGACACGGATACGATCAGCAGTTTAGGCGTAGCGTTAAGCAAGTCTGGCAAAAGTGCGGAGGCAATCCCTTACCTCACTCGCGTAACAGCGTTGAAGCGCTACATCAAAGAGGACTTTTACTATCTTGGAGAAGCCTACGCGAACGATCAGCAGTGGTTGAAGGCCGCTGAACTATTCAAGGAAGGTGCTGATCTCAGAGGCATCGATCCTAACGGATACTTCTACTGGGCCACCATGCTATTCAATGCCGATAAGTTGGATGAAGCTTTAAATGGCTACGATAAAGCGAGGAGCGTTGACTATTCGGTGAGCCATTCGGGAACGTTCCGATATCTGGCGGAGATTTATCGACTTCGCGGAATGCCCGTCAAAGCATTGGGCCACTATCAATCGCTGTTGCAACGAGAACCGAATGACGTCGAGGCACTCTTTCAGGCAGGTTACATCAGTTTTAAGCTGAATCAGTTGGACCAGGCGAAAGACTATTTCAGGAAGCTGATCACAGTCGATCCAAAACATGCAGGCGGCGCTGCTAATCTCGCTGCTTTGGAAGCTCGATACAACGAGATCCTTACCGGACGAAATGAAAAGACCCCAGGCGTCACGCTGCGCGAAGTTGTTCAGGCCAATCCCAATAGTGTTGAAGCTCACGTTAATCTGGGCGCGCAGTTGATTACAGAAGGGATATATCCTGAAGCGCTCACGATACTTGAGCGTGCCGTCAGTCTGCGACCCAACTCAGCCGCAGTTCAATATGATCTTGGGTTGGCCCAGCTCAAGGAGAAGAAATACGAAGAGGCCGTAACCTCGAATAAAAAGGCCCTCGAGCTCAAGCCCGAGTGGGCGGATGCTTACAATAATCTGGGACTTGCGTATGCAGGTCTCAGTCGCTGGAAAGAGGCGGTGACATCTTATAGCGAAGCAGTGCGCCTCATCCCTGAGTACGCCGGTGCTTTATATAATCTCGGAATCGCGTATGTCAGGCTTGGGCAAACCTCGACCGCTCGAGAGATCGTTGCGAAGGTACGACCGTTGAACTGGGATTTGCAGGCTCGCTTGTGGAAAGAAATCCTCGCGACCGAACGTCCTGCAAACGTGGCCGCTGTACCAGCGCCAACTCCCGCAGCGCCTCCACGCGATTCAGACAACAGTGCCGAAAAGGAGCCCGGTTCGAACAGTTCTGCCGAGGAAGAATGTCTCAGCCCAATCTACAGACGATCTGATGTTACGCAGATGGCACTCATGAAGGAGCAGGTGCAAGTGCCGTACACCACTGAGGCAGTTCAAAACAAAGTGGAGGGAAAAATTGTTTTGCAACTCGTGGTTTGCAACAACGGCCGTGTGTCAGATATCACGACCGACGAAGTATTGCCTTTTGGGTTGACTGAACGAGCCATTGAGGCGATTAGAAAAGTACGTTTCCAGCCGGCTTTACTTGGCACGCAGCCGGTGTCGGTCATGACGAAACAAACGTTTGCCTGCGCCCAGCAGGTGTGCACCGCGCTTTCACCTTAGCCGGCGAAAATGCCAGCTGGCTCAAGTCTTCTGTGCCACAACACATCACGGAGCACGCGGGAAGACGTATTCGCCACTCGGATCTCGTTCTTGCATCGCGACCACTTTTCCACCCTCGACTGTGAACGAGAAAACAACGTCCGGAAATTCCTTGACGCGGAACTGGTGCGGCCGCCAAGGCTGAAGATCCGGGCCGCCGCGAATCGAGAGGCCCTTTCCAGGTTGAAACGTGAGCACGGTCTTTCCACCACTTGGCGATATGTAAGTCCCCGCATAAGTTTGCAGCGTAGTGTCGCTCGACAGCGCCGCCGGCACCTGGCGTGTGAATGTCACCGCAGCTTCATCTAATGAGATCTCCACACCCTCGATTTCGCCCATGGGATTGGTTCGGAAGTTGAGCGAGAACTTGCCATCCTGCTCATCGTCGGGCGTATCGAACCGATCATAGTGAAAGTGACTCAACGGCATCTTGATGCCGTGAAACTCGAAGTTAAGTTCCTTATCGCCGCGCGTCACGGTGACAACTCCATAGGCCGGATGCGCGAACTCACCCACGTAATCGTCCAACGGGTGCGAAGGCGTCGTGCCAGGTACACGGCCCACGTTGGCGACCGCGCGGGCCTTGGTTCCGGCCGCTTTATTCTTGAGCCGGACCTCGTTGAGCCGCTCTGACCAGGGAGTGAGCGACAGGCCGAGCAGCCGCTCGTAGATGTTGTAAGTGAGACCATTGTACATGGGGGCGACGTGGTCGCCGATGACCAGCACGATTACGCCAATAGAGTCGTTGGGCATGATAGAGATTTGAGAATGGAATCCCGGTAGGTCGCCTCCATGAACCGCCAGGAGATGGCCGCGGTAGGACGACACTGTTCGGCCCATCCCATAGTATTGATTAAGATTCTCTCCCCATCCGCGGCTCTCCAGCGCAGTGTTCGCCATCGCGATCGAAGGCGCCATTGTTTCCCGAAGCACCGCCTCCGGGATCACTTGTTTGCCGTCCACCTTGCCCTTGTTGAGCAGCGCGATAACCCAACGCGACAGGTCTTCTACGTTCGAGTTGATCGCACCAGCAGGAGCGATTGCGACCTCGGCAGTATAATAGGGCTGCCGATAGAGCTCGGCGCTGTCGCGGCGCTCCGAGTACGGTACCGCTGGCTCCGGCCCCTTTATGTTGTCTTCGATGGTCAGCGTCGAGCGCGACATGCCGAGCGGGTCGAAGATGCGGTGTTGGACGAACTGCTCCCACGTCTTTCCGCTCAACTCCTCAATGACCTGACCAGCCGCCGTGAACATCAGGTTGTTGTACAAAAACTTCGTTCGCAGTGGTGCGGTGGGTTCGAGGTAGCGCAGACGGTCCCAGAGCTCGCGCCGCGTGAAGGTGGACTTGTACCAGATGGAATCGTGGCGCGTGACGCCGCTGCGATGCGACAGCATGTCGCGGATCGTCACTGAGCGATCGAGATCGTCGTTGTAGAACCGGATCGAGGGAACGAACTGCTTGATAGGTTCGTCCCAACGCAGCTTGCCTTCCTCGACGAGTAGGCCGACAGCAACGGCTGTGAAGAGCTTCGTATTTGAGGCGATGGGCTGTGTAGTGGTCGTGGTATAGGGTAGCTTCTTTCCATAATCGCGGAAGCCGTATCCCTTGGCGAAGACGAGCTTATCTCCCATCACGATGCCGACGCCGATTCCAGGTGCATTCCAGTCCTTCATCACCTGTTCCATGTAGCTGTCGAAGCCCTTCAGACGAGCCTCGACACTCTCCTGCTTCTGAGCAACGACGATGCTGGAAGTGAATGCAAGCGCAGCAATCAGGGTCAGTGTCGCGCGGGCGATTAAGCGCATATAAGCCTTGGCGTTCGGGTGCTTTAGTTTGAATATCAATGCCATCATTGTGTGTCTCCGAATCTAGTGGCTAGACCTTATCCACAGATTACACAGATTTTTTTATCGAATCTGTGTAATCTGTGGATGAAGAACCTCAATTTAGGACACTACTCTATCGGACCGAGAGTTTGACAGTCTACGCAAAATCCGTATGCTTGGGAGCATGTTGATTCGAATCCGCGAACAAAATGTGGAAGGCGCCACGAGCGTACCTGCCTGATTCGCGGATGATTAACTCCTAGTTTCAACTCTTAATTTTTAGAGCATCAGTGCCGTGAACCAGCGTTAGCAACGCTTCGGTTCGCGGCTTTTCTGTTAGAGCCTGCCAGAGACAGAGCCGCCACGAGAGACCCTCCGCAGAAATCGCGTTTCGTTTCACCACAAATTCTGGAGGTGAAACATGGAAACACGGCAGCGCAAGCGCATTTCTTTAGCGCAAAACTTCTTGAGGAGTCCAAAGCTGGTCCGCCGGCTGGTTGGGATGAGTACAATCGGGCCATCCGATACGGTTTACGAGATCGGCCCGGGAAACGGGATAATCACCGCGACGCTCGCACGAATCGCTGGACAGGTCATCGCGATCGAAAAGGATCCGGATCTCGTTCATCGTCTGCGTGAGCGATTTCGTCTGCTCGATAACGTGGAAATAGTTGAAGAGGATTTTCTCAACTATTCATTTCGTACTCGCCCAGGACAAACACGACTTTCGGAATACAAGATATTTGCAAACATTCCTTACAACAGGACGGCGCAAATTCTTCGCAAGATTGTCTGTGAGCAGTCCAAACTAAGCGAAGGATATCTGGTATTGCAGAAAGAGGCTGCGAAGAAGTTTTCAGGATCGCCGAGAGAGACTTTATTCTCGATCCTGGTTAAGCCTTTTTTTGAATTCCAGATCCTGGCGCACTTAAGGCGCACGGATTTCTGGCCCATGCCGGACGTCGACTCAGTGCTTTTATTGATCAAGCGACGCACTCGCCCGTTAATAGAAACGCAAGACGTTACTCTCTACCGCGAGTTTGTTCAGTACGGCTTCGGCAGATGTAAACCTAATCTCAAATTGGCATTTAAGAACGTCTTCGCGTACAAGCAATGGAAGCGCTTGGCCCGCGACCTCGATTTTCCATTAAATGCGATGCCCACTGAATTGAGTTTTGAACAATGGCTGGGTTTGTATCACCGTTTCAGGCACAGACTGAGGCAGGATGGTTCTTGATTGTTTTTGAGAAATCGCAATACCGTTAGATAATGAAATTCCACGACCGCGCTCGATTAGTACTTACAAGAGAAGGATGAACTCGATGAGTAGAAACCGCTTCTTATTCGTTCTCACTGTTATCGCATTTTTCTCAACTGCAACCTGGGCTCAGGTTCCCGACAAGGAGAAGGTTGTCGCCGGCGCTGACCGCGCGTTCGAAAAGTTTGTTAAAGCATACGTCGGACCGGCGCCGGGTTGCGCCGCCGCTGTGTCACTCAATGGAGATGTAGTGTTCGAAAAGGCGTTCGGACTTGCCGATCTCGAGCACAACGTTCCCAACACAGTTCAAACTATTTTTGAGTCAGGGTCTGTTGCGAAGCAGTTCACTGCTGCAGCGCTCGTACTGCTGCAACAGGACGGAAAGCTCAGTCTCGACGATCCGGTCAGGAAATACATTCCCGAACTGCCCGATTACGGCGCGCCGCTGACGATTAGACATCTGTTGAATCACACCGCCGGTCTGCGCGACTGGGGCACAGTTTTGAGCCTGACCGGCGCGGGTCGAGGCGAGCGAGTCATCACTCAAGATCTCGCACTTGACATTATTACTCATCAGCGGGCACTCGACTTCACGCCCGGTTCCGAATACTCGTATTCAAACAGCGGATACAATCTTGCCGCGATAATCGTCGAGCGCGTTTCGAAACAGAAGTTCCCAGCGTTCGTCGAAGAGCGGCTATTCAAACCACTCGACATGAAGAACAGTTCGTGGAGGGACGACTACCAGCGGATCGTACCAGGCCGCGCTCAAGCGTATTCGCGTCAAGGCAACGGACCCTGGCGACTCAATATGCCTTTCATGAATGTTTATGGAAATGGCGGTATGCTCACGACGGTGGGCGATTGGATGAAATGGAACACGATGCTTGATTCGCATTCGCTGGGTGCTCCTCTTGTTAATGCGCTGGAAACTCGAGGAGTGCTAAATGATGGCCGGAAGATTTCATACGCGCTTGGACTCAGTGTTGATACGTACAAGGGTTTGAAGGATGTATCGCATGGCGGTTCGACTGCCGGCTATCAAACTTTTCTGGCGCGTTATCCAGACAACAAGGTTTCAATCGGCGTCATGTGTAACGGCACTTCACCAAGTGCAGGAGGAATTGCCGCAAGCATCACGGATGAAATCTTTGGACCATATCCGGAAACCCCCAAGACCGAACCAGCCAAGATTTCAGAGGACGAGCTAAAGAGATTTGTCGGTATCTGGCAGAATGAAAAGACGCATGCTCCGGCCAGATTCGCTGTTGAGAACGGCGTGTCGCGATGGAGCGGCGCGCGCCTTGTACCAATGGGAGGCGGACAGTTCACTGCTGGCGACAATCAATTGAAGTTTACTTTTGATAAGGACGGCAAGCCGGTGTCTGCTGAGATCGTCGATTCCGATGGTGAAGTCACACGCTTCGTTCCAGAGAAGGAGTGGACGCCAACGCCGGCGGACCTTGCATCATTTAGGGGAGATTGGTTTAGCGAACAGGCTGGAGCAACATTCACTGTCGCGGGCGACGCTGACACGTTGTTCATTAAACAGCGTCCGGCAACGAGTTTGCCGATGCAGCCGCTATATAAGGACCACTTCGCAGTGCAAGGATATGTTGTCTGGTTCACGCGGGACCAAAATGGAAAGGTCAATCGCCTGCACGTTGGAGCATCACGAATGCGCGACATGCCGTTCGTACGCGTGAATTGAAATCTGCGTAATCTGTGGATGGTTTGGTGCGAATCACGCATGAAAGCAGTTGTTATCACTCGTTTCGGTGGACCTGAGGTGTTGGAAATCCAGGACGTTCCGGATCCCCAGGTTGGGCCGGACGAGGTTCTCGTACGCGTGCGCGGTACCGCGCTCAATCGCGCAGACCTCCTGCAGAGGTCAGGTGGATACGCTGCGCCGCCGGGCGCGCCGCAGAACATCTCCGGGCTGGAATTTGCCGGCGAAGTCGCGGAGTTGGGCAGGAACACTCACCGCTGGAGTAAAGGTGATCGCCTGATGGGGATCGTCGGTGGCGGAGCGCATGCCGAATTCGTGACGGCTCATCAAGAAGCAATCACCGCGGTGCCACCGAATCTAGAGTTGTCTGCCGCAGGCGCGGTTCCCGAAGTCTTCATCACTGCACATGACGCCCTGCGACAGGCGGGATTCAAAGCCGGAGAAAACGTCCTGGTCCATGCAGTTGGGAGCGGAGTCGGGCTCGCTGCGACACAACTCGTCAGAGCTTTGGGAGGACGTGCTTTCGGCACCTCCCGCACGCCCGACAAGATCGAGCGTGCGAAGTCCTTCGGTCTGGAGTCAGGATATGCAGTACCGGAGGCAAGCGCGCTAGCGGAGCTTTCTGCCTTTGCGAAGAAGGCGACCGACAGCCACGGATTTGACGTCGTTCTCGATCTGAATGGAGGTCCATATTTCGCCGCGAGTCTCGAGGCGATGGCGCTGAAGGGTCGACTTATTCTTATTGGTGGAGTCGCCGGTGGTAAGACTGATGTCGACCTCTATCAGATCTTGCGCAAACGTCTCCATATCATCGGCACAGTGATGCGCGCGCGATCTTTGGAGGAAAAGATCGCAACCTCGAACGCATTCGCGGCAGAGGTTGTACCGCTATTGGCCAAAGGAACAATCCAGCCGGTGATCGATTCTGTCTTCCCACTCGAGAAGGTCCAGGATGCTCATCGGCGTCTTGAATCCAACGAGACTTTTGGCAAGGTGGTCCTCACTATACCATGATAAAGTGGCGAACACGTGAAACTGTTCTACAGGTATGCGCGTAGTTGAGAACTAATGTCTGAAGCTAAAAGAAAAATACACTGGTCAACGGCCTGGTCCGATGCGCGGGAATTGATTTGGGCGCATCGCCGCCGACTGATGCTGGGTGCCGGGCTAATGATCGTCAATCAGGCGATGGCCCTTGTGCTTCCTGCTTCGACGAAGTACTTGATCGACGTGGTGATCGGGAAAGGACGTACGGACTTACTCTGGAAAATTGCACTGGCCGCGGGTGCCGCAACAATCATTCAAGCGATAACATCTTTCAGTCTGTCACAAGTATTGGGTGTCGCGGCGCAACGTGCGATTACCGAGATGCGCAAGAAAGTACAGGCGCAGATTTCCCGATTGCCGATCAGCTACTTCGATTCCACTCAAACCGGCAAATTGATTTCCCGGATCATGAATGATGCTGAGGGCATTCGTAACCTCGTCGGCACAGGATTGGTTCAGCTCGCCGGTAGCTTCATCACGGCTGCAGTCGCACTGGCAATTTTGTTTTGGCTTAACTGGCGTCTGACTTCGATCACGATTCTCGTGCTCGGAGCATTTGGCGGCGCACTTGTCTATGCGTTCACACGCTTGCGTCCACTATTCCGCGAACGAGGCGAAATTACTGCAGCGTTGACGGGCCGCTTGGCCGAATCGTTGGGAGGCATACGCATAGTCAAAGCTTATACGGCGGAAAAACGCGAGGCGCTGACCTTCGCGCGTGGAGCTCACAAACTTTTTCGCAACATCGCCAAATCGATGACAGGCGTGTCAGCCACGCAAGCCTTTTCATCCCTCGTTGTCGGCGCTGTAGGCGTCGTGATCATCCTGGTCGGTGGCGCTTCCGTTGTGAGAGGACAAATGACTGTTGGCGACCTCTTCATGTATGTGATGTTCACGGGAATGATGGCTATGCCGCTGGTTCAATTCGCGGCGATCGGCACACAGATCACCGAAGCTTTCGCCGGACTCGATCGCATTCGCGAAGTGATGAACATGCAGACAGAGGACGAAGAAGACTTCGCCCGCGCGCCTTTGCGTGAAGTTCAGGGCGAAGTGAAATTCGACAACGTGTCCTTTGAGTACAATGCAGGAGTCCCTGTGCTTAAGAATATTTCTTTCACGGCGCCGGCTGGCTCGACGACGGCGCTGGTTGGTTCCAGTGGTTCCGGCAAAAGCACGCTCATCAGTCTCGCGATGAATTTCAATCAACCGCTTTCGGGGAGGATCAGAATTGACGGCAAGGACCTGCAGACTTTACGGCTGCGCGATTTTCGTTCTTACCTCGGCGTGGTGATGCAAGATAACTTCCTGTTCGACGGCACGATTGCCGAAAACATTTCCTTTGCCAATCCGCACGCAATGATGGATGAAATTAAGGAAGTGAGCCGAATCGCTCATTGCGAAGAGTTCATCGAAAAGTTTGAGCAGAAGTACGACACAATTGTAGGTGAGCGCGGAGTAAAGCTATCGGGTGGTCAGCGTCAACGCATCGCGATCGCGCGCGCGATTTTGGCCGACCCAAAATTGCTGATTCTGGATGAAGCGACTTCGAGTCTTGACAGCGAAAGTGAAGCGCTGATTCAGGATGGGTTACGTTCATTGAGGCGAGGTCGAACAACGTTCGTTATCGCGCACCGGCTCTCAACAATTCGAAGCGCGGACCAGATCCTGGTTCTGGAAGAAGGCGAGATCGTCGAGCGCGGCACGCACGAAGATTTGCTCGCAGCCGACGGCCGCTATCGGCAACTTTACGATAAACAGTACAACTTCGAACGTAATCAATTTATCAATCCCGGAGAAGACTTCACGCCGGATCCGCAGCGTGCGATCGGCAGCCGTACGCCTTCGGGACTTTCAAATCTGTAGGTTTGGGATCGGTGAAGAGCTCCAGCGACAGGATCATTTGAGAGAAAGAAAATTTGAGTGTTCTGGTTAGTGATGCAGCTTGCGCCGAAGGACAAGTAACGCCGAAGGCGTTGGCTAATTTCAGCCCATGGTTCGAGCGCGAGCGAGAACCTTGGGTAGCCTGATCCGAGCGATGAAACTCTGAAAGAGTTCGCCAATTGCCGAACGCTTTCAGCGTTTG
>DATFHH010000066.1:0-23492 GCA_035248565.1 Pyrinomonadaceae bacterium | reverse complement strand
AAAGCGGCGCCAGGCCGCCGCACTCCAAGGAGGCGTCCGCGCATTTCTGTGACAGTTCGGTTTTATAGTAACTGTGCATGGCATTGAGTGACGAAGCAGAGGCGAAGCTCCAGCGGTTTATGAAGCAGTCGTCATTCGCTTTGTCCGGCGCGGTGATTACGGATCTCGACGGAACCGCCGTTCATGAGTTTCAAGGCAAGATCATCATTCCGCGAGAAGTCGAGCTCGGATTGATGCATCATTACGAACGTGGCCGGCCACTTATACTCAATTCACTGCGATTTCCTTTGTCAGTGATTCGCACGTTTGGCCAGGACTGGTACAAACTCTCGAACGCTCCGATCCCGACCGTCACGTTGAACGGCAGCCTGACTGGATTTGTGAAAAAGACAAAAGAAGCGGAACTTGTCTTTGAAGAAGCCGCGGCTTTTCCGTTAACGAAAGAAGAGATTCTCGAAGCGCTTGAGGGCGTCCAGGGCCTGCTCAACGGCGGAATCAAAAGCATTCTCGTCTTTTACTATCCACGCGACTGGCGCATCGGCGAAGTGATCTGGACACCTATTCCCGAAAAGATTCTGCCGGTGAAAGAGAAGTATGCCAGCGCGTCGGCCGTGAGTGCGGTTGAGTTTCAAAAGCTACAGGATCAAATGTTGGCTGAAGACATCTGCATGATCTTTCTCTTGATCGACGCGCCCGAGGACCAGTTGATGGCCTATCAGCACACGAAGCGCAGCAACTTCATCACACACAAAGGCGTCGATAAACTATTCGGCGCAAACGCTATGTCGGATCTGCTGCACTGCGATCTGCGGGACAGTCTTGGCGCAGGCGACACGGAGCTCGACAGTTTTCTTGGTGGCGTAGGGCTCGCGTTGTTAGTTGGTAATCACGAACTGAGTTTTCGTGGTCTGGTTGACACGATCAAACTCAAGGATTCATCGGAACTGGGCTCATTGCTTTTCCGCGCGTCAGAACTCGCATTCGGCAACACTCATGGATCAAACGCCTGAGCAACCCGCGTCCATTCGTCACTATCGACGACTGGCCCGGACAATTGTGCAAAGCCACTTTGGAAAACCGCCGAGTAGAATCGTCTACAAACATTCCGGCCGCACGAATTACGTTTTTGCAGTCAATAACGTCGAAGGTCAATTTGTTGTTCGCATTAGTCCTGTAGCAGAAAGAATCGAAGCGTTCAGAAAAGAGTTGTGGGCCACGCAGAAGGTGCGAGAAGCGGGCGTTCCAAGTCCGGAAGTGTTGATCGTCGGCAGCGACATAGTTTCCGAGCCTTACGTGATCACTCGTCGCGTGACTGGTTCAGAGGCGACTCACCACCCCGAGCGAAACCGTATCGTTCGCGAAATGGGACGGTACGCGCAGATGATCAACTCGATTCGCACTCAGAACTTTGGCGCGAATTTCGACTGGACCAGCAATGGTTCAAAGAACCGCACCTGGACTGACTATCTCAAAGACGAGTGGAAGATTGAGGAACGGCTACGCCTGTTTTCGCAGTACAAGATTCTTTCGAGTCGTGAGCTCAACAAACTGCGTAAGATTATCGACAACACCAAAACGCTGCGTATTCGTCCTGCACTCAATCACGGTGATCTACGTTTGAAGAATGTGATCGTAGATGAGGATGGCGAAATAGCTGCGATTGTTGATTGGGAAGAGTGTCTCTCGACGATCGCCCCGCAGTGGGAACTCTCAATTGCGCTGCACGATCTCTCGATCGACGAGAAGCATCTCTTTATCGAAGGATACGGATTGGATTTCGAACAGGTAAGGGAGATGTCGCCGCTGATCAAAGCCTTCAACATAATCAACTATTCAGGAGCGGTCGAGCGAGCGATTCGGGCGAAGGACAATAAAAGGCTCGATGAATTCAGACTGCGACTGAGTGGGGGACTCGATCTATATTCCCTTAATCTTTAGCCGCGGATGACACGGATTTAGCGGAAGGAGTGCGCGAGTGTTTGATGTGGCGCCAGACCCACCAGGTGATGGCGATCAAGAGTGCTATGCCGATGAGGAAATCAAAGCGGTGAAACCACGTTTTCAAAGTGTCGTCTTTGTCCCACTGCTCGCCCAGCTTTTGACCGACGTAAGCGAGCCCGATGCACCATGGTAACGATCCGGCAAACGTGTAGATCACAAAGCGCGTGAGGTTCATACGTGCGACACCCGCTGGAAAGGCTATAAACGTGCGAATCGCCGGCAGTAAGCGGCTCGTGAACACGATCCATTCGCCATATTTCGCAAACCAACGATCCGCGAGATCCAGATCGTGTCGCGAAAGCAAAACGTAGCGACCATACTTTTCGATGAACGGGCGCCCGCCGTATATGCCAGCCCAGTAAGCCACCAGCGAGCCGAGCACACATCCAACCGCACCCGCTACGCCAACCGCCCACAGGTTCATCTCGCCTCGCGACACGAGGTAGCCGGAAAACGGCATGATGATCTCTGAAGGAAGTGGTATGCAGGCCGACTCGATCGCCATCAGCAGCACGACGCCCGAATAACCAAGCGTGGAAATCGTAGCCACGATAAAGCCGGAGAGTACGGTGATAATCTTCGCAATCATTTTATGTGCTTTTTGTACTTCTTTGCGCTTCTTTGTGGCTAACGATCAGACCAGCCGTGCTGGCCGATCAGTGGCACAAACGCGCAACCTCCGTGATCTTCTTCTCGATATCCTCGCTCAGTCTTTATCACTCGAATCAGTCGTTGACTCTCACGCGAATCACCAACCGGCACAACCAGCCTGCCGCCTAACTTTAGTTGAGCTATCAACGGCTCAGGAACAGTTGGACCACCAGCCGCTACAAGAATGGCGTCGTATGGAGCATTTGCAGCCCAACCAAGCGTTCCATCAAAACACTTGACCGTGGCGTTGTAAATCTCCAGTTGCCGGATTCGCGCTTGCGCTTCGCGCGCCAGGTCGCCGATGCGTTCAATCGAATAGACCTGCGCGGCGATTCTCGACAACACCGCAGTTTGATATCCGGATCCAGCGCCGATCTCCAGCACACGACTGTTCTCGTCGAGCTCGAGCAGCTCAGTCATTCGCGCGACAATGAAAGGCTGTGAGATCGTTTGATTCGCACTGATCGGCAGCGCGTGATCGCCGTAAGCGCGACCTTGCAATGCTTCGGGTACGAAGACGTGGCGCGGTACAGTGCGCATCGCATCGAGCACTCTAGGATCTCTGATGCCGTAGTGCTCGCGAAGACGTGCGACCATGCGTTCGCGGGGAATGGAGTATTCGGATTGCCGATTGCCGAGTGCCAATTGCAAATATGACAACGCCGAAGGCGTTCTCTAGTTTCAGCCCGTGGTTGGAGCGTAGCGACAACCATGGGTAATACGCGAAATTGCCATTAACCCTGAAAGGGTTCGTTTGGCGAACGCTTTCAGCGTTTCAAATTACCTCTCTTTGCATCACCCATGGTTGTCGCTACGCTCCAACCATGGGCTGAAACTAGAGAACGCCTTCGGCGTATCTAGCTTTTCTGGAGTAGCTCGGAGTCTTTCAGATAATTCCAGCTTTCGATCGCTGTCAACGCCTGGTGATCAGTCATGTCACTGCGAAGTGGCGTCACCGAAACATAGCCGGCTTTAACGGCGTGATAGTCAGTACCCTCAACCGAATTGACGTTGAAGTATTCCTCGCCGATCCAAAAATAAGGCTTGCCGCGCGGATCAATGTGCTCGGTGATCACTGGCCGCGCATTCTTAATTCCCTGCCGCGTCACCTTCACGCCTTTGATCTCTCCCGGAGGTAGGTTGATGTTGAGCAAAGTGCCTTCCGGCAGGCCCTCATCCAAAACTTTTCGCGCTGCAATAACGGCAAAAGCCGCCGCTTCTTTGAAATCGAAATTGTCGCGTGCGACCAGACTCAACGCGACGCCAGGAACGCCGAGTATCGTCGCTTCCAGCGCGCCGGCAACAGTCCCGGAATAGGTTGCGTCGTCGCCGAGATTGCCGCCGTGATTGATGCCTGAGACGCAGATGTGCGGTCGTTCTTCTTCGGAAAGAATCTTGTTGAGCGCGAGTGTGACGCAGTCGGTTGGCGTTCCGTCAACTGACCAGTGACGCTCGTCGAGTTGTCTGATGCGCAGCGGACGAGCGAGTGTCAGGCTGTGTGAAGCGCCACTCATCTCCGCGGCGGGCGCCACCACGTAAACGTCGCCGATCTCCTTCAGGGCTTCCTCTAGTTTGATTAGCCCATCGGAATGAATACCGTCGTCGTTTGTAATCAGAATCCGGATCATACGATTCATCTGGCGCTCGCTCACTCAGGAGCGTCTGATTCTGAATCTTGGTTTAAGACGACTGGTGAGATAAGAATGCGGCCCGTGTTTGTGCAGGAGTAACTTAGTCGCGGGGAATGCGCATGCGGCCTTTCTTCTTATTGCGTTTGCGCGCCAGCGCTGACTTCAATTTCGCCTTCTGGCCGGGGGGAATGAAAAACGCGTGTTTCTTCGCGTCTTTGATGATCTCCTCGGTCATGACCTTCCGTTTGAAGCGCCTCAAAGCGCTTTCAATTGATTCACCCTGATTAACAGTAACTATCGCCATTCGTTCTCTACTTTCCCTTCCAAATCAATTCCTTTTCAGGAGGGATATTTAACCACAAAGCAGCTAAAACACAAAAGTATAGGTCCTATATGATCTATAGGACCTATCTTTTGTCCTCCTGTGATGAAAACGGCCCTTAAACCAGCACAGCCTCGGCTGGCTCTTCTTTCTTGCGGCTCAGTCCTTTGATCTGCACCGGTTTATCGGCTTCCTTGGTGTTGAGTTGTTTCTTCAACACCATCTCCTGGTATAGCTTGCGCATCATGACGGCTTCTTCATGCGCGGTCTTCGGCCCCTCCATTTGCGGCTTATTTGGCCGCGTCAAATCGACTTCATTCAAAATCAGATTGTGAGTCCTGTCGGCCAGCTCGACATTCTTGCCACCAGCAAATATCTCGTGACGGCCATGCTCTTGATACCACTTCGCCACCGTCGCGTTCTGGTGCATGTTCTCGATGATGTTCCTCCAACCAATTCCCGTGTTGTACGCGCAGAAGGAGATTTCACCCTCTTGCGTACCGTACGGAATGATGCACATTTCTGTGCGACGAAAATCGTAATTGAAAAGATCCTGGAACCACATGCCCGCGATGAACAGGAAGTTCCAACGGTCCGCACGACGCTTCTTGATATCATCGACACTGCGGTCACCGCTCACCTTGCCGTAATCCTTGCCAGTTAACCCAAACGATTTATCGAACTTCTTGAAAAGCTCATAAAGCGTGAAATTGGTTGGCGACTTGTATGGGTTGTAGTGCTTCAAAAGCGTCAGCCCCATCATGATGTTCGACATCCACTTACCACGCGCCGCGTCGGTAATCTTCTGCATATCTTTGACGAGACCCGGAATATTCAGAAACTCCGGTACTGGGCGCATCTCCCTGGTCTCCTTGTCGATCATCACCGCCGTGCCAACACCGCAGTTCGGATGGCAGCCGCAGGAAACCTGTCCCCATTCCGCTTCTGGTCCATGGACCAGGTCTGCGAAATCGGCAAAAGCGCCCATCAGTGAAAGGGGGAACCAGTCGCGTGTCGGTTCAGTAATGCCGACCTGTTTCTTCACGTCGTGCGCGAGGTGCGAGAGCGTGTATCGTTGTTGCAAACGACGCTGCTCGGTGATCTCTTCGTCGCGACCAGTAAACGACACCGGCTGGAACGACAGAAACGCTATCTTCTTCGGATTGTCGAGTGCGAAGCGAATGATCGAGCCAACCTGATCGTTGTTGATACCGTTGACCAGGGTCGTGACGAGCACGATCTCCACGCCGGCTTCGTGAAGATTGTTGATGGCCCGCATCTTCACGTCAAACAGATTGCCGACCTGACGATGGCTGTTGGCATCATTGCCGATGCCATCAAACTGCAAGTAAACGTAACGCAGACCGGCTGCGGCTGCCTGACGGCAGAACTCTTTGCTCTTGGCAAACTCGATTCCGTTCGTCGCCGCCTGCACGCTGTTGTAACCGACTTTGCGCGAGTACTTGATTGCTTCGATGAAGTGTGGAGAGATGGAAGGCTCGCCGCCTGAGAACTGTACCGACATTTGCCGGCGCGGTTTGATCGTGATGGCGTTGTCGAGGATCTCTTTGATCTCATCCATGCTGAGTTCATGAACGAAGCCAACCTGGTTCGCGTCCATGAAGCAGGGATCGCACATCATGTTGCAGCGATTCGTAAGATCGACAGTCAACACTGCGCCGCGCCCAAACTTGACTGTGCTTGAACCGTGATTGTGCAGTTTCTCGTCGTTGTGCGCGTCGATGTCGCGACCTGGGAACATGGCCTCGATGTGTTTCAGAAAATTCGAATCGATGGCCATCATGTCTTCGAAGTGACCATGGACCGGACAATCCTTGATCATCCAGATCTGGCCGTCGCGCTCGACGATCTGCGCTTTGATCTCGCCGACTTTCTCGTTGATTAGAACGGTGACGTCTCTCTTGCCGCTGATGATCTCTTCGCGGGCTTCAATAACGCAGTTCGGACACAATGAATCGGTGGTGCGTGGCCAGCCAAGCGTCGGTTTACTTTTCTGCCACGATTTCAAAAGGGGCTTGTCTGACCATTTGGGGATAAAAGAAGGATTGGGCTTATATTTATTTACTGACTGAATCGTGTTGAAAAGGCCTCCCGCAATCAGCGTTAATCCTCTCTCCACGTGCTTGATAGGTCGCATCGGCTCTCCGTCTCGATTTAGTTTTATGGCGCGCCTCGGCGGACTTCAGCACACCAAGGCCGCAAGACCATTGGCAATGACCGTGCCGCCGCCGCCGACGCTAGTGAACTCTAAGTATTTCTTCGTTTAGCTTTGAAAGAGCTCGCATGCATCCGTCGCGGGAGTGTATCTTCGTGCTACAAGCAGGCGTGAATCAGCACGCGTGTAACATTTTGACCGCAGCGATTTTTTGAGCTTTTTTGTGCTTCTTGGTGGCTGATTACTTGTCGCCCATCGCGGCGGTCATGGCTGCGATGATCGCGTCGGTCACGCGGCGTTTGTGAAGTTCGTCGACCTTCGTTGGTGAGAGATCGAAGTCCACGGGTGACTCTTCGATGCGTTTGATAATCGTGCCCTCTGAGAACCCGGCTTCGACCAAACGAATAACTGCCTCGTTCGTCAACGTCGGCGTTTTCTCGAGCTTCGGTGTCGCGCTCTCACCACCCTCGACAGGCGGCTTGATGATGCGCACGGTCGCCGAACCAGTGACGGTTCCCTCATTCTGATTTCCACCGAGTCCGCCTCGCCCTTTACTCTCCGACCGCGAACTCGATCCGGATCCGAAGATGTCAGCTTGGTTTTGAGACTCTCCCGCATTCGGCTTCTTCAAATCTTTGAAAAACGGATCTGCGGACGACCACTCATTTTCGTCCACGATCACAGTTCCCATCTGAGACGACAACATCGCGAGAATGATGTCTTCATTCACGCCATTGCGTTTGAGCTCGATCAAGTGTTCGGTGTCGAGTTTGAAATCGCTCGGACGGTTGTTGATTATCGCAATCACCGTCTTCTCTTTGAAGCCGGCTTTTACGAGTCTGATCACAGATGCATTCGTCAGCGGTGCGTCCGGCTGTTGTCCGTGAACGCCGATCACAAACAATGAGAGACACAAACAGGTCTTGGCAAATAGTCTCTTCATGCGGCGGGTTTCTTGGTCCGTGCGATGGTCCGTTTGTAACGATAACTGATCTTCTTCACGTAGTTGCGAGTCTCACGATATGGCGGCACTTTGTGTCCAAACTTTATCACTGCTCCTTCGCCCGCGTTGTAGCTGGCGAGAACAAGATCCACGCGGTTGTTGAAACGATTGAGCAGCTCTCTCAAATATCTCGTGCCGGCCGAAATGTTTTGCGCTGGATCGTGCAGCCGTCTGGCGCCAAATCGTGCTCCCGTTCCAGGCATCAATTGCATCAAACCACGCGCACCCTTTGGTGAAACTGCGCGCGTGTTGAAGTGCGACTCCTGCTCCATCACCAGAAAGATCAAATAAGGATCCACTCCATACTTGTAACCGTTCTGCCGGATCAAATTGTCGAGTGACGACCTGCCAGTGCTCCACCCGCGTTCTTTCTTGTCTGACTGCGCGATCGTCTGCGCGTCTTCAGCCTCGATTCGATCGACTCGGCTGCCATCTATGAACATCGACATCGATCCGCGCGTGTACCAAACGCCTGCAGGAGACTGCGTGGCGCTGTCGGCTTCAACGCGAGCGCCTCCTTTCAGATAGATCCAGGCGGGCTTGTCGTAGACGCCGTTTGTCGGTGGTGTTTGGGCGACGACTCCGGGCACTTCGAAATGATCGTCGTCGTCGTTCTTTGTGCTCTCGGGTTTTGGGGGCTCGGCGTCAGCGCGTTCAATCTTCTTTACTTTTTCTTTTGCAAGGAGATGGCTGATTCCACCTTGTCGATACCAAACTCCCTGCGGCGTTTCCCAGGCGTCATCGACTGCGAGATACGAGCCGTCGGCGAGTTTCAGTTTTACCTGCGTGTTCTGCGCGAACACCTGACTCGAGCACGCAACCAGACAGATCAGTATTAGCCACAGATGAATGCGGATGAACACGGATTTAGAGCTCCAGGGGATCGTCTTGCGAAGCCGCGAAAGAGTGCGACGTACCGAAATAATTTCGCCACGCGATGTCGACGATCTTTGGTGTCAAATGAAGCTTCTGGTTTTCGAACAGACAGATGTCGGTCGCGCGATCCATAATGTCGCGCGGTTCGCAACCCTTCATCTGACGGTGCTCCACGCGATACTTGTTCAGAATGTGGTCCAACACTGATTGTTCGACCACGATTCCGCGCCTGCCTGCCTGATATCTGAAGATCGCTGAATAAGCACTTGGCGTTGGCGGCTCGACGCGCGCTCGATATCCCATGCGGCGGAGAAATGCCTGGTCCGCCAGATCCTTCTCGTCCAGGTTGGTCGAGAATACAACCAGTTGCTCGAACGGAACTTCGATTTTCTTTCCGGTGTGCAACGCGAGATAGTCAACGCGTCGCTCCAGTGGCACGATCCAACGGTTTAAGAGATCCTGTGGCGCGACTCGCTGCCGGCCAAAGTCGTCGATGACCAACGTTCCGCCATTTGATTTCATCTGGAACGGCGCTTCGTAAAACTTCGCCGCCTCGCTCCACGTCAGGTCAGCATTCTCGAGCGTCAGTTCCCCACCGACAACAACCAGCGGACGCTTCACCATCGCCCAACGATGATCGAAATCGATCGGCGTTTCATCGGCAGGCATGATCTCGTGACAATGAGAATCGAAGACGCGAATGATCTGTCCGTCAATCTCCACCGCGTAAGGAATCCATATTCCGCCTGCCAATGCGTTGTTGATACGCTCGGCGACTGCGGTCTTTCCTGTGCCGGGTAGACCAGTGAGAAACAGCGAGCGTCTGGAGTTGATGACGCAACCCAGCGTTTGCAGCAACGACTCAGGCAAAACCAAATCGTGAAATGCCTGGCGCACTGTTTCCATCGACGCAGTATTCGATGGAATCGACTGCAACTTCATCATGTGTGTGTAGTCGCGCAAAGAAACTGGTGCTGGTCCAACATAGCCACAGATTGACAACAGTCGCGTTAGACGATCCCAACCATGGTCCAGCATCGCATATCGCGTCGAACCGATCGCCGATTGCATCTTCACCTCGATCAGCTTTTCCCGGTACAGCTTTTGGAGCAGATCTTCGGTAAGCGTGCGGGGCAGATTGATGCGTTCAGCGACGGCGGTGGTCGTCGGTTCGGGAAGCATGGCCACGTGCTTCAATGTGAGATCGCAGAGAAATTGTTCGGAAATGCCAGTGTCTGCGATTTCCTCAGGAAGCGGCGGGCCCATGCTCTCGATCTCCGCGCGCGTCAGAATGGCGGTGTGCGACATGTTTTTCCTCTTTGAATAGGTCCTGTTGGACCTATAGGACCTATATTTTATTGACCGATTCGAACGTTATTCGATGCGAGCGCGAGTGCGGCGCGAGCGTTTTCTGAGTCAGCCGTTCGGCCCACGCGCTGGTAGAGATCAGCCAGGCGACGCAGCGCTATAGTGTTCGCCGGCTCGATCGCACGTGCGGCCTCGTAATAACGAATAGCATCGTCTTCGCGACCAAACCGCTCGAGCATCTTCGCAGTGTTGATATTGCCGGTCACCTGACCCATAGCGCGTGCAAACGCTTTGTAGGCTTCGTCGATCTTGCCGAGACGACAATAAGCCAGACCAAGATTGTTCAGAATTCGTTCGTCAGTTGGCGCGAGCTTCGCAGCACGCTTCAGCCGATCGACGGCAGCGCGATAGTTGCCGTTCTGATAGAGCGAGAAGCCGAGGTTGTTGAGTGTGTCAGCATCTTCTTCGATCTTTACCGCACGTTCGAATGACTCTTTGGCCCGATCGGCGAATCCCTTTTTGTCATACGCAACGCCCAAAAGATTGTGCGCTTCAGTCAGTTTCGGATCGAGCGACGTGGCCATCGAGAGCTCCGAGATTGCTTCGTTGAAACGATCTTGAAGCAAATATTCTCTACCCGCTTCTAAGTGCTCTTTCGCCGAAGCAGAAGAAGTGTCCTTTTTTATCAACGGATTGCGAGCATCTTCAATTCGAGTGACGCCGGCGCTTTCAAAACGCTCAGCATCTTTCTCAGTCATACGATGAACTTTGTTTTTATCGTCGCCGCCACCGAATAACCGGCCGAAAGCCTTGAACGGCGCGACCAAAACCTTGACGACTTTGTTGCCGCCTTTTTTCTGCGGCTGCTCGACGGTGCCTGCCTCTGAACCCGAGTCCTCGAGTACGATGGCGTCGGGATCACCTTCACGTTGTATTGTGGCTGCGCTCCACATCGCAGTCGCAGCGATGGTCAGTACAAAAGCGATCAATATGGCAATGATTCTACGTTTGTTCATTGGTCCAACTCCTCTTACATCCTACTAAGAACGTCCATGAGGTTCAGGGCAGCAGGGCCAAGGATTGCAATGAAAAGCGTCGGGAACAGAAAACATGCAAGCGGGAACAGCAGTTTGACGGCCGCCTTTTGCGCTTCCTGTTCGGCGCGCTGGCGTCGCTTCGTGCGCAGCGAGTCTGAAAACACGCGCAGCCCTTTGGCGATCGAAGTACCAAACTTGTCGGTCTGGATCAGCATTGCGACGAGACTACGAAGATCGTCAACACCAGTTCGCTCGGCGAGGTTACGCAACGCTTCGTCGCGCTCGCGGCCGACTCGGATTTCCAGGTTGGCAAGTTCGAATTCTGTGGCGACCGCAATGTGAACGTCTTTCAGCTCGGTAGCCACTTTCATCATCGCAGCATTCAAACCCAAACCTGCTTCGACGGACACGAGCATCAAGTCGAGAGCATCGGCGAGTCCCCAGCGCAAATCTCTTTGCCGCTTCTTGATGGTCCTCTTCAGAAAAAAGGGAGGCATAAAGAAACCGGTGACAAAGGAGATCATCAAGCTCATCAGCACTGTCGAAAAAGAGTTTCCGAGATAACTGTTGACCATCACCGAGAGAACCGGAAAACCGGCCATCGACGCCAGATGAATGCCGCGATAGATGATCGGTGCTTCCGGCGAGCGATAGCCCGCCTGCATCAACAGCTTTTGTGTCTTTCGCGCTTCAGTTGCGGAAGGAGGCAGGAGCTTATTCAGTGGCGACGCCAAACGCTCTGCTATTTCGGTGGCTGGCCGCTCATCCGGAATGATAGCTGACTGCACGTTCTGCGTAGCAACAGCTTCTTTTCCTCCACTGAGGCGGCGCAGTCTTTCAGTGGCGGCACTCTGCGGTTTGTAAAGCAGCCAGTAAACACCGAGCATTCCGAGGGAGATGCAGACGAAAGTGGAGATGGCGATGATGATTAGCATCTGTGTGATCCGTGTAGTCTGGCTAAATCTTGATCCGCAAAATCTTTCTCACAATTAACATTCCTACGATTTGCATGGTCATCGCCACGGCAATCAGGTAATGGCCCCGTGGATCTTTCCATAACACACTCATGTAATCCGGATTCATCACCGTGACGGCTAACGCCACAAAAATCGGCAACGCGCACAACAGCCATGCAGACATGCGCGAGCTGGTGGTCAACGTTTTCAGATCCCCCATGATGCGGAACCGTTCGCGAATCGTGTAAGCGACCTTCTCCAGGATCTCGGCGAGGTTGCCGCCGGTCTCACGTTGAATCAGGATCGCGGTCACACACAACTTCAGATCCAGCAGCGGAATCCTCTGTGTCAGGTTCTCGAGCGCGAGTTTTACTGAAAGACCGAGGTTCTGTTCTTCGTAGGCCTTGCGAAACTCGGTCGCAATCGGATCAGGCATTTCCATCGAGATCATGTGCAGCGCTTCTGAGAAAGCGTGTCCCGCACTCAGTGCACGGCTCATCAGGTCGAGCGCATCCGGCAGGTGTTCGAGAAACTGGTCGAAACGCTTCTTTCGTTTCCACCACACGTGCAACAGCGGCAACGATGCAGTGGTGATTCCGGCCAGGATCATCAACGGCACAAACACTGTCAGAACAGACGCGGCCAGCGCACCGAGCATTCCCGCCATAAACGAAAACATGAGTAAGCGCGACGGTGTGATATGCAGATCCGCCTGGTCCAACATGCGCTTCAAATGCAGTGCGGCCTGAATGCTTACCAGCGTGCGATTGACCCAGGGGATCTCGCTCATCAACTCATTGCGAGCGAGCACTACATCCACGTCTTCCGTATTCGCGGAATGCAGCAACGCCTCAGACAAACGTTTTTGCAAACGCGCGCGCTTTTTGTCTGTGCTGTGCGTGGCGATCAGATAGGCGCCGAGGACGAGAAACAGCGCAAACACAAATACGATAAACGGTATGATCATTGTGCTTACATCTCCTCGAAGAAGACGCGCGGCAATTGCAAGCCGCAGGTTTTCAACCGTTCGGCAAACCGCGGGCGAATTCCCGTCGGACGGAAGCGTCCGACCACCTGGCCCTGCGAGTCGACTCCGGTCCTCTCGTACTGGAAGATCTCCTGCATGGTGATCGTCTCACCTTCCATGCCGGTGATTTCTGAGATCGACGTGACGCGTCGCGAACCGTCAGATAAACGTGCAACCTGGACTACGAGGTTGATCGCCGATGCAATCTGTTGGCGCATCGCACGATCCGACAGGCGCATGCCCGTCATCTGAATCATCGTCTCGAGGCGCGACATCGCATCGCGTGGGGTGTTTGCGTGAATGGTGGTTAAACTGCCGTCGTGACCCGTGTTCATGGCTTGAAGCATGTCGATCGCTTCCCCGCCGCGCACCTCGCCGATCACAATGCGATCCGGACGCATACGCAGAGCGTTGCGCACTAGATCTCGCTGAGTTACTTCACCACGACCTTCAATATTCGGCGGTCTGGTTTCGAGTCTGACAACGTGCGGCTGCTGGAGCTGAAGTTCCGCCGAGTCTTCGATCGTGACGATACGTTCGCTCTCAGGAATGAAAGCTGACAGCGCGTTGAGCAGCGTCGTCTTTCCTGCGCCGGTACCACCTGAGATCAAAACATTCAGTCGCGCAGTGACCACCATTTGCAGCATGTCCGCAATATCTTTCGTCAGCGCTTTGTTCTCGATCAAGGCATTCATGCGCAATGGATCCGAGCCAAAGCGGCGAATCGACAAGACCGGCCCATCGATCGAAAGTGGCGGAATGATTGCATTGACACGCGAGCCGTCCTGCAGGCGTGCGTCGACCATCGGCGACGACTCATCGATACGGCGGCCGACTGACGAAACGATTCGTTCGATCACGCGCATCAAGTGCTCGTCGTCTTTGAACCTGACGTTCGTCGCTTCGATCTTGCCGCGTCGCTCGATGTAGATCGTGCTGTGCGAGTTAACGAGAATGTCGGAGATTGTTGGATCTTTCAGCAGTGGCTCGAGTGGTCCAAGTCCGAAGAGCTCGTGCTGGACGTCGCTGACGAGCCGGTCGCGTTCAGCCACAGACAGTGGCATCGCTTCCTGCGCCAATACGGTCTCAGCCAAACGCGAGACTTCCGCATGGACCTGTTCCGGAGTGAGAGTTGACAGCTTGGTCAAGTCCATCCGGTTAATCAGCGTCCGGTGCAGACGCGACTTCATCTCCTGGAACGAATGCTGGCCAGTGCCGTCCGCCACGACTCCCGGAGTGTTGTTGTTGTTGCCGACTAATCTTTCACGAAGTGCCATAATGTTTTGCTCATCTGCGGGGCTGCCGCTGCGTTAGACCTTTTCCATTGAAGTTTGAAGATTGAAATTCGGTTGGGCCGACTGCTTCTTTAATAACGCGGCCCAGAACGGACGACGCTGTTTCGACTGATCGATTGGCGCGACACCCAAAGATATCTGCTGCGCAATGCGACGTATCTCCAGCGCGATCTTCGAGGTAGGCTCAGCCTGGACCAACGGTGTGCCGAGATTGATCGAGCCGACTGCCGTCTGGTAGTCGCTCGGCACAAAACCCACGACCGGTTCACCAAGAAACTTCTCTACTTGCCGCAGATCGAGATCGATCTGCTTGCTCCAGCGATTCACGACGATGCGCACTTTCTTACGCGGATATCCGAGACGATCGAAGATCTCGAGCGCTCTCTGAGTGCTGCGAATCGCGGGAATATCAAGCGTCAGTATCAAAACGATCTCGTCTGACTGATCGAGTGCGGCCAGCGTGATCGAGTCAAACGTGTGTTGCGGATCGAGTACGACATAGTCGTAGTGCTCGCGGAGTTTCTGTAACACTTCGAAGACGTGTTGCGGCTCGATCTCATCCGCCGAGTCGGCCTCGCGTGGCGCTGCCAGGAGTGACAGGTGAGTCGAATGTGGAGTGACGAGACTGTTGATAAGCGCTTCGTCGAGTCGCTGACGTTTTTCGACCATGTCAGCGATCGAGTACTTCGGATCGAGTCCCAAAAACAGCGGCAGATCGCCGGCCTGTAGATTGAGATCGACGAGCACGGTTTTCGACGCAGTCGCAGCGGCGAGGTTCGTGGCCATGAATGACGTACCACATCCGCCTTTGCTGGAAAAGACAGCAACCATGCGGCCTTTTCTCTTCGGCGCTTCCTCTTTTTTGGTGCAAAACTCCGAAACTCGATCGAGCACCGTGCGCAGTTCGTCCGCGCTGATCGGAATGCGCAAAAACTCGCGCGCGCCGGCGCGCAGGCTCTTCAGGATCATATCGGGAGATGCATCCTGAGCGGCTGAAATGAGGGCGGTTCCCGGACATTCTGCATTCAAGCGTTCAATAAATCTGACGGCGGTATCCGCGTTTGGTCCAAGTGCGATGATCGCAGCAGCCGGCTTCAAACGAACGATCTCCTCGTAGAGCTGATCGGTGTCGTTGCCGCCCGCCAATAGCTTCACGCGCTGTTCCGCAGACAGCGCCCTACGAATATCTTTGAAGTTGTCGAGTCCGGTGCTGAGAACTACTACTGAAATAGGTTCGGTCATCTTTTCCTCGTGATTCGTTTTATTCGACCCACTGCCGGCGGCTGTCTGTAGATTAAAACTGATGACAGAGTGCCTGGGGGTTACGGTAGGACCATCGCGATCGTGCAAGGCCGGTTTTGTCCGGAGCGATGTTCAAAAGGCTGGCGTTGTACTGGCGCCAACCGGCAGTGGATTCGAAACTTGAGACGCATGCTTTAACCATCTCGGTGTCTCTGTGCTCTGTGTTTGGTTTTGCATAGCCACCACCGAGTCACAGAGACACAGAGAAATCCGTCAAATGTTCTTCGGGATGTACCCAGCGCTCTCGGCTGTCAGAGTTGTGCTGTAACTCGGCATCGTGATCTTGGTGCCGATGATCGGAACCACAAACTGAAACTGATAGTTGGTTATCTTCACTGACACCGTTCCATCATTCAGGCCGAATCCGTTGTAAGTGACATCAACATTGGCGGTGCTCAGGTTTTCCAGCATCGGCTGACCGCCACCTGCCGGATCGCCATAGACGACGACGTTCTTCACTTGCGGAGCGTCGGCGGGGGAATGCAACACGGCATAACGCGCGCCGCGCCGCGCTGCGTCGGCGAGAGCGTTGTGCACCCACAGCGCCCGGCCGAACTCCAAAACTGCAAACATCGCAGTCACAAACACCGTGACTCCAATTGCAAACTCAACCAAAGTTGAGCCTCTTTCGTTCTTTCTCTTTATGCGCAGCATTGTTCTTTCGCCTTTCAGACCGACGGCGTCGTTAGCAGGAAGCGCATCGTCACGCTCGGCTTCACATTGATGTTGAGCGAGGCTGACTTAGTGAGCAGCGCACCCAGATCGATCACGGATTGGTGCTGGTAGTTGATGATATTTACTTGGACCAGGTCCGGTACGCCCGTAGTTCCACCAACGTATTGAATATCGACATTATTAGCCGTCATTCCCGGGAGTATTGGCGTGCCCGTACCGGCGATGTTTCCGTAAACGACCAGGTTCTTGGCGTTGGCTTCGTAGTTGACCGAGCTCTCAACCGATTTCGAAGCGAGATAACGGGCGCCCACGCGCGCTCCTTTCGCCGCGGTTGTGTACTCGTAAAAATAACGACCAAATTCCGCTACCGATCCGAACAGAAGCAGAAGAATCGGCACAACTATCGCGACCTCTACAAGCTGCAGTCCGCGATCGTCACGACGAAAGCGATTCAACCAATGCAGCCTGTGCGAGCGTCGAGTATTTTTTATTTTGCGTATGCGATGGTGCATCATGATTGACCCCCTTATTTGTATAGAACCGGAGTCGTCATCAAGCCGGTACCGCCCGCGCCTGCATCGTAATAACCTTGGCCGATCACGATATCGTCGATGTATTCAGCGACTAGATCGCCACCGTTGCCGCTGCCAACCTTGTTCTGCAAAAAGAAGATGCCAAACCGATCGAACTTAACTGTGTTGCGTCCCTGGTCGTACTGGTCCTGCTTGACGATGGGAATGACGACCACTCTGCGTCCGTCTACACCTTTGTTTTTTGGTGCTTGTGTCGGATTGTTGGCCTTGTACTGGTCGTAGGTAATGTTCTCTTTGATATTGGTGTCCGGCGGCATGTCGGCAGGATTCACTTGCGACGTCACATACTCGTCGAAACGAGTATTGATTCCCTGTCGAACGGCACCAGCCGTCACACCTGTCTTGGTATCAACTTCGTAGACCGCACCTGGCGCAGCACATGCATCAACCCCAGCCGCCAGACCAACGCGGACGTCCTTTCCACCCGAGCCTGCTATTGCGAGAATCTGGTAATTGCCCGGTGAAACCATGCTTCCGGAACCAGCACGGAACGTGTAAGTGTTTCCAGGCGATATGGCGACGCCATAGTCGATCACAGATACCGGCAGGAAGTTGCACAAGACGTTCAACCCGACTGACACACCTGCTGTCGCTGTGGCAGACAAATTCTTACTACGGCCGATCACCGATGCTGCAAACGAAACTCCCACCGGTGAATCCTGAGTAGTTACCTGGACGAAACGAATGTTCGCAGCTTGTGCCTGTGCTGACGCTTCGTCCATGTATGGACCATCGAGATTGACGGCAAACAAAACGTTGGACCGGGGGAAAGTCACGCCCGTTTTGTTGAAGTCATAATTGTTCATGCTCGCCACTGCGCGATCGGTGGCTTTCGTAATCCCGAGCGCAGAAGTGTTGAGAGCGGATACTGCGGCAAGGGCCGATGCATCCGCTGCGTTCTGTAGTTCAGTTTTCGTCAGATAGAACCTGCTGATATCAACTCCCAAACCGACTGCCAGTAATATCGACAACATTCCGATTGCTGATGTCGCCAGGATTGATCCTCTTTCTCGTTTTCTCGTTTCCATGTTCTCCCCCTGTTGTTCTCTTTGTGCCTCTGTGTCTCTGTGTCTCGGTGGTTATCGATCACCACGGAGCCACAGAGACACAAAGAAGAATTCAGTCAATTACCAGGGCCTGACAGTCTCGGGATTCATATCCATCTTTACTGTCTTGGCCATGGGCAGGACGGGATTCGTGTTGCGCACGCTTCCCACTGAACCGCTGGTCGTGCTGGTTTGAGTAGTTGGGCTTTGTCCTGAAATCTTGTAACCGGTCTGGCCCTGCACGCCTTCACCCTTCGGCTCAACACCCAAAGGTGAACTGCCCTTCAGACCATCGATGCCACGCATGTTAGGCAGATCGTCGGGACTGACCGGCTTAACCATTTGCGCAGTCACGATGAACATCAACTCAGTCTCTTTCTTCTCGAAAGACTTCGACTTGAAGAGCGCACCAATTACTGGAATGTCACTGACAACCGGAATTCTCGACAAGGTCTTCGTTTCCGAGTTATCAAGCAAACCTGCGAGCGCGAACGACTGGCCATCGCGCAGCTCAACACCGGTCTTCGCACGGCGAGTGCGCAGTGCCGGTATGACAAAACCGTTGAACTTCACGCCGTTGCTAAAATCGATTGTCGAAACCTCCGGCTCCATTTCGAGACGAATGTGATCTTCGTCGATGATTACCGGTTTGAAGTTCAGGCGAACGCCATATTCTTTCCAAACGATGGTGACGCCGTTGCTGCCATTTCCCGTCTGAAGAACAGGTACGGGGAACTCACCGCCGGCCAGGAAGCTCGCCTGCTGATTGTTCATGGCGATCAGGTTTGGCTCGGCTAACTCACGGAAGGCGCCTTCAGTGCGTAGCACCTTGAGCATGGCCGCAGTGTTGACTGAGCTATTGAAAAGCAGGACGTTAAGAGCGGGCTGAAGAAGTGCGCTGGCACTGCCGATGACCGAGTCGCTGATGGTGCTTGGACCACCACCACTATTGGCGTAACCGCCCGTAGCTCCATTCGTCAGGAATGACGTGCCGTAGTCGCGCAGCCTGTTGCGATTGACTTCCGCGACACGAACCTGAAGTTGAACCTGCGTGGCGCTCGCGACAGGCGACGTCAGCATGTTCACGACTTTGAAATTCGCGGCTTCGATAACGCTCTGCACCTGTGCGGCCGTGTTCGCATCCTTCACACTGCCGGAGATCACGACGGATCCGTTAGCCTGGCTGAGACGAATGTCATCTTTCGGAAACAGCGCGCGGATTTGCGAGTCGATCAGTGAAAGATTCGCGCGGACGTAAACGTCAAACACCAGGAATTGGCCGCCCGTCTGTTCCCAGGCGATGAAGTTGACCTGACCAAATGCTTTTCCATTCACCAGCACCTGGTCCGGCGTGACGAGCACGGCTTCAGCGATGTCAGGATTCGAGACTGAAAAACGTCCGACCGGGCGATCGAAGTTGATCACGCGCGACTGTCCCACCAGAACGTTGACTGCGATGGATTCTTTGTTCTGGCTGAACGACGCCTTGTAGGAGTTTTCCTGGGCGTGCGCGATTGAGTTGGCAAAAATTGTAATCAGGGACGCCAGCAATAAACTCACTCGGCGTGACATTCGGGAACGGCTCTGCATGATCTTATGCTCCTTTGTTTCTAGCGATCGCCAACGCGATCAACTTCAAAATGAATTCAGTTAGTTGCCACTACCGCTTTCCGGTACTGACGTGGTCTATGGAAACTCGACGTTGCGCTTCTTTGCGCCTTCAATCATTTCCACTGACGTACGAGGAGTTGGCTGAGGAGCTGGGGCCGTTGTGACTGGTTTCGGCGCGGGTGCTGATCTGTGCACGGCCGGTTTCGACTCCTGCTTCGGCTGTTCACTCTTCAGTGAACCCGGTTCCGGAGTTTTCAACGCGGCTTCGCCACTCAGTAGTCCACGCTTGTTGACGCCAGGCGTCTGCTCGTCGTTCTGGTCGATCTGGTTGCGCATCACCAGCTGCAACTTGCCTTCACTCGAGGCCAGCGCCAGCTTTTCAGCCTGCTCTGGCGTCACCTGAAGCGTTACAGCCTTGACGCTATTTGCTTCGCGCTCATCTTTTGGTTTGTCGATGTTCTGACCGTTGGCCAGCACTTTGATGTTTTGCAGCACGATCTTCGAGATCGGGTCCTGCATGCCCGAACCTTCGCGCGGATCGATCACGACCACTACGTCGACCAACGTGCCCGGCATGATGAAGCCCGAGATACCCGCGGCGTCGTCAACCTTGACGGTCATTGCGCGATAACCTTCCGGTATCACTGCGGAAAGACCCGCCGAAGTTCCTTCAGGCGCCAATCGTGATTCGGTAATTGGCTCGCGCGCCGCGATGTTCACCACCGCCACACGGCCGGCCAGTTTTTCAGGCGAATCGAACGCTCCATCGGGAGTTGATTCCTTAGGAAATTGGACCACCATGATCTGCTCCGGGATGATCTTGCTCCCGATTGGGATCGAGACCTTGGCCACGGCAACCTTGTTCAGGTTCTTGGTGTAAGCCTGTGCGCTGGAAAGGTATTTGCTGACTGTGACGGCAGCGAGCACTCCGAAAATCAGCGCCCCTACCAAGACTATGAAGAAACGTTTGTTTCGCATGGAATCAACTCTCCGTTCTCGCCAGGTCAAGAGCCTGGTTAATAGCCGCTGTTAAGCGTGAAAGATCGCGGTTGCGATAATGGCGCCGATGGTGATAGCCGCACCGTAAGGAACGGTGAGACGACGATCGGCAGGAACGCTGAATTTGGGCATCTGCCAGCCTGGCAACAGTCCAACCAGGATCTGGAGCACACGATGCATCGTGGTCCCGAAGACTCCCGATCGCAGTGATGAAATCAGTGCCAGCAGACCGCCAGTCAGAACGACCACGACAAAAGTAGGCAGAACAAGATGAGCGCCGATCACTGATCCGATGGCGGCGAAAAGTTTCACATCACCTGCGCCCATTGCTCCGAAGACGTGCAAGATGAACATCAAGATGAAGGCCAACACGCATCCGCCTATGCTGTTTAGACCACCCTGCCATCCACCGAGTGCGAAGTTCAAAGTGAGTCCGCTGATCAGTGTGGCGAGCACGAACGGATTTGGAATACGGCGATACCGCACGTCGTGATAGATGATCAGCACGGCGAGCGGTACTAAGAAGAACTCAAAAACTGTTGCGGTTGGACTCAGCATCTGGCTCCGACTGATTCGCGGATTCGCAGAAAGGCGGCGGCGCACCTGTGTAGTCGACTTACTTCACAAGGCGCGCCACCCGGCAATGGCAATTCACTACTGGCTTACTTGATGTAGCCTGCCAGCGTGTTGATCCTTACGCCGATCTGACTTCCGAGTAGCTGGAAGGCGGCCACAGCTGCTATGGCTACAAGAGCTGCGGCAACGGCATACTCAGACAGCTCAAGCCCGGTTTCGTCTTTCAAAAATTTTCTGAACATGACCCGTTCCTCCCTTCGAAGGATTGAAGGCTTGAGCCTTCCTTTCCAACCGGCAGCAACCTTCGATCTTGCGCTGCCGTGTTAACCGAAACTGCACGCGACTACTGAAGCTTGCCGGCGAGTTCGTTGATCTTGATGCCGATGTTGCTGCCCAATAGTTGGAAAGCGGCGACTGCTGCCAACGCGACTAGCGCTGCGGCAACTGCGTATTCCGAGAGTTCAAGACCGGTTTCATCCTTCATGAATTTCCTAAGCATTTGTTCTCCTTTATGATTTGAAGACTCGAGCCTTCGCTCGTCCGGCAGCACTAACCTGGCGTGTGCTGCCGGTCGGCTGAATTAATAACTACTGAATCTTGCCGGCGAGTTGGTTGATCTTGGCAGCGATGTTGGTGCCCAACAGTTGGAAGGCCGCGACGGCTGCTAACGCGACGAGCGCTGCGGCAACTGCGTATTCCGAAAGTTCAAGACCGGTTTCATCGCGGAAAAATCTCTTAATCATTTTTGTTGCTCCTTTAGTGTGCGATTAGGCGTTGTGACTCGAACGAGCGAAGAACTGATGGCGGAAGACGTGCGGCGTCCAAAGCCATTGATCCCGCTGAGGACCGCACTCAATAACGTGAGCAGCAGCAGTAAGACTTCGTTATCTCTGATCCCCGCGGTCTTGATGCTGACGAGAATTGCCAGCGCAAGAAACGGAGAAAGGATGACGAGCATTACGACTGATGCCAGGTTTTTGGTGGTGTTGGTCTTCATTGGTATTGTCTGCTCGACCCATTAATGCGACGCAGTGTTGCTTCGCGACGAGCATGAGGATTACAACCGGTGTGCCAGTGGTCCAACTGCGATGTTTGTTGGGTTTCGTGGGGAAGTTTGTCGCCTGCGGTTGACAAGCAGGATGGTCTAAGTCGCCCGCAGTTGACAACAAAAAGCCATCCACAGATTACGCAGATTCTCTAAAACAATCTGTGTATTCTGTGGATGGCTTTTCTTAAGCGCGGAATTGCATGCCGGGTTCGGTGTCTTCTTGTAGGAAATCGCCGATGTCGATCGCGAGGCGCTTCAGCTTCTTGTAAAGAGTTTGTCTGGAACCGAGCCCGAGCGCTTCACTGGCCTTCGCAACATTACAATCGTGGCGCTTAAGCGTCTCTGTAATCACACGCCGCTCATAACTTTCGAGCAGTTCGTCGAGTCGCTCCGCAGTAGTCTCGGTCTGACCTGCCTCCGGATGAATTCGCGGGCTGATGTTCTCCGGACGAATATAACCGTCGTCTTCCGCATACAGCACCAACCGTTCGATCTCGGCGGCGAGCTCGCGGATATTGCCGGGCCATGAGTACGTTTCGAGAATCTGGATCGCCTCCGCAGTAATTCCAGAAATCTTGCGTTCGTTCTTCCGCGCGTAGTGACTGATAAAATGTGAGATCAATGTTGAGATATCTTCACGGCGCTCTCGCAAGGGTGGCACTTTCAAAGTCAACGTGGCGATTCGATAGTAAAGATCCTCACGAAACAGTTTCTCGCTGACTAGCTCCTCGAGGTCCTTGTGCGTGGCTGCAATCACGCGCACGTTCACCTTGCGCGGCGTGCGATCTCCGAGCGTGTGAATCTCGCCTTCCTGTAAAAATCGCAGCAGCTTTGGTTGCAGCGGTAGCGGCAGGTCGCCAATTTCGTCTAGAAACAACGTGCCATTCTCGGCAGAACGGATCAAACCGGCATGGTCCGACATCGCACCCGTGAACGTTCCACGTCGATGACCAAATAACATGCTTTCAACCAACTCAGCAGGAACTGCCGAACAGTTAAATGGAATGAACTCGCTCTCGGATCTGCGGCTCAGGCGATGTATCGCCCGCGCGATTAGTTCCTTTCCCGTTCCTGACTCACCAGTGACGAGAATGGTGGAGTGAGAATCTTTAATCCGCTCCACATTGCGTGCCACTTCACACATCGCACGACTACTGAAGACCATCCCTGGCAAAGAATTCGCTGCCGGCATAGTGGCCGGCTTTGGACTACTTGCAACAAAATTTATAGACGACTGGTGGGCCAGGTGCGCGACATCGCTGAGCGCGTTGAGTTCCCTCGCTTGTTGATTAGTCAACGGACGCACGCAACGACCGTAAAGCGCAGCGCCTTCACGCGTCGCCGACGGCAAACCAAGCA
>DATFHH010000065.1:0-6207 GCA_035248565.1 Pyrinomonadaceae bacterium | reverse complement strand
AGTAACGCCGAAGGCGTTGGCTAATTTCAGCCCATGGTTCGAGCGCGAGCGAGAACCTTGGGTAGCCTGATCCGAGCGATGAAACTCTGAAAGAGTTCGCCAATTGCCGAACGCTTTCAGCGTTTGACTAACTTCCAAATCGCCGTCCCAGGGTTGTCGCTGCGCTCCAACCCCTGGGCTGAAATTAGTGAACGCCCTCGGCGTTACTGAAACTGCCTCACTACCTGTTTCGTATTGACCCCCGACGATCCTCAGTTCATATTGGTATGGCTGAAATCGCTTGTTAACGTTCCTCATTACCACTCAGGAGTAGGGCATGCCTCATCCGGATGAACTCTTCAATACTGCGCAACATTGGTTGCGCGTGGGCCGCTTCGATCAGGCGTTTTTCTTTTACCGCGCTGCGCTAGCCAAGTATCAAGCAATGAAACAAACAAGTGAGGTTTTAGATCAGAGTTGTCGTTGTTGCTACCTCGCGGCGAAGGCCAGCCGCTTCCTTGGCAATGAGGCTGAAGCTGAGGATCTACTCATGGCTGCCGTGCGACTTGCGCCGTCTGTGCCCAATGCCCTGACAAGAGCAGGTGCTTTCTTTACTTACGGTGAATTCCTCGTCGAACATGGTCGAAACAACGAAGCGATTCTCCATCTTCAGGCAGCGCTGAGCTTAAATGACTATCCGGCGAATGGATGGCGACTGCTGGGAGTGGCTCTGGACGAGTGTGGCAAACATACAGAGGCGCACAGTGCTTTTGAGCGTGCTTTGCAGAACGATCCTTTTAATCCTCAAGTCCTTTATAACCTCGCTGTATGTCTCGGGTACTTGAATCGTGTAGACGATTCTCGCGAGGCATTCGATCAAGCGATTGAGCTTTCACCTGCTGAAGACCACGTATTTAGAGCACAGGCATACAACGCGCGCGGTGGAATGTTGTTGGCCGCTGGTCAGTTTGAAGAAGCCGAGAATAGTTTCCTGTCCGCCATTCAGCATGATCCCAAACACGATGGAGCTGCATTCAATCTGGCGCACTTGTTGGAGAAGCAAGGTCGTGATGAAGAAGCGTTACATTACTGGAAGAAGGCAGTGGAGTTCGATCCTTCTGATACGACTGCCGCGATGCGTCTGAAGCGACTGCAATCAAAACTCGGCGTCAATCGTTGAAGTACAGACGCCACCCGGTTTCGTCAAGTAAACATGAATCAAGCCGACGGCGCATTCTACGCGGGGATGATGTTGTACGACCAAATGCGTCGCGATGAAGCCCTATCTTTCTTCCAGCTTGCGTTCAATCAGCACGAGAAAGATGGCAATTCTGAGGGCCAGTGCCGCGCGTTAATAATGGCGGGCGAGACGCTGCGCATGGTTAATAAGGTTAACGAGGGCGGCGCACTTCTGGGGCAGGCGGTGGATATTGCTGAGAATCAACTAACGAGTAGCGATGCCAGGACGAAGGCTAATGCCTTTAGTACTTACGGTAACTTTCTCACGAACATAGGAAAAGCTGACGAAGCAATTCACTATACCAGGAAGTCAGTAGAGGAAGCGGAACTAACGGGTGATGCTGCGCTCAAGTCAAATTCTTATTTGCTTCTGGCTGAAGCCTTATTGCGAGCATACCAAGCGGATTCGGCGCGACGCCCGATGGTGCTCGCTGTGTTCTATGGTCGTCACTTGCAGTCAGCACGCGCTCGATGTCTCCCGTTCTTTAGTTATGGAGTCTTTCTGAAGCGATATGGCAAAGCAGAACGGGCTCATCGCTGGCTGGAGAGAGCTGCACACTTGTCACTCGAGCTGCCGGATCTACAACTCAGATGTAACTGCTGTATGGAGTTTGGATCGATTTCGCCGGACAGCAAATGGTTAAAAGAAGCGGCTGAAATCGCCCGATCTCTTCCAGATGCACACACTGCTGTCAATGCCTTCATTGCTTATGCGATGCGGGTAGATGGACCAGAAAGATCAGTGTGGCTGCGACGCGCAGCGGCGAAGTTGCCTCAGGTCCACGATCCGCACACGCGAACGGTTGTACAAGAAGAGCTGATTAAGGAATTGTTTTGGCGCGGACAATGGTCGCAAATACTGGAGCGATCCGTTCAGGCGGTATCGGATCTACTCATTTCAATGCGACACAATCCATTCGTCTACGGAGTTGAAGAAATTGCTCGCTCGTCGGTGGTGCCATACGGAGTTTTCGCTGCTGACAAACTTCAGCGTGCGCAGCCCGAGACACACGCGATCGTGGCAGCAGTGTCGCTGCTGGATGCTGTTAAATGTGTGCAGATCCGAGAAGGACTTCGCCGCCACATCGAGGAGTCGGGAGAATCGGAGAAAACACCGTGGAGTGACGGCCCACCTCACTGGAAGCACGCCTTCCTAAGCGACTGGTTTTCCGAAAGCGGTCTGTCGTCACGGTCGCAGGCCACGTTGCCTTTAACAGCGATGCACTCTTCAATTCGCGGCAATCGTAGTCGTGAACTCACGCCGCGCCATTACCGTCGGCAGTCACCACAGCTACCAGCGCGATCGAGCGTGAAGAAAGATAGATTTTGCGACGCTCTACAAGGTGAGGAGATCGGCTCTCTGCTTTCTGATGATCGAACGCTGATTCTCTATTTCGCCGTAGTGGCGGACGATATTGTAATTCTGCCGATACATCGAGAGTCGGACGTCATAGTCGTCGAAGGCGACGAGAAAGGAATGATTTGGATTCGCGACGCGAGGAAAGAGTTAGAAAAACTAGTTCATCGACAGACTGAAGAAATTGCTGACATTTTTAGACAGCGGTTTACTCTAAGCCAAATCTGCGAACGGAAGATACTGACGTCGCTCTACGGCCGAGCGTTTGAGCTGATCGACGGTCACAAACTCCTTGAAGTGCTCTCACGACGCGTGGGTTCCGTTCGAAATTGGCATCTCGTGATCATTCCGGATGGTCCACTATACGAACTACCGATGCATGCATTCGTCAGCGGCGACCGTGGTTCTGAACGGTTCTATCAACACTTTCAGTCGTTTCACTATGCTTTGTCGCTTAAGACGTTACACTTGCAACGGGCAATTAAAAGTGCTGTTGCAGCATCGCCCGATCACCTCGCTGGCCCGCGCCTTTGTGTCTTTGCAAATCCAGACAGGCAAGGAAATCGCCTGCCGAGCGTTTGTGATGAGGCCGCGGTGCTCGTCAAACTTATGGACGAGGTTCCTGGCGCTCAATGGCGAGTCTTCGGTGACACCGAAAATGTAGAATTTCGCGCCTCGGTCGACAACTTTGAAAAATGGCATGGTAGTGGAAACCTTTTGTGGGCATCGGGTCATGGCGTTCAGTCGGAAGAAATCGGCGCAGATGGAACAAGCGAAGAGCTGGCCTTTTTACTTTGTGATGATGGAATCGTTGGACCCTCAGAACTTCTTCGCGACGCGTATGATTTTAGTAGTATCGAACTGTTCATGGCCTCGGCATGTCTGCTGGGAAAAATTCCGGGAGCCTCATTTTCCGGCAGTATGGTGCGTGCATTCAATGCTACGTTGGCCCTGCGAGGTTGTAGACGCGTAACAAGCGCTCTGTGGGAACTGGACGATAATGCCGCGGTGATTTTCGCTGAGAAGTACCTGCGAGCCATTCTCAAGCATTGCTTCGCTGAGACAGCGTCGAGTCATGCTTACGCAAGGGCTTACGTCGAGGCGCTGCATGAGTTTCGACTTCACGACAAAGGTCGTTTTGACAATGAATTGTTTTGGGCGCCGTATACTAATTACGGCCTCGGTTAAATAGCGCGCCTTTGCATCGGCTTCTGTTGACGTAAGGAACTGGAATACGTTGCAATATCAACGACGCAAGCTTTTGCTTTCAAGATCGTATTTTGATTTCACACTTTGGCGTCACACCGTGCGACAACTCAGCAGTTGGGGGATGTATTTTATGTCGAACGTTAAATTTTCAAGCATATGTTCAGCGGCTTGTCTGTATGCATCTCTTCTTCTGTTTCCCGCAATCGTCTTCAGCCAAACCAAACCTGAGCCACGCAGCGACACACAGGACGTCATTAAATTCGATACGTCGTTGGTGCAGACTGACGTGATGGTCTTCGACAAGAAGGGACACTTCGTCGACGGTTTAAGACCCGAACAATTCCAGTTGAAGATTGACAACACGCAACGTGAAATATCCTTCTTTGAAAGAATCACATCCGGCAGTTCTGCTACCCAACCTGCGGAAGTGAAATCTGCTCAACCTAACTCGCCAAACTCCGTCGCCACACCTACGCGCGATGCTCAGCGGCGTGCAGTCATATTTTTTGTCGACGATCTGCACCTCGCTCCGGACAGTCTGGAACGAACACGAAAGGCGTTGCTCAGCTTCATCGACCGCGGCATTGGCGAAAACGATCTAGTAGCGATCACCTCGCCCAGTGGACAAATCGGATTTCTGCAGCAGTTCACCGCCGATAAACAAGCATTGCGTTCAGCCGTTGCCCGTTTGAGCTATCGCACAAACACAAAACTCGACATGGACCGTCCGCCGATGTCTGAGTACATTGCGATGAAGATCCGCGAAGGCGACGAACAGGCAATCACCTACTACATCCAGGAGGTCCAAAAGCAAAACTGTTTTCGAGTAAATGCGACACTGGTCTGCACAGTGACTCCTCAGTCTGCGCGGCAACTAGTCCTGCAACGCGCCAACGAGATCGTGGTGGAGTCTGCGCCAGCTACAGACAACACGCTGCGACTCCTCGAAGGACTCATGCGCACTGCGGCCCAGTTGCCGGGACGCAAACTGGTGTTCTTAATTTCCGATGGTTTCTATCTAAACGATCGCAAAACAGGTGCGATCGATCGGATCAAGAGAGTCACTGACGCGGCCGGGCGCGCCGGCGTTGTGATTTACACGCTTGATGCGCGCGGCATCGTTAGCGATTCAATTGACATCACCAACAATAAGCCGATCGATTCCAAAGGTATGTTGATCGGCGCTTCAATCGGAGAAATATCGGCTTCACAGGACGGCCTGAATGCGCTCGCCGCCGACACCGGTGGCAAGGCATTCCGAAATACGGATCGACCTATGTACGAGTGGGTTGAAAGAATAATGGACGAAACGTCCAACTACTATTTGCTTGCGTGGAAGCCCGACAACGAAGAACAGAAGCGAGGTAAGTTCAAACACATCGAGGTCAGCATCGTCGGCCGCCCCGATCTTGAGGTGCGCGTGCGTACCAGCTACTTCAAATCAGCCGCTCTGCCGTTGTTGACGACAAAGAAGAAGTCCGACAAGGATCCTGCCAAAGCGCGCGAGAATGACATGCGTGTGGTGATCGATGCACCTGTTACGCAACGTGAGATACCGACGGAAGTAGATTTGCGCTTCAATCAGATGCCGGGTATCGGCACTAGTGTGGTCGTTACTATCTCTATTGACGACACGGCGCTGACGTTTGATCAGACTGAAGGAAAGACTTCGTCTGACGTCGATATCGGCGGAATCGTTTACGACGACAAAGGGAAACCCATCGACAGTTTCGTAGGACGTTTGCGAATCTTTCCGCGGAGTTCCGCGACTCAACAGAAGCGATCGATATACAGGTTTAGCACAGTGGTACCGGGCGGGCTGTATCAAGTCAGAGTCGGCATTCGTGATTTAAGGAGTAGTCGCATCGGTAGTGCGATGGACTGGATCACAGTGCCGAAGATCTAGTCAATGTAAGGTAGTGGGAGCCGAACTGAGTGGCCAGTATCGGAGTAACTCCCATGATCCGAGTGAATGACACCCACACTGAGATCTTTCAATTAAGCGATGCGCAATCGGTCCTGAACTTTCAGCTACATCACCCCGCATGGGGTTGTGGTCCGTCGCACGCGACAACGGCAGTGGCGCGGACCTGGCGTTATCAGCGGAGCTATGACAGCATTGTTTTGGTCCGAGGATCAGCGTATGAAATGACTGTCGAATACAGTTTGAAATCTTCACGGACAGCCTCGACACCAGGTATTCTGACTTCCTCAAAGCATCGGGGTCATGAAAACAAATCTTGTTACTTGCGTCTTGGAATATTCGTTATCGGAGCTCTACGTCTGACAATGGTTCGGTACAGTCAATCGCTGGCAGATCTGTTAAAGACGACGAGCTGAATAAACTTAAGGAGCAAAAGAATCGTTTTCCTATTGCTGACTACGATGAACCTGATTCGAACGATGCCCAAAAGGATCGGTTA
>DATFHH010000064.1:0-26730 GCA_035248565.1 Pyrinomonadaceae bacterium | reverse complement strand
CACAGGCGTTGCGATGTATATTGTGGGGCAAGAGAGACGGTTGGTGGATCCTCCGTCTCAAGTGGTTGCTGGGGTGAGGACAGTAACCACGAATATGGATGGGCGCGACGCACTCCCACGTATGTCGCGCCCATTCGCTTTATACAGAGTCCCTCATGCTAGAATCCGCCCCAATGCACCGGCTGGAGATCTCACTAAAACAACAAGCTCGCACAAGTGAAATCCACATCGCCAGAGGTATCAGGCGGAGCGTTGGTCAACTTCTTCCGTTGAAATCCTCTGGTCGCGTCGGGATTATCTCGAACAAACGGGTCTTCGCGCTTTACGGCCGAGACGTCAGACGCGCTTTGAAGGGATTCAAAACCTTCGAGTGGCTGATGCCCGAAGGCGAACGCTACAAATCGTTTCGCGAGCTCGAGCGGGCGGTTACGTTTCTCAGCGAAAATCGCTTTGAAAGAGATGATTTGGTAGTGGCGCTCGGCGGTGGAGTGGTTGGGGACCTCGCCGGTTTTAGTGCGGCGATTTACCTTCGCGGGCTGCCGTTAGTCCAGATGCCAACAACATTGCTTTCGCAGATCGATTCCTCGGTTGGCGGCAAGACAGGAATCAATCTACCGGTTGGAAAGAACCTCGTTGGAGCTTTTCACCAGCCTTCCGCAGTGTTCATCGATACAGAGACGTTGCAATCGTTACCGCCGCGCGAGCTGGTGTCGGGTTTCTGCGAGATGGTCAAACAGTCGCTCATCGCCGATCAATCGCTTTTCGAAATGACAGTTGATTGCCTTCGAAAAACCGCCGCCAGCAACGATTTCCTGCTCTCGCCGGAATTCGAAAGTCTGATTGCTGCACACTGCGCTTTCAAGGCCTCAATCGTCGCCAACGACGAACGCGAATCGACCAGCCGTTCCGACGTTAAGTCACGGCGAATTTTGAACTTCGGCCACACAACCGCTCACGCGTTGGAGACGATCACGAACTATCGCGTCTTTCGTCACGGCGAGGCGGTTGGTTATGGAATGTTAGTTGCCGGAGAACTTTCGCGAAACCTCGGCCTCCTCAACGCCGGGGAGTTGCAGTTACTGCGCGAAGCGGTTGGTCTTTGTGGTCCACTTCCGCGCGCCGACAATCTCGATACCAACGAAATCATTCGCGCCTTGAAGCACGACAAGAAGAGCGTCGATGGTCAAATCAACTGGGTGTTGCTCGAAGGTGTGGGCCGGCCAAAGATCGTTGAGGGCCGGCTCATCAGTGCAAAATCCTTGCGTCTTTCGCTGCGAGCTGGATTGAGGTAATGCAAATGAACAGTTCAGGTGAACGTGGTAGCGCCACGCTGAAATTTCTTATCGTGATGGCGATTCTGGGCGCGTGTGCTTATGCGGGTTACCTGTACGTGCCCGTTGCTTTTCAGGCGCATGCATACAAGGATTTGATGCAACACTACGCTGACGTAACGGTGTCGCAGGGTTATCCGCCGTCGTGGGCGGGCGAACAACTCGCGAAGAGTGCCGCTGAATATGATGTGCCGCCGAACGCGATCATTATGCCGGCGCAACGCGACAATCGTATTGAGGTTCGGGTGCAATTCGTGAGGCCGATCGAGTTTCCTGGGTACACGTACAATTACGAATTCGATGAGACAGTGAAGAGTACGGCATTCCTCGCCTTCAAATAGAGCCATCCACAGATTACGCAGATTACATGGAAAATCAATCTGCGTAATCTGTGGATGGTTTTTATCTCGGCGCGCCGCCGTCGAGAAATGCTTTCAGCTTGCGTGAGCGGGATGGGTGGCGCAGCTTGCGCAGGGCCTTTGCTTCGATTTGTCTGATGCGTTCGCGCGTCACTGCAAAATGCTGACCGACTTCTTCCAGCGTATGCTCGGAGCCGGTGGTCCCAAGTCCAAACCTCATCTTGATGACTTTCTCCTCGCGCGGCGTGAGTGTCGCCAAAACCTCGTCAGTAATCTCGCGCAGGTTTGACGCAACAACGGCATCAGCGGGATTCAGTATCGACTTGTCTTCGATGAAGTCGCCGAGGTGCGAATCCTCTTCCTCGCCAATCGGCGTCTCCAAAGAAATCGGCTCCTGCGCGATCTTTAAGACTTTGCGCACTTTCGAAACCGGGATATCCATCTTTCGCGCGATCTCTTCACTCGTCGGCTCGCGTCCCAACTCCTGGACCAGCGATCGAGACGTGCGAATCAACTTGTTAATCGTTTCGATCATGTGCACTGGAATGCGAATCGTGCGCGCCTGATCCGCAATCGCGCGCGTGATCGCCTGGCGTATCCACCAAGTCGCGTAAGTCGAAAACTTGTAACCTCGCCGCCACTCAAATTTATCGACGGCCTTCATCAAACCGATGTTGCCTTCCTGAATCAGATCCAGGAACTGCAAACCACGATTTGTGTACTTCTTCGCGATCGAAACAACTAAGCGTAGGTTTGCCTCGACTAGTTCGCGCTTGGCCTGACCTGTCTGCTGTTCGCCGATGATGATTGCCTGGAGCGATCTCTTGATCTCGATTGGACTAACGTAGTTGTCGATCTCGATCTGAAGTAACCGCTTCTTAGCGGCGAGAATGCGTCGCCTCAGCTCGCGCTGCTCTTCGGGCTTGATGCGCTTTCGACTTAACTTCTCGTTCGCGGTATCGATCTCGCGCTCAGCCTCACGCACCTGCTTCTGCACCGCGCGTATCGCGTTGATCAGTCGCTGGCGTGCGCGTTCCGTGAGATTGAGACGCCCAATCTCCTGCGCGATTTCAAGTCGAATCCGTGCAACTCTTCTTTTCAGTCGAGTCAGCTTGCGGCTCTTCTTTCCGTGCATCATTTTTTGCTCGGCGCGAAGTTTTTCGAGCTCCTTCAAGCCGGTCTTGCACAGCTTGTCGATGTTTTGGATTCCCTCGATGGTCCAGGTTCGATATTCCTCGGCCTTGTCTTCATCGCCGGTCAGTTCCGCCTGTTCGGAGAAGTTGACCGTGTCGCGAATATTTATTCTGCCGGCTTCGAGATCTTCACCGATTTTAAGAATCTCGCGGACGGCAATCGGCGAGCGCGCTATTGCTTTTTGGGTCTTTAGTTGGCCCCGCTCGATGCGTTTTGCGATTGCGACTTCGCCCTCGCGCGTAAGCAGAGGAACAACACCCATCTCGCGCAGGTACAATCGAACTGGATCATTTGTTTTCTCGAGAGCGCCGGCTGAGAGGTCGAGCTCGATGTCCTCGTCCAGACCGTCTTCGTCCTCGTCTGGCACTGTCACCGCAGCCTGTTCGAGCAGTCGTTCGTCAGAGTCGGCAACCGGAATATTCGAGCCTTCCAACTTCTGCAACACGTCTTCGATGTCGTCGGGAGACACGACATTGTCGGGCAGCTCGCGATTGAGATCGTCGAACGTCAGGTATTTCTTGTCGCCGCCCAGTTCGAGCAGCCGCTCCATTACGTCGTCACGATCCTTGTCTTCGATACTCACTTTTCTCGCTCCGAATCTCCGTGTCTCTATGTCTCTGTGTTAAAGAATTCACCACAGAGGCACAGAGACACAGAGGTGTTTCTTATCTGCTGCGCGAGGCGGCTTCACTTTGCGGATGTAACATCGACTGTCGCAGGGCGGAGAGTTGAATTTGTTCTGCGGCAAGCTTAGAGACCTTCTCGTTGTCTTGTTCCCGCTCGGCCATCACCAATTCCCTTCTCAACTCTTCAATTTGCTGCTCGATCTTCATGAGCCTGAACGTAGAAACGCATTCTTCCGGCACATAATTCTCATTCGAGGCATGTAACGAAGAGTTCATCAAAAGCATCGGGATCAACTTCGCGGCAAACTCGTCGCCGTCGGTCTTGCCATTTAAGTTGTCGAAATCGACTTGGGCGCCCTCGCGCTCGAGTTCAATGACGGCTTTGAAAAGCGGCGCGGTCGCCAGGTCTTCGTAGTCTTCTTCTTTCAATATCGAGAGAACATCGCGTCGCAGGTTTGCGTCTGCAAAAAGCAAGCCAAGCAAACGTTGTTCTGCGGCAGTCGCCTCGCTTCGTCTCGTCAATGCCTGAACACTGTCGGGCCGCAACACTCGATTGTGTCGCACTGTTTGCCACAATTCGCGTCGCCAGGTTGACGTATTGACGTTCTCTCGATCGATCCCGAGCGCGTCCATTGCCATGTCGAAGTATTCGCGCTTTTGTACTCCATTCTTAACGGCGCGGATGTAAGGGAGAACCTCTTCGACAGCTTCAGCCTTCTCCGCGGGCCGGTGAAGATTACGGTCGCGTAGAGCGCTTTCGATCACGAATTGTATGTGTGGTTGTGCTTGCGCCCTCTGCTTTTGATATTCAGTTACGCCAAACTTTCGAATGTACTCATCGGGATCCGCATTGTCGGGAAGCACCAGCACTTTTATTTCGAGATCCTCCGCGAGGAGAATTTCGATTGACTTTTTTGCTGCCTGCACGCCAGCGCGGTCGCCATCATAGTTGACTACAACTTTGCGCGCAAACCGACTTAGCAGCTTTACCTGTTCAGGTGTCAATGCTGTTCCCAAACTCGCGACAACGTTTCGCACACCGAACTGATAAGGCACGATCAGATCGAGAAATCCTTCTACTAGAATCGCGAATCCCTGTCGCCGAATCTCGTCACGTGTGAGATTCAAACCAAACAGATTTCGACCTTTTACGTAAGCTGCTGTCTCGGGTGAGTTGATGTATTTTGCGTCTTCACCTTTGAGAGTGCGTCCACCAAAAGCGATCGGTCGTCCTTGCACATCGAACACTGGAAACATCAATCGGCCACGAAACCGATCATAAGAACGCGGCGCCTCTTCCTTTTTTGCAACCAAACCACTGCGATCGATCTCTTCCTGTGCGGCGCCTTTCTGACGAAGATAAGAGGAGAGCGCGTCCCAACTATCCGGCGCATATCCGAGTCGAAAAGCCTTTTGCGTCTCTTCAGTTATTTCTCGTTCTTTTAGATATTCGCGAGCGATGCGTCCTTCTTTGCTCGACTCGAGTTGCTGTTGCCAAAACTCCATCGCCCATGAGTTGAGTTGAATGACGATGTCGGCTTCGTGGCGTCGCGCTTCGAAGCGGCTGTCGTCAACCAGTTTCGGCAACGGCATGCCGACTTTATCAGCTACGATTCTGATTGCTTCCGGAAAAGCGACGCGCTCGATCTCCATCACGAAGTTGAAGACCGAGCCACCTTTGTGACAACCGAAGCAGTAGAAGATCTCTTTTGCGGGACTGACGGAGAATGAAGGCGTCTTCTCTTTATGAAAAGGGCAACAGGCCATCCAGTTTGCGCCCTTTTTCTTGAGCTGCACATAGTCCTGGATCACCCGGACGATGTCTGCCTGTCGTTTGAGATCGTCGATGAATGTTTGGGGGTAACGCATTAATCCGTGTTATCCGCGTAATCCGCGGCTGAACTGACCTTGATGACACCTTATTGTCTCAACTCAACCAGTGTTGCACCAGTGCCGCCTTGATCTTGTGGCGCGGGGAGGAAACGGGCGACGTGAGGATGACCGTCGAGTAATCCTGCAATCGCGCGGCGTAAGGCGCCGGTGCCATGCCCGTGAACAATTCGTACCTGACTCAAACTCGCAAGCGATGCCTCGTCCAGAAACTTATCAACTGCGTCGACTGCTTCGTCAGTCGTTTGTCCAATCACATTCAACTCTGATTGCGTCTTCTGTTCCGCGCCAGCTAAGTGAAGCTCAGTATGCGCCGCACGTTGCAGCTTCTCCAATTTACCACGTTGCGTTTTCGCAGTTTGCTGTTGCTCGACAAGCTCCAGGTCTTCGAGTTTTTCTCTGAACCTCAACGATTTTACTCGCACCTCAGCCAAACCGCCTTTAATTGAATCGACGATTCCTACTGAGCCGAATGAACGAAGCCTAACCTGGTCGCCAACGACTATCTCGCGCGGCGCGGCTTTTACATATTGTGGCGAATCGTCCGTTTTAATTTCAGCTTCCGCTCCTTCGGGCTGGAACACCTGACCTTCACTCGCACGCACCACGCGAACCTCTCTTTGCGCGACGCGTTTCATTTCGCCAACTTGCCGTTGAAGCTCTCGCTCAGCTCTGACGCGCTCGGTGCGGTTCTCGATCTTCGCGACCAGCTCGCGCCCGCGTTTCTCGAGGTCGGCAATCGTGCGCTGAACAGTTTGATCAAACGCCGCTTGCCGTTCGCGTTCCTGTTTCGCGGCTTCCTTATCGAGCGAAGAAAATTTTTCGGCAACTGCTGTGCGTTCTTCTTCCAGCGCCAGACGCAAAGCCTGCGCTTCTTCAGCTTCGCGCTTGATTCGTCGCAAGTATTCAGACGCTTGCAGCGAAGAATCTTTAACGGATTTCATCGCGTTTTTAACGATCTGCAAAGGCACTCCGAAGCGACGCGCAATCTCCAAACCCGACGATGCACCCGCGAAGCCAACAAGCAATCGATACGTTGGTTGTAGAGTCTTCTCGTCAAACTCAACACTCGCGTTAATGACGCCCTCTTCATTGGCGGCGTACATTTTGAGGCCGCTGTAGTGCGTCGTCGCGATCACATGCGCGCCGCAAACTCTCCGGAAGTGATCGACAACCGCAACGCCAAGCGCCGAGCCTTCTTCAGGATCTGTTCCGGTGCCGACTTCATCGAGTAGGACCAACGCCGGCGCTTCACAGAGGTCAACCATGCGAGCGATATTCGCAATGTGTGAAGTGAACGTCGAAAGATTTGCTGCGAGCGACTGATGATCGCCGATGTCGGCGAGCACTGACGCATAGAACGGAAACTGCGCCGAGCGCGCGGGAACGGAAATGCCCGACAACGCCATCAAGGCGAGCAGACCAGTAGTCTTCAATACGACGGTTTTGCCACCCGCATTCGCGCCGGAGATCACCATCGCATTCTTCTCGTCGTCCAGCGTGAATGAAACAGGAACCACCGAGCCGCCACTGGCGCGCAGGTTCTCTTCAAGCAAAGGATGCCGAGCTTCAATCAGTTCCAACTTACCACTCGCATCAGGCTGCACGTGATCGGCATGCATCTCCGGGATGACGCAGTTGAAACGCTGATGAAAAATCGCGCGGGCGTTGATGAAATCCAGTTCCGCTACAGCTTCGGCAGCCATCTCGATTGCCGGCAGTTGCGCGCGTAGCTCTTCCGATAGACCGTAAAGAATGCGGGCGATCTCGCGAGTCTCACTCTCATGCAAACCCTGCAATTCGTTGTTCGCATCGATTGTTTCGAGTGGCTCGACAAACGCCGTCGCGCCGGAAGATGAATAGCCATGCGCGACTCCCTGAATCCTTCCGCGATGATCCGCTTTCACAGGGATCACAAAACGATCGTTGCGTATCGTCACGAGCTCATCCTGAATCGCCTCAGCCGATCTACGCATCAGATTTTCGAGAGAGCGCGTGATTCGCGAGCGCAGGACGTTGATCTCGTGACGAATGCTGGCCAATTCCGGACTGGCGCGATCGTCCAGTTCTCCACTTGGCAATATCTTGTTGTTGACGTGTGCGACAAGCCTGTTGAGATCTCGCGGCAGATCTTCAATCAGGCGCAACAGCACCGGCGCGTTTTCTCGTTCGCCAAGAATCGCCTCACGCGCTGACATCGCCTGATCGCATAGACGCGCCGTTTGCAGCATGGCTAACGGATCGAGACTCGCGCCTTCAACACGCAAGCGGGCGATATTTTCCGCTGGATCTGACAAGCCACTGAATGACCAGTGCACTCCGCGATTTCTGAGCGTTACGCATTCAGCCAGCGCCGACAGTTCGCGACGCAATTGTGTGACATCGTCGATAGGCGAGAGCATCTCGACGCGTCTTTGTCCCACTTCGGTCTGCGCGTTGCGTTTTATTAACGCCAGCAGATGTTGGTATTCGAGAGTTGTAAACGCCTGCTTGTGCACGAGGAGTAAAGGTTAAATTATTAGCCACGGATTTGCACGAATGCAGACGGATCGTACAATGAGAACTCAACCTTCAACCGAAAGGGTATGCAATGGACGATTTTGACCGTTATCGCGCGGCGATGAACGAAAAACTGCTCGGCAGTGATCACTTGGGCATCAAACGCTTTTTCGCGCTTGATACACAGGCCTATGAAGATGGCGCGCTCGACAAACGAACCAAAGAGCTGATGGGTTTGGTCGCTTCAACTGTGCTTCGCTGTGACGACTGCATCACGTATCACATCAAACAGTGCGTGTCGCTTGGAATAAATCGCGAAGAATTTCTCGATGCATTCAATGTCGCGCTCGTAGTCGGCGGCTCGATCACGATTCCACACTTGCGGCGGGCGATTGAACGCGTGGACCAACTGGTCTAGGAGAAACCTGTATAAATCCGTGAAATCTGTCGCCCAAATAATCATCGTAAGTCTGCTACTAGCCCAAGGTATTTTTATGTCTGCACAACAACAACCCAAAGTTCGCGCACCGGAAATCACCGGCGGTCGCGGATGGCTGAACACTGATAAACCGCTGTCGCTCGCCGCACTCAAAGGCAAAATCGTCTTACTCGATTTTTGGACCTACGGCTGCATCAACTGCATGCACATCATTCCCGATCTAAAAAAACTCGAAGCAAAGTACGCCAACGAACTCGTCGTGATCGGTATTCACTCCGCGAAGTTTCAGAACGAAAAAGAGACGGAGAACATCAGGCGCATCATTCTTCGTTACGAGATCGAGCATCCGGTTTACAACGATTCCGAATACGCAGTGTGGCAAAGTTACGGCATTCGCGCCTGGCCTACGCAGGTGCTGATCGATCCCGCAGGTTACATCGTCGGCGGCGTCTCAGGCGAAGGCAACTACGAGGTTATCGATCAAACCATCGCTAAAGTCGCGGATGAGTTTCGCAAAAAAGGCGAGCTAAACGAGCAACCACTCAAACTCGTTCTTGAACGCGCTAAAGTCGGCGAACTGCCGCTCGCTTTCCCTGGCAAGATTCTCGCCGACGCGAAGAACGATCGTCTGTTCATTGCCGACTCAAATCACAATCGCATCGTGGTTACGAAACTCGACGGCACGCTCGTCGACACCATCGGCACAGGTGACCATGGCGCGGCAGATGGTCCATTCGACAAAGCGACCTTCAACCGTCCGCAAGGTATGGCGCTCGACGGCAATACTCTTTATATCGCGGACACTGAAAACCACCTGATTCGCCGTGTCAATCTGAAGTCGCGCACTGTGGAGACGATTGCCGGCACTGGCGAACAGACGCACGAATACTTCAAATCAGGACCGGCGCGCTCAGTCGCGTTGAGCTCGCCATGGGATCTGCAATTGGTTGGTCATGTGCTGTACATCGCAATGGCTGGTCCACATCAGATCTGGAAGTTGGACCTCGATAAGAATGAGGTCTCGACTTTTGCGGGTTCCGGTCGTGAAGCGCGTCTGGATGGTCCACTTTTACAGGCAGGCTTTGCACAACCTTCCGGCATCGCCAGCGACGGCAAGACACTCTACGTAGCTGACAGCGAAGCAAACATCATTCGAGCGATCGATATTGCAAGTGGTCAGGTTAAGACTCTTGTCGGTGGCGACCTGTTCGAGTTTGGCGACGTTGACGGCACCGGCGACGACGTCCGACTCCAACATCCGCTCGGCTTGATCTCCGCCGGCGATAAACTCCTGATCGCCGACACGTACAATCACAAGATCAAACAACTCGATCCGAAACAGGAGAAAGTGGTTTCTCTGTTTGGCACTGGTAAGCCCGGACAGGTAGACGGAAGCTCGCCTTCGTTTTACGAACCCGGCGGATTGGCATTGGCCCACGACAAACTTTACGTCGCCGATACAGACAACCACGCTATTCGCGTCGTCGATTTAAAAACGAAACAAACGAGCACGCTTCGTATCAACGGTCTCACTCCGCCGATGAAAAACGTGCAGGCTCTCGAAAGCGCCGTCGGGCCAAACGCTGAAGAGATCAAAGTTCCCGCGCAACGACTTCGTTCGGGCGCCAATGGCGTTCTCGAAATCGATGTGCAACTGCCGCAGGGCTATCATCTCAATCCGCTGGCGCCTCAGCGTTACAAAGTTTCCATCGACGGCAGTAAAAGTTTGACGATAGACGAGAAGGTCGCATCGAGTGCAACAAAGGATCTGAAACTGCCGCTTCGTATTCCCGTAAACGCGGTCGCAACCGGTCCGGCAAACATTCGCGCGCAAGTCACTTTGTTTTACTGTCGTGAAGACAACACAGGCACGTGTCGAATCAGGACGCTTGTTTGGCAAGCACCTGTTGAAGTGACGAATGATGCTAATGCACCTGGCGAATTAAAACTGCAAGGCAAGCTCACAGCCACCGATTGACCGGATAAACATGGATGAGTACTATCGTGGCTTCCGAAAATTTAGATACAAGGAGTGAGGGTCGTGGCTGATAAACCATTTCTCACTGATATCAAGACTTTGCGCCAACGCGCGCGACAGCACATCGAAAATGGTGCTGTAACTGAAGGTTATACCGCCGATCGCGAAACAGTGATCAAACTGCTGAACGAAGCGCTTGCGACGGAGATCGTTTGTACGTTGAGGTACCGGCGACATTATTTCATGGCTACTGGAATTAATGCCGAAAGCGTGGCCGCCGAATTTCTCCAGCATGCCAACGAAGAGCAAGGACATGCCGATCAGATCGCGCAACGAATTGTCCAGCTAAAAGGCGAACCAAATCTCAATCCCGAGGGACTCCTGACGCGCAGTCACGCTGAATACGTCGAAGGTGATTCATTGATCGACATGATTAAAGAGGATCTCGTCGCCGAACGAATTGCAATCGATAGTTATCGCGAGATGATCAGTTACTTCGGAAATGACGATCCGACGTCAAGGCGCATGATGGAAGACATTCTCGCGGTCGAGGAGGAACACGCCGACGATTTGGTGAGCCTGTTGGAGAAGATGGGCTGATAGGAGTTGCCTCTGTGTCTCTGTGCCTCTGTGATTAACATTTATGGTAAAACCACGGAGACACAGAGACGCAGAGACTGTAATTGTCTGAATCTCAGTCAAATCAAACCAACCCCGGCCGGCCAACAATGTGCCGTAACTGTGGGGCAATCGTCGGCGCGGGTGAACCTCAATGCGCCGTCTGTGGCGCACCAACCGCAAGCCAACCGGCAACAGCTAATCAACCCATAGCGGATCGCGAAACGATCAGATTTGCACGCGCGGTTTTGAATCGTCCGTACAAATTTACGATCGTGCTGATCGTCGCAAACCTGCTCGTGTTCTTGTTGATGTGGGATTCGAGCGGATTGCCGTCGAATGTCTTATGGACACCTTTTCCCGAAACGGTGCTGCTTGCCTACGGCGCCAAACTCAACTACCTGATCGATGCTCCAAATTATCAATGGTGGCGATTTATCGCCCCGATGTTTATCCATATCAACTTGATTCACATATTGATCAATATGTACAGCTTGTTGATGGTTGGACCACTCGTCGAAAAGCTTTATGGTTCAGCTAAGTTTGTTGTTTTTTGGGTAGCGACTGGCATCGCCGGAGTTGTGGGTAGTTATTTGACAGTGCGTCCGGAACTCGCAAACGGTCTTTTCGGACGTTTCATTTTTAAGAGTATCGACGTGCCTTCGGCGGGTGCATCCGGAGCGCTGTTTGGATTGGTCGGTGTTCTGTTTGTTTTTGGCATCAAGTTTCGTCGCGAACTTCCGGAGGGTTTCAAACGAGCGTTCGGTACCGGCATGCTGCCGATAATTTTTATCAACCTCGGGATTGGATTCGTCGGACGCGGCTTTATCGATAATGCTGCGCATCTTGGTGGACTGCTCTCAGGCGCCGTACTCGCACTGGCGGTTGATTATCGACGACCAGGTGCGCGTGCGAGTGTGACAAACTTCTGGCGGACTTTGCAGATCCTGATGCTGGTGGTTGTTGGAGTAGCCTTTTATAAGGTTGCGAGAAACTTCAATCATCAGATTCCGGCGGTTGTGCGCGCATCATCAAATGGAAACGCGCAGATTTTTGCCAATTATGTAAATGCGATGAATCTGGTGCAGGAAAAGATTGCGGCAGTGATTCATAACAACGATCTGGGCGATGTCGCAGATGTAGCGCAGAAAGCAATGCAAGTCCAGGCGCCTGATGCACGAGCGTCTGAGCTGAGGAATCAACTGGTGATAATTCTTTCTAAGCTGGCGGAAGCAGCCGCCGCTGCAAGCCCGTCGCCCGGTGATGGACCACGACGGCCGCCGCCATTGGACCAAAAGCTGGTGGACGAATTCAAACAATGGCGCAAAGAATACGATGTGTGGTTGAAAGACGCGGCGAAGCTCTACGCAGCGCCGCAATAAATAATTTTCAGGAGAGACAAATGGAGATTAGGAAAGTCGGAGTTTTAGGCTGTGGACTCATGGGCTCGGGTATTGCACAAGTTGCAGCGACTGCGGGATATGAAACCGTGGTCAGAGAAGTTTCAGACGATCTGATTGCAAAAGGTTTTGCCGGAATTGAAAAGTCGCTTGCCAAGTTTGCCGAAAAGGGAACGATCACAGCGGATCAGCAGCGAGAGATTCGCGGCCGTCTACTAGGCACGACTTCGTTTGCGGAGCTCGCGGATTGCGACATCATCATCGAAGCGATCATCGAGAATCTCGAGGAGAAACGCAGTACGTATCGCCAGTTGGACGAGACCTGCAAGCCGGAGACGATCTTTGCTTCAAACACTTCTTCGTTGTCGGTTACCGAGATGATGACCGCGACGTCGCCGGAACGCCAGCGTCGTTTCATCGGCATGCACTTCTTCAATCCTGTGCCGTTAATGAAATTGGTCGAAGTGGTGAAAACGATTCTCACTGATGATGATGTTTATGAGCAGGCGGTGGAGTTTGGGAAGAAGCTGGGGAAGGTGCCGGTGCGAGCCGGTGACAAGACGGGTTTTATCGTGAACCGTTTGCTGGTTCCTTACCTGCTCGACGCGATTCGTGCTTTGGAAGAGGGCGTTGGATCGATCGTCGACATTGATAATGCGATGAAGCTCGGTTGCGGTTATCCGATGGGTCCGTTTACGTTGGGAGATTTTGTTGGGCTCGACACGACTTACTACATTGCAGAGATCATGTTCGATGAGTTTCGCGAGAAGCGATTTGCGCCGCCACCGTTGTTGAAGCGCATGGTGCTGGCAGGGTTGTATGGGCGTAAGTCCGGCCGCGGCTTTTACGACTATACAAAGGACGCAAAGAACCCAACGCCCATGAACCTGGTGTGAGATTAGCCAGATTCGACAACAAATAGCCGTTACGGACAAAAGATTCCTATCGCTTTGCCGCGCTCACGGTGTTAGGATCACTCTCAGAAGGGAGAATCATGAGCGAAGACCTCGCAAACCAACCACCACAAAGCGACCATCAGATACTGAAGTTAATCCTGATGAGTCTACAGAGTCTTAACGGGCACATCATCTCATTTGACTCTCGATTCGGCAGTCTTGAAAGGCATTTCGACAGGCTTGAGATTCGGGTGGACCGGATTGACTCGCGCATTGAAAATGTGGAACAGGGTCTCAAAAACGTGCAGACGGATATTACTCAGTTGCACAAGAATCAGGACGCAATGCGCGGGGATATACACGATCTCAATAACGTAGTACACGATGTTAGTCAAAAACAGACTGTTCTCACTGACACGGTTCGCAAAATGGATCAAAGCTTTCAAGACGTTTTCGAACGTCTCCATATAGTTGAGGCCACGCGTCACCAGCAGAATTCAACAACTTGATGCGTCTCCGAGCATCTCCTATACTGCCAAACGTAGTGACTATTCAGATCGCGGAGTCGGATCGCTTGCAGCCAACGGTGCACGAAGGTCGTCTTAACGCTGAAGGGTTTCGCTTTGCAATTGTGGCTAGTCGCTGGAATGAACTGATATCCGCGCGACTGGTTGAGGGTGCTCTCGACGGTCTCAAGCGATTAGGCGCAAAAAACGAGCAGGTTGATCTGTATCGGGTGCCTGGGTCATTTGAGATTCCGTTGCTGGCATTGAGACTTGCGCAGTCGCGTCGGTTTGATGCAATCATTTGTCTCGGCACGATCATTCGCGGGCAGACGCCGCATTTCGATTACATCGCGAGTGAAGTGGCACGAGGTATTTCACAAGCAGCTTTGACCACCGGTGTGCCGGTGATATTTGGTATTGTCACTGCCGATACGGTCGATCAAGCTCTCGATCGTGCCGGTGTGAAGTTAGGGAACAAAGGGTTCGAAGCCGCCATGACGGCGGTGGAATTGGTAAATCTTTACAGGGAAGCTTTCGAGTGAGGCCAAAGGGCACAAAACAGTTAGCGGTGGCTAACCATTCTGTGCCTTTTTGTGGCTGATAAGTTCTGGTAATTTTATGGGTTCGCGACGTAAGGCACGTGAATGTGCCTTGCAAATGCTCTTTGCGGCTGACGTTGCCGAAATGCCTGCGGACGAAGTGATCCGGAGCTATTGGGCTGAGCTTGGAGAATCCGATCTCGACCAAACAGCTCGTGATTTCGCTACTCGCCTCGCCTCGCAAACACTCTCTAATCTCGAGTTACTCGACGAACGAATACGCTCGCGCGCCGAACACTGGCGTATCTCGCGCATGGCCGTCGTCGACCGCAACATCCTGCGTCTCGCTGTCTACGAGTTTCTTTACGAGCCGACTCCACGCACAGTCGCCATCAACGAAGCACTCGAAATCGCGCGGCGCTTCTCAACCTATGAAGCCACGCAATTCATCAACGGTATTCTCGACGCGATCAAACGCGACCTCGACGAGCAACAACCGCAAAAGAACGTGCAACAAGAACCTGAGGACACGGATCTTCACGAATGAAGCCGGATTTGGTGATGGAGGAGATCGCAACCGCAGTAGAACAACTGCGCACGCTTTCCGCCGATGGTCCACGTCGACGCAAACTGCTCGATGAACTGTTTCGCAATGTTCACAACGTAAAAGCGGTTGCGTCGGCCCGCGGTCTGGTCGAACTTGCGGCCGCAGCACATGAGCTTGAAAACGTGTTGCACGAGTTGCGTACTGCTCGCGTATCAGAAGCGCTTGCGGAAGGCGCGCGGCTTTTCCTCGTGCATACGAGCTTTGATGTAGCTGACTTCGAACAACGGTTTCAGAGTCTGAAAGAAATCTTGAATCGAAGCGGTGAAGTAATCTCTGTTTCGCCCATAGTCGAAAACGAGCGCACCGACAAGCTCAACTTCCGGATTCTTTACGCACATACAAGTAAGGAAGAACTACCAAACACTTCTGATGTTAAGCTTGAAGAGACCTCCCTTCCCGCAATGTCAGCTACAAGCGAACAGTTTGATCTCTCCGTACTCGAACGCTGCCTCGAAAACCTGACGAAGCAAATCTCCAAACTACACGACGCGCCAACCGAAACCGCGTTTCAACAAGCTGTCCGCGCGGGACAGGCAGCCGCTCTAGCGACCGGCAAAGAAGTAGATTTCGAAATTCGCGGTGAGGATCTCTCGCTGGATGAAAGAGTCGCCAATCCACTGATTCATCTCGTGCGCAACGCGGTGGACCACGGAATCGAACAGAAAGGCGGCAAAGTCGTAATCGAGGCCATTGTCAATCAACAACAGATACGAGTCAGAGTCACGGACAATGGACGCGGCATCCATCCGGCAATCCTCGATCGAATATTTCAACCGGGCTTTTCAACCGCAAACGCCGTCACCGAGATCTCAGGCCGGGGCGTCGGCCTTGATGCCGTAAAAACAGCAATTGAAGAACTCGGCGGCTCTATCACCGTAAGCTCCGAACCGCGCGAAGGCACTTGTTTCGAAATCACGATCCCGATCCACAACGATCCGCGTTAATCAGTGGCCCAATCGACCTTGGGATGCATCGTATGCCACTGTGTCGCGCGCTCGAACGCCAGCGCCACCCGCAACGGTGACACTTCATCGTAAACGCCACCAGTGAACATAATCGCTACCGGCAGATTGTTCACGAACCCACACGGCAACACCGTCGCGGGATGACCGGTCAAATTCGTCATTAGCAAACTCGCGCTTCCCGGTGCAGGGCTGACAAACACGTCCCACTGCGACATCAGCTTCTCCATTTCACGCATCAACAGCGTCCGCGCGCGTTGGGCCCGCAGATACTCAACCGCCGGAATAAAGCGCGAGGTGCGGAATGCGTTGGGCCAGTCGCCCGGCCCCTGTCCCGATAACTGGTTGACGCGGCCGTCGCGAGTTATGTCATCAAACGCGGTCGCGGCTTCGGCCGTCAGAATGAATCGCAACGATCCGGCTGAGAACTTTGGCAACTCGATTGGCGTCAGTTTCGCACCGGCTTTCTCTAAAACTTCGAGCGCGGTCTTGTAGATTGCGCGACGCTGTTCAGCCTGTGCGCGTTGTTGTTCGTTCACCGGCTGAGACGTCGAAGCCGGCGGATCGAATTCCGTCTTGAGATATCCGATTCGCAACGTGCTGATGTTCGTGTCGGGATTCCAGTTGAAAGGCGCGTCGCCGACGGTTATGTCTCTGCCGTCAGGTCCGTAGATCGCGTAAAGAGCAGCCGCGCAATCCTCGACGCCGCGACATATCGGACCAATCTTGTCCATGGTCCAACTCAAACCCATCGCACCATAGCGACTCACTCTGCCGTAGGTCGGACGCAATCCGGTACAGCCACATCGTGATGAAGGTGAAACGATCGAACCGAGCGTCTCAGTTCCGATCGAGAACCCAACCAGACCGGCAGCAGTCGCAGCTGCTGGACCAGCCGACGAACCACTCGAACCAATTTGCGCTTCATCCGGCTGCCATGGATTTCGTGTCACGCCCCCAAACCATCTCGGACCCTGCGCGAGCGCGCCCATCGACAACTTCGCCAGCAGCACTGCGCCCGCTTCATTTAGTCTCTCGACCACCGTCGCATCGTAGTCAATTACTTGATCGCGATAAGGCTCAGCGCCCCAAGTCGTCTTGATTCCTTTGGTGGCGAAGAGATCCTTTGCGCCCCACGGTATGCCGTGCAGTGGTCCACGATATTTTCCGCGTTTTATTTCCGCGTCGGCCGCCGCCGCTTGTTTTAATGCAAGGTCTTCAGTGAGCGTGATGACGCAAACCAGCTTTGGTCCATACTTCTTGAGCCGATCGAGATACATCTTCGTCAGTTCGGTTGACGTGATCCTGCGCGTGCGGATGAGCTCGGCGAGTTGCGGGACTGTAGCAAATGCCAGATCTTCGACCGTTTTGAACTCCGGCAACTCAACTCTGCCGAAACGAAACTTTGTCCTCGGCGCGTAGAGCTCTTTCTTTGCGTGTGCGGGATGGAACGCGAAGGCAGGCTCGGTGTCGAGTGGTACGTCGATCTTTCGATTCGCTTCATACGCGTCGAGATTGCGATTGACGCCGCTGAGCGCCATCGCTTCCTGAGCGTCGGTCAGCTCGATCCCGATCAGTTTTTCCGCCTGGTGCATCATCTCTTTGGTGATGCGTGGCGTGGGTGTCGGAGACGGACTCGGAGACGGTGTCGGCGTTTGTGCGAGCGCGTCGAGCGGTGACTTCGAGACGGTCAAGCCCACTGCGCCCATCGCTGGCAGTAGTTTTACAAAGGTTCGTCTACTCGTACGTGTTTTTGAGGATTTGTTTTTCATGACGGTAGTCATCCACAGATTACGCAGATTACGCAGAAAACTATCTGTGTAATCTGAGGATAAGAAAGTCGTAAACTCGCAAGATGCAACAGCACGCAGAGATTACCACCGAAGGCGTCAAGTATGCAGGCTCAAAATTGAAACTTTTGCCGCAGATTCTTCGCCTCGCGCAAAAAGTACAGCCGCAAACGGTTTTCGACGGCTTCTCCGGAACGACGCGCGTGTCGCAGGCATTTGCACAGTCGGGTTGCCGCGTGATTGCTAACGACATCGCGGTGTGGTCCAAAGTCTTCGCTGACTGTTATCTCACCAGTCCCTTCCCGCGTGAGCACTACCGCGAGCTGATCGACCATCTCAATGCTGTTCCCGGTCGACACGGCTGGTTCACGGAGCACTATACCGGCGATTTCAAACAGCCGTGGCAACGACACAACACACTCAAGCTCGATGCGATCCGTGAAGAGATCGAGCGTCTATCGCTGACACCACACGAAAAGGCCGTTGCACTGACGAGCCTGATGCTCGCGATGGACGAGGTCGATAGTACGATCGGTCACTTCGCTTCTTATCTAAACGAGTGGTCACCTCGTTCCTATCGTCACGTGAAACTGAACGTTCCGAAGTTGATTCCAAAAGCGCGCGAACACCAGGTTTACCAAGCTGATGTCTTTGATCTCGTTTCGGCAGTCGACGCAGACCTTGCTTACTACGATCCGCCATATGGATCGAATAACGACAAGATGCCTCCATCGCGCGTGCGCTATGCTGCTTACTATCATCTTTGGACGTCGATCTGCTTGTTTGATAGACCGGAGCTGTTCGGCAAGGCGAAGCGCCGTGTGGATACAAGCGACGCGCTGAGCACTTCTGTGTTTGAGGATTACAGAAAAAGTGACGGCAAGTTCGTCGCGGTTGAAGCTATCGAACGGTTGTTGCGACAGACTAAAACGCCGCACATCATCCTCTCTTACAGTTCCTGCGGCCGCGCTACCGCGAAAGAACTGAATGAAGTGATCAGACGCGCAGGAAAGCTGATCGAGGTTGTCGAGATCGACCACAAACGAAACGTGATGGGTGGCATGCGCTGGACAAACGAGTGGGTGCGCGACGCGGAAGAAGCTAATCGGGAGTTCTTGTTTCTGATTCAGAAGAGTTAGCCGTGGATTTTCGCGGATAAACGCGGATCGTGATAGTCTTTAAATACCGAGGTAAGCAAATTGGATAAGACCGATTTATCGCAAGTAATCGCCGAGGAATTCGGCGCAAATGCGACGTACGTCGAAAGTCTTCTGGAACGATTCCGCAGTAACCCGGAATTGGTCGACGACTCCTGGCGCTCCTATTTTAATGAACTGATCAGCGGTGATGGCGCGGCCGTCAGCCAACAATCCGGTAATGGCGCCGCCGCCGCACCCGCTCCTGAAGCGAAACCCGTTCAGCCGCCCGCGCCGCAATTCGAAGCGGAAACACTCCCAATACGCGGGGCCGCGCTGAAGATCGTAGAGAACATGGAGAGCAGTCTCTCCGTTCCGACCGCGACTTCCGAACGACGAATCCCGGTAAAACTGTTAGACGAAAACCGCCGCATCATCAATCAACATCTGGCCGAGAACGATCGCGGCAAAGCTTCGTACACGCACTTGATCGCCTGGGCCCTGTTGCGTGCGCTTGATACGTTTCCACAGCTCAATGACGGTTACGCTGAGGACAACGGATCGCCCGTTCGATTGAAACGCACGAGCGTCAATCTCGGCGTCGCGGTTGATTTGACGAAGAAAGACGGATCGCGCACGTTGTTGGTGCCGAACATCAAGAACGCAACCACGCTCAGCTTCTCTGAGTTTCTCGCTGCTTACGACGACGTCATCAAACGAGCACGCGAAGGGAAATTACAGATCTCTGACTTTCAGGGAACAACAGTCTCACTAACAAATCCAGGGACCATCGGTACTGTCGCTTCGATTCCGCGCTTGATGGAAGGCCAGTCAGTGATTATCGCGACGGGCGCGATCGAATATCCCGCCGAGTATCAGGCCATGGCGCCCGAAGCGTTGTCGCAGCTCGGAATCAGCAAGGCGATCTCGATCAGCAGCACTTACGATCACCGCATCATCCAGGGCGCTGAATCCGGCACGTTTCTCGCGCGCGTTCACGATTACCTGATCGGCAAGCACGATTTTTATAAAGAGATCTTTCTGGATCTCGGTATTCCGCACACGCCACTGCGCTGGAACCTCGATCGCAATCCTTTCTTTCTTCCGGGAGATCAGGTGCACGAGCAGACGCTGAAAGAAGCTCGCGTCATCGAACTGATCAACGCGTATCGAGTAAGAGGTCACTTGATCGCGGATACAGATCCACTTCACGCGCTGCCGCTGCTGTATCACCCGGAACTCGATATCGAAACTTACGCCCTGACGATCTGGGACCTGGATCGCACTTTTATTACTGACGGATTGGCCAACCGCGAAAGCGCGACCTTGCGAGAGATTCTGGACATTCTACAGCGCGCTTATTGCGGTAAAGTCGGAATCGAATACCGTCACATTCAAAGTAAAGAAGAGAAGCAATGGATTCGCGAACAGATCAGGCGCCAGTTTGTCGAGCCACAACCGATTCCAGTTGAAATCAAGAAACGTTTGCTTTGGAAGTTGATCTCGGCCGAGCAGTTTGAACGTTTTCTGCACACGAAGTATCTCGGACAAAAGCGCTTCTCGCTCGAAGGCTGCGAGACGGTCATTCCGTTGCTGGATCAACTGATCGACGGCGCGGCTGTGCGTGGTGTTGAAGAGATCGTCTTCGGCATGGCCCATCGTGGTCGTTTGAATGTGCTGGCGAACGTCATCGGTAATCTGTGTGAACGGATCTTCGCGGCATTTGAAGGCTCCGTGCATCCGGCGTTTCCCGCCGATGAAGGCGACGTGAAATACCATCAGGGCGCGAGCGGCGAGCGCGTGCTGGCAGATGGCCGTAAAGTTCTTTTGAAGTTGTCGCCGAATCCCAGCCACCTCGAAGCAGTCGATCCGGTGGTCGAGGGAATGGTCAGAGCGAGACAGGATGAGACGATAGGCCAGCGCCAAGCGACGCGCGAACAGGTTATAGATCTCGACTTGCCTGTGTTGCTTCACGGCGATGCAGCATTCGCCGGTCAGGGCATTGTGATGGAGACGTTGAATCTCGCCGGTCTGAAGGGTTATCGCACCGGCGGTACGATCCACATCATCATCAACAATCAAATCGGTTTTACTACGTCTCCCAAGGCTGGCCGCTCGACCATCTATTCAACTGACGTCGCGCGCATGACTCAGTTGCCAATCTTTCACATCAATGGCGACGATCCGGAAGCAGCTTACCGCGTCTTGCAAATCGCACTCGATTATCGGCAGGAGTTCAACAAAGACGTGGTGCTCGACCTGATTGGTTTTCGTCGTCTCGGTCATAACGAAACTGACGAACCTAGCTACACGCAACCACTCATGTACGCGCGCGTCAAAGCACATCCGGGCGTGCGGACGCTTTATGCGAAGCGACTGATCAAAGAAGGAGTCGTCAGCGAGGAAGAGGTCAACGGGTTGATCGAAGAGCGTGTACGTCGCTATCAAGCAACCCTCGACAATGCGAAACGAAAAGTCACGGAAGAGCCGTCGCAGCCACAAGCACGCGTCGAAGAGATCGATGGTTCGGCAGTGGTTCCCACGGGTGTCACGGCCGAAGTGATCAGAAGCATTGCGCACAAGATCGCCGTCGTGCCCGACGGTTTCAATGTAAATCCCAAGATGGTGGGCCAACTCGCACGACGCGCGAAGATGGGTGAGGGCAGCACGTCGCTCGATTGGGCGTTTGCGGAAGCGATCGCATTTGGTTCGCTGGTGCTTGAAGGAAATCGCGTGCGTCTAAGTGGTCAGGATTCGGGCCGCGGAACATTCAGCCAGCGACACGCGGTGTTGTACGACACGCAAACTGGCAAGGCTTGGGGGCCATTGTCAGAGCTGCGTTCGGAGTCAAACAACTACGCGCGTTTCGAAGTGTTCGACAGCTCTTTGTCAGAAGAAGGTGTTCTCGGGTTCGAGTACGGCTATTCAGTAGTTGCGCAAAACGCACTGATTCTGTGGGAGGCGCAGTTTGGTGATTTTGGAAACGGCGCGCAGACCATCATCGATCAATACATCGCAGCTTCGGAAGACAAGTGGAAACAGATCTCACGGCTCGTGATGTTGCTGCCACACGGTTACGAAGGACAAGGACCAGAACACTCCAGCGCGCGTCTCGAGCGATATCTGCAACTGTGCGCTGAAAACAATCTTCAGGTTTGTTATCCGACGACGCCTGCGCAGTATTTTCATTTGCTACGACGACAAGTGCGTCCGGGAATGGAGCGTCCGCTGATCGTAATGACGCCGAAGAGTTTGCTGCGTCTGCCGGCAGCATCATCGAGCATTGAGGATCTAACTAATGGCGGATTTCAGCCGTTGATTGATGATCGCGAGATCACGGATTCCGGTGCGGTGAGGAAGATCGTGCTTTGCAGTGGAAAGGTTTACTACGATCTCGCTGACGCTCGAAAGAAGAGCGATGATCGAAGTGTTGCGATAGTGCGGCTCGAACAGTTTTATCCGTTTCCGTTGCAGAGCATTCGTGAGACGCTCGCGAAATATTCAAACGCGAAGCAGTTGGTTTGGGCGCAGGAAGAACCGCAGAACATGGGTGGCTGGACCTTTGTTCAGGAGCGGCTTGAGAACCTGCTGCCGAATTGTGAGCGCCCGCAATATGTGGGGCGCGCGGCTTCCGCGAGTCCCGCAACCGGCTCCTACAGCATTCACCAAAAAGAGCAGGCCGACCTCGTTGCTGCTGCACTCAAATCCGCGTAAATTCGCGGCTTTATTACGCAAAGAGCTTGACGCGGCTTGGTTCACCGCGTACCATCCCCTTACATGAAATCATACGCGCTTCACGACCGCGCCATCGACAATCTGCGCTATATCCGCGAAACCATGGAGCGCGCCACGCCCTTCACCGGCATCTCCGGCCGCGGTGAGATAGCCATCGGCGCCACTGCACTGGTCGCAAGCCTCATCGCAGCGCAACAGCCGACTTTCAAACTGTGGCTCGCAATCTGGCTCGCCGAGGGTCTGATCTCACTTCTGATCGCCGGTTGGTCAATGGATCGCAAAGCTCGCGCAGTGGGGATGCCACTCGTCTCCGGGCCGGGCCGCAAAGCAGTCTTTAGTTTGTCGCCGCCGATCATCGCCGGCGGACTGCTCACGATCGTTCTCGTTCGTGCCGGACTCACCAACGGAATTCCCGGCATGTGGTTATTACTTTACGGCACGGGCGTGATCACCGGCGGCATGTTCTCAGTCAGAGCAATTCCGGCGATGGGTTTGTGTTTTATGGCGCTCGGAGCGATTGCTCTTTTCAGTCCAGCCGCATTCGCTAATTGGTTCATGGCAGTCGGCTTTGGCGGACTACACGTTTTGTTTGGTGCGATTATCGTGAGGAAATACGGTGGCTAAGCAGTCAACAGCAAAAAAAGAAAGCGTTCGTAAAGAAGTTCCTGAGACAAAGCAGAAGAGCGCCGCACCGCATCTCGATCGCTTGATTCACGAGCGTTTGCGCCTCGGAATAATCAGTGCACTTGCCGCCAATGATTCCCTCACATTCAGCGATCTCAAACGCTTAATGAACACCACTGACGGTAACCTTAGCGTCCACGCCCGCAAACTCGAAGAGGCCGGCTACATCTCCTGTTCCAAATATTTCGAAGGCCGGCTCCCAAAAACCGAATACAAGTTGACCGCCGCCGGCCGTAGCGCCCTGGAAAAATATTTGAGTCACATGGAAACCCTCATCAAACAAATGCGGTCTAATTGATTTTTAGGCACGGATCCGTCTTCATCCGTGTTAATCCGCGGCCGAATATTTCGTTTATCAATTGAACATCACTGCTTTTAGGGGCGTATACCGCCCCGATCTGAGTTATGAAAGCCATTCTGTCTTTTTATTCCGACGCCCTCAAGATCGCGCTTCAGTCGATCTTTGCGCACAAACTGCGCGCGTTTTTGACGCTGATCGGCATCATCATCGGCGTTGCGTCGGTCGTGACTGTGGGCGCCTCAATCAGCGGCCTCAACACCTACATCGTCGAAAAAATCACAAAGGTGCTTGGCAGCAACCACTTTATGATCGCGCGAATCGCCTTCTCGGGTCATATGGACGACGAGGCGTTTGAACGGATGAATCGCCGAAACAAACGGATTAATTGGGACGACTACGAGTGGGTGCGCGACCATTGTGGCTCGTGCGGGGAGGTCGGCGCCGAAGCGGGCAGCGGCACTGACTTGCGGCAAGACGGCATCGAGTTTCCCGGCGCGATCGTGTTTGGCGCCAGCGCAAACATGGTCGACATCGAAGACAAGACCATCGAAACCGGACGCTTCATCTCGGCCGATGAAGTACAGCGCTCAGCACTCGTTGTGGTGTTGGGTAGCGACATCAAGGACAAGTTTTTTCCAAACACTGATGCAATCGGAAAGACGTTGAAGATCCGCGGTCTGCCGATGCGCGTTGTCGGCGTTGAAGAAAAGCGGGGCGCGTTTTTTGGCGACTCGTTTGATCGTCACGTTTACATTCCGGTCACGACGCATCTTCAAATCTTCGGACGTAACGGTCTGCAAATTCACGGCAAGACGCTCACGCGCGAGAGTTTCCACAACGCGATCGAGGATGCGCGCGTAGCGATGCGCATAAAGCATCGTCTGAACGGTAACGAAGAGGACGACTTCGGTCTGGTCAACGTCGAGGAACTGAACAATCAGATCGACGAGTTTACCGGCGCAATCGCGAAAGTTGTTGTTCCGATCACATTCATCACATTAGTCGTCGGCGGCATCGTGGTGATGAACATCATGCTGGTAAGTGTTACTGAGAGAACTTTCGAGGTTGGTCTCCGCAAGGCAGTGGGCGCGACGCGACGCCAGATCTTGCTTCAATTCCTGATCGAATCCGGGCTGCTTTGTGCGCTCGGCGGCGTCATCGGATTGCTCGTTGCCTGGGGCGTCACCACGTTGATTACAAGCCTTGCGTCGATCACGATGACGATCACGATTGGCTACATCATTCTGGCGTTGGCAGTCTCCACAATTATCGGCATGTTTGCGGGGATCTATCCGGCATTCAAGGCTGCGAGATTGGATCCGATCCTGGCGCTGACACACGCAACGTAATTTCGAAGAATGAAGATTCGACTGCCAAAAGGTATTCTGCGCGAAACGATCGTGATGGCGTTCGACAGCGTTCGCGGACACAAGTTTCGAAGCTTTCTTACCGTGCTCGGTATCGTCATCGGAGTGATGACCGCGATCTCGATCGCGTCGCTACTGACTGGCTTGCGTCAAAACATCGTGGCCATGATTGAAGAGTATGGCACGAACAACATCTACGCTTTTCACCTCTCGACTGGCCCACGCACGAGCGAAGACCGTTCTGAACGCACGCGCAAACCGCTAACAGTTGCCGATGCTGAAACGATCAAGGCACAGGCGAGCGCAGTTGAAGACGTCGCGTGGGTCGCGCCGAACATCGGGTATAACGGCGGGCCTTTCGATGACAACATCATGTATCAGGGGCGCAATTATCGCTGGGGAAACACGCAAGGTGTGTCTCCCAATTACGCGAGCATCACAAACATCAATCTCAAAGAGGGACGGTTCATCACAGAATCGGATGACCAGCAGCGCGCGAACGTCATGGTTATCGGCGTGAATGCTGCTGATGCGCTTTTCCCCGGCGCGAATCAAATTGCGGGCGCACAGGTGCGCATGGGTGGCTATAATTTTGAAATCGTCGGCGTGCTGGAAAAACGCAAAGCAGGATTCTTCGGCGAGAACGACGAAGACAATGCTGTCTATATTCCGTTTCGCACTGCGCAAAAAGTCGCGCCGGCAAAGGGTTATTTGCTGATGGTCATTCGTGGCCGCTCGGGTCAGGTTAATGAAGCATTAACTCAGGCCGAAGATATTTTGCGTCGTCGCCGTCAGGTGAAGTTTGGCGATCCTAACAACTTCGACATCAAAACCGCTGACAAGTTTATCGAACAGTTTGACAGTATCACTGCGATGGTCGGACTGATCGCGATTGCGATCTCGAGTCTTGGCCTGCTGGTCGGTGGCATCGGCGTGATGAATATCATGCTCGTGAGTGTGACAGAGCGCACGAAGGAGATTGGCGTGCGTAAAGCGATTGGCGCGCGGCGCAAAGACATCGTGCGTCAGTTTCTTTTTGAAGCGATGATGCTCACGTTTCTCGGCGGTGTGCTGGGTGTGATTCTTGCGGTGGGCGCGAGCCGTTTGCTCATGCTCTTGATTCCGAGTTTGCCCGCATCGATTCCTTCGTGGGCGGTTGTTACTGGTCTCACCGTTTCAATCGGCGTTGGATTGATCTTTGGCGTCTGGCCCGCACGCAAAGCCTCACGACTGGATCCCATTGAGTGTTTGCGATACGAGTGAAGCCACAGATTTACGCGGATTCAGGACGGATTTTAGTGTAATCTGCCTCCGTGGAACGCGACTTCATAAAGGCATTCCTGACTTACATACAAGTTGAGAAGGGCCTCGCACGTCACACACTCGACAGCTACAAACGCGATCTCGATCGACTTCACGCCTGGACCATCGGCAACGGTAAACAACTCACCGATCTGACGCGCGGCGACTTGCGGAAATGGATCGCAAGCCTTTCGCGTGAAGGACTGGCGCCTGCGTCAATTGCACGCGCAGTCAGTGCGACGCGCGGTCTGTTCAAGTTTCTGATGCTCGATGGGCACATCAAATCACACCCGGCTGAAGACCTCGATACGCCTCAGCGCTTCAGTTATCTGCCGAAGTTCTTAACTGAAGACGAGATCAACCGGTTATTCGCAGCGCCTAATATTGCTACTGAAGAGGGCATACGCGATCGCGCGATGCTGGAGATCATGTATGCTGCGGGCCTGCGAGTTTCTGAGCTGGTTGGATTGAAGAACAACGATCTGGATCTGCTTGCGGGCCTGGTTGTGTGTCATGGCAAAGGAAGCAAAGAGCGTCGAGTGCCGCTCGGGAAAAGCGCGATTCATTGGTT
>DATFHH010000063.1:0-16789 GCA_035248565.1 Pyrinomonadaceae bacterium | reverse complement strand
TTTCAGTAACGCCGAAGGCGTTCACTAATTTCAGCCCACGGGTTGGAGCGCAGCGACAACCCTGGGATCGCGATTTGGAAGTTAGTCAAACGCTGAAAGCGTTCGGCAATTGGCGAACTCTTTCAGAGTTTCATCGCTCGGCTCAGGCTTCCCAGGGTTCTCGCTCGCGCTCGAACCATGGGCTGAAATTAGCCAACGCCTTCGGCGTTACTTGTCCTTCGGCCGCAAACTGCATCACTACCCTACAAAGCTACTGGGTTGACGAATCTTAAGTACATCGACGTCGAGAGTCTTGATGCCAAACAGTTGCTTGCGCAGTTCCGGGCGACCGGGTTTGTAATGTTTGTTGGCAGCGCTGTATCGGCGTTTCAACCAAGTGAGCTGCCAACTGGTGAGTCTTTAACTTCAACCGTAGCGAAGGTCCTGTCAGACCCACTGGATTCTCGCGCTCAGATCAAGGCGTGGATAAGCTCAGCGGCTTTCGAACATATAATGGATGGTTGCCCGAATGGGAAAGTTCTGGGTGAAAACTTGCTTCAACTGTTCTCTATCAACAAGCCGAATCCCTTACATGACGTCATAGCCGAACTCATCGCAGATGAAGTAATTGAACACATCGTCACGACGAATTACGATACCAATTTGGAAACGGCATGCGGAGTTAAATGCCTTCCGACCAATAAGCCACAATTAATTGTGACGAAGTCAGAAGCAGAAAATATAAAATTCCCTGTAGCGACCATATTTAAGATTCACGGTTCCGTCGACCATGATCGAACTCTAGCCGCTGACCAGGATCGGACGATGGTCTATACATTGCGACGAGAGGGAGAACTTCCACCCTGGAAACGCGGCATTCTTCATCGGCTAGTTGGAGGACGCCGTCTTTTAATCTGCGGATATTCGGGACGCGATTTTGAAATCTGTCCTGAATTGCCACGACTGAATGCGCAGATTGTTTGGAACATACGCAAACGCGAAGATCTAACTCCGAACGCGCGACGTGTTATAACCGCCACAGATGGAATCGTATTAGTCGGAGACCTGCGAAAAGTATTAGCCGAACTTCGAAATACCGACATAAGGCGCGATCCGGAACCCATTGCCGCTATCGCGTCTAATATTCGCAATAACATAGCAGACCTGATATTTCAGGAACATGACAGAATGGGATTTGGATCTCTGGCGGGTGCGAACTCTCGTTGGAATAGGTGCAGCTACAGAAGGCATTCGTTTGGCAACGAAGATGCTGAGTGGAAGTGGTTCAGATGCAGGCCGGCGCATTCGCTGAGCTCTGGAAGCTTGTGCGTGTCGCGAGTAAATTCAAGGGCAACTCAATAACGACCGCGCAACGACAATTAGCGTCTGAGGCCTGGTGGGCCTGCGAGTACACACCATTAATGCGTCTCTTCGGCACACTCTTCCATTGATAAACTACGAAATGTCCAACTCTCTACCAGCAATCTTCTTCGGACATGGCAATCCGATGAACGCGCTCCATGATAATGAGTGGACCAGAGCGTGGTCCGAGATCGGAAAGAATCTTCCGCGTCCTCGTGCTGTGCTCAGCATATCTGCGCATTGGTACTTACCAGCTACGCTCCTCACCGCGATGACCACTCCGCGCACGATCCACGACTTCGGCGGCTTTCCGCGAGAGCTGTATCAAGTGCAATATCGCGCGCCGGGAGATCCGGAACTTGCTCGCCGAATACAGGAAATATTGACGCCTTTACAAGTCGAGTTCGATCATTCATGGGGACTCGATCACGGAACGTGGTCAGTTTTACTTCACGTCTTTCCGGAAGCCGACATACCAGTCGTGCAGTTGAGTATAAATGAAACGCAGCCGCCGGCTTTTCACTTTGAGCTTGGAAAACGGTTGGCGCCCTTGCGTGAAGAAGGAGTTCTGATTGTGGGCAGCGGCAATGTGGTCCACAATCTCCACACTTACGCGTGGGGCAGGCGCATGCCCGAACCATACGATTGGGCAGTTCGCTTTGAGACGTTAGCAAAGCAATTAATGATCGCAGGTGAATTCGACGCGCTCACTAATTACGAATCTCTCGGACGAGACGCTCAATTAGCCATTCCCACGCCGGACCATTACCTACCGCTCTTGTACGTTTTGGGAACCATGAAAAAGGACGATCCGATCACCTTTCCAGTAGAAGGCGTAGACGGCGGATCAGTTTCGATGCTGGCTATTTGCGTGGGATGCACCTGACGGTCCAACAAAGGCAGAGAACGCCTAAAAGTCGACGGCGAAACCGAAACTCGCTCCTGCTCGAGGGCTGGCGGAGAAACGTCCAGTGAGAATGCCAAATGTCAACATGAACTTGTCAGTCAATGAATAGTGGCCGCCGAGTTGTGTTGTGAGTTGCCCGCGGTTCAGCTCGAGATTTCCCGTAACAGCGCCAAACACCTCCGCACCGAGTGCTAACTTGTCGTTATAGTCTCGCACCAGTGACATGTTGCCGGTGTAGATGTGTCCTCTCACATTACGAATACCAATCAAACCAGTCGAGCTGTTGCCGCTAAAAAGAACTCCTGCGTTAAGTCGCATCTTCGTCGTCTTCGCAACGGACTTCTGCGCGATACCGTAAAGCCAAAAGTCAGTCAGACCAGATCCGAGTTGCTTTTGCGCGTTGCCCGTTGGAGCTTCAACATAAAATACGATCGCAAGTGCCGGCAGTCGCGAACCTTCGCGCTCGTCATGCAGCCTGTACTTGAGACCAAACTGCGTGTCACCAATGCCTGTTACACTCGCAGGCTCGACGACATGCGAGTTGATCAAGGTTATCAGCGGAGCATTCACATCCCACTCCAGTTTAGTTGTGAGACCGTAATTCAGAGTGAAGACGACCGTGTTCTGCCGCTTAGCCGGATACGAAGATTTTTGCAGCCAATCGTGCTCGTTATAAATTTCCAGGTGAAACTTTCCTTTTGCTGTGGTATCAGCATCGTCGGTGTAGAACGGAATTTGTGAATGCGCAATGCTGGACCAGAGCAGCAGAGAGCACAGCAGCACGACAAGGCGCAGGACATGACGGGGGAGTTTGCTCATTAGTCGTTTCTTTTTTGCCGTAGCAGAGTAAGCTATCAGCGGTTTCTAGTATACCTACTAACAAAGGAGCCCAATCTATGGGATGCGATGCAGCGTTGTTGGCAGGAATTGAAATCTTCGAATTGCTACAAGAAGAGGATCGCCATGCGCTGGCCGACGTGGTTGATTCAGAGAAACTGAAGGCCGGTGACATCCTCTTTCAGGCCGGCGAGCCCGGCGAATCGTTGTTTATAGTACGTTCTGGTTCAATTGAACTCTTTATTAAGGACACTGCTGGACAGAAGATCGTCCTCACCGTCGCCGAAGAAGGAGATTTGTTTGGCGAGCTCTCGCTCCTCGATAGCGGTCCGCGAACTGCAACCGCTCTCGCACTAACGGAGACCGAGTTACTGGTGCTCGATCGAGGCGATCTGTTGCTACTTTTTCAGAAGCGACCTGATGCTGCGCTCCACATGTTGGCTGCGATGAGTGCGATGACGCGCAAGGCGGACGAATTGCTCCGCACACGCGTCTCACGCAACGTCAACGAAGAGATGGAGGAGCACAGCACCGCATTGCAACGAGTGGCTGATTGGATTGCATGGTTCAGCGGCAGCATGCCGTTCCTGATGCTCAATGGCATCTGGTTCATTATCTGGATAATTCTCAATACCATCCCAATTGGCATTACTCCTTTCGATCCGTATCCGTTTGGTTTGCTGACGATGATCGTCTCACTGGAAGCAATTTTCTTGTCATGCTTTGTACTAGTCAGTCAAAACCGTCAGGCCGAAAAGGATCGAGTGCGAGCCGATATCGAGTATGAGGTGAACGTCAAGGCTGAGCTTGAAGTCGCTCACCTCCATGAGAAAACCGATCGCATTTACGAGAACATGCTGGCGCGGTTTGCTAAATTGGAAAAACTGATGGGCTCTCCAGTTCCAAATCAGTCGACCCGCTGAGCGCCATTTGTGTCTTCTGTGCCTTTTTGTGGCTAGATGATGTTAATTGCGTGCGCGGCGAGTAGCGCGACCACAGTCAACGAAATCAGCGACTGCAACATCATCAACAGCTTGGCCCAACGCTCGAGTACTGGCACGTCGGTCGGCGAAAAGGCAGTGCTCGTGTTGAAAGCAAGGAATAGATAGTCGACAAAATTCGGCGACCAGCCGTGTTGGCCGGCCATATGTTTAGCGATTGGCGGCAGGGTCATCTGCGGAAACAGAAACGCGCCGTCAGGATGTCCAAAACGCGAGTCGCGGCCGTGTGGTCCACCGGCATCTAATCGCCAGTACCATAAAGCAAATACCAGAATATTTGTGAACCACAGGAAGGCCGCGGAGATCAAAAGCTCTGACGGCGGTTCCTTGTGTGCAGGCAGTGCTCGAATAAGCAAGACCAGAGACCCCACCATCGCAGCAGTCACTACGCCGGAAATAATAAAACCAGAAGTTCGATTAAGCAGATGGCGTTTGCCGATATGCGAGATGATTGTGACCGCCAAAAGCATACCGATCGTGCCGGGAAGTAACCAACGCGGTCCAATCGTAAGCTCTGATGGCAAAGCCATGTAAATACCAGCAACAGCAATAATCGCAATCAGGGCCGGCCAACGCGGTTCCGGCTCCCAGTGGTTCGGAATATGAGAGATTTCTTCGTTCATAGCACGTTCTCTAAACCCAATTTCGGGCATTTTGCAAGATATCATCTTTATGTGTCGTCTGCTCTTTTGTTGGATCAAATATTGACAAGCTAAATACTGCGGTGTATACGTTCGGCGCTGTCTTAACATTTCAGCCATCTAGTCTCCGTCTCGCACTCAAACTAACCGGCGAGTCGGCACACTCAAGGAGGTTTCTCATCTAATGAAGCGAAGGTTAACTTTTCGAACTGCGGTTTGGACGACGTTCGCGGCGATCGCACTGCTTGGTCTGACGACAGGTGCGGGCGCCGTTCCGGGTGACAAGAAAGTGAGATTGTTAGACGATTGCGACCCGACGACTTTCAACGCAGCGCTCGGCGATGGTGCTTGTGTCGGCGATGGACACACTACCTTTGACGCGTTCATCCAGGAGTTGGCAGAAACTCAGGACGCGCACAAGTGGCGAAATCAACCAAGCCAGATGCATCTAAATGTTGGGCGAGGGACATTCATCGAGAATACCGGCGGTGAGGTTCACACATTCACGCCTGTAGCCCAGTTTGGCGGAGGATTCGTTACTGAGCTCAATGGCATTTCGGGCAATCCAGTCCCAGCGCCAGAGTGCCTGAATCTTGGATCGATCGTTTTCATTCCACCCGGCGCAACGGCGGAAGGCCCAGTGGCGGGAAGTTCAGAAATGCCGGTTGGTGTCACTCGCTTTCAGTGTTGCATTCACCCGTGGATGCGCACTGTGGTTGAAGTAGCCAATCCACATTCACATCACTGATCAAAGCCACGGATTTGCACGGAATAACAACGGATCGAATCCGGAGTTATCCGTGCACATCTATGGTCCATCTTACCAGCGCCACGCGACACTATAAGCTTGCGCCAGCTCATCGAGATTTGCTCTCAGCGCTGACCACTCTCTTTGTGACCTCTCCGTCAGCTCACGACGACGCATAAAGTCGTCTATCCGAGCTGCGCGATCGAGTACCGCCTGAACATCCGCTGCAACTGACTTATGATCATCGAAACGATCGTGAAGTCGTCTGACTTCCTGATCGAAATCTTTGATGAAAGCATTGATGTCGTCTTCGCGCTCGGTACCGTTGAGACTGCTTCGGTCGAGAGCAGTATCTAGACTATCGCGGAACTTGCCGGACTGTTGTTCGACGCGATGAAGTATTCGCTCAACTTCCTTATCGCTCAGTCTGTAAGGCAGGCCGACCGGCGTTCCCGTGATTACTGTCGCGGGCTCCGTTGGCGTGAGTACTGCGACGCCTTCCCACCGCCAGGTTACGCTGTAGGCTGCCGCCAAATCATCAAGACTCGCCCGCAAAGCTGACCAATCATTTTGCGCGCGTTCGCTGAGGCGCTGCCGACGCATGAACTGATCGATGGATACAGCACTGTTCAGCACTGACTCTACGTCTGCCGCTACGGACTTGTGGTCGTCGAAACGATTGCGAAGTCGCTTGGTCTGTTGGTCGAAATTCTTGGTGAAGGCATTGATGTCATCTTCGCGTTTCGTGCCGTTGTAATGACTACGATCGAGGGCGGCATCCAAACTGTGATGAAAGCTGTTTGCCTGATTTTCGATTCGGTGAAGAATCCGATCTACCTCTTTATCATTCAGCCGATATGGCTGCCCAACCACCTGTGCCTGCGCACCTGTGGCAGCTCCCAAACAACTGATTACAAAAACAATTGCGATCAAACCGATCTTGGTTCTCATAGTGTGTTCCCCCGCTATCCGATTTCGACTCTCGCACCACTGGACTCCCTGGTTAAACGAGAGCCAAACTCATGCGAGAGCAAAAATCGTACCGAATAATATTGTATTTTTGAGGCGGGTTTTGCGATTCGCGAGTGATTACTTTTCGTTCAAAAGCGCATCGATTTTGGAGATTTCTGAGGCAGTATCATTCACGTCGAAATCGAGTGTGGCGGGACTGACAAGCTGGCGATTACGCATGTCGGTCGTAATGTCCAGGGTCTGCTGGTACGCCGACCGCGCGTCGCGCAAATATTCGACTCTCTTCGACAACGTCGATGTCTCTGAGGCAATTCTGAAATTCATTTGTCCAACTCTCACGTAGGCTTGAGCCAGCATGCCTCGCACTCCGGCGTGAGCGGGAATTGCCGATGAAAGCGTCTTGAGAATTTCCAAACCCTTTAGATAGTTCTCCAGTGCTTGTGATTTTTGGCCACCGATCGCCAGGGCATCTCCAACTTTGATTAAGGCTTCGGCCAGATCGCGGCGAATTGTGGTATCCGTCGGTGCTGATGAACTCAGTTGCTCCCGTAGACGAAGCGCCTGTTTGTAACTCTCCAAAGCTTTCACTGCTCGATCAGCATGCGCTTCCACATCCCCGACTTTGATAAGCGCAACTGCATGGTTACTCTTAAACTGCGCATTCGTCGGATCGGATGCAATCATCTCTTCGTTGAGAGCCAGTTGCTTCTGATAATGCACTGCTGCCTGCTGCTTGTCGCCTAACTCAAACAGCACATCACCAACATAACGATGACTCTCAATCAGCATCAGTCGCAGGTCGGTATTGAGCGGATCGTTTGCGACAAGCGACTCTCTTAGTTTCAAACCGCGAAGTTGCAAATCGAGCGCCACTTTTGTGTCTCCCGCTCGCTCGGTAGCAACGCCGATGAACTCGTATGAGATCGTCAGCGCACGGTTGGCGCGAGCATGGTTAGGATCAAGAGCGCTTAACTCTTCGCGTATCTTCAACGCTTCGCGCTGATTCGTTAGCGCACCATTTACGTCACCCATTTCCATCAACAAACTGCCGATATAGGCGTACGTCCCGGCAAGGTTGTATCGATCGACGAACTCTGTCTTTTCAGCCGCCGCCAATTCACGACGCGCCGGCAATTGCTCGCGTAAGATCTGCAATTCACGCGGCAAGTCGCCTTGTGCTCCGAGCAAAGTCGCGATGAACCAGTAGCTATCGAGTAGATCGCGACGATAGTTCAGATTGTTTGGTTCAGCAGCAACCAATGCCTCACGCAACGCGGCAGCTTTGCGATGACTATCAAGCGCGCCGGCCAGATCGCCGAGATGCGCAACTGTCGGTGTATACTGAACTGTGCCAAGTTTTTCATAAGCTACAGCCAACTCGCGTTGCAATTCGCGGTCGCCGGCGGCGTCCTGCGCAAGACTGTCGAGATATTTCAAACCTCGTTGCACGATCAACGAACGAGCCTCGGTCGAGCCGGGTAGATTGGCAATCGAGTCGTGCACTTCAAAAACGAACGAATTCGCTAACTGTCGCACTTCGCTGAAACGGCGCTCGGCCCTGGCGCGCTCTGCACGCGCAACTCTGTTCTGAGACAGCGTCGCGATAATGCCGAAAATCAACGTGAGAGCAATGAGTAGCGCGGCAGTAACAGCAACTTTTTGTCGCCGTATGAATTTTCCAGTACGGTATGTAAACGTGTCCGCGCGTGCACGCACAGGCAGACCATTGAGATGCCGGCGGATGTCGTCAGCCAATTGTTCTGCAGTGGGATAGCGACGCTCCGGTTCTTTACGCATCGCCATGAGCACGATGTTGTCGAGATCACTGTGCAGACGTTTTCTTCTGCTTGTGTGCGACCGCACGGCAGTTCCAATGGATGCAGATGGCTCGCCGCCGTTCGTTTGAACGATCGCGGCACTCGGGCGTTGAGGATCCTGATCGCAAATTGCTTTCGCCACTTCGTGCGGCAGTCGACTCTTCAAACGATATGGCAATTGCCCACTCAGCAATTCATAGAGCACGACGCCAAGTGAGTAAACATCAGTTGCAGTAGTAACAGAGCCGCCGAGTATCTGTTCCGGGCTGGCGTACTGCGGCGTCATGAACTGGATAGCAGTCACAGTCGCCTCAGCAGAGTTGCTGCGGTCTAACAGTTTTGCAATGCCAAAATCAACGAGCTTTGGGACGCCTTCGTTGGTAACGAGAATATTTCCGGGTTTTATGTCGCGGTGAATAACGAGATGCTGGTGAGCATACTGGACTGCTTCGCAGACCATGCAAAAGAGTCGCAGTCGTTGTTCTGTTGAAACATCCTGTTCCTCACAATAAACATTGATCGGCTGACCTTCGACATACTCCATCACCAGATACGGTACGCCGTCCTCTGTTTGGCCGGCATCGAAGAGTCTCGCGATGCTTGGATGATTCAGGTCTGCAAGGATCTGCATCTCGTTGCGGAAACGACGGCGCATCGCATCGTCGGCGATATTTGACTTGATGAGCTTGATCGCGACTTGCTGTTGATACTGTTCGTCGTCGCGCACCGCGAGAAATACGGCGCCCATGCCGCCGTGACCAATCTCGCGCACGACCCGATAGGCGCCTATGCGCGTGCCGGCTCGTGAAGGCTCCGCCTTAACTCGGAACCGAGCCGCATCGCTGGCGCACATCTCGATCACATCGCTACTTGTTTCGACACGATGCGCTAATAACGACTCAACTTCAGCGCGCAAGCCGGAATCACTGCCGCATGCGAAATCGAGAAACTCCTGCTGACGTCCGCTATCTACGTCCAACGCCTTCGCGAGTATCTGCTTCACCTGTTGCCAACGTTCGGGAGTGATGCTCATTTGTTTCGGTCGCTTAGCTGCCGCCGTAACCACAACTTCGCCGAATCCCATTCGCGTTTCGTTGTAGCCGGAGATATTCCGAGTACTTCTGCAATCTCTTCAATCGTAAGGCCACCAAAGAACCGCAGCTCGACGATTTTGGCTTGTTCGGCATCAAGAGCGGCGAGCGTCTCCAAAGCTTCATTAAGCGCGATCAGATCGATCTCGCGTTGTTCGAAAAAACCGATTGCCTCGTCAAGAGAGATCTTAGTGGCGTAACCGCGACGCTTAACTGCGTTTCGACTCTTCGCGTGGTTGATGAGAATTCGGCGCATCATCTGTGCCGCGATGCCGAAGAACTGCGCGCGATTCTGCCAGTTAACGGCCTTCTGATCGACCAGGCGAAGGTAGGCTTCGTGGACGAGTGCGGTAGTTTGCAGGGTGTGCTCTGCTCGTTCACGACTCAGATAGTGCTGGGCAAGCCTACGCAGTTCGTCGTAAACGACGGGCATCAATTCATCCAGAGACTGTTGCGGGTAAACCATTTGAGTGTGGGAGAGACGAAATTCTAGCGCATTTGTGCTTTTTATGCCTTTTCATGGCCAAATATTTTGAGCCGGAACGGTTCGAATTGCTGCGTTATTAAGTGGAGGAAGATCATGAAAACTGCACTGATAACCATGACCACTCTTATTCTGGTGATGTTTGTTTTGGCTTCCGGCCAGACGCAAAAGAAACCAGTCGCGTCATCGGACGTCAAGATTCGGCAAAGGATGGCCTTGGGCACGAGCGGCGGCGCCGAAACCAGCCTATATATAAAAGGACAGAGAATGCGAAACGAGATGGGGGGGAGCCTCGGGCTGACAACCGTCGTCCAATGCGATCTCAAACGCACGCTGACAATTAATGAGAAGACAAAATCTTATTTCGTAACCTCCACAGACGGGAATTCCCCAATCGCAGCCGAGGGTGATGGCGGTGGCGCAGCCGCGCCCGCTACACAAACACCGACTCAACCGCGAGGCGGTGTGGTGAACATCACCAACACCATCACAGACACCGGTGAGCGCAAGGAGATGTTTGGCTTTACCGCACGTCACATCAAGACCTCGGTTATCAAACAAGCAAGTCCCGATGCCTGCGATAAAGATTCAAAAGTTGAGACTGACGGTTGGTACATTGATTTCCAATATGCCTTCGATTGTCCGGGACAAACTACGAAATATCAGTCGGCGCCGGCTCAACCGCGGCCCGGATGTCACGATGAGATCCGCACGAAGACGATCGGCACAGCCAAACTTGGTTTTCCCGTGCTTGTAACAACCACAATCTACCTCCCAGACGGTCGTACAACGTCAACCACGCAGGAAGTGCTCGAGATCTCGAGAGAACCGCTGGATGCAGCTCTGTTCGATGCTCCGCAGGGCTACAGACTCGTCAATAACATGCAGGAGTTGTACGGTATTGGACCAGCCGCTTACTCAGGACCGTCCAACAACAGCGCCAGCAGCACGGTTTCGTCGCCTGCAAGTATTCCGGCCGCTACAACAAGCGCCGCGAGTCCTAAGAAACCCGGCGTCATTCGTATCGGTCTAATCGCGCCCAAAGTAACGATGACCGGTGGCGATCCAACACAAGCCGCCGAGACGCTGCGAAATGGATTTGCAAACTACTTAAAAGGTCCCAACGTCGAGGTTGTACTGTTGACTGCACGCTCGCCTTCGCTCGCGATGGAGGAAGCTCGCCAGAGTCAGTGTGACTACGTTCTAAGCAGTTCGATGACGGTTAAGAAAGGCGGCGGCGGATCAATGTTTGGCCGAGCGATCGGCAACATTGCAGGCTCTGCTGCCGGACGTGTACCCATTGGTAGTTCCGCTGGAGCAGCCACAGCGCGCTCCGCAACGATTACCGGCGTCTACACAGCAGCAACTATCGCCTCGTCGATAAAGGCAAAGGACGAAGTAACACTCGAATACAAACTTGAACCGCTCAATGATGGTCAAAGAAGCGTATCGAACACCGATAAAGCCAAGGCCACTCAGGACGGTGAAGATGTAATCACCGCCTTGATCGAGAAAGCGTCAACGGTCATCGTCTCAGCCATCACGCACTAATAACGATGGTCCAACACCTTACATGCCTGATTGCTTTTGTGCTTTTTGTCCCTCTCTACGCGTTTGCACAACCGGGGACGCAACACATCAAACTGCTGCGCTCACCCAAAAGCCTTGCGATGGCAAAGGCGTTCACCAGCGGCAAGTTGCCGGATCCAATGCGACTGCCGCAAGGCAACGTCGATCAGCAAGCCGCAGCTCTCGCAAAGGCGGTCAGCAAAGGTGATGAATCGTCCACCGCAGCACTTTACGCGGCAATCCTTGCTTCCGGTTACGGCGTGCGCGACACGGATGGCAGCGTGATGCAAACAACTCAACGCGGCCAGGGTTTGATTTATGAATCGTGGGAAATCGCGGCTACAGCAAAGCTTTACGGAGAAGGTTACGGCGTCATGCTCTCACACCTGAGCAACGCATTGGTTCGCAGCGTTCCGGCGTTCAAAGACATACCACTTCAAACTGGCGTGTTAGATGGTATTCGCGCAGGCGCGAAGAGTAATCATCCAGCGGTGCGTTTCTGGTCACGATTCATCGTCGAACTAGGACGCAACTCCGAAGTGCCTTACGATCTGCTCGCGCAAGTAGACCCAACAAAGACGCGTCTCGACGCAGTACAAGTTGCGCTCATCCTTAAACGTCTCGCCGCGGATCTTGCCGTACTTCAAAAGTCACAACAGCATCATGCCACGCGCAACACGACGTCGCCGTGTGGCGCGTCAGAAGTCGGCGATTTGATCATCGACTACAATGCACTAGCATCAACTACACTCTTTGGATTTCTTACCAGTCGCTTAGGAGGACGAGCGGCGCAGTACGCCGAGGTCGCGGGCGTCGCAAATGTAGTGCTGACAGTTTTCAAGTTCATTGCGAGTTATGCCGCGGTTAATGTCGAGATCTCCATGGACTCAGACAAGTTACTGCGCACCAAAGACATGAAACCTGGCGAGCGACGGACGTTGACTGCGAAGCTTCACATCGACACCGGTAAATGGGAGGCGATTAACTGCTTGCGTCCTGTTCTCAATACCGCAGGTTTGGACGTCGATTTACCAGACAATGGTCCATTGTCGAAGGTCAACGTCGTTTGGACAATCGTGCTCGGTGGCGACAGTCGCGGATGGCTCGGAACTGTCGAAGATTTTTTTGAGATTCTGGGCGGCGATGCGACATCCAGCGACGGTCTCGTGTATTTCGACGCACTTCCCGGCGCGGAACGCTCACCTGCGAAACAATACACGAATGATGAGGGCATCTCGCAGATCTATGTCGTCGGCGTGCCGCAGGAGAAAGATCTCTCGCACAGAAAACTCTTTGAGGTGAACAAGGCTGCCGGTGTCAGGGTAGATGTTCAACTCAAGTCGATGAGCCTCACGGATAAGAAGGAAGGCCTTACCAACATCATGGACATTGCCGGTAACGCGTTTTCTTTTCTTACGGAAGATCCGGTTGGCGGCGGTGTCGGGACGGTGGCGGAAACCTTGTATCGGTCCAACTGGTACAGCTCGCAACCCTTCTATTTCATCGTCAAGGATTGGGAACCGTGCACCGGTCAATGGCAAGGCACGATTACGTACAGCGCGACCATGAAGGAGGAAGGAACAGCGGAAAATATCGGCAGCAAACAGTACTGGAAGGACGAGTCAAATTACGAAGCACGAGCACAGCTCGACGGCCGGAAGGACAACCTGGGTGCGCCGCTGGCACGTGTTCAAGCCCACGCAAACCAAATCAGAGAAAATGGTAGCAGCGGTAAGACCGAATGTTCTCGCGTGAACAAACAAGTTCAGGAAGCCCACGGTGAAGGTTCGGCCGTCACAAGTGGATTCAGCGTCTCACTCAACCCACGTTCCGGTCGCTACACCGTCTCTGCTCCAGTAATCGTGGTCACTGGTTCCGGCTCGTACACCGTTACGAGTGAAGTCAAAGGTGCCTGCCGAAATCCATTCAACAAAGACCTCAATCAAAGCACTCCGCAAAGTAACGTTCAACTATCACCCGAAGGGCCGGTTGTTGAGGGCGAGGGAACCGTTGATCCGAATAATCCGGACGTTATCTCGGGAAGCAATACAGTGACTGTGCCTACCAACAGAGGCGGGGAAAGAAAGGTCACTATTACGTGGCATCTAACTCGATGCAAAGACCAATGAGAACATTTTTTCAAGTTGTAGTTGCGGTTGTTGTCTTCAGTGTGTCGTGCTTCATGCCTGCAATATCAGCGCAGAGCGGTGGCCCACGCGGAACGATCGCTTACATTCGTAACAGTACGGAAATACGTTTGATTGACGCCGACGGCAGCAATGACCGTCGACTCTGGACACATCCTGATGCGCGAAAAGAACTCGGCATCGATAGTCTCGCCTGGCGTCCTGACGGACAAGAGCTCGCATTCTCGAGTAGTCATGCTGCGGTTGCGTCTTTATATCACGCTGATATCTACACGATTCGTCGCGATGGTAGCGGTTTGCGAAAACTGACAAACCCGCCGGATCGAAGCGAGTTCGCACGTTATCCCAAAGGAACAGTTAGCGTCACCGTCCGAAACGATCAACCGATCTACAAACAGTCGCAGGCGAGTTCCGGCGTTTTTATTGTGTATGTCGCCGGCGCGGATGAACCACAACAGATAACGCTACCGCCAGGTTCGACCAGGACACTGGTTTTCAACAACGTCGCTGATTTTGGTAATAAGGCGCAGGCGATTGTCGCGATGTGGGGCAAGTATCGCTGGTTCATGCCGGGAACGGACGTGCAGGCCGGACGAACGGTGAAGGCGCCGCTGTTCACCATTTCAGGCGATGGTATCGAGTTGCTCGGCGCCTTTCGTCCCGTGTGGAAATCGGATGCATCACGTGTCAGCTATCGCTCGGGTCTTTGTACGTTGAGCAGTGTGCCGGTTAATCCCACGCCCGGCGAATATGTTTACAACCCACTCTTTGGTGGAAAGAATCCGCTCGGTAGTTGCGTGTGGGATTGGGGACCGACGCCTGCAACCGCGAATCAGATCATTTACACAGAGAACGCCTCGGGAGATTCGAGTGTGTTTCTCATTACCGAAGATGGTCAGCCTCCCGGGCAGAAGTTGACTACATTTTCAGATATCGCATATCAGCTACTGTTCGATCTCCGCTGGCTGCCGGATGGCTCAGGATTTCTGTTTTCGAACCAGACCTTGATGCGCGACTCGGCGAACATCTTTCGCTATGATTTCACGACTCGCAAAGTGACTCAGATTACGCATCTGGAAAACGAATTTATCGGCAGCTTCAGCATCTCGCCTGATGGACAGTGGATCGTGTTTGAACGATCGAATTCGTTGGATGATGATCGGGCGATAGATCTCTGGATCGTTGGTATCAACGGTCGCAATGCTCGCCTGCTTGTCAAGAAGGGGTCGGCGCCCTCATGGCACTAATGCTCTTTCACTTGTCGCTCGTGCTTTTTGTGTTTCTTTGCGGCTCACGAATGACCATGCAAGTGGTCGTTCCATGTGCGTAGAGTTTGTCCGCTGCATCTACGAGTCGTGCTTCGGCAGTTGCTGTTCGCGTGCCGACGTGAATCACCCTCGCTTCACAACGCACACGTCCTGTTTGCGTCGTCAGTGCGCGAACAAAATTGACCTTGACTTCGAGGGTTGTGTAAGCAGTTTCAGGCGGCAGTGTCGAATGGATCGCGCAACCCATCGCGGAATCGAGTAGTGTCGCTGCCAAACCGCCGTGTACTACGCCGATTGGGTTGTAATGGTATTCGGCTGGTACGGCGGTAAAGATAGCAAAACCGTCTCCCACTTCGACGAGATCGAAATTCATCAGATCCGCCATTGGCGGCCGCGGCAACTCGCCTGCAACCACCTTTTGCAGGAATTCAAGACCAGACAATCCATGGCCTGCTTCTGCAAACACCCGCGGATCTTCCCAACGAATTGTCAGTGTGCGTTCGGAGTCTTTGTTGATCATCTGTGGATCCTGAATAATCCGCGCAATCCTGTCAAACTATGGTTTGAAGTATTACACCCGGCGCATTGAACTAAGCCGACGTGCGGCTCAAGAAAGTCACGAAGTGCTCTGTATTTCGTTCGGCACAAAAGGTCCACTTTCGCGGTTGTTATAAGGGTTGGCCGATGACGGGCCAATACCAATATACAGACGTGCTCGTGAAGCGGAGTGGTTCGTGGCAAGCGATCAGTTCGCACATCACCGCACTCGGCACTGGCCCATTGCGACTCCGCATCGGGCATTTGTTATGCAGTTGGCTCTTGTGAGCCACGGATATCCGCATAATCCGGGGCAACATCACGCTGTAGATTGTGAGCCGCGGATAACGCGGATGACACGGATCTGAGTCTCATCGAGCGCAGAACTCCGGCGACCCCCATTTCGGTGGTTATATCCGCTCTGATATTCAGCTATAATGCCGTCATGAGCGCACTTCTTGATGAACTGGAAAAACAATCGCGTCTCCTCACCGTACAAGAGCAAGCGACGCTGGCGCGCATCCTCATAGAGGGCTTGGACCAATCAAAGGTCAGCGATGTTGAGCAACTGTGGGTTTCGGAATCTCTACGCCGTTATGAGGCCTATCTCAAAGGTGAGATTGAAGCCTATCCAGGTGATGAAGTCATGACCCGAGCGCGCAATCGGCTCAGATGATTCTGTCTTTCACGTCAACGCTTTCATCCAACACATCTTGCAAGCTCTGCCCTTGGTCTAAAAAGCATTGCCAAGCGAAAATTGCGTCGTTAAGTTGCATGCATGAGCGCAGTCGGGTTTGCACCTCTGGCGTCCAGAGATTCTGATCTCGAGTTAGATCAACTGCGGGAGGCGTGTAAGCGGTTGAACTTCACCATCAAGGCGATCAAAGAAGCTCAAGGATCACTCAGCAGATTGAATATGGGCCAGGCGCGAGATCGCTTGAACAACGCACAATGGCAGGCACGCGAAGCAAAGAAACTTTTAGTCGAAGTCGGGAAGGCAAAGAAAAGAAAGAAATCGAAGGTTTGATTTGACACTTATTCATCAAGCATAGCCAGATCGAGTTGCTTGAGACGATCCGGCTCGGCAATGATCTCAACCAGACAGGTTGCCAGTGAGTGGTTGAAATCGGCTGAGGCACAAGCGTGGGCGTGAGTTGTTGATTGAGCCACAGATAAACATGGGTGACGCGGATTCGAAATCAGATCTGTGTCATCCGCGTTCATCTGTGGTAAAACATTTCCTCCAATCAATAGATCCTGGAGACGAAAAACATGAAAGTAAATTGGATGAAAGACGCTGATGCAGCGCTTGCCGAAGCAAAGACCAATAAGAAGCCTCTGCTGATTGATTTCAGCGCCGCGCCGGCCTGAGGTGCGTGCGCTCGGCTGGAGGCCGAGTCTTACGACGACGACCAAACCTCTTCATTCA
>DATFHH010000062.1:0-4700 GCA_035248565.1 Pyrinomonadaceae bacterium | reverse complement strand
AACCTGCACGCGAGATCGTCGCGCTCGACGGATTATCACTCGAAGTGTTGCCTGGCGAGATATTTGGCATGCTTGGACCAAACGGCGCCGGCAAGTCCACCACAGTCGGTATTCTTACAACCCGCGTGCGGCCGACGAGTGGTCAAGCGTGGATCGGTGAGTATGACGTTTGGGCACAACAAGTCGAGGTGAAGCGACTGATCGGCGTCGTAGCGCAGCGACCGAACCTCGACTTCGCGCTCACCGCTCGAGAGATCCTGCTTTTTCACGGTGCTTACTTCGGCATCGATTCACGAGCAAGAGCCACTCGCGCAGCAGAGCTACTCGATCGGTTCAAGTTAACTGATCGTGCGGATCAGATGGTGCGCGGATTTTCCGGCGGCATGATGCAACGGCTCTCGATCGCGCGCGCGATGATGCACGATCCGCAGGTGCTCTTTCTCGACGAGCCGAGCGCGGGTCTTGATCCGCAAACGCGATTACTGCTTTGGGAAATTATTCGTGAATACAATCAGCGTGGTAAAACGATTCTACTGACGACCCACAACATGGAAGAGGCTGACGCTCTGTGCCAGCGACTCGCCATCATCGATCATGGACGCAACATAGCTTTAGGCACCCCTGCCGAGTTGAAAGCGTCAGTTCCAGGTGGCTTTCTTTTGCGCGTGCGCTTCGGCGAGCATTCCCCGGAACTGGTCAATCGACTAAAGACGCTCGCAGGTGTGAGAGAGGTGCGCGTTCAGACTGATGCAAATGGCGAAAACGGCACCGACGTTTACGCGGATCGCGGAGGCTCGCTCGTTTCTGAAATCGCAAGTCTTGCTGCGGCGGCGTCAGTCGACTTGTCGGACGTACACATCTCGGAACCAAGTCTTGAAAATCTTTTCCTGCACCACACTGGACGGAGCTTGCGCGAATGAACTGGAAAACTTTTCTGGCCCTGCTGGCGCGTGATGCTCATGTCGCGCGACGCAACTTTATTCCACTACTGTTGCAAACCTTTCTGCAACCGATGATGTTCGTGTTTATTTTCGGGCGGGTGATGGTGTCGAGCGGTTACATGCCGGCCGCCTACAAGAGTCTGTTACTGCCAGGAATAATGGCCATCAGCATGACCTTCACGGGCGTTTGGGCTGTTGCAATGCCTCTGATCGCTGAGTTTCAGTTTACTCACGAGATCGAAGATCGATTGCTCGCGCCGATTGAAAATTCGTGGTTGGCAATCGAAAAAGTCTTCTTTGGCGCGGTCCAGGCAGTGATCGCAGGACTCGTAGTAATACCGGCAGCGTGGTTGCTGTTGCGACCTGGAGTTGATTTGAACCTTCGCTCTCCGTTCACGTTCGCAGGCGTCACATTGCTGGTGGCGCTTTTTTCGGCATGCGGTGGTCTCGCACTCGGTTGTAGCATCGATCAAGCGAAGATCGGTTTGATGTTCAGCATGGTACTGACGCCGATGATTTTCTTCGGATGCACGTATTATCCGTGGAGCGCTCTGGCAAACTTCCCGATTCTTCAAAAAGTCGTTTTGGTAAATCCGCTTGTTTACGCCAGCGAAGGACTGCGCGGGACGCTGGTGCCGCAGTTTCCACATCTGCCGGTCATTGCCGTGCTACTGGTATTGCTGCTATTTGATGTAGCGTTTTTGGCCATTGGACTGCGGCAGTTTCACCGCAAAGCAGTCACGTAAAAGTTGCCGCGGATAAACGCTGATAGATGAATTACCGATCGTCCTCCATTGGCATGTTGTGGAGCTGCTCTTGTTGCTCAGGCGTCAGCCGGTTCTTTAAGCGCACGGCCAGGCCGATGTGCAAACGCTTGATCTCACGTTCGATGTCGAGCACCTTGTCGAGTTGGGCCAGCGCCTGTTGTTCGTTCACGGACGACGATTTCATCGTCTCCTGTAGTAGTTCCATCTGATCCTGAAGTTTCCACTGCAAATCCTGAAAACTCGCCGTTGTTCTTTGGATCTCGCCACGCATATACGCCTTCTGTTCGTCAGTGAGATTGAGCTGCCGCGCGTGGTTCATGATCATGTCTGGCGGAAACATGAGATGGGCCAATGGATCGGGGTTTGGCGGATGTGGGTGATTGGGAAAGTTTTCTTCACCCGGCGCGTTTGGTGGATGCGGACGCCTGGGCGCCTGCTGGTCTTGCTGACCTACAACTATGCTTGCAAGCAAAAATGCGGTTGCGAATAAGATGCTGATGGTTGTTTTCATTGATTCGACTCCTTCGTCACTTCGTTGTTCCTGGGAAGAAATTGTTTCAGTTCATTGGCTGATTGATTGAGTTGCGGCAGCGAGTTCAATACGAGGGTTGTCGGGGAACTCATGAAGATTTTAGTCGGCGATTGCCAGCTCGAGAGCAGTGCGGCTTCACGCACAACTGTACGCTCGTTTGGACTCTGGCGCGCGAGATGTTTCTGGCGTTTAGGATGCGGCCGGTTTGGACCGGTAACAGATGCGACTTTGTTCTGTTCTGATCCTGCCGGAGCTGCGATCGGTTGCGGGACGATCTTCGTCATGGTTTCAGTTGGAGGCTGAGTTGACTTGGACCATAACCACACTGCCAGCAAACATGCGACAACAACCGCAAGGGTCGACGCGATCACAATAAATTTATTGAAGCGTACGATTCGCGTTGGCGTCGTCGTCTCAGCAGCTCGCCAAACCCTTTCGAATCGCGGCGCGATCGTTTGGTCTGCCACGCACAATTCAGAGGACAGCGCCTGAATTCTCTTTTCGTCTCCACCCAATTCCATAGTCGATTCCCTCGCGATCTAAAGTCTCACGCAACCGTTTCTTTCCGCGTTCGTAATGCCGGCGCGCACTGCCAAGCGAGATACTCATCACCTCTGCGGCTTCGCTCAAACTCAAGTCTTGATAAAAAACCAGGTGCAGCGTCTCACGCTGGCGCGCCGGCAGTTGGGCCAATGCTGCCTGGAATCGTTGCTGCATTTCCGATCGCTCGATTTCGATTTCGAGCGGTGGATTTACAGTTTGGTGCTGCGTGCCCGCGATCGACGTCAGGGTGCGCAACAGATGTTTGCGACGCTCAGTAATGGCGGTTTTTCGAATTACCGCGAACAGCCAGGTTTGCAGTTTAGACTCGCTGCGATAGATAGCTTTGCCCTGCAGGATCTTCAGGTAGACCATCTGCAAGACTTCCTCAGCCTCTGATGGATTGCGCTGGCAACAGTTCAGTGCCCAGCCAAAACTGGCCTGATGAAGTTTTTCGAGTTCAGCTTTAAGCTCCGAGATCTCCATCCGCGCGAACCTGAGTTCCGGATATTAGTCGTTTTAGGTGGTGAGATTGTATGACAGCCGAGGGCAGTGATGCAGTTTCAGTAACGCCGAAGGCGTTCACTAATTCCAGCCCACGGGTTGGAGCGCAGCGACAACCCTGGGAATAGAATTAGAAGTTAGTCAAACGCTGAAAGCGTTCGGCAATTGGCGAACTCTTTCAGAGTTTCATCGCTCGGATCAGGCTACCCAAGGTTCTCGCTCGCGCTCGAACCTCGGGCTGAAATTAGCCAACGCCTTCGGCGTTACTTATCCTTCGGCGTTATTTGCCTCGGCGTTATTTGCTTCGGCGCAAACTGCATCACCACCACAGCCCAGAAAATCATGGACAGACGAACCTATGACTGGGGTATCATACTTGCGGAGTTTCCCTCCACCTGCACCCACGCTAGCCCGCTCTCACGCAACAGTTCGGAGAAAGGTAAAAGGCGAATGTCTCAAAACGGAGCTGTCGATTATTACGAGGTACTTCAGGTAAGTGACACCGCTGAACCGGAAACTATCAATCGCGTGTACCGGATTTTCGCGCAGCGTTATCACCCTGATAATCAGGAGACGGGGAATGAAGCTCGTTTCCGCGAAATAACCGAAGCCTACCAGATACTCTCGAATCCGGAGAAGCGGGCTCGTTACGACGCCACCAACCAACAACGACGGAAGGACCGCTGGCGCGTTGTCGCAGCAGGCGCCGAATCGGAGAACAACTTCGAATTGGAACAGGTCGTGCGCCTCACGTTGCTGGAAGCTTTATATACAAAACGGCGTGTTGAACCAGAGGCTCCCGGTCTCTATTTGCGTGAGCTTGAAAAGATGTTGGGCCGGCCGCGCGAGCATCTGGAGTTCACTCTTTGGTTTCTGAGTCAGAAAAAGTTAATCAACACTGACGATTCGCGCATCAACATTACGGCGGATGGGGTGGAATACTTGGAGGAGAGTTACCGCAACAATCTACAGCGGAAACGATTGCAAGCGTCGAACGATTAGTTCATGAAGCATACGACGAAAAAGCCCGCGAGAACTCAACGCTCTCGCGGGCTTCTTTATTAATCCCGGCGACTTCCTACTCTCCCACACAGTTTCCCGCGCAGTACCATCGGCTCCAGCAGGCTTAACTTCCGTGTTCGGGATGGGAACGGGTGTGACCCTGCCGACAAAATCACCGGAAAACTTGAACTGGTCTTTGGCTTTTGGCCTTGGGTCTTAGTTAAAGACCCAAGACCAAAGTCTTAAGACCTAAAAAATCGAATAGCGACTGACGGGCAAGCTTCACGCGCAAGCGCGGCTTGTTGCTTGAGTAAATTTTATGGTCAAGCCATGGGACTGATTAGTAGTGGTCAACTGAACGCATTACTGCGCTTACATATCCACCCTATTACCTCGTGGTCTACAAGGAGTCTC
>DATFHH010000061.1:0-2961 GCA_035248565.1 Pyrinomonadaceae bacterium | reverse complement strand
GACGTAAAACTCACCTTCCGGCGTCGCGCCATCGCCTTCACGCTGCTTATCGGCGACGGGATTAAAACCGAGTCCCACACGATACGTCCGCACCAGTTTTTTGTCGGAATACAGCTCGAGCTTGCGGGCTTTTTTGTAAACGACGATGTGCGGCTTATCGATGGGAGTTTGTGAAAACAGATTAACGCCGATGAAACAAACCAAAGCGAAAGCAGTGATCAGTCTCATCGGCGTTTAAGGTTTGGTTACGGCTTCTTGGACTTTTTCTCGTCCTTGTCAGCGCCTTTCGCGACTGGAGCCGGGAGTTTCAGAAGCGGTCCAACGCTATCCTTGTAAGCGTCGGTAAGTTTGATGAACGCATCATTACGCAGCGTCTGCAAATAGGTCTCACGTTCTTTCGCCTGGATCTCCATCAACATCGCTTCACGAACGCGATTGTCGTTAAAGCTCGGCGCGGTTCCGGGTGGAGTGCGCGCATCAACGCGGAGAATCTGATAACCCTCGGGAGTTCGAATCGGCTCTGTTACGCCGCCTGCCTGCACCGTCTTAATCGCGGCGACCAGATCTTCACGCAGTTGCGGAATGTCGAACTCGCCAACGTAGCCTTTGTCCTGTGGCGCGACGCGCTGGCCGTTCTTCTCGCGTTCGGAGTTCGCTGCGGCCACTGCGCCAAAGTCGGCGCCGGCGCGAATCTGCGCAATCAATTCCAACGCTCTCGCCTTCACGGCTGCTTCGTCTTTGCCGACAGTCAGAAGATAAATCTCAGACAGCTTCACGCTTTCGGGCTTGCGGAATTTGTCCTGGTGAGAGTCGTAGTATTTTTTGACTTCGTCACTCGAGAAACCGAGATAGACGCGACGATCGACTTCCGACTGGAAGACAGCCTGCTTCATCATTTCGGAGCGCATCGTGCGGCGAATCTCATCTGGGTCCAGACCGCTGGCGCGCATCGCCTGGTAAAGCTTCTCGATTGTGGGGATTCCCTGTTCCGTTGCAATCGCCAATAACCGGCGGTTCACTTCCGACTCGATTTCGCCTGCGAGATCCAGCTCCTTGCCTTTTTGCAGCAACAACTTCTCGTTGACGAGCGTGGCGATTAGTTCCGCCTGCTTTTTGTTGACCTCATCAGTGGCTTGCTGTTCGGTCATGCCCTGCTGTTTGAGCGCTTCGATGCGTTCGCGCATCTCGTGCTTCAGCATGGAGAGCGTGATGACGTCGTCATTGACCTGTGCGATTACTTCGTCGACGACCGTCACTTCGCCTTCCTGGGCGAAGACCTTACCAGCGAACACAAGAAGAATTGCAACTGCTATTAGCTTTAATTTCACCAGATTTACTCCTCAGGAAACACAGATAAACGAGGATTAGGATTCTAATCCGTGGCTCGCAGCCGCAGCAACACGGCACGCGCTACGTCGAGCACTTCATCCTGCTCATCTTCAGTCAAAACCAGCCGCAACACGCCGCTCGGTGTAAACGTTGCGCCCGGATGCGAATCGACGTATTCCGCCAGTTTTTCGAGCGAAATACGTGCTTTTTCACTAAACTTGATCGCAATACCGTCGGGTGTCCGGTCGATCGATAACAGGTTCAAATCCTCAGCAAGTCGCCGCAAACGCGCGTAAGAAAAAAGCCGCTCCAGCGACAACGGAACGCGCCCGTAACGGTCCTCGGTCTCCGTTCGGATAGCGGTTAAAGTGGCCTCGTCGCGGGCTGAAGAAACCCGTTTGTACGTTCGCAAGCGCTGTCCCATGTCCGAAATGTACTCTTCCGGAATGGCGACATCGACGCCGAGATTCAGCGCAACGCTCGTCTCATCCTCAACCTCTTCACCGCGCAACTCCGCGACCGTCCGCTCCAGCATCTGCGTGTAAAGATCGAACCCGAGCGCTTCCATGTGGCCCGATTGCTCGCCCCCGAGCATGTTTCCTGCCCCCCGCAGTTCCAAATCGAGGGCCGCTATGCGAAATCCCGCTCCGAGATCCGAAAACTCACGAATTGCCGCTAAACGACGGCGGGCGATGGGTGAAAGTTCCTGCTCGCCCGGTATTAAAAGGTAAGCGTAAGCGCGCCGGTTTGAACGCCCGACCCGCCCGCGCAATTGATAAAGCTGAGAAAGACCGTAATTATCGGCGCGGTTTATGATGATGGTGTTGGCCCGCGGGATGTCTATTCCGTTCTCGATGATAGTGGTTGCAACCAGAACGTCATACTTGTAATCGATGAAGTCGAGCATGACTTTTTCCATGTCCTTCTCGTTCATCTGGCCGTGTCCGATCGCAAGGCGCGCCTGCGGTACGAGCCGCTTCACCAGCGCCGCAACCGTCTCGATCGTCTCCACCCGATTATGAATAAAAAACACCTGCCCGCCGCGAGACAGTTCGAGATCGATCGCCGACTTGATCACGCTGTCAGAGAACTGCACCACCTGCGTCTGAATCGCGAGCCGGTCGCGTGGCGGTGTCTCGATCAGCGACATATCGCGCATTCCGGTGAGCGACATGTTGAGTGTTCGCGGAATCGGCGTGGCGGATAAAGTCAACACATCGACTTTCTTTTTCAAATGCTTCAGCCGCTCTTTGTGGGCCACTCCAAATCGCTGCTCTTCGTCGACAACTACCAATCCCAGATCTTTGAACGAAACGTCTTTCGACAAGATCCGGTGCGTGCCGATGATCACATCAACTTCGCCGGACTCGACGCGCTTCACAACTTCTTTCTGTTCTTTCGAGGATCGGAAACGTGAGAGCAGTTCCACTTTCACCGGAAACGGAGCGAAGCGCGTGCGGAACGTGTCGTAGTGCTGATACGCAAGCACAGTCGTCGGCGTCAGCACCGCGGCCTGTTTTCCTTCCATCACTGCTTTGAACGCCGCGCGCATCGCGACTTCAGTCTTGCCGTAACCCACGTCGCCGCAAAGCAAGCGATCCATCGGCACAGGCTCTTCCATGTCTTTCTTCA
>DATFHH010000060.1:0-31773 GCA_035248565.1 Pyrinomonadaceae bacterium | reverse complement strand
ATCTAGGGGTTCAGTCCATGAAATACGGCCGCCGGTGCTGGCAGCCGTAAATAGTTGAAACTGAATGGTGGAGCAGAGGGGGGTCGAACCCCTGACCTCCGCATTGCGAACGCGGCGCTCTGCCAAACTGAGCTACTGCCCCACGCGGAGTGCCATATTAGGAAGCGCGGTTCAGTAGTGTCAAGGCGTGTGCAAGGGCGTCCCGTAGTTTCGAGACATTCTTGCCGCCACCTTGCGCCATTTCGGGTTTGCCGCCGCCGCGGCCGTCGAGCATCGCGCATGCTTCACGCATCAGCGCACTCATATCGCCAATAGCATCAGCAGAGCGTGCGAACACGAGACGCGCGGTGTCGTTGTCACGCGAGCCGAGCAAAGCAGTGGTGCCGGGATGTTCGATCAAAGCGTGGGCGAGTTTTTTCAACGACTCGGCATCGCGCCCGTCGAAGATTTCCACGACGAGCCCATCGGATGCAGCAGCCAACAACTTTTCCGCTTCAACCCCGGCTGCGATTTCCTCGAGAGCGCGAACCCGCCGATGCAGTTCCTTGTTTTCTTCAACCATCTGCGCCGCCACCAGGGCCGCGTCGTCTCGACCAGTACTGAACAACGCAGCCACTTCACGCGCGCTCTTGTTTGCCTTGCGATAATCAGCTAACGCGCGCGTGCCTGCGACAAACTCAATTCGCGTCAGACCTTTCGCACGCTCCCACGATCGCACCGCAATCATTCCAACCTCGCCCGTTCGGTACGCATGCGTCCCACCGCAAGGCGTCAGGTCGAAACCCTCGATCTCAATCAAACGCAACTCACCCTCACGCGCCGGCTCCTTTCGCAGAGGCAATTCCGCAGCTTCTTCCGACGTGACGTTGCGAATCGTGATCTCGCGGTCTTCCCAGATCACATTGTTCGCAAGCTCAACTGCGCGCTCGATTATCTCCGCCGTCGGGTTTTGTAATTCGATATCGATCTCACACGCTGAATCGAGTACCCGGAAACTCCTCGTGGGAGCATTGAAGAGCGTGACGAACGCTTGCGACAGAATGTGCTGGCCGGTGTGTTGCTGCATGTGGTCCAACCTGCGAGGCCAGTCGACCCTTCCATGCACGACCGCGCCCTGCTGCGGCGCAAAACCCTGGATCAAGTGAAGCACGCCTTGTTCGCCGTCGTCGATGCACTCAACTACCCGCGCGCCGTTCAGCGTTCCAGTGTCACTCGGTTGGCCGCCGCCGGTTGGATAGAAGGCAGTGCGGTTAAGAACGATCGCGGTCCAACCGCTGACGCGATCGGTGACGCCGGCAACGCGAGCATCAAACTCGATCAAATGAGAGTCGGAGTAATAGAGACGTTCGGTTATTGGCATGGAAATATTAGCCACGGATTACACGGATGACGCGGATTAACGCGTATAATCCGGGCCATGCGCAAACTGATCGTTGTATTTGCATTCCTTGCAACTTTGACCAGCGTCGCTGCTGCACAAGAGCTGCCGCTGCGATCGATTACTTATCATCTGTCGATGTCGCGACCGGTGTCGCATCTGTTCGAAGTTCAAATCATAGTTGAACTGCCCGAACAGTTGAAAGACAAGCCGCTACAGTTTCAGATGCCGAAGTGGTCGCCGGGACGTTACGCCGTCTTTGACTTCGCTAAAAACGTGCAGGAGTTTCGCGCAAATGGACCGGTGACGCGCGTTGACGACCAAACGTGGAACGTTGCGCCGCAAAGCGCCACCCTCACCGTCTCCTACAAAGTCTTTGGCAACGATCTTTCCGGCACTTTCTCACAACTCGACAGCCGTCATGCTAACTATAACGGCGGCTCCATCTTCATGTACGTCGTGGGCCATAAACCGGATCCAGTGAAGTTGACGATCCAACCTCCCGCCGGTTGGAAGATCGTGAACGGGCGCATGGAGCGAGTCGGTCAAACCGAATGGCAGTTTCCTAACTGGGACATCATGATCGACACGCCAACGGAGATCGCGCCTGACTGGACCGAGGACGATTTTGAAGTCGACGGCAAGAAGTATCACGTCGTGGTCCATTCGCTTGGACCGGAAGGCGGAAAGCGCGCGGCGCTGGTTAAAGACATCGAAAAGATCGTACGCGCAGAGGTTGCGATGTGGGGCGCTCCCGAATTTGACGAGTACACATTCCTGATCCACTTCGCCGCCGACGATCATTCGGGCGATGGAATGGAGCATCTCACCTCGACACAGATCATCGAACCCGGCTCACTCGCCGATTCAGGTATGTATGACGACACACTCGGCACGGTCTCGCACGAGTTCTTTCACGTCTGGAACGTCAAGCGACTGCGTCCACAGGGACTTGGACCGTGGGATTTCACGCGCGATGCAAACACGCGCGGTCTTTGGGTAGCTGAAGGTTTCACGAATTACTACGGCCACTTGATGTTGCGCCGCGCTGGTCTTTGGGACGATACAAAGTTTTTGAATCGTGAAGCGCAAACGATTACAGGCATCGAGAATTCTCAAGGCAGTCACTTGATGAGCGCTGAAGAGTCGTCGCTGTCGGCCCCATTTCTCGACGACGCGCCGCACGCGCAGTTGACCAACCTGCAAAATACCTCAATCAGTTACTACCCGAAAGGTGAGCTGATCGGAATGGTGATGGATCTGCTGGTGCGCGGCCGCACGAAAGGGAAGTCGTCGCTGGACGACGTGATGCGCGATATGTATGAGGAGTTTTATCTGAATAGTCCAAACAACAGCTATTACCTGCGAGGTCGCGGCTATCAAACAGAAGACCTCGAGCGGGTTGCATCGCGACGAGCCGGATTTGATTTGAGTGATTTCTTCAAACGATACGTTCGCGACGTCGAGGTCTTGCCTTACGAAGAAGCGTTTGCATATGCCGGGCTGCGTTTCGTTAAGACGCCGGCGAAGGAACCGTACAGCGCGGGCCTGGCGCTGGAGTTTGACGATCCACATGCTGCGACGATCGAAAACGTTCGTAACAATTCACCAGCGGAAGACGCAGGACTGCAAACTGGTGATGAGATCCTTTCAATTGGCGGAAAGCAGGTGACGAAGGATTCGTGGTTGAAAACGCTCGCGCGATTCAAGACCGGCGATTCTGTGCCGGTTGTTGCGAAGCGTGATCGGAGGACGATCAAGACAAATATCGTGTTGGACCAACCGGAGCGATACGAGTACAGGCTTGAGGAGAAGTTGGATGCGACGGCGGAACAAAAGGGGCTGAGGGCGAAGTGGCTCAGTGGAAGTTAACCGCGGATAAACGCTGATTTAAGGAACGATTACTTCCAGAGAATGTGGCGCGATCTCGAAACGCATTGGCAAGGTGCCGAGCAGTTCGCCGTCAACTTGGACGGGAGCGCTGCCGGAGGCCCGAACAGTCACGGCTTTAACAAAAGTTACTTCGGGGTTGTCGCGCGGCATGCCGTTACGCATCGCATATGACAGTAAGTGCAAGTAACGCAGGCGACTGGTCGTTTGAATGATGCAGATTTCGAATTCCGGTTGGTCCAGGCGCGCGCCGGGCGTTATCAAAAGATCGCCGCCATAACGCGCTCCCTTGCCGATAGCCGCAAAGGTGCCTCTATAGCTTCGACCCTCAATCTCAAGTGTGAAAGGACTCGGATTCCAATTCGCCAGATGACTGAATCCGGAAATCCAAAACGCTCCCTTACCAATTCTTTTCTTCAACGACGGTTGCACGCGCCCAACTACTGAAGCATCGAGACCGATGCCGGCCATCAACACGAAATGACGACTTTCGTTGGTCACCTCATTTACAGCAAGTCCCAGATAGATCTTGCGCGACTTGCCTTGGGCCGCGACAGCAATTGCCTGTTCGTTGTCGAGTGGCAAACCGAGCTCGCGAGCTAAAACATTTGCGGTGCCACGTGGAATGATCGCGAGACGCACGTCAGTTCCAGCCAGACCTTGAATCGCTTCGTTGATGGTCCCGTCACCGCCGGCGACGATCACGTCGGAGGTGCCGTTGCGCGCGGCGCGAGCGGCAAACTCTGTCGCCTCGCCCGGATGAGACGTCAGTTTCAAATCGACATTCACACCGACAGCCTCGAGTTGTGCGGCAAGCTCTTCAATTGAGCGCCGTCGTGAGGCGTAACGGCCAGTCCTCGGGTTGGAAATCAGTGTTGCTTTGCGGACCACGGATGAACGCGGAAAAGACGGATTGAGATCATTCCAAGCGATAGTTGGGCGCTTCTTTGGTAATGATAACGTCGTGGACATGCGATTCTTTGAGACCTGCTGATGTGATGCGCAGGAAACGTGTTCGCTCCTGAAACTCAGGTATTGTGCGACAGCCCGTGTATCCCATTCCCGAGCGAAGACCGCCGACAAGTTGAGTCACCATGTCTGCAAGCGTGCCTTTGTAAGGCACACGACCCTCGATGCCTTCGGGCACGAGTTTCGATTCGCTTTCGGTCATGTCCTGCGCGTAACGATCGCGCGAACCCTCGCGCATTGCGCCGATTGAGCCCATGCCTCGATAACTCTTGAACGAGCGGCCCTGAAACAAGATCACTTCGCCCGGCGCCTCTTCCGTTCCTGCAAACAGCGAACCAATCATCACCACGTCCGCGCCCGCAGCGATCGCCTTGGCAACATCGCCTGAAAACTTCACACCACCATCTGAAATGACGGGAACATTGCGCGTTCGCGCAGCTTTTACACAACTAGAGATAGCTGTTATTTGCGGCACGCCCGCACCGGTAACCACGCGCGTCGTGCAGATCGATCCGGGACCGATTCCGACTTTAATCGCGTCAACTCCGGCATCCATCAATTCCTGAGCGCCGGCAGTTGTGCCAACATTTCCGGCGATCAGATCCGTGTCTGCATGACGCTTCTTAATCTCTTTGATGGCATCGATGACGCGTGATGAATGTCCATGAGCGGTGTCGATCACGAGGCAGTCCACGCGTGCTTTCACGAGCTCGTCGGCACGCTCTCGATAATCACCAGTCGCGCCGATCGCTGCCGCAACGCGCAACCGGCCGAGATTGTCCTTCGCCGCCGATGGATATTTGATCGCCTTCTGAATGTCTTTGACGGTGATCAGTCCTTTTATATGTTTGTCGTCGTCGACCACCAGCAGTTTCTCGATCCGGTGCTTTTGTAAAACCGCCTTCGCTTGTTCGAGCGTCGTGCCGACAGGAACAGTGACGAGCGGTTGTGTCGTCATCACCTCTGACACCGGTATTTCGAACCGCGTCTCGAAACGCAGATCGCGATTGGTGATGATGCCGACAAGGTGACCGGTTTCGTCAACGACGGGAACGCCGCTGATGTGAAAACGCTCCATCACTTGCAGCGCTTCGCGCACCGGACGATCGGGTCGAATCGTCACCGGGTCAACAATCATTCCCGATTCAGATCGTTTCACCTTGTCAACTTCCTCCGCTTGCCGCTCGATGCTCAGATTTTTGTGAATGACGCCGATGCCACCCTGTTGCGCTAACGCGATCGCTAACGCAGCTTCGGTCACAGTGTCCATTGCTGCTGAGCAGAGTGGAATCTGGAGACGAATGTTGCGCGTGAAGTGAGTCGCAGTGTCAGTCTGGGAAGGTAGAACGTCGGAGCGGTCGGGAACCAGGAGTACGTCGTCGAAAGTCAGGCCTTCAGGAATATCAGATGTAATCATGTAACTCTAAATCGTTCGTGGCTGATGTCTGGCCATTATACATAGGTACGTGCGTTTGGCTGAGTGCGAAAGAAGATCGACTATTAATAGGACTAACCTCAGCGCGTTTTTGGAACCAGTGAAGCGCGGCCAGCGCGCCGGCGGTGAGCAACGCGAGTATCAAAATCGCGAGCACCACAGTCAACACGGGCGAACGCGTGGCCGGCGTGTCGGTATAAACTTTCGAATGCATCGGCGTGGTATTGACTTCATCCGACGACTCGCCGTGCTCCCGCAGATAACGCGTGTAACCTTCAATGGCCTCGCGCTCGTCGTATCCCACACACCTTGCATAGGCCTTTATAAAGCTCCGATTGAAGACGCCGCCGGGCAAGCGTTTGTAATCGTTCGCTTCAATCGCTTCCAGATAATGGACTGAGATCCGCGTCTGGTCGCAGATCTCGCGTAGGCCAATGCCTCGCGCCTCGCGTGCGAGTCGCAATTGTTCGCCTATACTCGCTGCCATCTCCAATCGCTCGTTTCCTGGCGTTGGTTTGGTTGGACTTTGACCCTTGCTCTAGCACTGCGCCGCTTGTATGAATAACTACAACTCCCACTTTTTCTGCACTATAGCTTGCGGTGCTAAACGGTGTCAAACTTTTGTCTCGCAAAAGATCTGCGTCTCTTGCTTCTTGTCGCCCACGGTGGTACGTTGAGGCCAACAGTGACCCGAGACAGTCGCTTTTAATCTCTACAATAGACAAAGTGAGGACAAAGAGATGCCCCTTGAAGCACTCGGAATGGTTGAGACCAAAGGATTCGTGGGTGCAGTTGAGGCCGCCGATGCGATGGTCAAAGCCGCGAACGTACAACTGCTTGGCAAAGAGTACATCGGCGCCGGGTATGTGACGATCTTTGTGCGCGGTGACGTTGGCGCGGTTAAAGCGGCGACTGATGCAGGCGCGGCCGCTGCCAGAAGAGTTGGAGAGTTGATCAGCGTCCACGTAATTCCGCGCCCGCACGCGGAAGTTGAAAGAGTCCTTCCGGTCAATGGACGCACTGGTTTGAGTCCCGATGAATCTGCGCTGCAGGGCGGCGCGCGCGGGCAGTTGGGCCAGGGCGACCAGGGCCGCTCGCTCGGCGCGGGAACGCGCGAAGCGAACAAGGAGCGAGCTAGGTAAACCACAGATTACGCCGATTACACAGATTTACTTAAGCTAATCTGCGTAATCTGTGGATGGATTTCCGGAGTTTGTCATGTCCGTCGATAAGGATCTGGTTTCAGTACAACAGGCACGCGATCTGGTAGAGGCGGCACATCGCGCGCACGCCGAGGTGGCCCAATTCGATCAAGCGAAGATCGATCGCATCTGCGAGGCTATGGCGCGCGCCGCGCTTGCCGAGTCCGCGCGGCTCGGCGCGATGGCAGTTGAAGAAACCGGATACGGCATTCCCGCCGACAAACAGGAGAAGAACCGTTTTGCCGCCGAAGATGTTTGGAACTACTTTCGCGGCTTGCGCACCAAAGGAGTTGTCTCGGAGTCAAAGGATATTGTAGAGATCGCGAGCCCGCGTGGAGTCGTCGCTGGCGTCATTCCTTCAACCAATCCAACCTCAACTGCAATCTTCAAGATCCTGATCGCAATCAAATCACGCAACACTGTCGTTCTGTCGCCACATCCTTCGGCGGCGAAGTGCATCAATGAAACTGCGCGTGTGATGCGCGACGCTGCCATCAAAGAAGGTCTACCTGCCGATGCTATCGGTTGCATGTCAACGGCGACCATCGAAGGCACTGAAACGCTGATGAAGCACAAGCAAACCGCAGTGATCCTCGCCACCGGCGGTATCGGACTCGTGCGTGCTGCTTATTCATCAGGCAAGCCGGCGTTTGGAGTTGGACCAGGCAACGTGCCCGTTTGCGTCGAGCGGACTGCCGATGTGCCGAAGGCGGTGCAGGATATTTTGACTGGCAAGTGTTTTGACAACGGCACGATCTGCGCCTCCGAACAGTCAGTGATTTGCGACGCACCAATCGAACAGGCAGTGCGCGAGCAGTTCAAGCTTCAAGGAGCATATTTCCTGTCTGCGGCCGAAGCAGATCAACTCGCAAAAGTCGTAGCGACTCCGCAGCGTTCACTCAATCCAGCGATCGTCGGCAGGTCAGTTGAAGTGATCGCGAAGATGGCTGGTCTCAACGTGCCGCCGGGAACGCGCTGTTTGTTAGCAGACGTGGGTGGCGTTGGACGTGATTATCCATTGTCGATGGAGAAGCTGTCGCCGATTCTCTCGTTTTATGTAGTCGATGGTTTGACTGCATGCGCGGAACGGAGCAGGGAAGTGCTTGGTTACGGCGGCATGGGCCACACAGCCGGAATTCACACGCGCTCGCGCGAAGCGGCAGTGAAGTTTGGCGCGGACATGCCCGCTTCACGCATTACGGTGAACACGCCGACGACGCATGGCGCGATTGGTTTCTCGACTGCACTGCCGCCATCGATGACGCTTGGTTGTGGTTCGTGGGGCGGCAATGTGACGTCAGACAATGTTTCGCCGCTGCATTTGATGGACATCAAGCGAGTTGCATTCGAAACTCGACCGGTGAAGAGTACGCGGCCGGCAGCCGGTGTGCAGACTACACTGACAGCGCCTGAACCTGTGGCGGCAAAACAACCGGTTGTGGCGGGCGGCAAGATCGATCGACAGGAGATCGCAGCGATTGTCGATCGTTTTCTCGCGGGCAAACGCGTCGAACCTTCTTCTTCGCCGTTGCCATCACCGGTGATCGAGAGTGAAGCCGGAAGCATGTATGCCGGACCAGCGCCTGCGCCGAAAGAGACGCCTGTCAGCAGGCCGGCTTCGGCATCAACGAATGGTGCAAAAGCGGTCGAGTTTATCAGCGAAGACGACGTGCGGCGCGCGATTCAGAAGGGCGAGAAAATCTACATTAATGCGAAGACGATCATCACGCCTGCAGCGCGCGATATTGGTGAACCGGCTGAGGTGTTTGCGAAAGTTTAGCCGCGGATGACGCGGATAACGCGGATCAATGTTTCTAGGTAAAGTGGTAGGCACAGTGTGGTCGACGAAGAAGACGCCCGATCTCGAGGGCGTAAGGTTCTTGATCGTTCATCCTTACAATCTCGACAAAGAACCGACGCGCAACATCGTGGTAGTTGCGGATCGACTCGGCGCTGGAACGGGCGAGATGGTTATGTGTGCTTTCGGCAAGGCGGCGAGATCCGCGATCGGAAATCAGGACATGTCGATCGAAGCCGCTGTCGTAGGTATTGTCGATCGCGTTGATATCAACGAAACGCTGTCGGAAGAGATGCGCGAGGCAGCCAGAAAACTGGCACAGGAAAATGGCAGACCCTAAACATCGCCGTCCTTAGTCACTTCACTTTCCCATGCCCAATGAAGAGCTGATCTACCGAATCACCCGAGCGGTTTACGATCGTTTAGGGAGTGCAGTCGACGAAGCGACGGTGGAGCAACTGGTCACCGACATTTACAATCAGGTCGAAACCTCTTCAACTATGGATCGAAGTGTTGCGCCGCCCAGTTCCGCTGAGGGATCGTCGGAGCGGATGGTAATCTCGGTATTTGGGTTGGACCATCCAGGCATTGTCGCCGGCGTTTCGCAGATCCTTGCCGAAGCGAGTTGCAGTATCATCGACATCAACCAAACCGTGGTCCAGGGTAAGTTTGCAATGGTAATAATTGCCGACACGTCGCGCGCGCGTGAGAGTACTCAGGCTCTGAAAGACCGGCTTCGACTCGAAGGCCAGAACCTCGGCGTGCGCATCTACGCTCAACGAGAAGATCTCTTCAACTCGATGCATCGAGTTTAGCGTCATGTCTGAACCTGAAATTGCACGTCGCTGTTCTGCATGCGGCGCTTCCGTACGCCAGCACGCAATGTTCTGTCCGCAGTGCGGCAGCGCGATTCCTGAGCCGGCGACTGCAACTGAGGGTGTGCGCGAGCGAGTGGAAAAGTTGCGCAAAGTATCGAGCATGGTGATCGATCAGGCAGCTTACGATCCCAGCCTGCGTTTCCTGCTCGTCGCGGCGGCTCTGTTTTTGTTCTTCCTCGTTCTACTTATTCTTAGCAAAGTAATCGGATAATCTGTCTTCATCCGCGGCTAACTTAAGCGATGGAATACACTCAAGCCGAGATCCTGCAAACCGTCGCGATGACCGAGATGGAACATCTCGACGTGCGTACAGTCACACTCGGCTTGAGCTTACTCGATTGCACCAGCGACTCGATGGCAGCAGTTGCAGAAAAAGCCAGCGCAAAGATCCGTCGGGTTGCGGCACGACTCGTACAAACCGTCGACGAGATCGGCGAAGAGTTTGGCATCAGAGTCGCCAACAAACGTCTTTCGGTAACTCCGGTCTCACTGATCACCGAAGGCGTGCAGGGCGATTTGATTCAACTCGCGCGAGCGATCGACGATGCCGCCGGATCTGTTGGCGTGGACTTCATTGGCGGTTACTCAGCGCTGGTCCAAAAAGGCGCCTCCCGTTCTGAGAGTCGGTTTCTCGACTCGATTCCTGAAGCTCTTTCGACGACCCAACGTCTGTGTTCTTCAGTAAACGCGGCGACGACGCGCGCAGGAATTAACATGGACGTCGTGGGCCAAATCGGCCGGATCATCAAAGACGCAGCCGAACGAACACGGGATCAGGGCGGATTGGCGTGTGCGAAGTTTGTCTGCTTTGCAAATGCAGTTGAAGACAATCCGTTCATGGCCGGCGCATTTCATGGCGTCAGTGAAGCGGAGGCTGTGATCAACGTTGGCGTCTCTGGTCCAGGAGTGGTCCATCACGCAGTCAGACACGCAGATCCGAATTTGCCTTTGCAGGAATTGGCCGAGACGATCAAGAAACTGTCATTCAAGTTGGCTCGCGCAGGCGAACTGGTTGGTCGAGAAGCAGCGCGGAGATTGGGAATTCCGTTCGGCATCATCGATCTGTCATTGGCGCCGACACCGGTTCCCGGCGACTCGGTGGCGAACATCATCGAGGCGATGGGATTCGAGCGTGCCGGCACTCACGGAACGACCGCGGCGCTGGCGTTGTTGACCGACGCCGTGAAGAAGGGCGGCGCGATGGCCAGTGGCTCTGTCGGCGGCATGAGCGGGGCTTTCATTCCGGTCTCGGAAGACGCAGGAATGATTGAGGCAGCACAGATAGGTGCGTTGTCGCTGGCAAAACTCGAGGCTTGGACCAGCGTTTGCTCAGTCGGAATCGACATGGTGGCTGTTCCCGGCTCGACCTCGGCTGAGACGATTGCCGCAATCATTGCCGACGAGATGGCTGTTGGAATTATGAACAATAAGACGACAGCAGTGCGTATCATTCCCGTCCCGGGACGCGATGTTGGCGAGATGGTGGAGTTTGGCGGACTGCTGGGTAGCGCGCCGATCATGCCGGTGAACGCGTTTTCATCGGCGGCGTTTATTCGGCGTGGTGGCAGAATTCCCGCGCCGATCAACTCGTTGAGGAATTAGCCACAAAAAGGCACAAGAAGGAGAATTGATGCCGGAAGCACTCGGAATGATCGAATGTCGTGGGCTGGTGGCGATGATCGAAGCAGCGGACGCGGCGGTGAAAGCAGCGAACGTTCGTCTCGTCGGTTGGGAAAAGATCGATGCCGGGCTCGTCACAGCGATCGTGCGTGGAGACGTAGCGGCAGTCCGCAGTGCAGTCGACGCCGGAGCCGCGGCCGGCAAGAGAGTTGGCGAGGTTGTTGCAACGCACGTGATCCCTCAACCCCATTCAGACGTGGATCTCGGATTGCCAGTGCTGCATACCGGTGAGACAACTCGCAAAAAGATCAGCGGTTCCGTCAGACCAAGAAGTTAATGCTATGGCGCCTAATAAGAGAAATAAAGTAAGCGAACTGCTCGAAAAGTTTTCACACCAGGCCACGAAAGCAACCGGAACGTCCCTGGCTTTTGTTCTGGCCGTGACAATTATCATAGTCTGGGCCATTACTGGACCACTGTTTAGATTTTCAGATACATGGCAACTCGTGATCAATACCGGAACGACGATCGTCACGTTTCTGATGGTGTTTCTGATTCAGCGCACGCAGAACAAAGACGCGCTTGCGATCCATCTCAAACTCAATGAGATCGTCGCGGCGATGGAAGGCGCGAGCAACAGGCTGATCGACGTGGAGGACTTGAGCGAACCCGAGATCGACGCGTTGCGCAAGTATTATCAGAGACTAATTGAGCTGGCGAAAACAGATGACATCCTTACCGCCACGCATTCCATCGAGGAAGCAGCGACGCGGCACGGAACTAAGTACAAAAAGAAGGCCGCGGATAAACGCGGATGAAGATGGATTTTATCCCTAGATATCCGCGTCATCCGCGGCTACGGTTTTGGAGGCATGCGTACCGTGGGTGGCTTTGGCCCATTCTGACTTTCCCTCCGCGCGATGCGGCCCGATCGTGTTAGCGCGATCCGTTTGTCAGAACCAGAGGGTTGGTCCACCGATACTTTAATTGCGCGATAACTTCCATCCTGGGCTTTGTTCGTCGGATTGTAAGCAATCACATACTGAGTTCGCAGATCTCTGATGATCTCGCTGGCGATTTGCGGCAGCTCAGCAACTGATTCCGGAAAGAACGCGCGACCACCAGTCTCGCTCGCCAGCTTATTAATCAACGCCACTGCTTTTTCACGTGGACTCTTGCGAATTAAGCCGGCATCTTTATCCAACTCGTTCACGAATCCGATGACGTAAATCTGCACGTCCTCCTCGCGCAAACGCGCAAAGAGTTGTTCCTGCTTGTAGAAACTATTCCGGTCTTCACCGTCAGTGATCACGATCAGCGCACGACGGCGGCGATCACCTTCGTCACCTTTTTTGTACTCAGAAACGTGCTCGGCTGAAAGATAGACAGCATCGATAACGGCTGTCTGGCCGCCCTCGACATAAAAACTGTCGAGACCATCCATCAATAACTCTTTGTTGGAAGTGAAGTCCTGGATCGTTTCGATCTTGTCGCTGCTGATGAACCGCACAAGAAAAGTCTCATCGCCCTGCTTGTTGCTGTTGATGATTGTCTTGCCGGCGTCGATCACACTCTGCAACTGCGAGCGCAGCGAACCGGAAGTATCGACAGCGAGGCCGTAGCTGATAGGAACTTCCTCGCGCGTAAACGTTTCGATCGTTTGCGGCACGCCGTCTTCAAATATGTGAAAGTCGTTGCGCGGCACGTTGTCGATGGGCCGGTTGTTGCGATCGATGACGCGAACATGAAGTTGGACCAGTTCGGCGTTTATGCGAATGATACTTTCCGGATCGAGCTGTTCCGGCGGCGTCGGAGTTGGAGTTGGTTTCAGACGTGGCGGCGGAGGTGGCTCACCCAGTGTGGGTGCAATTCGATCGGTTGTGGGCCGTGTTGTTTGCGGCGTCGGAGTCGGACTGGGACTCGGCATCGAGACTGGTGTTGGTGTGGCGGCCGGCTTGGCAGGTTGCGTGCTGCGCGGTCGATCCTGGCCACGACCAGCGATACCAAGAGACGAAACGATCAAAACGAAAACCGCCAGCACCCCTATCAATCTTAAATTCTTCTCACGAGCCAACGTCGAACACCTCATTCAAAACTCTCAATGGATTATACAGTCAGCCCCTTCACGCGAAACGCTCCACGACCCTGAAAATCGGGGACGGGAGCGCCAATACAGCTTTTCACAGAAACTACACAACGCGCGGGGCTGGGGCAACAGCGTCGCTGGTTAAGCAGCCACTAGACGCACACGTCCAAAGATGCAGGTAAAGCAAGCCTGCGTTGCCGAAAGTCCCTGTTTTTGAACTTCAACGAGCACCGGCGGTGGCGTAGTAGCCTTCCTTGGACCTGACGAACAGCCGGGGAAGTCCGCGCGGCGGCGTCACTTTCACCTTCACCCGATGCCACTTGCCGTCGTTTACGAACGCATCCGGCTTATAACCGATAGAGTACTGGTGCCGCAGTTCCAGTGCAATCTGCTCGAAAATGTCATCCATTTCCGCCGCGGAACGGGGGAAGAAAGCCTTGCCGCCGGAAACGCCCGAAAGCTCGTCGAGAATGCCCTGGCCTTCCATACCCATCGCGCTACCGGCGTCGCTACCGCTCAAGATTCCGATGGCGTAGAGGGTTACATCCGACTCTTTTAACAGTTTTCGGAGTTCGTTGAACGTGTACCGCGAATCGTTATCCTGGCCATCGCTGATGAGCAGGAGGGCGCGTTTCGGATGGGCGCCACGCTGGACCTTTTCGACACCGAGATAACAGGCGTCGTAGAGCGCGGTCTGGTTCTTGGTCTCGACGAAAGTCAGTTTATTGAGAATGGAATCGCCGTCGCGGGTTCTATCCAGCAGCAATTGCGCTCGGGAGTTGAAAGCAATCAGGAAATACTCGTCGGAATCGTGGCTTGTTTGAATAAACTTGCTAAGCGCGTCGCGCGCTCGTTTGACTTTGTCGCCACTCATCGATCCGGAAACGTCAAAGATCACTCCGACCGAAACGGGCGAATCGTCGTCACTGAAAAACGTGATCTCCTGCTGTTGTTTGTTATCGAACACCGCAAATGCGTTCTTGCTGAGACCTGATACGTAGCGTCCGTAGGTGTCGGTGACGGTGACGGTCAGGGTGATCAGGTCAGTGTTGGTGATTAATGTGCGGTCATCTAATTCGGTTCCCAGTTTTTGCTGAGGCGTTGGTGACGGGCTCTGCGCAGGAACAGGAGTCTGCGTGGGAGCAGGCACAGCTGGGTCTTGACTGTGGACCGCTAGCGAAAAGACAAACGAGACAACAAACAGCGCGATCGAAGCTGCTGTGATCTTACTGACGTAACGACTCGGCAAGTACATGTCACCCCCGGACTGACGTGCGGCGATTCATTTTTAAAGTACCGGTCAGGGCTCGAAAGGGAACTGTCAACACAGATGCTCGTTAGGGAGCGAGTGATGCCCGACTTTCCAAAAAGCGGACATGAAATGTTCACGGGGAGACGGCCGCGCGCGTTTCAGTTTAGTGCTGTGTTGGCACGGCCATTCTAGGACAGGCGCAGATTCGGTGCAAGATTGAAAAGAAAGGCGCCTCCTTGGAGTGCGGCGGCTTGACGCCGCTTTGGCCTCGATCGCGCACCATCGATAACAAAGCGGCGTCAAGCCGCCGCACTCCAAGGAGATGTGTGGATTACACAGGTTGCGCTTCAATGATGCTGGTTGGAAGATCCGTCGGAATCACGCGGAGCAGTCTAAAGCCAGCGGCGTCGAGCAGCTTTTCAAACTCTTTCTCCGTGCGCTCTTTCCCGCCAGTCATCACAAGCATGTTCAGATCGATAAACTTCGAGAAATGCGGCTCAGCAGTCTCCGGCACGACGCTATCCACCAGAATGAGCCTGCCGTTTTCCGGCATCTGTGCGCGGCAGTTCTTCAAAATCCTGGTGGCTAATTCATCATTCCAGTCGTGAATGATCCACTTCATGATGTAGGCCTCGCCACCAGCCGGAATGGACTTGAAGAAGTCGCCCGCAACTGTTTCGCACCGCTCGGCAACTCCGGCTGCTTCGATCTTTGGTTGCGCGCCTTCGATCACTTGCGGAGCGTCAAACAACATACCCTTCAGTTGCGGATTCGCTTTCAGAATCGACGTGATGAGCCCGCCATGGCCACCACCCACGTCCACGATTTTGTTGAAACCCGAAAAATCGTACAACGACAGGATCGCTTCATTGGCAGCGGCTGTCATGCCACTCATTGAATTGTTGAAGACCTCGGCGTCTTCGGGGTTCTGTTGAAAGTATTGCCAAACGTCCATTCCGAAGAAGTGATCGAAAGCGATTTCGCCGGTCTTGACGCTGTGCATGAGGTCGCCCCACGCGGGATAGTGTTCCTGTCCCAACTCAGAGACGGCGAACCAACGCAGCGAGCCTGGTGCGTCGGTGACGAGTGTTTCTGATAGCGGTGTTTGTGCAAAGCGTCCGTCGGCGGAGCTCAGAACGCCGACGCTCGCGAGCGCGCGCAACACGCGAAACAACGATGGCGCGTGCGTCTTCGTGGCGGCAGCCAATTCCTCTGCGGTTTTGGGGCCGGACTTCAATATGTCGGGGATGCCAAGCTTGGCAATAACGTAAACTGCCCGCGAAATCCAAAAGCCGCTGATGATTTGCAGCATTTGAACTGGGGCTGATGGTTGGTTAGTCTGTTGATTTGCTGGTGCGGTCACACTGTTCTCCTTATGAATGAAACGCGCAACTGGAAAGATAAACAGGCCACGTTTGCCGCGGATCTCGCGGATTTACTGAAACTTGCCTTCACAGTTCGCGTGATATACTCCGGGTCCACATAGTATGGCAGAGTTTATTTGTCGATTGGGAACGCCCGCGGGCGAAGTCGTAACACGTACCGTCGAAGCATCAGGCGTCCACGAAGCACGTACGCGTCTCGAACGCGAAGGTTTTCGTGTCTTCAATGTTACTCCTCCAAAAACTTCAGGCGTCTCTGCATTGACGCGCTTCGGCCGCCCCGGTGCGCACCCGCGCGTTAAAGCAAACGACTTTTTACTTTTCAACCAACAACTCGCCGCATTAGTTCGCGCCGGCATTCCCATCCTGCAAGCCATCTCGATGCTGCGAAAACGAGCAGCGTCCGCGCGACTGCGCGCCGTTTTAGGCGACGTCGAAGAGCAGATTCGCGGCGGCGCCGCCCTGTCCCAAGCTTTCGCTTCGCAAGGCACTATCTTTCCGCGAATCTATACTGCATCGATTCTCGCCGGCGAACGATCGGGCGCACTCGATGAAGTATTGAGTCGCTACGTGAGTTACATGCGACGCAACGTCTCACTGCGACGAAAAATTCGCGGGGCTCTCGCGTACCCGATGTTTCTGCTCTTCGCGTCCGCATGTATGGTTACCTTTTTGACGATCTATGTCGTGCCGCGGATGTCCGAGCTCTTCATTGGATTTGGTAATGAACTACCAACAGTAACGCAGATCGTCGTCGGCATCTCACGCTGGCTTTCGTCGAACGTGCTCTGGTTCGGTCCACTCGTGATCGGTGGTGCGGTGTTGTTGTTTATCTGGTCGCGCACGCCAGGCGGCAAACTCCAGCTCAGCAAACTGATACTCAAAATCCCACTCGCCGGAACTCTCGCGGTGCAGATGTCAGTGGCACAAGCAACACGCTCGTTGGCGACGTTGCTGGCCGGTGGCATCACGCTGGTTGAATCGTGGGAGATCGCATCCGAATCGATCACCAATTTGGAACTGAGGCGACGCAGTTCTTCGATTCTGCCGATGATTCGAGAAGGGCGATCGTTCACGGAGAGTTTGGAAACTGCCGACTGGATGCCCGCGCTTGCCATCGACATGATTGGAATCGGCGAACGATCGGGCAGTTTGCGTGAAATGCTGGACGAAGTCGCAGTATTCTATGACGCGGAATCGGAAGTGCGCCTGGAGCAGTTGACGACCACGCTCGAGCCTGCGATCCTTATCGTCATGGGCGGTGTCGTCGTGACGATCCTGCTTGCGATTTACCTACCCATTATCCAGTCGATCTCGAGTGGCGCAGGTGTTACCGGCCACCATTAATTAGTAAGTTGTAGATCTCCTTTATGAAGCAAGTTTCAGAAAACGAGAAGTCAGTCGTGCGGCCGGTCGCGCCGCTCGGCGGCAACGGCCAAAACGGCGACATTCATGAACCACCCGAGATGAAGGCCGCGAAGGAACTCGCGCGCCGCTATCGTCTGCCGTTTGTCGATCTTCTGCCGCCCGATGATGAATCGCCAATCGACTACGAGCTCTTTACCGAAGTGCCGGTCGACCTGATGGTCCGCCACCAGTTTGTGCCGCTGAAACGCGATCAAAAAGGTCTGCACATCGCGATGGCGGATCCAACCGATCTCGAGCGGTTGGACGAACTTTCAAGCACGCTCAAGACTCGCGTTATTCCTTATGTCGCGACTGCCGGCGCGGTCGAGGTTGTCTTGCGAAAAGGCGACACGACGCAGCGCGTGTTGCAGGAAGCAGCGTCGGGCTTTCGTATCTCGTTAGTCAGAGAGACTGAGCATGGTGAGGAAGTCCTCGATCTCGATCGTCTGGCGACCGACTCCGAGATGTCGCCGATCATCAAACTCGTCGACACGATTATTTACAACGCGATGGAGTCACGCGCGTCTGACATTCACATCGAAACTCGTGACACGGAAGTCCAGGTCAAGTATCGAATTGACGGCGCGCTTTACGCGAAAGTCGATCCGATCGATCTCGCTTATCACCAGACGCTGATCTCGCGTATCAAAGTAATGTCTGAGCTCGATATCGCCGAACGTCGCGTGCCGCAAGATGGCAGGTTCAGAGTTCGTTACAAAGGACGCAATGTCGATTTCCGCGTTTCGATCATGCCGACGATTCATGGTGAAGACGCGGTCATTCGTATTCTCGATAAAGAACAGATCAACGAAGAGTTCAAAAACCTGAACTTGAACGTGGTTGGTTTTGCTGAAGAAGACTTACGCAAGTTTCGCCGTTACATTGCTGAGCCTTACGGCATGGTGCTGGTCACTGGTCCAACAGGCTCCGGCAAGACGACAACTCTTTATGCAGCGTTGAATGAGATCCGGAACGAAGAAGACAAGATCGTGACGATCGAGGATCCGGTTGAGTACCAGTTGCACGGCATCACTCAGATTCCGGTCAACGAGAAGAAGGGACTCACCTTCGATCGCGGGCTGCGTTCGATCCTGCGTCACGATCCTGACAAGATCATGGTCGGTGAGATTCGCGACACCGAGACCGCTCAGATCGCGATTCAGTCTGCACTAACCGGCCACCTCGTATTCACCACTGTTCACGCAAACAACGTGATCGATGTGATTGGCAGATTTTTGAACATGGGTGTCGAGCCTTATAACTTCGTCTCCTCACTCAATTGTGTTTTGGCTCAACGTCTGATTCGTATGCTCTGTGCTTACTGCAAACGGCCGTATCATCCCAGTGATACTGAGCTGATGGAATCCGGTCTCAGGCCTGAACAACATCGTCAGCGGACGTTCTACATGAACGTCGGCTGCGACGCCTGCAATCACACCGGCTATCGAGGCCGCACGGCTATTCACGAATTGCTGGATTTGTCGGATAATATCCGCGAAATGATCGTCGAGCGGCGGCCTGGTTCCGAGGTCCGGCGCGCGGCGGAGGCCGAAGGGTTGACGAGCTTGAGGGAATCGGCCTTGCACAAGGTTTTCAACGGCGTTTCGACCTTGCACGAAATCAACCGCGTCACGTTTGTAGAAGAGCTCAACGCAGGAAAGTAAAAGCCATCCACAGATTACACAGATTCTGCGTAATCTGCGGATTTATTGTCTAAACGGAACCGAAATTTCACCCCCGCGTGTAAGGGAATTGACCGCTTTGGTCTTGCATCTTTAGCGTCGTGGCGGCATTATTAGGCCGCTAAACTTTCCACCTCCCGAATCGAGTAGAAGTCATGAAAAACAATACCAGATTGCGAACACTCATCTCTTTGGCTCTCGCCCTTAGCTTGTTGGCCTTGCCGCTGACGGCGTTCGGCAAAAAAGGCGATAAAAACTTCAAGCGTGGCATGGACTACGAAAACAAGCAGCAGTGGGACAAGGCGGCTCAGGAGTACACGCTTGCTGTTGCTGCCGACCCTTCGAACATGGAGTATCAACTCCATTTCCGTCGGGCGAGTTTCAATGCCTCGCAAACTTACATGCAGCAAGGGAGGTCGCTCTCGGAGCGCGGAGATTTTGTCGGCGCGTATAACGCCTTCCGGCAGGCATACGGCTACGATCCGGTGAATGAACTCGCCGTGTCAGAGATGGAACGCATGCTGCGTTTGCAAGCGGTGAAAGAAGGCAGATCGCCGAATAGTTCAAAACCTGGTGAGTTAGAGAACGGCGGCACTACTACGCCCGCCAACGGTCAGGCTCAAGATTTCACACCGCGTGAACAACAGCTTCGCGTCGTCGATGTTAAAGGCGATCTGAAAACGCTCATTCGCAATCTGGCTGATCAGCTAAACCTCAACGTGATCTTCGACCGTCAATCATTCGCACAAGCACGACAGGTCGACATCAGTTTGAAGGATGTTACGACCGCACAGGCGCTCGATTACCTATTCTTGCAGGAAGGACTCTTCTTCCAAAAGCTGAGCCGCAGAACGATACTCGTCGCCGACCAGGCTCGGCGTCCGCAGTATCAACAACTGGTGCTCCGCACGTTCTTTCTTTCAAACATGAAACCCGCTGATGCGCGCACGCTGGTCCAACAAGCGATTCCGCCATCAGTTGGTCGTCCGCAGACGATCGTCGTGCCCGATGATGCAACCAACAGTTTGACTGTGCGCGACACTGCGGAGAACGTGCGTCTAATTGGTGACCTCCTTCAGAGCATCGATAAGGATCGTGCTGAAGTCGTTATGGACGTCAGCATCTACGAAGTATCAAAGAGCGATCTGCTTCAGCTCGGCAATCAGATTGGGGACCCCAGCAAAGGCAACTTAACCATCGGCGGTTCACCAGGTTGGGCGCTGCTGACTGACAATGCGGTGGTGAATGCGGGTCGTGGCGTAAACCTCGGGCTTACAAATCCGACGGCACTGGCTGCTGCGCTCGTGATCCCACCGTCGATCCTGACCGCGTTTCAGAACAAGAACAACACGAAGCTGATCGCGTCAACTCAGGTCCATGCTTTCAACGGTGAGGAATCCACTGCACGCATCGGTCAACGGGTTCCGGTGCAGACAGCGCAAGCCTATCCATTTGGCGTGCAAACCGGCACACCCTCGCCAAATAATCAAACGCTCTTCCCAACCGGTGGTTTTCCCGTCATCAACTATGAGCCGACTGGTTTGACGTTGAAGTTCACGCCGCAGGTGTTTCCGAATCTCGACGTGCAAGTGAAGATGAACATCGAATCAAAAGATGTTCTCGGTGCAAACTCGTTGACGCCGACGTTTACTGAGCGCACCATCACCGGCACTGCCCGCGTACAGAACAATCGGACCATGATGCTGGCCAGCGTCTCGCAGGACATCGAAACGCATGGACGTCAGGGATTACCGTTCCTCGGCGGACTGCCGATCCTGGGACGTCTGTTTACGTCGCCGACGCGCGACAATCGAACGGTCGACATCGTCATCTCAGTCACGCCGCGCGTGCTCCGTGCACCGGCAGTGACTCCGCGAGACGAAGAGATGCGTCCGAGCGGCACATTGCAATCACCAACGACTGGATCACTCGCGGAAATGATTCGCGAAGCCGATCGTGAAGATCAGATTGCAGCCGCACGTACCCTGCCGAAGAATGTGACTCTGCAACTTCCGGATGCTCCACTCGTGAAAGCGGGTGAGACTGTAGCGCAGAAGACAACGCCTTCAGTGTTACCTCCGCCAGCCGGTACTTTGGCATTCAAGCCTGAGTCCGCGCCGGTTCAGTCGCCTGCTCAGGCACCCGCTCAAGCGCCGGCTCCGGCTCCAGTGAAGACTGTTGCTGCTGACACTACTAAACAAACGACTGTCGAAGATCTGCCTGCGTTTGTTCCGGCTCCGAAATCTTTGATCAGCGATCAGGCGGCGGCCAATGTCGCCACTGTCAATCCGGGTAATGCTGGCAGCCAGAATGCAGTGCTGACGAGCTTGCCAAAACCACAACAAACAGCGCTGGCTGTTAAAGCGCCTGAGATCAAATCGCCCGGCGTGCGTGTGGCCCAACTGACACTCTTGCCGGATGGCGACGTGTTGAAGATCGGCGAAAAACGGCGCTACGCTGTTCAGTTGAATTCGGATGTGCCGCTGAGTCTTGCATTGCTGGCACTGAAGTTCGATCCGAAGGTGGTGAAAGTTAATGGATTAACGGCCGGCAACATTCTTCCAACTTCGGGAGATGCCGCGCCGATCTTTACACCCGTGATCGATGCAACGGGCACGTGTCTGATATCGATCTCGAGTCTCAACGGTAAAGCATCGTTCAGAGGATCCGGACCGCTGCTCTTTATCGATCTCGAGGCCGTGGGCGCCGGCGACGCGTCGTTGTCGTTTGTGAAAGACACATTGCACTTAGTGGCCACTGACGCACGCGACGTGACGTCGCAAGTGGTTCAGGGCACGGCAACAGTGAAGCAGTAGATGTTGGTTTTTCTCTGTGCCTCTGTGTGCTCTGTGGTTGTTTTCTTACGAGACAATCACCACAGAGAGCACAGAGGCACGAAGTTTTTATGAGAATGCAGAGAGGTTTTACACTGATCGAGTTGGTGATCACCGTCACCGTGTTGACGATTCTGACGCTCGGCGTGTTGCCGCTGGTCAAAGTCTCGGTGAAGCGGCAGAAGGAGCAGCAATTGCGCGAGACGCTGCGTGAAATGCGTACTGCGATCGACAACTTTCATCGCGATACGTTTGGCATGACTTGCACCGGGACCGCGCTGACGCCGCAACAACAAGCACAGATTCAGCAGAATGTGTTCATCGATCCGCGCAGCCAGGTAGTGATCAGCGATTGCACGATTTTTGGCGTCGATAATCCCGATCGCTTTCCGCCGGATTTGGACACGCTCGTCAATGGCGTCAATGTGATACCGAGAAACTCGACCGGGGGGCGCGGGCAGCAAAACGTGAATGCAACCGATGTTGGCCAGTTGTCCACTAAACAGAAGGTTTATTTGCGCGGCATGCCGATCGATCCGATGACCGGTAAGTCCGACTGGAAGTTCTGCTCGTCTTACGATCCTCCCCGTTGCGAGTCGTGGGGCGGGGAGAATGTTTTTGACGTTCGGTCTAATTCGAGAGATACAGCTTTGAATGGAGAGAGGTACAGTGACTGGTAAAGCGAAAATGGCAGGGTTTACGTTGCTGGAATTGATGATCGTGATCTCGATCATCATCGTTCTGGCTGCCATCACGTTGCCGCAATATCAAAAAACGATTATGCATACGCGTGAGGCGGTGTTGAAAGAGGATCTCCGCTCGATGCGCATGTTGATCGATCAGTTTGCGGCCGACAAAGGACGCCTGCCGCAATCGCTGGACGAGTTGGTCAGCGACGGTTATATGCGCGAGGTTCCTCAAGATCCATTTACCGGGCAGAAAGATTGGGCCATCACTACCGGCGAAGATCCAAATTCACTGCAAGGTGAAACAGGCATGACTGACGTTCACAGCGCCTCCGGAGAAGTCTCCAGCGAAGGGACCAACTATAGTGAATGGTAAGCATTGCCGATTGCTAATTGCCGATTGCCAATTGGCTCGGTGGTGAATAGCTAAATCGGCAATCGGCAATTAGCAATCGGCAATAACATGCCCAACCTGATTTCACGACTCATCGATCCCTGGTATCCCGCAACTGCCATTGGCCTCGAAAAGGGCGTCGCTTCTGTAGTTCAGCTCGAACGCGTCGGAGGCACAGCCTGTAAACTACGCCGCGCCGCTACTTTCAATATCGCCGAATCCTTGATCCGTCCCAGCTTTGATGAACCCAACATACAGAATGGTCCACAACTGGCAGGAGTGCTAAACGAGCTTGCTACCAGCGCGGGTTTGCGACAGAAACGCTGGTCCATGAGTTTACCGGAAGCAACCGCGAGAACACTCGTGCTGACGATGGAAAGTCAGGTGCAATCGAACGCCGAGCTCCAGGAAGTGTTGCAGTGGAAAATTGAGCGTGGTTTTGGCGCGCCACTCGAAGAACTATCAATCTCCAGGGAACGTCTGCAAAAGGATTCGCAGGGGCGCGATCGCTACCTGGTCGTGGCCGTTAAGAAAGCTGTCGTCGCGGAATACGAAGCCGTACTCGAATCGCTGGGCTGGCGAGCGGGTTTGATCCTGCCGCGACATCTCGGTGAGGCGCAGTGGTTAATGCGAAACGGCACTATCGGCGATTCGTTGTTGCTCAGTGGATCGAGTCAGGGTTTCACTGGCGTGATCTTTCGCGATAAGCATCCGCTGATCGTGCGCACGGTTACCTGCACTGAAGAAGAATTCGAAGACGAGTTTTATCGCTTCCTGTTGTTTTATCGCGACCGCAGCGCGCCGGAAGTTGGCAATGGCCAGGGTCTGTCGCGGCTGATGGTGATTGGCGAGGGCATCACAAAGGAACGGGCCGGAGAGATCGTCAACGAGACGACTGGCGGAGACTTGCGACCACTCGAAGCTCAAGATTTGGGATTGCAGTTGCCCAGCCGCGAGTTCAGTTTCGACTCCATCGCCGCCCCAGCCGGGCTCGCCACGTTGTCGTGGTAAATCCATCCACAGATTACGCAGATTCTGTGTAATCTGTAGGATGGCATTGAAACAATCCTTTTGGGTTGAACGTAACATCCCTGCATTATGAATCTTGCTGCCTCCTCCGTTACTCGTGCATTCTCCAGAGATCTGACCGCCGCCAGCGACAGTGACCTTGTGGCTATTGCCGTGCATGGCGGCGAAGGAAGTTTCGAAGAGCTCGTCCGGCGCTACCAACGCCCAATCTCAGCCTACGTCTACCGCATGGTCGGCAACTACGAATCCGCCCTCGATCTTACCCAGGAGATCTTCATCAAGGTCTACAGCTCACTCCGACGCTACCGCGCGGAGTTCAAATTCTCAACCTGGATCTACAAAATTGCGCACAACTCCGCAGTCGATCATCTGCGTCGAAATGCGACTCGCGAGCAATCGCTGGTCGTCGGATCGGAGAGCGATCAGTTCGACATGCCGGTCGAGTGTGGTCGCTTGAGTCCTGAACAGGAGAGTGAGCGCAGAGAGAGGCGAGGCGAGATCGAGTCAGTGGTGAGAACCCTCCCCGCGAACTATCGTGAGCTCATCATTCTTCGTCACTCACAAGATCTCAGTTACGAGGAGATTGTCGAAGTCACAGGATTACCGCTCGGCACAGTGAAGAATCGCCTGTTCCGCGCGCGCGAGATGATGCGGCAGCAGTTTGTAGAAAAGGGAATTACGGGCATTTAATGGGCACGACAAGTAGTCAGCAAAAGATTTGCGAAAGAAGAAATCTGATCGCCGCGTATGTCGATGGTGAATTGGAACAAGACCTAACGCGGCTGCTTGAAGAACATTTGCCGAATTGCATTTCGTGCCGTGCTGAATTGAGAGCTCATCGTTTGCTGGTGTGCGAACTCGAGGCCGCTTTGATTGACGGTGCCGAGATCCCAGTGCCGGCTGATTTTTCGCGACGCATCGCGACGCGCGCCACCAGCGACATGAGCGGCGTGCGTACGCGTTCTGAAAATCGAAAAGCGCTGGTCATCTGCCTGATTCTCGCGCTGACTGGATTCGCGCTAATCGGTGCGCGCGCGCGTGATGGATTATTTACGCTCGCGCAAAAACTCATCGCGACCGCCTTCGGCGTCATTAGTTTCGTCGCGAGCACTGCTTATGACACCGTCGCCACGCTGATAGTGATCTTGAGGGTGCTCAGCAGAAAGATAATTGTTGAATCGGGTTCGTGGGGACCATTGCTGGTTCTGCTCGGTGTGGCCATCTTCATCCTCTCTCGCTTGATCTCAAACTACCATCGCCCGGGCGCAACGGAATAGGAGTCGCCGGTGGCGATGTTTATTAGTCACTCAGAAGCCAGTTTCCAAACACTCTCTCTCACTAAGCTCGATCTGAATCGCATCTTCGCATTAGCACTCTGGGTGTTGTTGCTTGTCGGTGTTGCTTGTGCGCAGGACACAAATAGCGAAAACGTTGAGCTCATACAAGGGAACAACGACAGCCTCGTCCGCGGATTAGGAAAGTCGATCAGGATCACCGGCACTGCGAGGGAAGCCATCTCACTTGGCGGCGACGTGATCGTCGAAGGCGAAGTGAAAGGCGACGTGGCTGCGATCGGCGGTTCAGTGATTCAAAGACACGGCTCGCGGATCGGTGGCGACGTCATCGTCGTGGGTGGCACTTATCACGCAGACGACACGCCACCCAATCGTGATCCAGCCGCGACAACGATGATGTATGCGGGGTACCAGCAGGAACTGCGCAACATAATGCGAAATCCGACCGGACTGTTCAGCCCGCGCTGGACGCCCACCTATCTTGGAACCAGATTGCTGGTGGTGTTGTTCTGGTTCATCGTGTCGCTGGCGTTGACGGCCGTCATGCCGGGGACCATCAGCCGCGGAATCGCGCGATTGCAGTTAACTAGTTTGCGCGTCGCTGCCATAGGTTTAACCGGTGTCGTCGTGGTTTTTGGCGTCGTGATGCTGTCTCTTTTAGTAATGCCCGAGCCGGTCCGTGTGTTGATAGGTCTGTTGGCGCTCCTGCTCTTATTGGTCGCAGGATTGTTTGGCAGAGTAATACTTTACGCTTCGACGGGGCGCTGGTTGCAGCGTAAATATGTGCCGATTGCTAAACATTCCGAAGCAGTAGCGTTATTACTTGGGACGAGTTTTTGGGTATTGTTAACCTCACTGCCGTACGTTTGGCCGTTTATGGCAGCTTTTATCTTGATAATCAGCTTCGGACTGGCTCTAACCGCCCGGTATCGCAGGAACTGGCCTTTAGCCACATAACTGAGAACATTCTCAGTCTTTATTGCGTAACCAAAAATCGGTACTTGCCAGTTATAAATCCGAAGCTCGCGGTGTTCACATAGATAGAAAGGACAACTCATGCGGACGTTCTTTTTCGCAGCAGCGATAGGACTAATCACACTGTTAGTTTCAAGCCCCGTTTCTTTGGCGCAAGCCGCGGATCCAAACATTACTGCCAAGTACGCGATTGGTGAAATCAAGTCGATTGATGCGGCGGCGAAGCAGATCACGATAAAAACTGATGCCGGTTCGATGGTCACTGTCTCGCTCAGCGATAAAACGACTTACAAAAAGCTGGCGCCCGGCGAGCAAACCTTGACCAATGCCACTGACGTTACGCTTACCGATCTCGCTGAAGGCGATCGCGTGATGGCCCGAGGCAATGTCGCGGAAGACCGGAAGTCAGTGCCTGCCGCCATGGTCGTCGTGATGACGAAAGGCGATCTCGCCAAGAAGCAGGAAGCAGAACGAGCCGAATGGCGCCGTCGTGGAATTCTCGGCGTAATCACCGCCCTTAAACCGGAAACTAAAGAGATCACGATCGCACATCGGACCTTGGCCGGCACGCAAACTATCGTCATTCCGGTCAGTGACAAGACTGAAATGCGACGTTATGCGCCTGATTCGATCAAATTTGGTGACGCCAAGCCGAGTGAGTTTGGTGAATTGAAAGTCGGCGACCAACTGCGAGCATTGGGTGAGCGGAAGGATCCGGAACACTTCGTCCCGGAGAAGGTCGTGACTGGAAGTTTTCGAACAGTTGGTGGCGTGGTTACTGCTGTCGATCCCACAACGGGCGAGATCAAGATCAATGAATTGGAAAAGAAGCACCCGCTCACGATCGTCGTCAAGCACGATGCGGTATTGCGCAAATTCCCACCCGCTTCGGAAATGGGCGCAATGATGGGCTTTGGCCGAGGACCCGGTGGCCCAGGTGGAGGTGGCGGCGCTGGTGGAGGCCAAACAGCACAAGGTGGTCAAGGTCAGCCTGCTGCTCGGCCACAAGGAGGCGGCCCGGGCGGACCAGGTGGTCCGGGCGGCGGTCGTCCAGGTGGCGGTTTCAATATCAACGACATGCTCGAGAGACTGCCGACTATTTCAATCGCAGATGTTAAGGTCGGCGACACTATCATCGTTTCCAGTACGCAGGGTGTGGATCCAACTCGCCTGACAGCCATTTCGCTGGTGACTGGAGCAGATACCCTACTTGCAATGCTGGCTCCGCGGCCCCAACCCGGACAGGCAGCACCCAATCCAGCCGCTGGTCTAGGGAGCGGCATTTCATTCGGCATCGGCTTGCCCTAGTTCAAGGACGACTCGGTTTTCCGAAAGGTTTCCCCCATGAAGTCTATCCAGAATCTCTCCAGCAAGACGTTCAGCGCCATTCTGATCGTCCTCATGGCTGCTACTCTTATCGCTGCACAATCACGCGGTACACTGCGCGGCTTGATCACTGACGAACTCGGCGCTGCAATCGTCGGCGCTTCCGTCACGTTGACCGACGCGAGTGGAGCGCAGAAGAAGACCACCACGAATGGCGAAGGCGTTTACACCTTCACCGGACTCGCCCCCGGCAAGTATTCGTTGCAAGCAGTCGCCACCGGTTTTGCGTCGTCTGAAAACAAAGAAGTCGATATCACAGGGGCGAGGCAGTCGCTCGATCTCACGCTCAAAGTGACGATCGAGGAGTCTAAAGTAACGGTTGCAGACAACTCAGTCAGCACCGAAGCCACTGCCAATGCAAATCAGACCGTGATTGCCGGAAAAGATCTCGATGCCTTACCTGACGATCCCGATGAGTTAGCCGCAGCGTTACAGGCGTTGGCTGGACCATCAGTTGGACCAAACGGCGGCCAGATCTTCATCGACGGATTCACTGGTGGCAGTCTCCCGTCGAAAGATACAATTCGTGAGATTCGTATCAATCAAAATCCATTTGCAGCGGAGAACGATCAGCCTTCCGCACGTATTGATATTTTGACTCGACCGGGAACTGATAAATTCCGGGGCGGCGCGTCGTGGAATTTCAACGACGAGAGTCTGAATTCGCGAAATCCTTTTTCCGTTGAGTCGAGTAAGCGCACGCCTTTTCAGATTCGGCAGTACGAAACAAATGTGAGTGGTCCATTGATCGCGAAGAAGGCGTCCTTTTTCTTCAACTTTGGACGCATCGAGACCGACGACAACGAATTGGTACGAGCAACTGTGCTCGATGACAATTTGAATCCCGTCGAGTTTGGCCAGTCGTTTCTGGTGCCGCGGCGGAACACGTTCCTCAGTCCGCGATTTGATTACGCCATTAACACAAACAACACGCTGATCGTTCGTTACAACTACAACCGGTTTCGTGTCGAAAACCAGGGAATCGGTGGTTTCGCTCTACCCGAGCGCGCCTTCAACACGATCTCCACCAATCAAAATATTCAGGTTACTGAGACTGCGATCCTGAACCCTACGACCGTCAATGAAACACGTTTCCAATTCTCGCGCGGAAGGAACGAGCAAATTGGCAACAACTCAGTGCCGTCATTGGATGTCAGCGGTTCGTTCAGTGCCGGTGGTTCACAGGTAGGCCATTCTTTCAACGTGCGCAAGAGTTGGGAGTTGAACAATTTCACTGCCAAACAAAGAGGCTCGCACGCGATCAAGTTTGGCGGACGTCTGAGACACATCGACGTCGAGGACACCAACCAGGGTAACTTTGGCGGCTCATGGTCTTTCACCGGTGGCTTTGGTCTAACGAGTATCGAGCGTTATCAGTTAACGCTGCGGCTTCAGGAACAGGGCTTCACGCCTGCTCAGATTCGAGCTGCCGGCGGTGGTGCAGCAGCATTCAGAATCAACGCCGGAAACCCTTTCGCAGACGTTAATCAAACCGACTACGGCGTGTTCATCCAGGATGATTGGCGCGTGCGACCAAACATCACCTTTAGCTACGGCCTGCGCTACGAGACTCAGACAAATGCGCACAGCAAATACGACTTCGCGCCACGTCTAGCAGTTGCGTGGTCGCCTGGAGCGGCGAACAGCGCGCGCCCGCCAAAGATGGTTATTCGGTTCGGCACCGGTTTCTTTTACAACCGTTTCAGCGAGGGTTCCACACTTCAAGCTAACCGCTTCAACGGTGTAAACCTTCAGCAGTTTTCGGTGACTGAGCCGGCCGAGCGGATCCTGCCTCCAACAGAGGCCCAACAACAATTACCAAACGTCGCGGGCATTTACTCGGTATTGAATCAGTGGAGTCCGTCGAGCGTTCCTTCGGTGGCAGGCTTGCCTGCTACGCAGCAGACGATCTGGCAGGTGGATCCGAATATACAAATCCCGACTGTTTACGTCGTCGGCACGCAGGTCGAGCGACAGTTGCCGCGGAACATAACGATGTTTGTTGGCTTCTACAACATTCGCATCGTTCACGTGATTCGCGCGCGCGATGTTAATGCGCCGCTCCCGGGCACAGTCACGCCACTGACGCCCAACGGCCTGCGACCCGATCCAACCAAGGGTGAGATTTATCGTTACGAGGCAAGCGGGCAGTTCAATCAGCGACAGTTCTTCGTGGGTTTCAATAGCCGGCTGAGTCGAATGTTTCAGCTCAGCGGCAACTATTCACTGAGCAAGTCCACGAACGACACGGATGGTCAGGGCGGCCAACTCTTCCCGATGAATTCCTACGACACGTCAGGTGAGTTTGCCCGTGGCTCGTTTGATATTCGACACCGGTTTACGATCTTCGGTACGGTTAACTTGCCGTGGTGGAAAGTGGTGCTGAATCCTTTCATCGTCGCCAACAGTGGACCACCGTTCAATATCATTACGGGCCAGGACCTCAATCTCGATCGGCAAGTAAACGAGCGACCGAGTTTCGCTGGTCCGAACGCAGACTGCTCGGCCATAACGATCCGCTGTACGCCCTTCGGCAACTTCAATCTCGTGCCCTTGCCGGGTGAGAAAATCATCCCGCGAAACTTTGGTCAGTCGCCCGGATCGTTCGTTGTCAACATGCGCGTCAGTCGCACCTTTGCTTTTGGTGTAATCAACAAGGGCAATGCTGCTGCGCCAGCGAAACCTGCCGGACAAACCGCTGCTGTTGCCGATAAGCGTCCAGCAGGTGGACCGGGTGGTCCAATGGCGCCAGCCGCCGGCGGCGGAGGTGTTAAGGTGGCGGCTGTTGGAGCAGGACCACAGGGTAGAAGTGCCGCTGCTTCGAGTGAGAAGCGGTACACTCTCAACGTCTCCCTCAACTTTCAAAATGTTCTCAACCACGTGAATCTCTCCACGCCGGTCGGTAACTTATCGTCGCCGAGTTTTGGTGAGTCGCTTGGTTTGGGCGGAGCGTTTGGTGGTTTTGGTGGCGGCGGCGGCGGAAGCACTGGCGCCGGTAATCGTCGCATCTACGCGCAGGTACGTTTGAACTTTTAATTAGAGGTACAGAGATGAAGAAGTTAGCTTTCTTACTTTCGCTCGTCTTGAGTGGAACGGCGGCGGCTCAGGAGTCAGTGGCGCCCGCTAAAACTGCTCCCGCAAGCGGCGCGGCTACCCCGGCCATCGTGATCACCGCGGAGACTACTCCGCTGGATCTCGCGCGTGCGGCGTTTGCGGCCCAGGGTGGAGAGAAGTTTCGCTCAGTGCAGAGCATGATCCTGCGCGGTTCGGTCCAACTTTATCCGCCGAACAGTGTTCAATCGATTCCGGGCGCGTTTTCGTTGGTGACTGCCGGTCAGAAGATGCGCATGGATATCGATGCGCGGCCGGCGATCGTTTTCAAGCAGATTTACGATGGGCAACAATCGTATAGCTCGATGCCGAATGTCGAGCTGCCACCGTTGACGAAGTTTGGCTTGGACGCGCTGTCAAGGTTCGATCAACCTGGTTACCAGGTCACGGCGATAGCAGACAAGAAGAAGCAGCGCGGCTTTCGCATCGTCGATCCTGACGGATACACGACGGATTTCTATCTGGATCCAAAGACCGGACGCGTGATGAGCTTCTTTCTTTACTACGGTAACGCCACTCTTGGTACGGAGCACAGCAAGTTCAAGGAAGTTGACGGAGTGTTAGTTCCCTTCAGTTTCTCAAAAAAATTCGAGATGCCGATAGGAGCATTCTTCGCCGAGTTCAGCGTCAAGGAAGTAAAGCTCAACGAAAAACTCCCTGACGACGCCTTCGCCATCCCACGGTAGGCTGAAGCGTACCTTCAGACGGTTCCGCGAGGTTTCGCAAAGGCGCTTCTGCTCCATGGCATCAGCTTGATCTTGATAAGCTTTATTGATTTTATCGAGCAACTGCCGATTCTGATAGCGACAGACGTAATCTTCTAAAGCCAAGGCGAACAATTTAATATGGGAGATTTTCATTCTCGTGGACGAGGCTGTTCACGTGCTTAAAGAGTGATTGTTGCAAAAGTTACCAGGATCCTGACCAGGTATCGCTACTCTCGGGTAGTGGTGCAGTTTCAGTAACGCCGAAGGCGTTCACTAATTTCAGCCCACGGGTTGGAGCGCAGCGACAACCCTGGGATCGCGATTTGGAAGTTAGTCAAACGCTGAAAGCGTTCGGCAATTGGCGAACTCTTTCAGAG
>DATFHH010000059.1:0-24547 GCA_035248565.1 Pyrinomonadaceae bacterium | reverse complement strand
CACTGCTCGTCGCCGTCGGCGGTGGCGGACTGATCGGCGGCATCGCGTCGTGGTACCAAAACAGAATCAAGCTCATCGCCGTCGAACCATTTGAAGCGCCGACTCTGCAACGCGCGTTGAGCGCTGGTCATCCAGTCGATTCTCCGGCGGGTGGCATCGCAGCAGACTCACTGGCGCCGAGGCAAGTCGGTCAACAGATATTTCCGATTGCTCAACGATACGTGCGCGAGGTTGTGCTGGTATCTGATGAAGATATTATCGAAGCTCAGCGCCGATTATGGGAATCGTTGCGCATTCTCGCCGAGCCCGGTGGCGCGGCTGCTTTTGCCGCACTGCTGTCGGGTCGCTACAAATCCGCGCCCGGCGAACGCCTCGGCGTAGTCATCTGCGGCGGCAACACCGATCCGCGTCATCTGTGAAATCCGCGGCTTAAGATCTCATGAGCAGCACGCAAGCCTGTGGCGATCGCCCCATGCACCGTTCCCTGATGCCCCTCAGTGTTAGTCGCCTCTCCAGCAAAGAACAAAGCATCTTCCAAGGGCTGGGCCAACTGCGACTGTGCATCGAGACCGCCAACCGGAATATAACTATACGCGCCGCCTGAAAACGGATCGTGCTGCCAGTTGTGCGTGTAAAACTCCTCTAATTGATCTTCGACAGACGCTTTGGAAATGCGAAAAACATGCGTCAGCGTTTCAAGCGCATGGTCCAACAGCGCATCATCACTCTCGGCGATCAGTTTTTCCGCGCGTGAACCACCCGCCCAGCCTACAAGCAGCGGCGTATCCAAAGGAAACTGCGTCCACCAAGTCGGCAACAATTCGTCGGGCGAGTGAATAAACGTGAACTTTTTCAAATCCGTGGGCGACTCATCTTCACCCGGCACGCGCAAGTCTTTCCAAAACGGCCCGCGAAAACACAGCAGCACCTTGATCACATGGCCCATCGCCAGCTTGCTTGCTGCATTCTGCTTTTGCGTGAGCGGCGGATTGAACCGTACCTGTTCGCTTTTTTGTAATAGAGACAGCGGGAGCGTCACGATGAGACACCGCGCCTTGAATCGCTCGTGCGTGGTAGTTAATACCTCCACGTGATCGCGCTTCCAATTGACTTCTTCAACAGCCGCGTTCAGCCGAAAACTCACGGCCTGAGAAACCGCATCGGCATGCAGACTCTCGACCAACCGGTTATAGCCATCCTGGATGCGAAACTGTTTGTCGTCTTCGATCTCCTCCGCGGCTTTGTTGGTCTTATTTAGACCAAGCACGCTGATATTGTCCGCGTGAGCTGCATGAAACCCTTCGACGTAAAGTGTAGCAATTGACCTGATGTCCTCGATGTCAGTCCTTCGCTTGTAGTCGTCGAGAAACTCGGAGAAAGCCTGGTCCGGGCCGGTGTACTCGCTCATTTCATCCATCACCTTCTCAACCTTGGACCAGAACTCTCCGAACTTTGTGAGTACGCCGTCATGCGAGTGCCAATGGAGGTTTGGCACTTTCTCCAACGTGAGCTGAGCGCGTTCGACGATCGCGAGCGTCTCCGGTGGTTTGCCATGAACGAATTCGGCGCCGAGCTCGATAGGAAAGCGATCGAAGTGCGTGTGGATTCGTCCACCGATCCGATCGCGCGCCTCGAGCACAATTACTCTCATCTTCGCAGTACTCAGTTCGCGCGCCGCAGCTAGTCCCGCCGCGCCGGCTCCGATAATCAGAACGTCAGCCTCATCTTCCATAAACAATCTGCGTAATCTGTGGATGAAAATCCTGTAAATCCGAATAAAAAGTATATAGACTGGCTGTGGAGGACATTCTCATGCAAAAGCTCACGCAAAAACTTTTCATCTTCTCGCTTTTCTTCTCTATTCTACTCGCGCCACTCGGAACAACAACCGCAGCGGATTTCAAGCGCGAGGTCATATATCAAATCATCACCGATCGCTTCTTCGACGGCAGCACATCAAACAATAATCCCGCGCAGAGTGCTGGCCTCTACGACTCGACCAAAACAAACTGGCGCATGTACTGGGGCGGAGATCTGGCCGGCATCCAACAGAAGATGTCGTATCTCGCCGGCATGGGAGTGACCGCGATCTGGATCTCGCCGCCAGTCGACAATCTCAATACGAACATTCCCGACGGCAACGGCAATCCTACGGCTTCATATCATGGTTATCAGGCTCGCGATTTCAAACGCATTGAAGAACACTTCGGCGATGCGAGTAACACCTGGACCGATTTCGACAATCTCGTCACCGCGGCCCATCAGAACGGAATCAAAGTCATCGTCGACTTTGCGCCTAATCACTCCACACAAGACAACGCGGGCGAGTTTGGCGCGCTTTACGACAACGGCTCGTTTCTCGGCAACTTCACCAACGATACGAACGGCTACTTCCATCACAATCCAAACATCTCGGGCAGTGGCTGGGACGATCGCTATCAAGTGCAGTATTACACCCTCTTCGATCTGGCCGATATCAATCAGGAACACGCGACGATGGACTCGTATCTCAAAGCGGCGGCGCAGCAGTTTCAGCAACACGGCGTCGACGGTTTTCGCATTGATGCAGTCAAGCATGTGAACTGGGGCTGGGAGTACAGTTTCGCCAATTCGATCTACACGTATGGCGATAGCTTTCTCTTTGGCGAGTGGTTTGAGGGAAACACTTCCGATCCGCTCTATCACGACTCTTATAAGTTCGCCAATAAGAGCGGCATCTCGCTGCTCGATTTTCCTCTCAATACCGCGATTCGAAACGTCTTTGGGTCCAATACCAACTTTTCCGACATTGATTCAGTAATAGCGACCGAGGGAAACAACTTCACCTGGAAGGAAGACCTCGTCACCTTCATCGACAATCACGACATGGCGCGCTTCCTCTCGATTAACAACAATAACAATCGTCTACACGAAGCGATGGCGTTTATACTCACCAGCCGCGGTATTCCTTGCATCTACTACGGCACCGAGCAGTATCTGCACAACGACACCGGCGGAGGCACGGATCCCTACAACCGGCCGATGATGTCGAGTTTCAGCACGACCACCACCGCATATCAACTCGTTAATAAACTCTCGACCTTGCGCCATAACAACACGGCCGTTGCTTACGGCTCGATGGGCCAACGCTGGATCAATAACGACGTCTACATTTACGAACGAAAGTTCTTCGGCAACGTCGTACTGGTTGCGATCAATAAAAATGAGACGACCAGCTACAACATCAGCGGTCTGAACACGTCGCTTCCGGCGGGCAGCTATTCGGATTATCTGACGAACCTTTTGGGTGGCGTATCCATCGTGGTGGGCACAGGATCCGGCGGCAATAACCCTGTGACGAGTTTCAATCTTCCGGCGCACACCGTTTCGGTGTGGCAATTCACCGAAGGCACAGCAGCGCCGCAGATCGGTTCGATTGGGCCAACCGCCGGGCAGCCAGGCGTGAAGGTCGTCATCGCGGGAAAGAACTTCGGCTCAACCACCGGCACGGTCAAGTTCGGCACGACGACAGCAACGGTCAATTCATGGTCATCAACTCAGATCACCGCCACGACGCCCTCAGTCACTAATGGCAACTACAACGTCACCGTGACGAATTCCGGCGCACAAGTCTCGAACACGATTCAGTACACCGTCCTGACGGCCAAACTGATTCCGATCACGTTCACGGTCAACAACGCGACATCGACGCAGGTGGGTGACTATATCTTTCTCACCGGCAACACTGTCGAACTCGGCAGTTGGTCAACGACGTGGGACGGCGCGGTCGGCCCGATGCTGACGCCCAATTATCCGAACTGGTTTATCGTTGCGAGTGCCCCTGCCGGGCAAACGATTCAGTTCAAATTCATTAAGATTGCGGCCAATGGCGCGGTAACGTGGGAGGCGGGGAATAATCACCAGTACACCGTCCCGACGAGCGGCACCGGCTTCGTCAACGTGAACTGGCAATATTAGCCAGAAAGAGGCACAAAAGAATTCTCTTGACACCGTAATTTCAACGAATTAAATTCTGTTTGTCTTTGTTGTCCCGACAAGGATTGCGGTTCGGGAATGCCCTCCCAGGATCTTCTCAACAGAAGCGCTCGTTAATTCAACCCAATTTGAGGTGTCAATATGTCTTTTCCTCTGCTCTCCGGCCTTCGATCCAACGATTTGGCCATCGACCTCGGCACCGCTAACACGCTCGTCTACGCCAAAGGGCGCGGCGTTGTGCTCAGCGAACCGTCCATCGTCGCCATTAATAAGGTGACAAATAACGTCGAAGCAGTGGGTAAAGACGCGAAAGAGATGCTCGGACGGACGCCCGGCAACATCGTTGCCATCCGGCCGATGAGAGACGGAGTAATCGCCAATTTTGAAGTCACTGAGAAGATGCTCCAGCACTTCATCCGCAAGGCGCACAATGGCCGTACCTGGGTGAGCCCGCGCGTTGTAATCGGTATTCCGAGCGAAATTACGCAGGTCGAGCGGCGTGCGGTAGAAGATTCCGCCTACCGCGCCAAAGCGTCGGAGGTATATCTGGTGGAAGAGGCAGTCGCGGCTGCAATCGGCGCCGGTTTGCCAATCACTGAGCCACAGGGAAATATCGTGGTGGATATCGGCGGCGGCACGACTGACATCGCTGTGATCAGTCTCGGCGGAATCGTCTACGCACGTGCAGTGCGCACTGCCGGCGATGCAATGGACAACGCTGTGGCGGACTATGTTAAACGCAAATACAACCTTTTGATTGGCGAACGCACGGCGGAAGAGATCAAGATCCATCTCGGCAGCGCGTTCCCGCTCGATGAGCCGCTGTCAATGGAAGTGCGCGGCCGCAATCTCGTCGAAGGCATACCGCAGACGATTACGGTGACGGACGAGGAAGTGCGTCAGGCGCTCAATCCGGCTGTGAGTGCAATCGTTGATGCGGTGCGTGTGGCGCTCGAGCGCACGCCACCGGAACTTTCAGCAGACATCATCGATCGCGGCGTCGTGTTGACTGGTGGCGGAGCGCTGCTTGCGAATCTCGACAAGCGACTGCGCACGGAAACTGGTCTCCCGGTGTTTGTTGCTGACGATCCGCTGACTTCAGTAGTGCTCGGCGCGGGCAAGATGCTCTCTGATTTTGCGCTGCTGAAGCGTGTGCGGTGGGAAAACACGCTACAGTATTAAAATCTGATTGAGTTCGTGTTTTGTGACATGTTCGAATCAGACGAGCAGAGGAAGCGCGCTGAGCTCATCGTCATGTTACTGGCGAAGCTCTACGTATTGCTCGAGTTGTCGCTCGACAGTTGTCCGGTTTGTCACAAAGCGCTCACTCACGATTCTGAGTGTCCAATCACTCTCGCCTGGTCTTTATTAACCGCTGAACAACAGCACGACGCGCGCACCGCCATCCGCGCCCTCGCCCTCAGCATCGGCAACGACGAGTCTGTGAGCGACCCAATGGTGCATTAAAGGGTTAGATCACTCCGTTGCCCGGAAGCCAATTTGGTTTCGCCGAGGAACAACCGGAGTCATGAGTTTCCGAATTGCCTCAAAAACAATCTTGAACTGCCCGTTATAAGTCCGTTCCAGAGCGTCAAGTCGTTTTGTTAGTTCCTCGTTCGAAGCAAGCATTTCGCGCAGACGGACAAAGGTCCGCACGATCTGAATGTTTGCTTGTATCGCACGCTCACTTTTAAGAACGGTGGAAAGCATCAAGATGCCGTGCTCGGTAAACGCGTAAGGGGCATATTTAGTATGTTTTCCTCGAGAGTTTTTTAAGGTCACATTTTGTGACCTTAGACTTGGCCGCTTTGTAAGGTCCAGTGCTCTCGCTTCCTCCATCGTAAGTTGGAACATGAAGTCAGGTGGAAATCGCTCTTGATTACGCTTAACGGCCTGGTTGAGCGCCTTGGTCGAAACTCCATATAGCTTAGCCAAGGTGCGATCGAGAATTACTCTCTGGCTGCGAATCAGGAGAATTGAGCTTTCGACAGACTCTGCTGAAATGCTCATCAATTCGTGAGGTATGTGAGATCTCCTCAAAGACGGTCTCGATCTCAATTCGAATCTGCATAGCACAACAAGTCCAGAACGCCGAAACAATCGTTTGATGCGCGTGGACCAGTCTAGTAGACGCGGCGAAATCCCAAGCGAGGTCGATTTCTCAAAAGAAATAGCGCCGTCGGCAAATATCTGCCGTGCTTCCGATATTGGCGGAATACAATAGTCGCGGGGAGTCGACAAAAGATCCATGAGGCGTTCTACCAGTCCCAGATTGTTTTCAGATGAGAGAATTATGTTGCTCTCAGCTGCGAATAGCCTGATGCTACTCTCAGGTGCGAAGATTGTCAACGTTTTTTTCTTACGAGGTTAACCGTCTGAAGCGGATTTGCTATCACGTTTGAGTGAGATAGCCTTTTGTCTGGCGCGGTCGTAATTGAAACTACCTGGAAGTTTATCGGGCAGAGCTGCATTATCGTCGATGAGAGTTTCCAGATGGATGCGTGCGACGCGACCATAGGCCAACAACATCCAAAGAGAGGGCTCGCGGATGCCTGACTCATATTCCGAGATCCTGGCGGGAGAGAACGCATCCTCCGCACCTAAACAGCGCAGCATTTGAGACTGCGACAGCCCAAAGGCATTCCTTATCTGAAGTAACTTTCGAGCAAGCTTTTTCGGTCGGTAGCGCGGCTTTGTACCCATTTGAGGAGATATACTATGCGCAACTGCGAGTAGCTGGCAAGTGGTTTTCTCGCGCGGGCAGTGTCCCGATTTCGACTTCTTATCCGCAGATTACGCAGATTGTTCCATAGAATCTGTGTAATCTGTGGATGAAGCCACTTGGGATCAAACATCGACGCCGCTGTCGCACAATTGCGATCCGGCCAGATGGATTCTACAGGGTTTATTGAAGATATCGGGGTGCCCGGCAGCACGATAAGCCCCAGATAACAGGCACAAAAGCGCATCTGCGCTGGTTCGTGAAATCTGTGGCTTAAATTTTTTTGTTTACGATTGGGGCCATCTCGTTTAGGATGGTCCGTCTTTGACAATTCGGCAACGGCCAAATGCGCGGCTCAACCTCCCACACTAACGAGTGATGAGCATCGCCGTTGAGCATGAAAGGTTCATACTCACGGCGAAAAATAAAGGCGAACGCAGTCGTCTCCCAACTGCGAGTATTCGGCTTAAGTGCCGGGCAGCGAGTCAATGGCTTCAGTCCCAGTCAGCGAGTAATCGGTTTAAGTCCCAGTCAGGAGGCAACTTCTGATGGGAAACCCGCGCCCGCGGCCAATGAGACTGGCTGAAAAACTCCGTCAAATACGCATCAGCCTCGGCCTGTCGCAAACGCAGATGCTCGAGCGTCTGGGCTATGCCGACAGCATGCATTACGGCCGGATCTCCGAGTACGAACAGGATAAACGCGAGCCCAGCCTCATGATTCTGCTCGCTTATGCACGCGTGGCCCAGGTGCATCTGGAAGATATTGTCGATGACAATTTCGAACTGCCACGCAAACTTCCCGGCAACGTTAATTACCGCGGCATCACGCGGAAATCCTCGCGAAAATAAAAAAATAGGTCATATAGGTCCTATAAGACCTATTACGCTAATATCGGCATCGGCATGCAAGTCTTTTACACATCCCGCTACTACGCCGACATTGGCGACGGCCACGTTTTTCCCATCCGCAAATTCGAACTCGTCCGAGACAAGTTGCTGACAGAAGGCACGTTGCTTCCGCACGAGCTTGTCGAACCGTCGCCGGCAACCCTCGAAGATGTGCTGCTGGTCCACACCGAGGACTACGTCTCGCGTTTGTGTAGTGGAAAGTTGACTCCAAAAGAGCTCAGACGTCTGGGACTGCCGTGGTCCGAATCACTTGTCCGCAGATCTTTTTACGCGGCCGGAGGCACGCTTGCAGCAACACAGGTAGCACTCAAAGAAGGCTACGGCTCGAATCTCGCCGGTGGCACTCATCATTCGTTCGCCGATCGCGGTGAAGGATTTTGCGTACTCAACGACGTTGCGATAGCGATTCAAGCGATACGTTCGCGCAATCTTCTTCGACGCACAGCAATCGTCGATTGCGACGTACACCAGGGCAACGGCACCGCGACGATTTTTGCAGACGATGAAGAGACGTTCACCTTCTCGATGCACGCGGCTAACAACTACCCACTGTTCAAAGCGAGATCTACGTTGGACCTGGAGCTCGCTGATGGAACTTGCGACAACGAATATCTCGAAACTCTGGCGAAGCACCTGCCCGCCGTCTTTGCACATAAGCCTGAGGTTGTTTTCTATCTTGCCGGCGCAGATCCTTACGCTGGTGACAAGCTCGGCCGTCTTGCAGTTTCAATCGAAGGTCTACGCAGACGTGATGCTCACCTGCTGAATGAGTGTTACGAACGTGAGATTCCGATAGTAACAGTCATGTCCGGTGGATACGGCAAAGACATCAACGACACGATCGAGATCCACTGCAACACGATCCGGACGGTTAAAGAAGTATTTGAGCCGCGTATGGCAACTCGCCGGCACGCCTGAGTCACACAGAGATAGACATGCGCAGAATTTTTCGATTGCTGTTTCTGGTGCTGATAGGTCTCGTAGCGGGCATCATCCTGTATGAAGGGATCATGTTCGTGCGCGTGTTGTCGCTCAGAAAGAGCAATCCCTCATCGACGTCACTGATCGACGCCCGCGCTCGCGAAGCCGAAGCGAATGGTCAACAACCGAAACGCGAACAGGTTTGGGTGCCACTCGATAGAATCTCATCCAATCTGCAACGCGCCGTCCTCGCTGGTGAAGACACCAATTTCACCACGCATCACGGCTTCGATTACGAAGCCATTCAGAGAGCGTTTGAGCAGGCGCAAAAAGAGACTTCTCGCGAAGCAAAGGTTGAAGGCGAGAACGACGACTGGCTTCCGAGTCTGCCGGAATTCAAGCGCGGCGGTTCGACGATCACACAGCAGCTCGCGAAAAATCTCTATCTCACGTCGCAACGATCGTTGTTGCGGAAAGGACAGGAGGCGGCTTTAACAGTGATGCTGGAACGCATGCTGACAAAGCGACGGATCCTCGAGATCTATTTGAACGTGATCGAGTGGGGCGATGGGATTTACGGCGCCGAGGCCGCGTCAGAGCATTACTTCCACAAACCGGCGTCGGCGCTGACGGGCAGTGAGGCAGCGTTCTTGTCGGCGATGATTCCGAACCCGCGCACGGTATTCAATCCGCAGGTGAATCCGCGTCGTGTCGCGCGTCGCCAGCGGATCATCATGCGCGGCATGCCTTACATCAAGCTCCCTTAACATCCGCAGATTACACAGGCTTTATTAATTCAATCTGTGTAATCTCTGGATGGATTGTGCAGAACCCACTGTGAAGGATTTCAAAAAGCGCGTTACGTTCTCATCTTCTTCAGCGAACATCGCTGCGGCCATATACATCTGAGTGTCCTCACCATTGACGCGAATATAGACACGAACCTTCATCGGTAGCGTACATGAAGTAAGATCGAATTCACGGCCTGCATAACCGTTCATCGAGATATTTCTCTTGGGCATTGCACCGCACGAAAAAGCTTCCTGCCCTCGCTTCTCTAAACCTTCACGTCCACCTTTCAAAATGCCCTGCAAAGCTTCCTCAAGCGCCGAGTCTTCGGTTCTGCCATGAGTTGGACCTTTCAGCCACGTCACGACGTACGTGGCCCAACCGTCACGAACAAGATATGAATGAACGTCGACCATCCGATCACCCGCGTCTTCCTGAACAGTCTTATGAAGGCCTTGATCCGGTGCGAGAATTGAGAAGTCCTCACCTGCCGGCCGAAACTGCTGCCATGATTTCGGCGTCGCACCCATCGCTCTCATGAGGTCTGCTGCGCTTGGTTCGTCTGAGCCGGCGCTACTCGCGGCCGACCGCATTAAACTGAGGTTCGTCAATTCCGGCACAGGCCGGTTCGCCTGCGGTTCATTTAGGGGCGCAATTGCGTTAAGTCGCGCAGTCGGATTTCTGCGCAAGGCTTTCAGCTTCACAAACTCCCACGGCGCAGTCGGGTTCTCAGCCTGCCACAAACCGCGGTGCTCGCCGCGCGCTGCTTGCTCAGATTGTTGGTAGACTTCGCGATCCGTCGCACTCAACTGAGTTTGATTATTCGGATCAAACCACGCCGCACCATCGCGAATCATCTGCGCGCCGATGTCTGTGCTGTTCAAGAGAACTCGTCCGGCAATACTGCCATCAGCAGAAATTCCGGAATATTCCACCTGCACAGATTGATCGGAGACCAGATCAGAAAGATGTTTCTTTGCAACGTCACCAAAAGCCTGGTCCATCTCCGGTGCATCAACACCCAGTAGCTTAACGCGCACTGGTCGATTCAGATTGAAGATGGTGATTACATCTCCGCTCTGCACTTCGATCACTCGGCCAAAGAGCGATGCAGCTTGAACGTCACACGCGAAGAAGACGACTCCACAAAGAAGTACAAGATGCGTAAAGAATCGGTTTGTGCCTCTTCGTGGCATTTAAAGAGCAAACTCTTTCGCGAGTTTCAACTCGGCCTTGCGCAACTCGAATCGTCCCCGGCCCAAATTTCCTTCTGAACTCAGCGCGAGCACGACGAAGTAGTCGCGACTCAACAGCCGCATCAACAACACCGCACCCTCGAGCGAGATCACGAGCTCACGTAGTCCACCAAGACCCGTGTCATTTCCTGCTCGCTGAGCGCTGCGTACGAGGGAAGTGAATTCAGCCGCGGCAACATCGAGGTTTGCTTCCATGCCTGCTTCGCCAAGCACTTTCTCAACCGCGATGCCATCTGTTCCCATGATGAGCGCACCGAGACTTCCCTCGGTGCGTTCAACTATGGACTCAAGCAGTTCCTTGAACATGTGGCCCTCCAGTTACGGACGTTGACCGCTCAGAGTATTCGGGCGCGCCGTCGTCGATCCAGCCGGATTATTCGGCAGCGGAGCACTCAACAACTGCGGCTGCGTTGGGGTGGTCGTGGGTTGTGGCTGAGGTTGTTGCAACTGAGTGGGAGTCGGCGTGTTTGTCGGCGGATTGCCGAGTGGCACCGGCTGCGGAATCGTGAGGGATCGTTGACCGTTGCTGACTGCACCCGCGGTCGGGCGGCCTTGATAGTCAGGACGATAAATGTGCGGAGTGATGAAGAACAGTATTTCACTGCTCTGGCGCGTCGTCAGTTTTCTCTTGAAGAGATTTCCGACAACGGGAAGCGATGCGATTCCAGGCGTGCGTTGTTGCGCTTCACCCTCGGTGTCAGCGAGCACGCCGCCCATCACCGTCGTGCCACCATCCGGAACCAGCACTTCCGACTGCATGCGCTGGGTATCAATGCCTGGAACACCACCAACCGCGATGCCCGTGTTCAGCGTGTTGTTCTCGATCGTTACGCGAAGAACGACTGTTCCCGCGTCCGTGATCTGCGGCGTGATCGAAAGACGAAGAGGAACAGAGACGAATGTGGTTGTGACAACTGCTGTTCCACCTGCCGCCTGTGTCGTCTGCACCGGAATCTGCGAACCACTTTCAATTTGCGCCGGTCGGTTATTCAGAGCGGTCACGCGTGGAGTCGCGACAGTCTTGGCCTGGCCTTTAGATTCGGCCGCTGATATCAACAATCCTATCTGAGCCGTGCCAAACAGGCCGGTAGTAAGTCCGATGATGGTGCTTGGACTTGCTGCTTGCAGAGCTCCATTCGGCTGGAACGGACCTAAAAACCTCGATGTCGGATCGCGGAACGGATCAAGCGATGTGGCAGGTGGCCCGGTTGCCGCTCCACTGCTCCCTCCTGAGCTGGAGGCAGCAGCGTTTGGTTGTGGAATGCTACTGATTGAGCCGAGTCTGCCGCCGGGTCCTTTGACCGCCGCGGAAAGCTGCGCGCCCAGATCACGACTGAAGTTACGTTGCGCGATGACGATGCGTGTTTCGATTTCAACTTGCGGTTCGGGTTGGTCCAATATCGCGACCAACTGACGAATCGCGTCGATGTTTTCTTTCACGTCCGTGATGATCAGCGTATTGCTGCGGCCGTCGACTTCGATCGAACCACGTCGAGACAGTCTGCGTGAAATGATTGGCAGTAATCCTTGATCGCCGCCACCGCCAGTCGCATCACCACCGGCGCCACCGCTAAAACTAAGGTTAGTAGAACCGCCGGAAAACGCGCCCGTCGAACCTGCGGCCTGGGCCAACGTACCCGAAGCCCGCGCATAGTTGAGACGGATAAATTCAGTAACAAGCGGCGAAGCCTCCAGACGCGAGTCGTTGATCACCTTCTGAGTTTCTGCTTCTTTCGCGAGGACGTCGGTAGTCGCTACACGCAGTATATTGCCATTGACTTCGATACCAAGGCGGTTCGCTTTGAGTATCGCATCAAGCGCGACATTCCACGGCACATCCTGAACATTCACAGTCACCGGAATAGCGCCGACTGAAGCATCGATGACGAAGTTCACGCCGTACTGCTCGGTGATGTAGTTGAGGATGTCGCGAATGTCAGCATTGACAACGTTCAGATTTATCGGCTCGCCGATGAATCCGGGTTGACCATACTGACGTCCCTGTTCCGACTGCTTGTCCGTCGAACGTGACATGCCGACAGGAGGTGTCGGCATCGGCGCCGCGGCCGAAGCCTGCTGGGCCGGGTTCTGCTCGTCATGCAAAGTAATGACGTTCGCGTTTGTGGGGGCAGCCAAGACGCTTGATGCCGCAAGGCATACAAGCGACAGGACGAGCGTGGTCCTGTTGATGGCTGATCTGACTCGAGACTGAGAAGACATCGTTCCCCTCCTAGGGAGTTTTCCGAACGCGCCGCCACGCACTACGCTCGATTGCCGGGGCAACTAAAGCGCGCGCCGCACTAACGCGACACGTTTCGGTTTTTTGTCAAAAGGGCGCCGGTGTTTTCAGAGTTGAAAAACACCAGCGCGGTCAAACGGTCTGGCCAGGTAACCAAACCAAATTCATTGCGGGTTAGCAGTCGTAACCGGCTGATTGTTGGCAGGCGCAGCCATCGAGTTCACCGGAGTTGGTTGTCGCAGTGGTTTGTACTCGACTGATCGTTGGCGACGTCCATCGGTAAATACAGTCTCGTGACGAAACACGAGACGACTGTCTTCAATCGCCACCAACTGGCCGTCGTAAAAAGACTCGCCAGGATAGATGACGTAAGAAAGCTTGATCGGCGTGGCTTCGACGATCGCCGCATAGCCTCTCGGCGAACGAGAGATGCCGATAACCTGAATCTCACTAAGCAGCAGCGCGGTGGTGGGCTTGGGCGCCGCCATACGCGCGTTCATCGCGGCGGCTTTCTGCGCCTTGTACTGAGCGATTCGTTCCTGGATCGTCGGTATCACTGCCTGGCCTGCTGTTTTTTTCACCACCGGAGGAGGTGGTTCGTATTTTCTGAATGGATCACGACCGGTATAAGTCCGCTTGGTCACAACTGGCTTATCCGATTGAGTTTCCTGGGCCACGACTCCGATCGCAAAACCACTCGCGATCACGATCGCTGCGCTGAGCACAAGGGTCGTAAATCGGAGTCTCGATGTTTCTTTCACTTGCATCATCATGTTCGCTTTCCTGAGTGCGTTCATTTCGAGGGCTGCGGGGCTGGAACAGTCGGAGGCGGAACTGTACCACCGGCTGTTGGCTTGGCGTTTGGAGCCTGGGCCTGACTCTGCAAACGCTCTGAAGAGACGTAGTAAGCAGTCAGATCGAAACGCGCATCAACCGTCTTGGTCAGCGATTGGTTTTCCAACTGCTTCAACTCAAAATTCGTAATCGAAACTATTCGCTGGTAGTGGGCCAACTGTTCGAAGAACGCGCGTAGTCCGGTAAAACCGCTGACAACACTGACCTCGATCTTCTTGCCACTGTAATTGTCCTGTTGCAGATCTTCTTTCGGATTGAATCGCGTGAGCACAAGACCGTTGCTGCGAGCGCGATCTTGAATTCCCTGTAGGACCATCGTGAGCTCACGTTGTTCCGGCAACAGTGCTTTCAACTCAGAGTACTCTTCTTCGCGCGCTTTATAAGCGGCTTTGAAGTTGTTGAGGTTCTGCTGAACGATCTGCGCCTGCGCATTACGCGGTCGCAACTGGGCGATCTCGTCTTCCATAGACTTGGTTTCCTTGCGCGTGCCGCTGGTCACGAAATACCAGAAGCCCGCATACATGGCGCTGCCGATCGCTAAAAACGCGACCAGCCGCAGGTACCATGGAAGTGTTGGGAGCTTGCCGAATTTCATCTCTTTGTCCTTTAGCTTGAATCTCCACGGAACACGTCCGTGGCAGCTTCATTTTTTCATTGCGACCTGATTGGCTGGCGTGGGCGTTGCTGGAGCCTGCGATTGGACCTTCGAGGCGCCAAAGTTTGCCTTCACTGTAAAGACAACCACTTCAGGCTTATAAGCATTGGCATCGTTTGCAGCCGGTGCAGCGGCTCCAGACGGTTGTGCTGATAACTTCGCGGCTTCTCGCTGCGTCTCGATGTTGAGGTTACTAAAGAGGCCGTTCGAGAATTCGAGACTCTGACCAAACTTCGTTACGGAATACTCGTTTGGCGATTCACCTTTGATTGTGATCTCTCCGTCTTTGTTTTCAACGCTCGTCAGATATAGACCAGGAACAGCGTCGAAGCGCGCTTTGATCTCTTGCAACACTGCGCTCGGACCTTGTTGCGACTCGCGGAGTTTCTTGATCGCGTCGATGCGGGCCTGGACCTCTTTCGACTTCTTCTCGAGTTCCATCTGTTCTTTCTGAATCGCCAGCATCTGCTGGTTAATGCGTTTCTGATTGTCGAGTTCTTTCTGCGCCGCTGTGTGGGCCATGTTTGTACTCACATAGTCGTAACCCATTGCCAGCACTACTAACCCAAGCACCGTCAGCGCGAGCAGCAAGGTCTGTATTCGCGGACTGGCGACTTTGTCTTCAACCAGCGCGACTCCCTGAGGCCGATCAGTAACTGATTCGAGCAGGTTTATCTTAATCATGCCTCAACTCCTCTCAGGGCGAGACCAACAGCAACTGCCATCTCCGGCACTATCTCTCTCATGTAGTCCGGATCGAACTTGCGGCCATCGACTTCAATCTGCCGGAAGGGATCAAAGACCTCGACCGGAATCTCAAAACGCTTTCCTAAGAAGTCGGGCAAACCCGGCAGCTTCGATCCACCGCCTGCGAGCAGTATCTTCTGAATAGCCGCTTCGTTTTCCTGCGCGGTTGCACGATAGAAGTCGAAAGTCTTCTTTACTTCGAGTGCGAGAATGTCGGAAACAGTTTCAATAATCGGCTGGATTGGTCTTGGCTCAACACTTTCTGGCAAGGCCATGCCACGCTTCACTGCTTCTGCTTGTTCGAAACTCAAACCGAGCTCTTTTTGCAGCAGACCGGTATATTGACTGCCTCCAACCGAAGCGTCTCTCGCGAAGATGGAACGCGTGCCGTTGAGAATGTTGATATTCATTGTCGCTGCGCCGATGTTTAGCAGCGCAACGATCTCGCCCGCCCGAGGTTGATAGTTGACCTCATAACAATTCTGCAGCGCGAAGGCGTCGACGTCGATGATGACCGGTTGCTTGCCGGCGAGTTGAATGGCCTGCTTCACGTTGGCGATCTTGTCGCTCTTGCAGGCGGCCATGAGTACGTGCAGCGACTCTTGCGATCTGGTGGTCAGTTCGTAATCAAGATTTACATCGCCGATGTCGAAAGGAATATGTTCTTCAGCGTGCCAACTGAATGACTCCTGCAACTCCTCATCGCTCATGTGCGGCAACACGATGTTCTTGACGATCACCGAGTGACCACTGACGCCGGCAGCAACGCGCGTCGTGCGAATCTGGTGCTCGTTGAAGATGTGAGAGATCACGTTGGAGACATTGTTGAGCTCCATGATCTGGCCATCGACGATGGTATCGGTTTGCAGGTTCTCGAATCCGAGATTGAGGAGTTGTAAACCCGATCCCTTTTTGCTGAGCTCAACTGCTTTGACTGAGCTCGAGCCAATGTCGAGACCGACGAGGTTCTTTTTTCCCGAGGCTTTTCTGAACATGTTTAGTTATTCCTCACAACGGCGGCTCGCAATTTGTTTTGCTGGCGCAGCCGGGCACGCGCCTTTCGCGCTCGTGACAGTTGGCGTCTGAGCATTCTTGACGGGATTTGTTTCGACCTGGTCATAGTTTTGTTTGTGGGAGTATTTGGCATAGGACTGGAGAAGTCTGCGGTAGGAATGAAGCTCATTCGGAAACCCAGCCAAGTTGGTTCAGCGCCAACTTCTGTAGGCTTTGCGACCTCCGCTCACGCGAAGTGTGCCTTTATCGTGATATCGAGGTGGGCACGCGGCGAACGGCAGTTTGCCGCTCACCTATGTGAGAGTACCTTAATGGGCTAAACAATGTCAATCCGAATTTTTTGATGTTTAACTCGAACTATTTCTTCGCTTACGCTGAATTCTGGAAGTGATAACGCCTGATTCCAGTTTTAGCCCGAAAAGATCATTTTGTGCTTCTTGTGCCTTTTTGTGGCGAGACTACTTTTGAAGGTAAGCCCTCTAAGTGTCCTTGATCTTCACCGTCTTCGCGGGAATACCAACGACAATGTGGTGTGGTTCGACATCACGCGTAACCACCGCGCCGGTGCCGATCATCGCGTGATCTCCAATATGCGTTCCGGCGAGCACCGTCGCATGGTAGGTGATACGCACTCCGTTGCCGATCCGCGTTCGCGGTGTGTTGACCTTATGAATGTCGTAGATGTCGTGATTGTGCGAATAGACGTTTGCGTAATCCGAGATCGAAACATCGTCGCCGATGTCTATCCCGCCGCGATCGTCGAGCAGTACGTAGCGGTGAATGACCACGTTGTTACCGAACGAGAGATTGTAACCAAAGGACCACTCGACAAAGTGCCAGCACTTAAAGTTCTCGCCCACGCTGCAAAAGATCAGCGGCGCCAGCATGCGGCGAAAGCGATGTGCGAACAAGGCGTTCTGTCCGAGCGGAGAACGATCGAACATCTGCCACAACCAGATCATCGGTTTGCGTTGATTATAAAGTTTGGCGTCGATGTCGACATAGTATTCGGGTTCTGTAGTGACGTTGCGTGGATCGAAAGAATGAAGCGCCACGCGTGCAGGCAAACTGAGGTTTTCCCTGTCTGGTCGACTAACGCCGAAGTAGATCTCGCACAGCGTATCTCGAACTACTTCATTGGGATCTCGTTGTCCGTCTGTCAGGGATTTTTCCAACTCGGTTAGAAAACCGTCGTAGTCCTGTTCTGCCAGGGCCTCTGCGGACAATTCACGATATGTCATAGGTTGGTATCCAAGCGCGCAAACTTAACATAGAGTATGTTTCGCGCAAAGGCGCAAAGATGCAAAGGAAGTCGATTTGAACTGCTTGCTGTGCGTCTTTGCGGCTTTGCGCCTTTGCGCGAGAAAAGGCTACGATTCGAAGCAATGAAGTCTTTTCGTCTTCTCGTTGCCCTAACCTTGCTTATCGTCCTAATTGGCGCTGCGTGGCTTTGGTGGAGTTCGCCGGCACGAGTCGACATGGCCGACTACGCACCCGCCGATTCACTCGTCTACGTCGAATTCAACAGTCTTCCCAGCATCGCGCAGGCAATCCAGAATAGTGAACTCTGGCAAGCCACTGCGCCCATTACTCACAACAAACCAGCTCAGCAAAATCGACTGATGTCCGCGGCCGCACGCGCTGGTCTTGGACCACTTGACGCCGTGCTCTTCGCGCGATCTCAAGTGGCTTTAGTTATGATCGGAATGAACACTTCAGAGCAGAACGACACGCTGAAAGTGCGACCGGAATTCGCGCTCATTGCTGAAACTCACACGTCGAAATGGCGCACGAAGCCGGCCGTCATCTCGGCGGTAAAAAACCTGGCTAACTTGACCTACGGAACTTCTAACTGTAGCGAACGAACTGGCGACGCCGATTACGTTGAATGCACGGTTGCGGGAGCAGAGCGCAAGATTGTCGGCGCGATTTATGGAACTGTCGTGGTCATCGGCAATTCTGACAACGCAGTGCGAAGCTGTCTGGATGTGCGGCGTGGCGTGCGTCCGAGTATTCGCACCGATCCCGATTTGATGAAAGTCCGTTCGAGCGTTACTTCGAATAACACGCTCGGGTTTGGGTATATCTCGCCTGCCAATTCCGCAAAACTCTTTTCGTGGGCTGCGCCGTTGTGGATGGGCCAGGCGCCGGGCGATCAGAAGTTGGAACAGTTGTTTGCCGTGAGTGCGGGCAAGGTGTTGGATGGCGTTGCATGGACTGCGAGTTCAGCGTCCGGCGGTATCGAAGATCGTTTTCTCTTCTCGCTTGAGCCCGGTGTCGTCTCGCGTCTGCAACCAGCGTTTGAGACAGCTGAACGAGATGAGAACTTTTGGAAACTGGTGCCGGAAGGCTTTCAGTCGCTGACGATCTACCGCAATAAGACGCCAGCAGTCGCGTGGAGTTCGCTCAATTCAGCAGTCGCATTCAAGCTCGACGCACTGCCGGCCGTTTTGTTTGGTGAACTTTTGCGATCGAGTCTGTCAGTTTACGGGATTAGTAATCCAAAAGAGGTGCTTACCACGCTGAGTCCGCCTCTGTTGACGTTGAAGCCTTCCGAGGGTTCAGAAGGATCGATTCTCGTTGCGCGCGTGAGTGACGAAGCGGCATTGCGGCGATCGCTGACGCAAGAAGAATTTAAGGGTGAGGTCCTCGAAGGGCTCGGATCGAATCCGGATCCGGGAAAAGAGTTCGCGGCTGTTTTTGCGGATGGTTATGTGCTGCTTGGAAAAACTGAGAATATGCGCGCTGGTCTCGAAGCGCTGCGAAAGAGTCGAGCCGATGAGCGGCGAGATTTGAAACAATCGGCGCAGGAGAGTTCTGCGCCGATCGTTACGCTCGCAGACGACGAAGCGCGAGTGAACAACTTCATCACGACGCTGTTGAAGCTTCAAGGCAGACGGCTCTCAAACGACGAGGCTACGCGTTTGCAGGAGATTCTTCAGCGCTCGAGTTTTTCTTCTACTGAAACAAGATTGAATGCCGATGGAATTGAGCGTACGACGCACTCGGCGTTTGGCCAGTTTGGCACTTTCGTTGGGCTGCTCCACTCCGATAGCTCTGTTCGCTAGCTGTTATGCCGAAGACGCTTTTGTTGGGCACACGCAATCCCGGAAAAGTTAGAGAGATCACGAGTATACTTCACGATGCTGGATGGACCTTCCGTTCGCTTCAGGAATTCGCGAATGTCGAGGTCCCTGAAGAAACCAGCGAAACCTTCGCCGAGAACGCAATCGCGAAAGCACAGTTCTATGCGGCGGCGACTGGGTTGTGGGCTTTGGCTGACGACTCAGGATTGGAAGTTGAAGCGTTGGGAGGCACGCCGGGTGTGTATTCAGCGCGTTACGCCGGCGACAACGCCTCCGATGCGGATCGACGAGAACTGCTACTTTCCGAGCTCGCAAGAACCGGCTCCGCCGACCGCAGCGCGCGCTTTGTATCCGTCGTCGCAATCGCCGATAGTCACGGGCATGTACTCAACGTCTCCGAAGGCATCTGCGAAGGAACGATCGCGTTCGCGCCACGCGGTCACGGCGGCTTCGGCTACGATCCACTCTTCGTGCCTGACGGTTACGGTCAAACCTTCGCCGAACTACCCGAAGCGATCAAAAACCGCATTAGCCACCGCGCCCGTGCTTTGTTTGGCACCCGCGACTTCCTGCTCCAAACTTGACCATCCCCTACATCACTTTTAGAATGCGTCAACCTTCGGGGCGTAGCACAGCCTGGTAGTGCGCTCGGTTTGGGACCGAGAGGTCGGAGGTTCGAATCCTCTCGCCCCGACCAATAAGCTCAATAGTTTACGGCCGCCTCATCGGCGGCCGTATTTCATTGTGGCCTGCTGTACTCCACTATGTTAGGAACCGTCCAGTGGCCGGTATCGATCAGAGCGTCCGTCACGTTTCGACCACAAACGCTATTTACCGCGGATCTCGATACTGCCTCCACGTAGCAATTGCTCGCCTGAGTTATACCCGTCCATGATCAACTGGTACTTATCCTGACCGCTGCCTGGTTTGGCCAAGTCCTGCACGTTGATCCTGTAATTGAACATACCTGATCCGTTAATCGTCGCCTGGCCAAAGATGCTTGCCCGAGTCGATCCATCGCAAACAAGAGCCACGACGTTGATTGAGTGTATGTTCAGGCGTTGCACTGGTCCATGATCCTGGTATTGCTGCTGTCCGCGCGTCTCTCCGCTCTCGTTCGCTTTCGCGTTGCCGCCAAAACTAGCACGGTCGCCGTTCTCCGCGATGATCCATCCGCCGTTAGTGATCTCGCAGCGCGGAGTGCTTGTGGGCAGGACCCAGGTTTTCGTGGCCACTCCGCTCGGCTCGCCCTGATCCTGCACGTTATTTTCGTTGGCATCCGCAAACGCAGTGATCGTGTCTGCGCCGGGCAGCGGTGGACCAACGTAGCAGAAGGTGGCCTCTCCATTGGAATCAGTCGTTGCCGAACCGCTGGTGTTGACTGAGCCCGTCACCTGGAAGCGAACTACTGCGTTGGGAACGGGGTTTCCTGATACGTCCTGCACGGTAGCAGTAACACAATGCTGTGAATCGACTGGGTTCGTGGCCGCGGGCGGGTTCAAGGTTAGTGTCGCTGGGACGCCGCTCGTGATCGTGCTGAGCTTTGTCACGAAAGCGTCAGTGGCGCCGTTCTGTGTGGTGTCGAAAGCGGCAACAGTCGTCGGAAAGTCGGACGATAAAGTCTCGCCAGTTACGTAAGCATTGCCAGAGGTGTCCACGGCAATGCCATTTCCGACGTCAGTAGCGCTGCCACCGAGGAAAGTAGAGTAGGCGAGCGGCGCCGAACCGGACGGGTTGAGCTTCGTCACGAAGCCGTCAGCGGAGCTGTTGAACGTGGTGTCGAAGGCGTCAACAGTCGTCGGAAAGTTGGGCGAGAAAGTTAAGCCTGTTACATAAGCACTGCCGGAGGTGTCCACAGCAATGTCACGGCCGAATTCAAGAGCACTGCCGCCGACGAAAGTGGAGTAAATGAGTGGCGCCGAGCCGGACGGGTTGAGCTTCGTCACGAAGACGTCGCGGTCGCCGTTGTGCGTTGTATCGAAGGCGCCAACAGTTGTCGGAAAGCCAGGCGATAAAGTCTCGCCCATTACGTAGGCACTGCCGGAGGTGTCCACGGCAATGCCCCTTCCCCAGTCATTATTACTGCCACCGATGAAAGTGGAGTAGACGAGCGCCGAGCCGGTCGCATTAAGCTTCGTAACGAAGGCGTCACTGAAGCCGTTGAACGTTGTGTCGAAGGCGCCCGCAGTCGTCGGAAAGTCGAACGAGAAAGTCTCGCCTGTTACATAAGCACTGCCGGAGGCGTCCACAGCAATGCCATTTCCGAAGTCAGTACTAAAACCATCGAGGAAAGTGGAGTAGACGAGCGCCGAGCCGGATGGGTTCAGCTTTGTCACGAAGGCGCCATTTCCGCCGTTGAGCGTGGTGTCGAAGACGCCACCAGTCGTCGGAAAGTTGGGCGAGGTAGTCTCGCCCGTTACGTAAGCACTGCCGGAGGTGTCCAGGGCAATGCGATTGCCTTGTTCAAAATTAATGCCTCCGAAGAGAGTGGAGTAGACGAGCGCCGAACCGGACGGGTTAAGCTTCGTCACAAAGACATCAAAATTGCCATTGTGCGTGGTGTCGGAGGCGCCAACTGTCGTCGGAAACTCGGACGAATCAGTGCTGCCGGTTACGTACGCGCTGCCGGAGGTGTCCACGGCAATGCCAAATCCCAAGTCACGACTACTGCCGCCAAGGAAAGTGGAGTAGACGAGTGCCGAGCCGGCCGGGTTGAGCTTCGTCACGAAGACATCCTCATTGCCGTTATGCATGATGTCGAAGGCGCTAATCGTCGTCGGGAAGTCTAAAGAATCAGTGGACCCGATCACATATGCATTCCCTGAGGCGTCCACGGCTATATCCCAACCCTGATCGTTTCGACCGCCGCCGAGGAAAGTCGAGTAAACGAGCACCGGATCAATTACCAGCGGCCTGCTCGTATCATAGCCCGCTAATTGAAAGCCTACCGTGTTGCTGTCTTTGAGTTTGTAGCTGCCGGCGACTTCATGCCGCACGCCATCCACTTCCTGGTAGATCAAAGGCTTGCGCTGCCGGATCTCGCCACCACCCGCTTGCAGCACCAGCTCGCCCTGAGCATTAACTTTCAGTTGATCGGCGCCCTCGAAGCTGAGGACAATAATTTTTGGATCAGCACCGGGCCGGACCACGAAGTCATACTCGAGTTGCCGCTGGTTGCCGTAATAAACGAGGTCCACTCCGGGATACAAGTTCTCGTAAGCGACTTTGGCATAGGTAGAAATTCCAGCGCGCCACTGTTTGGGATCCTTACCGATGAAGTAATTGACTTTGCCAGGGAGTTCTTCCTGCCCAGCCACCCGCGGCTTCTCTTCGCTGCCAACGAATTTCATTCGCAGGACGGCACTGGCAGCGGACTCGTGGCGATTGCGCCCGTCGCCCGTCGTGGGAGACGCCGAAGCCGCGCGCAAGGCGAGCACCGCTTCGCGGGGCATTAAGAACAACGTGTAGCCACTACCGCGTGAAATGAAATCCACCTGAGGATCGGTCTGGCCCACATTAGCCTCAAAGCTCAATGGTAGTTGGCCGTACAGCTCGTTGAGCCCCGCCTTTGTGGTCGCATCTGACCGAGCGGTGGTCGCGTGCGAAGTCTGCCTAATGGTGTCGACTGGCTGCGCGGCCTCATGAGCTGTCCACTGTGATCGGCTCCACGTTGCGCCGAACCAAGTTGACGTAACTAGCAGGAGGCCAAGAGACAGAAAGGACTTCCTTGAAGTCCACCAAAGAATGCGCTTCATTGTCATTTCCGTCCTTTCGACGCGGGACTATTCAAGGGCAAAGTTGCGCCGCACACGCCGATGCCGAGATCTGCAAGGGGGTAAGTTCAACGGGGAGGGACGACGGGGGAAAGACCAGGGACGTTTCCCAGGGGCTTTTTCTTCGTGACCAGCGGGCGTCAGTCTATTAGTCAATAGTTGGAGAGGTCAAGTATTCGAACTGACTGTGAATCTATTTGGAAGCGTGTTCTACTCAAACCAATAGGTTCAGAAGTTTTCGATAATTGACTTTGTTTTCCGATCCTGATAATAAGCTGCCGTCCAAAACACACTAGTCCCCTTACTCCCTGTCTTAGCCCTGTTACAACTGAAGGCAACCGGTACGGCTTAGGACGCGAATCCCACACAGTCCTAAGACTAACAAGCGTTCAACCTTCGACTCTTTGAAGGCCAGTTATCAGTGTGTCTGCTGTGAAAGGAGTACGACGATGACGATGCGATCAGCCACATTCACATTAATGATGAACCAAAAAAATTTTCGCTTTGCAAGAACTCTCAAACGGTGTGCGGTGCCGATCGCCATCCTAACGTTGCTGCTGCTCGTACTTTCACATTCATTCCCGCGAACTGACGCTCTCGCACAGTCTTCGTTTAACTATGGCGAAGCGTTGCAGAAAGCGATCTGGTTCTACGAAGCGCAGATCTCAGGTCCGAAGCCCTCATGGAATCGCGTGTCATGGCGCGGCAACTCGGCAATGAGCGACGGATCTGATGTAGGAAGGGACCTGACCGGTGGCTGGTTCGACGCTGGTGACCACGTTAAGTTCAACTTTGCAATGGCGTCGTCCGCGACGATGCTCGCCTGGGGCGGTGTCGAGTATCGCAGCGCGTTCCAGCAAAGCGGTCAACTGCCTCACCTGCTCGACAATCTGCGCGTGGCGACCGATTACTTCATTAAATGCCACACGGCGCCAAATGAACTGTACGGGCAGGTTGGTGATGCCAATGCCGATCATGCCTTCTGGGGTCCACCAGAGATCATGCAGATGGCGCGCCCGGCGTTTAAGATCGACATGGCCCATCCCGGTGCGGATCTGGCCGCCCAGACGGCTTCCGCTTTGGCGGCCGCGTCAATTGTGTTTCGCCCGACCGATCCAACGTACGCAAACACACTCGTTTCCCATGCACGGCAGCTCTTCGCTTTTGCACAAGCGACACCCGGCACTTTCTACGTCGACGCAATACCGGCAGCTCAGGGTTTCTACAACAGTCGCTTTGGTAATCCACAGGACGAAGTGACCGAGGCCGCTGTCTGGCTTTTTCGTGCCACCAACGAAGCCGGCTTTCTAACCACCGCACGACAGCTCTACGCAACCATGTGCAAGGAATCCGGAACAAACACGCCTTGTTTCTCCTGGGCGCAAAGTTGGAACGACAAACATTTTGGCGTCTACGTAATGATGGCCAGACTGACTGGAGAAGAGCAGTTTAAGACGGACGCCCAACGATGGCTGGATTTCTGGTCCATCGGCGCCGGCCGGCGCACGCCCGGCGGCCTGATGTTCGTCGACGGATTCGGCGCTTTGCGCTACGCGACAAACACCGCTTTCATAGCGCTCTTGTATGCTGATTTTCTCGGTACG
>DATFHH010000058.1:0-34117 GCA_035248565.1 Pyrinomonadaceae bacterium | reverse complement strand
CTCTGAAAGAGTTCGCCAATTGCCGAACGCTTTCAGCGTTTGACTAACTTCCAAATCGCGATCCCAGGGTTGTCGCTGCGCTCCAACCCGTGGGCTGAAATTAGTGAACGCCTTCGGCGTTACTGAAACTGCACCACTACCGCTTTGTAGTGCCACAGCTTTTAAGGAGAACTTCAGAGTGAGTCAATTGATGATCACACCGGCGCCGCGAATGGCGTCGTTTTTCAGCGCGATTAGTGCGTCGTTTGCTTGATCGAAAGAGAACGTCTGCACGTGTGTGCGGACGGGAAGTTTTGCGGCCTCGACAAGAAACTCGCGTCCGTCGGTGCGTGTGTTGTTCGCAACACTTCGGATCATTCGCTCGCCATAAATCAATGAATAGTCGAACGAGGGAATCCGGCTCATGTGGATGCCGCCGAGTACTACTGAGCCACCTTTTCGCAGGGCTTTCAACGCAGCAGGCACGAGCTCGCCAGCGGGCGCGAAGATGATTGCAGCATCGAGTTTGACAGGCGGTTCATCCGTTGCGCCACCAACCCATGTAGCTCCAAGCTCGTGCGCCAGAGCTTGGTGACGTTCACGATCGCGCGTGCAAACATAGACCTCGGCGCCACGCGACCGTGCCAGTTGAATTGCGATGTGACCTGCCGCGCCGAAACCGTAGAGTCCCAGGCGCGCGCCCTGCCAACCGAGTTCGTCGAGTCCGGTCAAACGTAAACAGCGATAACCGATTATGCCCGCGCAAAGAAGCGGCGCTGCTTGCACGTCTTCAAAACCCTCAGGTATGTGATAAGTAAAAGACGCGGGCGCGACAGCGTATTCTGCATAACCACCATCGACACTCCAGCCAGTGAATAACGCTTGCTCACACAGATTCTCGCGGCCCGAGAGACAGTACTCGCATTTGCCACAAGTGCGATTGAGCCACGCTACTCCAACTCGATCGCCGATCTTGAAATCCGCGACACGTGAACCCGCCGCGGTCACATGCCCGACGATCTGATGGCCAGGAATCAAAGGCGAGCGCCGCACCGGCAGTTCGCCTTCGACAACATGTAAATCCGTCCGACAAATACCGCAGGCAGAAATGCGCAAAAGCACTTCATCGTCACCAGGGTTTGGCACAGCCACTTCGGTAAACCTTAGCGGCCGCGTCTCGATCGACGCTGGTCTATCCAAAATCCAAGCTCTCATCTTGCGTTCGCTAATGGCCTATCCGAGACAATCCGTGTAAATCCGCGGTCAATTATTGCCTTTTTCATTCGCTCAGCCAACGACTATAATCAGCAACGCCAGCTTCGACCATCGCTCCGCTCTGAACCATGTCCAAGAATACAAACGAACAAGTACTCGTCGTGGACGACGACCAAGCTATTCGATGGACTTTGCGAGAAGCTCTGCAGAACTGGGGCTTCGCCGCGACTGAAGCCGGTTCAGTTGCCGAAGCGCTGAGAGTTTTCAAAGCTGATCTCCCTAGCGCGGTTTTACTCGATATCGATCTGCCCGACGGTTCCGGGCTGGATGTTTTGCGTGAAATTAGGCGTGAACATCCCGACGCAATCGTGATCATGATCACTGGCAATGTTCAGATCGATAACATAATTTCAGCCCTCCGTGGTGGCGCCTACGATTTCATCGGCAAACCGATCAACCTCGAAGAACTCCGCGTCACCATCCGCAACGCGATCGAAGCTCGCTATTTGCGCAGGGAAGTGGAGCAGGTAAGAAAAGAACGCGCGCGAGAATTTAACTTCCGTCAGATCGTCGGTGAGTCGCCGGCGATGAAAAAGATGCTCGGACTCGCTGCGAAAGTCGCCGAAAGCGAAGTGTCGTCAGTCCTACTTCAAGGTGAATCCGGCACCGGAAAAGATTTAGTCGCAAAGGCAATTCATTACGGCTCGGCACGCGCCGAGCGGCCGTTCGTCGCTGTGAATTGCGCCGCGTTGCCGGCGACGCTGATCGAATCGGAACTCTTTGGTTACGAAAAAGGTGCGTTCACGGATGCGAAAGCGCGCAAGGAAGGTTTGTTTGAACAGGCAGAAGGCGGAACGCTTTTGCTCGACGAGATCGGTGAACTCGAGCTCTCACTTCAGGCAAAACTTTTGCGCGTCTTAGAAGAAGGAGCTTTCCGCCGCGTAGGAGGGTTGAAAGACATTCCACTGGATGTGCGAGTGCTCGCGGCGTCAAATCGTGATCTAAAAGCAGAGAGCGAAGCCGGACGCTTTCGTCTCGATCTCTACTATCGCTTGTCGATTATTCAGATCGATATTCCAGCGTTGCGCGAAAGAGGCGACGATGTGTTGTTGTTGTCGCAACACTACATCGATCGGATCGGCGCGAGACTCAAGCGAAATAAGAAAATTACCGGTCTCTCGCCTGAAGCAACAGAAGTTTTTCGCAAGTACACTTGGCCGGGAAACGTTCGTGAGCTTCGCAACGTGATCGAACGCGCGTTGATTCTGGAAGACGCCGACCAGATCACTACTGAGTATCTGCCCGCAGGATTGTTGGCCACACAGCGGCCCGATCAATCGTCTTTGGCCAGAATCGACGAAGCGTCAACGCGGTTTGTGTTGCCAAGTGAAGGCATGTCGCTCGACGAAGCTGAGCTCTCTTTCGTGCGCCAGGCAATACAGCGAAGCGGAGGCAATCAAACGCGTGCCGCAGAACTTTTAGGTATCTCTCGCGATCAGCTAAGATACCGCCTCAAGAAACTCGAAGAAGTCCAAGTGGTCTCCGATCCCGCGACTTGAGCTCGTAATTTCCATGACGATAGTTAATGAAAGATCGGTTGTTGATCAGCTTGCTCCGGAAGAAGCGCTGGAGCGCTCTCAAAAGGAACTAGCCGACATTAAATTCGCGCTCGATGAGTCCGCTATCGTCGCAATCACGGACCAGCGCGGAATTATTAACTACGTCAACGATAAGTTCTGCCAGATCTCCAAATACTCCCGCGAGGAATTGCTCGGTCAGGATCACCGCATCATCAATTCAGGCCACCATCCCAAAGAGTTCATCAGAGACTTATGGACCACCATAGCAAGCGGTAAGGTTTGGCGTGGCGAGATAAAAAACCGTGCGAAAGACGGCAGTTACTACTGGGTCGACACGACAATAGTTCCTTTCCTCAATTCCGAGGGAAAACCCTACCAGTATGTTGCAATTCGCAGCGACATCACGGAACGCAAACGTGCGGAAGAACAGATTCGCGAACAAGCCGCGCTATTGGACCAGGCGCAGGATGCGATCCTGGTACGCGACCTCGATCACAAGATCCTGTTCTGGAACAAAGGCGCCGAAAAGATCTACGGTTGGACGGCTGTAGAAGTTATCGGCACGCGTGCTGGAGAGTTGCTGATGAAAGGTCACTCAGCACAGTTTGAGCTGGCAAATCGCGCGGTAATACAAAACGGCGAGTGGACGGGCGAAATTCATCAAACGCGTCGAGACGGAGCAGACATCATCGTTGAAAGCCGGTGGACGCTGGTCCGCGATGAAAAGGGACAGCCGCATTCGATTCTGGTGATCAATACCGACGTCACCGAGAAGAAACGAATGGAAGCACAGTTTCTGCGCGCGCAAAGGATGGAATCAATTGGCACGCTCGCGGGCGGAATCGCACACGATCTAAACAACGTTCTTTCGCCAATTCTGATGGCGATCGACATGTTGGAATTAAGGACAAATGACGAACCGAGTAAGAAGTGGTTTGAAGTGTTACGCGCCAACGCCGAACGCGGTGGCAACATGGTGCGCCAGGTGTTGTCGTTTGCGCGAGGCGTGGAAGGTGAGCGCGTAGCATTGCAGCCAAAGCATTTGATCAAGGAGATCGTGAAGATCCTGCGCGAGACGCTGCCGAAGTCGATCGAGATCAACTTTGAGATCTCAAATGACCTCTGGATAATTTCGGCTGATGCGACTCAGATGCATCAGGTGTTGATGAATTTATGCGTAAACGCTCGCGATGCGATGCCCGAGGGCGGCTCGATTTCGATCAAGGCAGACAATGTTTTTGTGGATGAAAACTACGCGCGCATGCATATCGAAGCGAAGCCAGGACGTTTTGTTGCGATCATTGTTTCAGATACCGGACCGGGCATGACAACGGAGATTCAAAGCCGTATCTTCGAGCCGTTCTTCACGACGAAAGAGATGACGAAGGGCACTGGCCTGGGACTTTCAACTGCGCTCACGATCGTCAAGAGTCACGGTGGATTCATCAACGTCTACAGCGAGTTGCATAAGGGAAGTCAGTTTACCGTCTATCTACCCGCACTCGACATTCCCGGCGCCGTTGAATCCAGCGCGGCAAAGACGGATCTTCCGTTGGGCCATGGAGAATGGATTTTGGTAGTCGACGATGAAGAATCAATTCGCGAAATCACGCGCGGTACGTTGGAAACGTTTGGCTACAGAGTTCTTACCGCAAGCGATGGTACTGAAGCGCTGGCGATTTACGCGGACAAAAAGAACGAGATCGCAGCAGTGATAACAGACATGGTGATGCCTTTCATGGATGGTCCAGCGACGATTCGCGCGTTGCAAAGAATGAATCCGAAAGTACGAATCATTGCGGCGAGCGGCTTGGGAACAGGTCAGCGCGTGGGCGAGGGAGGGTTGGACGGCGTGTCAGTGTTTCTCAACAAACCATACACGGCCGAGAAACTTTTGAAGACACTGGCGCAACTATTGAAGGAATGAACATTTTGTGTGCCTTTTGGTGGCGGTTATGGAAGCTCTTCAACTGCGCGGCGGCGTTTGTCCCACGGATCGAGGAAATGAGGATCTTTCGAGTGGTCGTGATGATCGAGCGCGATCAGTTCTTTGATCGCTGGAAGCTCGCTCTTCGCAAATTCCGACGCTGGCCCATCAAACACAACCTTCCCGTGCTCGAGAACCAATACCCTTGTCTTCGGCATCGTCGCAGCGGTCGCTTCGACTGTTTTTATCTCGCCATCGCTGCCGGCCACAGCACAAAAATTTGTGAGGTAATGTATCTCATGAATTTTCTTGCTGACATATAGAGACGAAATGTGATTGATGTCGCGAGCACGGATAACGAGATCCAATACCTTAAGCGCCGCCAGAGGATCGAGACTCATCGTGGGTTCGTCAAACAACATGATTCGTGGCCACCCGATCAAAGCACGTGCAATCTCGAGACGACGTTTCATGCCACCTGAGAGCTCTTCCGGAAATTTCTGCTCCTCTCCATCAAGTCCTACAAAGCGCAAGACCTCGCTCACAGCTTTCTCGATCTCCGCGTCAGACCAGCCGTGTTCCTCCAATCGATAAGCGGCGTTCTCGTAAACTGGAATGCCGCTAAAGAGCGAGTCTTCCTGGAAGACCATTCCCATCAAACCACCGCGCACGGCGAGAAGTTCCGCTTCAGTCAAATTCTCAATCTCCTGACCTTCCACAAAGATTTGGCCCGAGTCAGGTCGAAGCAGACCCATAGCCAGTCGCAACAAGACAGATTTACCAGATTCTGACACACCCGTTACGAAGATCATCTCACCACGAGCGAGGCTGAAGCTGATGTCATCTAGTACCCGATGATCGTCAAAGCTAAGAAAAACGTTGCGAAACTCGATGGCGCGTGCGTTGGCGTCGGTGTCCATATTGTCCTCTTAGGTGCAAGGTTCGTACCGAGCCAAGTTTCACGCAAAGTCACGAAGAGAGTAAAGACCTTGCGGGAAATTTCTAGTCGAACTGCGAAATACCTCGCAATCGCAGCGTCTCCTTCGCTGAAAATCGAAGTGAAAGCGCCAAAATAGCAGGTGGCACGACTCATGCACCTGGCATAACGGGCAAGAGTAGGACTCTACAGAAGATGGCAAAAATTTTGATTCTTGGTGGCGGGTTTGGCGGAGTCGTAGCAGCAGAGCGACTGGCCGAGCGACTAGGCGACGAACACCAGATTACGCTGGTGTCGCGCAGCAGTCGCTTTGTTTTTTATCCGGCGCTGGTGAAGCTGGCTTTTGGTAAAAGCAGGGTGGCGGACGTGTCATTCGACCTGCGATACGCGATGCTGAATCGTCGAGTTAACTTCGTCGAAGCAGAGGTCGCTCGCATCGATCCCGATGAAAGGAAAGTAACGATCGCCTACGGCGAGGTTGAGGGAAAACTTCCTTACGATTATCTGATTTTCGCCCTCGGTCGGCGCCTTGCCACAGAGCAAATCACCGGCTTCTTTGAACACGCTCACCATCTACTCAATGTCGACAAAGCACTTAAGTTTGGGAAAGCCATCAAGAACTTTCACGAAGGGAGAGCTGTCTTTGGTCAATGTCCTGGCGCCCGTTTACCTGTGCCGGTTTATGAGAGCGCGTTTTCACTGGCGCGTATGCTCGAAGAAAACGGCAACCGTGATGACGTCAGGATAACAGTCGTCAGTCCGACCACGATTGAATCGGAGCTTGGTGATTTGAACGCGGCGGCCGCATTGAAAAACGCGCTGGATGCGCATCAGATCGAATTCCTACCGAACGTTTGCATCGACTCTCTAACCGCAAATTCAGCGAAAACAGATAGTGGAGACTGTCTTAACTTCGATCTGCTGATGCTGGTGCCGCCTTTTCGCGGAGCCTCGGCAGCGTCCTACACCGGAATCACGGACGACGATGGATATATCCTCGTCGACTCGACTATGCGAGTCCTAGCTCAGGAGCGCATATATGCCGTCGGCGACTGCGTAAACTTTGCTGGACCAAAGATGGGCCACATGGCTGTGCGTCAGGGTGAGGTCGCCGCGGCGAACCTGGCGGCAGAGATTGAAGGACGCGAACCCACTTCACATTATGAGCATGAAATGAGGTTTGTAATCGACGAGATCGGGAGCGAAAGCATTTATCTGCACAAAGATATTTGGACAGACGAGCCGGCAACTCTCAAACAAGGGCAGTTTTGGAGCTGGGCTAAACACATGCAGCAGCAGTATTGGGAACTCTCGCATTCATAGATCAGGAATGATGGAGACAACATCATGGACGAAAAGCGCACAATTCATCTGGTAGAAATTCCCATTGGAGGAAAGGGTGGTCTCATTTGGAATCGCCTGCACGGAGAACGCGAAGATATTTGCGAGATCCTGCTGAAAAACTCCGATCCCATCGCTGGCGAACTACGTGATTTACTTCAAATACGCTTACGAACAATCGACGACGCACTCGATCGTTTGATGTCTGGATCTTACGGCATTTGTTCAGAGTGCGGTCGAGAAATTGAGGAATCGCGACTCGAGCGCGATCCCGCGGTGGCGCTTTGTCTCGACTGTTGGGGCAAGGAGTCACAGACTTCCTCGACTGCAGAAACGAATACGACATCTGGAGTCGATCTCAAGAGCACGCACGCGTTCGATACGATCCTGTTGCGTACACACAATAGTGAGTATCGCTTCTTGCTTCTCGATCCGGCTACCGGACGCGCACTGGTCGAAGGTGGTCAGGATCTGATTGAACCCAGTGAAGCCTTGATAAAGGGCTCGGCCATGCCGGGATCGTCTTTCAAGAGCGGCTCAATCTGTCTCGGTGGTCGTTTGGAAATGTGGATCAAAGAAACGGCCGTTATTACCTCGCCGATTAAATCGCTCCAGGTGAAACACAGCGCCGCACCGGCATCGGTGGAGACCATCTCTGAGGCGCTGCACTGAAAGGATAGTCAGAAGCAAAGAGGCCAGAAATGAAAGCAAATGTTTTTCACGGTAAGAATCAGATAAGGGTTGAGGAGATAGATAAACCACGCGCCGGCACAAACGAAGCTGTTATTCGCGTGACGCTCACCACGATTTGCGGAACGGATCTGCACATAGTCAGAGGTGAGTATCCGGTGGCGCCGGGACTCGTGATTGGTCACGAACCGGTCGGCGTGATTGAAGATCTTGGCGAAGGTGTTTCCGGATACGAGATTGGAGATCGTGTTTTGGTGGGCGCTATTACGCCCTGCGGTCAGTGTCGCGGGTGTTTATCCGGTCACTTATCACAATGCGGACATGGTGGAGGATACGAGGCGCTTGGCGGCTGGCGTTTCGGAAATACGATCAACGGCGCCCAAGCCGAATATTTGAAAGTGCCGTATGCGCAGGCCAATCTCGCTAAGATTCCGGACGAATTAAGAGACGAGCAAGTGGTGTTGCTTGCTGACATCGCGTCGACCGGCTTTAGCGGCGCAGAGTCTGCGGGAATAAAAATCGGCGACTCGGTGGTGGTGTTTGCGCAAGGGCCAATCGGTCTGTGTGCAACGGCCGGCGCAAGACTGATGGGCGCTTCGCTGATCATCGGTGTCGACGGAGACGAACATCGCCTCGCGATGTCTAAACGAATGGGCGCCGATGTCACGCTCGATTATCGTGACGTCGATGTGGTGCAGGAGGTGAAACGTTTGACCGGCGGCGGTGCGGATGTCGCGATTGAAGCGCTTGGAACTCAACAAACGTTCGAGAATGCATTGCGAAGTTTGAGACCAGCGGGCACTCTGTCGAGTCTCGGTGTCTATTCCGGGAAGTTGGAAATTCCTTATGCCGCTTTTGCGGCTGGCATCGGCGATTACCGCATCGTGACAACGCTCTGTCCTGGAGGCAAAGAGCGCATGCGCCGTTTGATGGAAGTAGTTCGACACGGCCGTGTCGATCTCACTCCGTTACTGACGCATACATTTACTTTGGACAACATACGAGAAGCTTACGATCTATTTGGTGAGCGATTGGATGGCGTGATGAAGGTCGCGATCAAGCCGTAAGATGAGGCCACTAAAGCTATGATAGATATCAAACGAGTTCTTTGTCCGACGGATCTAACGCCGCACTCCGGAAACGTCTTGCGGTATGCGGTGGCCCTAACCCGCGCCCACGAGGCTGAGCTCGTCGTGTTTCATTGTACAGTCGACGATTCGGACGGACTTCACTTACCTGAATTGTTGCTCGAAAATATCAACGCGGCCGATCTCGTCGGTTTGCGTTGGCGGTTGCTGGTGGCGCACACCGGCGAAGTCGGCGAGGGGATAACGCGCCAGGCAGAAGCAGAGAACGTCGATTTGATCGTGATGAGATCGCGGCGTCGTCCGCATCGCGCAGCGTTGTTGGGTTCGACAGCCGAATCAGTCTGCCGCACCGCGCCTTGTCCTGTTCTCGTAATGCACAATGACGAGCGCGACTGGGTGCACGATGAATTGAGAATTGATTTGAAACGAATCCTCGTTGCTCATGACTTCTCCGATTATTCAGAGCTCGCCTTGAATTATGGACTGGCGTTGGCCCAGGAGCATCAGGCAGAGCTGCATCTGCTGCACGTCTTGCCGCCACGTTCAACCAGTGAGCCTGAGATCGCGTGGTATCCAATCCAGGGAGATTCTGCTTATCACACTGCTGCACAGCGATTACACCGAGCCGTGCCGGCCGAAGTCCATCTCTGGTGCAAGATTAAGAATGCGGTGAGCGAGGGCCATCCCTATCGCGAAATCCTCAACTATGCCGAACAGAATGAGATCGACTTGATCAGCGTGGGCGCGCATGGCGCCGGATTCGGAATGCGCGCGCTGTTTGGATCGAATGTGGATCGAGTGCTCCGCCAGGCCCCTTGTCCGGTGTTGGTTGCGCGGCCTTTACGCCCGCTGAGTGCAACTCAAACGAAGGTGCATTCAGAGATACAGAGTCTATCAAGACAATCTGCGTAATCTGTGGATGGCTTATCTGGCTTCAAGTCGGTTGATCTGAGTTCGGAGCCACTCTTTTACGACTTCTTCCAACTGCGCCTGCTTGTCACGCATTGCCAGGTCTTCAATCGTGTCGCCGCTCTCGTTCAAGGGAATCTGATGACAAGGCACATCAGTATTTCGCAGTTCGGGTGCGACGAAATTGATCAACTGACATTCACTGCATGGATGAGTTTTGACAGGTTCTGCAAAGTTAATGCATGTCAGGGAGTCGCGGAAGATCGACTTTGATTTCCATGGCGTGCGAACTGAACGGCCATACCCACCCTTCTCGATGAAGTCCAGTTCATCTCTAAGCAACTCGAGCATGTCGCGATCGTTCATATCCACGGCTGTCACCCTCCGCACTCCCTGACCAAGCTCACTGTTTCAACTAACAGTCGTGAGCACCGATTGTGCGAAGAGCAACAGATGTGCCGATCGCGTTTTATCACACAAGTATGAATCTCAATTGATGCGCGTGCGTAAACTTTCGCACCCGTGCGGGAGATTACGCTGCAAATACCAAAGGCGAGCTAATTGGAAGCGAATAGCGCCGAAGGCGTTTGCTAATTCCAGCCCTGGGTTGGAGTGTCAGCGACAACCCTGGATAGTAATAGATATGAAAACAGCATCAACGCTGAAGGCGTTAGGCTTGTGCAACGCAAACCCTTTCAGGGTTTATGAAAATACGTTGGGAACGGTATCCCAGGGTTGTCGCTGACGCTCCAACCCAGGGCTGGAACTAGCAAACGCCTTCGGCGTTAATCCGCGATGCCTTCGGCGTTACGTCGGACCAAAAGATATGGTCTTGAAGTTGCTTGTCGAACTTCAAGGGTTGATATGGGCCAACATAACGTCGAACAACATGTCGACGAAACAAAAGCGCAAGTCTTCATGAAGGCGCTGCTCGACGACCTGCGTGCGCTTACCTTCATGCTCGAGAACGATCGCCTGGAGAAGGCGGTCACGCGCATCGGCGCCGAGCAGGAAATGTTTCTGATCGATCGTGATTTGCGCCCCGCTCCTATCTCCTTCGAAGTCCTGGCGCTGGCCAACGATCCGCAATTAACAACCGAAATCGCAAAATTCAACCTGGAAGCCAACCTCACACCACTGAAACTCACGACTGACTGTTTCAGCCGGATGGAACGGGAACTAACAGACTTGATCGCTTTTGCGCGCGATGCCGCCGGAAGTCACGACGCAGATGTTCTGCTTGCAGGCATTCTGCCAACATTGCAGAAATCGGATTTGACTCTCGAAAATCTCACTCCCGTCGCGCGCTACCATGAACTTAATCGAGGCCTGATCGGATTGCGGGGTGGTCCACTCTCAATTCACATCAAGGGACTGGACGAACTGCACCTCACTCACGACAACATCATGATGGAGTCGTGCAATACGAGTTTTCAGATTCATTTCCAAAGCAGTCCCAGTGAATTCACGAATCATTACAACGTCGCGCAAGCTATAACCGCTCCGGTACTAGCCGCCGCCGTCAATTCGCCGCTCTTGTTTGGTCATCGCTTGTGGCAGGAAACGCGCGTGGCGTTGTTTCAGCATTCGACTGACGAACGATCGTACTCCCAACTCGCCCGCAGCCATCCGACACGTGTCAGTTTCGGCGATCGCTGGTTGCAAAACTCGGTCGTCGAACTCTTTCACGATCAGATTTGTCGTTTTCGTCCGATTATGATCGTCCAACCGGATGAAGATCCATTTGAAGTGCTTTCCCGTGGCGAGACACCGTTACTCTCAGCGCTGTGCATGCACAACGGTACGGTGTGGCGTTGGAACCGCGCATGCTACGGCGTCAAAGATGGCATGGGCCACTTGCGCATCGAGAATCGCGCGTTGCCGGCTGGTCCAACAATTGTCGATGAGATCGCCAACGCGGCTTTCTTTGCTGGTCTGATGGTGGCGCTGCCTCAAGAGTACGGCGACATCTCAGCCCGCATGTCGTTCGACGATGCGAAGTTGAACTTCTTCCGCGCCGCGCGACACGGTCTTGATGCTCATTTTCAGTGGATTGACGGGCAAAGTTACAGCGCCACGTCGTTAATCCTGGATCACTTGCTACCGCTCGCCCGTCAGGGGTTGAGAAGTGCGGAAGTAAGCGCCAGTGATATCGATAAGTACCTCGGCGTGATCAGGGAACGCGTGCAGAAAAAACAAACGGGCGCGCGCTGGATGACGAAATCTCTCGCTGCGATGCCGAGTGCGATACCGAAAGACGTTGTTAATCGAACTCTGACCGCCGCTATGTTGGCTTGTCAAAAACAAGGCGAGCCAGTCCACCGTTGGCCCATTGGCGAAGTGGTTGAATCTGACAAATGGGAACAGGGTTATCGTACTGTCGGTCAGTTTATGTCGACAGATCTGTTCACCGTTCATCCTGACGACCTGATCGATCTAGCTGCCAGCGTGATGGATTGGCGGCACATCCGCCACGTGCCTGTGGAAGATTCACAAGGAAACTTGGCAGGCCTGGTGACTCACCGCTCGTTGCTGCGTTTGTTGAGCGTCGGAACTGGAGCATCGCGCAATCAACCAATGACAGTGCGCGAAATCATGGTGACAAATCCAGTGACTGTTTGTCCTTCTACTTCATCGTTAGAAGCGATGGAGACTATGCGGAACAAGAGAATCGGTTGTCTTCCAGTGGTCGAAGGTGATCAGTTGGTGGGAATCGTTACCTCTTACGATTTTCTCGCAGCCTCAGCGAGACTCTTCAAGCAATACCTCGCACCACCTGCTGAAGCGACGCACGATTACTGTAGCTTGCTTGAAAACAAACTGCGAACCAATCCAGCCGATACCACCAGCCAGCCAACAAATGCGAGATAGATAAAGTACCGTGGAATTACGAGTAGCGGTGCGAAATTGATCGCCTTCGACAATTGAAAGGTGCAGACCGTGTACATCCCAAGCGGGAAGACCATGCCCCAATACTGCGGGTCATAAAAGATTGGAAAGCGTTTGTAAACATGTCGCCAGAAACCAAGAATGAACAGCAGCGGTATCCACCAACTACCCGCCGCCCAGAAGAACAACGTGAATCCCTTCATGAACGGCAGCACCTCACTCAGAAAAGTCCATTGTGGCGTTGCCAGAATTAGTCGTGCGCCGGCGAGGGTAGTTATGGCGACCGCTCCCATGTTGATCCAGTAGGGTGGCGTTAGCTGTGCGGTAGCAAAGTTGACGAATGTGAAGCGGTAAAAGATGAGTGTAATCAGCAGCAGATAGAGCATGCAGCCAAGCAGGAACATGCAGAGTGTGAAAAACAACAGCGCCTCGCGATCGTCAGGCCAATAGGTTGCCAGTAACGTTCCAAGCACTGAGATTGATTGCGTTGCGACCACGGAAATCAGCCAGGCGCCGTTCAATCCGTTTTCGAGCGAAGGTTTATTTTCGCGCACCGTAACGGACGCGAAGAATGTGTACATAACAAGCAGCCAGAACAGCAGTCCTACGAACCACAGGATCGCGGCTATTCTGTATTGGCCGAGGATGATCACTAGCTGGCTGCCTAAAATACAGGTTGCGGCAACCACGGTGAAAAATCCTGGACCACGAACGTGATCATTAATATCTGCTTTGACTCGCGCGAAGAAGAGTATCAGTCGCAAGAGCAACAGAAACCAAAGAATCAGATAAGCGACAACATTAATAACCAGCAGTAAGAGCGCCACAATCTTCATTTCCAGAAGATATGCAGCGATAGAGATTATTCCCGTCGCCATCACCAAAGCGAAATACCCCGGAAATAAGTTGGCAACGGCTTGCAGAAACGGATTGGTCTGTCGATCTGAAGGTTTGGTCATTCAGCGTGGGCGCCACCAGCGAATAATTGAAAGCGTGATTAAGAAGCAAACGCCTGACGAGACTACTAGCGGTATCAATACTGAGAAATGTTGCGCAAGCGCAGCATCGACAGTTGCAGCGAGAATCCATAATTGTGCGATATTGATCATGACCAGCATAATCAAACGCGCTTGCCAAACAGCTCTGAGACCAGATGAACGATTCTTTTGCATAGTTGAGTATTATCCGCCGCTTAAGTCTCCTGACTCCCGGCATGTCTTCCGATTGCCCACACCAAACCGTCGCGCACTTCAATTTCAATCGCGTCAAGTGGACGTGGTGGTGGACCATACAGAACATTTCCAGTCGTGGCATCAAAAGCACCGTCATGGCAAGGACACTCGAGACGTTTGTTTTCACGCGCGTAATACACAGGACATGCGAGGTGGGTGCACTTCTGTCCAAAAGCACGATACTCGCCGCTCTCAGTGCGAATCAGGATTGCCGAATCTTTTTCAGTCGGGTAATGAAAATTCAGCGCTGAGTTAGGAGCCAGTGCTTCTGCACCGTCTATGCGTGCGGGTGCAAACGACGGTGTCTCGCGTGCATCCCACGCTGATTTCGCGGCAAACCCGGCTGCTCCCACGAACAAGGCTGCGGAGGTCAAACCGAGAAAGTTGCAGAACTCACGACGAGTTACATGCGCTTCTTCATCACGCTCGTACGGGAACTCCCGCTGGTAAGGCTCGGTAGCAACACGCACGTCGTGTTCGTCAGACAAGCGATTGCTCGGATTGGAGACATTCTTTGTGGTCATGTGCAGATTCTCATCTCAAAACTCGTTACTTTGATCTGACCCTTCAACTTGCAGATCGATCCATGATTGCGGAGTTGGCGCCGAAGGCGGCTGCGGTTGCTCTTCAGCCAGCGTCAACTTTCCTTCAAAAATCCCGCAGCCATCTACCGTCACTTCATCGGCGTCAGTCGGCAGCATCAGATAAACTTTCGTTTCAACTCTCTGATTTCCGAACACGTGAACGTTCACTGGTTTCGTGCGACGCAGCGGCACAATCTGTTCATACTTGCCGAACGAAATGGCGCCAGTGGGGCAAACGCTTGCACACATTGGTTTCAAACCTTCCGACGAGCGGTCGTAACACATGTCGCATTTCATCTGAAGGTGCATCTGCGTGTTGTACTTTGGCACGCCAAACGGGCATGCATTTACGCAGTTGCGGCAATCCAGACAGCGCGGCTTCAGCGCCGACATCACGACACCATCTTCCGATACCTTGATTGCGTCTGCCGGACAAACGAGTGCGCACGTTGGTTCGACACAGTGCATGCAGAGGGTTGGCATCGTCGCTGTGGTTTCGGCCCGATCGATATAGTCGACGAAGATCATCGGATAACCTTTGTGCGTAGCACACTCGCGGCATGCAGCGACGCAGGCGCGACAGCCGATGCAACGCTGCGGATCGATGAACATCGTCTCTTCCATTGCTTACCCTCGCTGCACCTCGCTGAGAGACGCGCCTTTGCGCTGTTGGCCCATTATCGGAAGCTGACGCGAATGGATCTTCTCGATGCGCGCGGCGCAGGCCTTAAACTCCGGGATCTTTGAAGTCGGATCGAGCGCCGGATTCGTCAGTTGATTAACAGCTAACTGTTCACCCCAATGATAAGGAATGAAGATCGTGTCAGGCCGAATCGTACGAACAATCAGCGCCGGAAAAACTCCATCACCACGACGCGAGACCACACGTATGCGTTCACCGTCATTGATCTTCAGCTTCATCGCAGTTTCCGGATGAATCTCTACGTATGGCTCAGGACACTGCTGGACCAGAAAACCAATCCGTCTGGTTTGATTGCCGGATAGATACTGAAAGACCACACGTCCGCTCGTCAGAATCAACGGGTACTCTTCATCTGGTACTTCGTTCGGCGGATGGTATTCAATAGCGTGGAACCTCGCTTTACCATCCGGGTGATAGAACCGTTCTTCAAAAAGACGCGGAGTACCAGGATGGTCTTCTGTTGGGCACGGCCAGAATATGCCGTTGTTTCGCTCAATCTTTTCCCAGGTCATACCGTAATAATCAGCGTTACCACCGCGCGAAGCGATGCGCAATTCGTCAAAGATTTCTCGGGATGAATTGAATTGGAAATATTTTTCGCGGCCCATGCGGCGTGCGATCTCTTGCACGATCCACCAGTCAGGACGAGCTTCGCCTGGAGGGTCGTTCGCCTTGTTGATCTTAATAACGCGACCCTCGCTGTTGCAGGTCACGCCTTCGTCTTCGCTCCATGCGGAGCCGGGCAGGACCACGTCGGCATAACGCGCTCCTTCGGACATGAAGAAATCAATACAGACATAGAAGTCGAGGCCTTCGAGCGATCGACGGACCATGTTGATGTCGGGCAAGCTGACCATCACGTTGTTGCAGATAGAAAGCAGACCGCGTATCTCACCTTCACGCATCTTCTGAAACATCTCGACGACTGACACGCCGGCTTGCGGCAGTTCTTCTTCCGGTAAGCCCCAAATCTGACAAACATGCTTGCGATGTTCAGGGTTCGTGATCGAGCGCTGACCTGGAAGTTGATCGGCCTTCTGGCCATGTTCGCGTCCGCCCTGACCGTTGCCTTGTCCTGTAATAGTTCCGTAGCCACTGCCCGGCGCTCCGATTTTTCCTGTGGCCAGCACAAGGTTTATGTAAGACAAGACGTTGTTAACGCCGTTTGTGTGGTGCTCGATACCGCGGGCATGCAGAATCATCGCGGTTCTCGCACGACCGTATAGTCGCGCGGCCGCGATGATCTTTTCCGCCGGTACATCGGAAATTTGCGAAGCAATCTCAGGGGTATATCGCGCTGCCAGCTTTTGCGTCGCTTCCCAATCATTCGTGCGAGTTTCGATGAAGGATTGGTCGATCAAATTCTCTTCGATCAGCACGTGAAGCATGCCGTTAGCAACCGCGACATCGGTTCCGGGTTTCAATTGCAAATGCAAGTCGCCCTGTCGAGCCGTGGCGGTTTCGCGTGGATCAATGACGATCCAGCGTCCGCCGTTATCACGTTGGTTCCAGAGGAATTTATTCAAAACCGGAAAAGTCTCGGCACAATTTGCGCCGGCTATCAACAACACTTCCGCCAGTGGAATATCACTCCAGGGGTTCGCCGCGCGATCAATGCCGAAGGCCTTGTTGTTTGCCGCTGCCGCGGAGACCATGCACAGCCGTCCGTTGTAATCGACATAACGCGTGCCCAGTCCCGCGCGCGCGAACTTGCCCATCAGATACGTCTTTTCTGTGGTGAGAGACGAACCCGAATAAACTCCGATGGAATCCTTGCCGTGCTTTGTTTGCAACTCCTGGAACTTCTTGACGACTAAATCGAGCGCTTCATCCCAACTCGCGCGTTCGAAACGACCATTTCGCTTTATTAACGGATGAAGCAGGCGGTCGGGGTGATGGACCTGCAAGTACGCCGTGACGCCTTTCGGACACAGGCGACCCTCGTTCACAGGAAAGTCGTAGCGCGGCTCAAAGCCGACCACATGATTTTTTTCCACGAGTAGATTGATGCCGCACTGGACTGCGCAGTAAGGGCAGTGCGTCGGCACCACCTTGTCGATCGTACGATCGGCGAGCCAGCCTTCAAATGGCGCATCGTGCAGGTGTGGACCAAACTCCTCAATGATGTTGTCTAAGTGTTGAACTTTCGACATCGGATCATTCTTTTGAATCTGCGTAATCTGTGGATAAGTAAGCCAGCCCACGCAAGATGCGTTTGCAGCGTGGACAGTAATCCTGCAATGTGTGGCGACCATCCATGGAATAGTCAAAGCCAAGTTTATCCACCACCGTCTTCAAATCATCGAGCCACAATTGTGCGACGAACTCCGTGCCGCAGCGCGCGCATTTTGCTTGTGGCATCTCACGCGCGCGTTCCTGATACAACTCGACGCCGATCGATGCAGGCCGTTGTACAACGTGGAAAAGTTTGCCGAATGGCAGATAAAAAAGCGTCATGATGACAGTCGCTTCATGTGTCAAGGCGACGAAGTGATACATGTAGCCGTTCAGCCAAAGACTCGACGCGGTCAACATCAAACCTGTCGCCGAAACCGCAATCAGCAACATGTGCGGCACGAAATCGAGCGTGAACTGCTGCAAGGCGATAGCGCCGCGGTCACGCAAGCGACGATGAATTGCAATTGCACAACCCACGATGACCATCACGGCGGTGAAGTCGAGCGCATGAAATGTGACCCAGGCAATAAAGCTACGCCCCTGCATCAGGTTCAGTGGGAAGCCGAAGACATAAGCGCGGTAACCCAGTTCGCCCTCAAGCTTGAAATGAACCCAGCCGAAAACTAGCGGAAAAGTGATGAGCGCCGAGATAACGCATCCCCACATAATCAGGAAATGCATTGCCCAACGTGAAAAGCCGCGTTTGAAAATGAAGCGCTGCGCGATCAGATTGCTGGCGACTGTCTTAGCCGCGCCGGTGGTGTTCTGCAAAAGTTTTTCGCGTTGTAGATAGAGCTGCCAACCGCGCCGCCAGTAAACTCTGGTGGCCGGACGCTGCAACCAAATCGCATAGCGAAAGACAATTGCACCAAAGGCGACTACGCTGGCAATCGTGTAACCAAACAGCGCGGCATCATAGTGCTCGAGATTTCGTGAACCGACGATGATAAGAATGGTCAGCAGAAAAGAAGCTGCCAGTGCGAACAGCAGTGGTCGTTGTCTATTTCCTCGAGTGGGCATTTCCGGTCGATCCACAGATTACGCAGATTGTAGATCACCCTCCAGATCCAGAGTGCGTGGAAACAACACGTTATTTTCGAGGTGAATGTGTTCGTGCAGATCGGCTTCGAGTGTTTCGAGAGCATTGTATAACGTACGGTAGCTGAAGCAAGCGTCTTCAGACGCTACAAATTGACAAGCGAGGTTGCGAATCGTTTTTAAGATTTCACCGGCTGCATCATGTTCTCTCAGCATCGCGGTGATCGGATTGCGCACAGTGCCGAAAGGCGCAAACGGAGCCGGTCTATTCTCCAAACTGGCAGCCTCCAACCGAGCGATTGAGCGGCTGATTCCCGCCGCAACAATAGTCAATCTTTATCTTCTCGAATACACGCGTGGCATTCGGAATCTCAATAGCGAATTCACGTACACTTTTTCTTGGATCAAGCATGGCATTTCTCTCTTTGGTATGTGGAACTGACATAGTTCGACCATCGATGTCAGAGCAACGCATATGCCGAATGCATAACACTCATGAAAACAAGCAGGTGGCCCGCGGAGAGGTCGCATCGAGGTGCGGAAAGTTCCGCAACGGGCGAAAAAATGCTCACTGAATTGCGGCTCTTCATCCACAGATTACACAGATTGATTTAATAAAATCTGCGTAATCTGTGGATAAACGTCGAACAAATTGGACTCAGGGATGTTGGCATCGGGCTTGCTCCAGGCGCTGCCGAAGCTGCGGTGCTTCATCATTTAACCAGCGGAGATCCCTTGATGTCCTCGAGAAGACAAACTTCCGCAATCATCGGCGCAGTCACGATGTTCGCATGCGCCGCTCTCTTTTGTTCCTGGCGCGCTACTGCGGCGAAAGAGTCACCTCCGGCAGCGACACCGCAGATCAGCCGCGATCAGTATATCGGCAGCGAAGCTTGCAAAGACTGTCACGAAGATCAGTTCAAAGCCTTCTCACATACTTCTCATGCTCAACTAATCGGACTTGCCAGTTGGAAAGAGAAGGTCACAGGCTGCGAGTCGTGTCATGGTCCCGGAAAAGCCCACGCGGCAGAAGGTGATCCGAAGAAGATCATCTCCTTCAAAAACAAATCGTCGAAGGAAATCTCCGAGACGTGTTTAGGCTGCCACGCCGGTAGAGAAGAACACAACAACTTCCGTCGCGGCGAACACTGGCGCAACGACATTGGCTGCACCGATTGCCACTCAACCCATTCGCCACCAGCCGGACGACAACTGGCAGCGTCGAATGTTTTCGTCTCGGCCGCCAATGCACAGAAGCCTGGAGTCCCCGATCTGAAAATGCTGAGAAACAGCGAACCGCAGCTTTGTCTCAGTTGTCATGGCGAGACCAAACATCAGTTCAACTTGCCGTTCCATCACAAAGTGTTGGAAGGCGCGATGAAGTGCAGCGACTGTCACAATCCGCACGGGGGTTTCGAGCTCAAGCAAACACGGTTGGCGACTGGTCTTGATGCAGCATGCATCAAGTGCCATGCAGACAAGCAGGGACCATTTGTTTACGAGCATGCTCCGGTCAAAACCGAAGGATGCGTCGCTTGTCATACGCCACACGGTTCTTCCAATCCGCGTTTGTTAATCACGAGCCGCGTGTCGCAGTTGTGTTTGACGTGCCACAGCGTTGCGCATGGCGTTGGCGCCGATGAGCCTGCGGGACCGCAGCATAACCAGAACGCGCAATATGCGAACTGTACGAACTGTCACATCAAGATACACGGATCGCGAACGAGCCCGGTGTTTTTCCGATGAGCAGATGCAGTTTGAGCGCCTCCTTGGAGTGCGGCGGCCTGGCGCCGCTTTGTTATCGATCACGCTTGATCGAGGCCAAAGCGGCGCCAGGCCGCCGCACTCCAAGGAGAGACATTGCGCCTGTGAATGAAAAATTCCTATGTGATCTACTGTAAGGATTGGACTCATGAACACGAAGCAAGAGATCTCGCTGCGCATCATCGGACTAATGCTGGTCTTCACGCTCGGTGCGGGTCTGCTTGTGGCCCAACAATCGTCACCGTCTCCCCAGAAATCTGATTCCAGCAAGACCCCCGTCGAACCCGGCGAAAGCGCTGGCGACTTCACCGTCATCTCAAGTCTCGAGTTTGGTTACCGAGGCTTGAGAGTTGATGGCGATCTCAACAAGTACCAAAGCGATCTGAATTACAAGACTGGTCCAAGAGTTTTCGATAGCTCGTTTTTGTTGAGATCGAGCGACGGCAAGAGCGATCTGTTCGAAACTTTTCTCGTGACTTCAACCGGTTGGGGAGCTGATCCTCAAGGCAATCTTCGCGTGAACGTCGAACAACCGAAATGGTATCGCTTCGACGCCACTTATCGACGCTTCAAATACTTCCGTTTCCTCGACACTTTTGCTAATCCGAACTGGGTGTTTAGCCCGGCATCGTTCAATGTGCCACCCAAAGTGACCACAGGAGAGCACGGTTACAACACCCGAGTGCATTTGGGAGATTTCGATCTCACACTTCTCCCGAAGAATGAACGCATCCGATTCAATATCGGTTATTCACCCGAACGTTACAGTGGCCCAGCTTTTACCAACTACCACTCGGGCGGAAATGAGTTCAACTTTCTATCGCAACTTAGATCACGTGCGAACGATTTCCGCGTCGGTGCGGATGGTCGTCTTGGACCAATAAACTTCTCTTTTCTGCAAGGGCTTCGCCGTTTTCGCGACGATAGCTTCATCGATCTCGGGCCTACTCCGGGAATAAATCTGAACCCAACGGTAGGAAGCTTGAGCAGCTTCGATCGCAACGAGCCGGCACGCGGCAGCGTTAATTACACTCGCTTGAGCTTGCAAACGCTGGTAGCCAAAAAACTCGACATCACCGGGCGCATCATCTATAGCAAGGCGACGCAGAACTATGCTTTCGTCGAGAGCTTCACCGGCCGAAACTGGAACCCGCGAATAACGGGATTTCCGCCGAGTCCGCCGGCTGCGACTCCTAACATTCTCAACCTCGGCCGGTACGATCTCACCGGCGACAGTGAACGGCCGAGTTGGCTCGGCGACGTGGGCGTGACATTCCTGGCGACTGACAAATTTCGTATCTCAAATATCTTCAGAGTCGAAACGTTCGAAATCAACGGCGCTGCTCTTTTTGATGATTTCTTCTCCCTTACACGTAGCACGCGAATCGACTCGATCGGGATCGCTAATCGCAATGTGAACACAAACACGGAGTATCGGAAGATTCAGAACACGATTGAAGGCGACTATCAGTTTAGCCCACATTATTCAGTCCATCTCGGCTATCGCTACGGGAGACGCCATATCGAGGAGGCAACTAGCGGATTCCTCCTCAGCGCTAATGCTCCGACGCCGCTCGTACCCGAAAGCATCACTGAGCACAACAATACCCACGCCATAATCGGCGGCTTCAAAGCGCGGCCGCTGAGTGAGTGGACACTTTATTTCGACGCTGAGCGTGGAACTGCCGACAACGTCTTCACGCGCATCGGAAACTACGATTACACCAACATTCGTTTTAAGAGTCGCTACAAGCCTACCTCGCGTCTCGCTTTCAATGTTTCGGTGATCACAAAAGACAATTCCAATCCTTCCGAGATTGCGGGAGTGTCGCTGGAAGATTTTGGTGTGAATGTAAAATCGCGAATCTTCACGTCGTCGCTGGATTGGACCACCAGCTCGAGGTTCTCGATTAGCGCTGGCTACAACTTTCATTGGATCAACAGTAAGGCTATCGTTGACTATTTCTTCAACAGCGTTCAGCATCCGCTCGGAAACAGTCTTTACTTCGTGCGGAATAACTTCTTCTTTGTAGAGTCGGTCGCGCGTGTTGCTCCACGCGTGACGCTGTTCACCGCTTATCGAGTTAACAAAGACAACGGGCAAGGGAAACGTGTGGCTGATCCGACGGGAAACCCAGGAGCGTTGATCGCGTCGTATCCGATGAGCTTTCAATCGCCAGAGGCGCGGTTGGCGGTCAAGCTAAATCATCGTCTCGATTGGAACGTTGGATACCAGTATTACAACTACAACGAAAGCACGATCGTAGGCCCACGGCCGCAAAACTATCACGCGCACTTGCCTTACACTTCGCTGCGCTTTTACTTCGGTCGCAGGGAATAGGTCGGTTTTTATAATCACACAGAGGCACAAGAGCACATAACATTAAGATTAGTCACAGTTTTGATCTTCGGCGTGGTATTTCTTACCGTGGTGCAATCTCGTGCGCAGTTCTCTCACACCACTCACGTCACCAAACAAAAAATTGCATGTAGCTCTTGCCACAAGTTTCCTTCGAAAAACTGGAAGGAAGTCCGTAAGGGTGATGCGGCATTTCCTGATGTAACGGAGTTTCCCGAACATCAAACGTGCTTGAGTTGTCATCGGCCACAATTCTTCGCGCGCGAGCGACCAGTCCCGAAGATCTGTTCCAACTGCCACGTGAAAGCAACTCCGGCCGATACCTCGCGTTATGCATTTCCGAGTGTTGGCGACGCTTTTCTTTCAACTGCGAAGGGCTCGACGTTTGTTTCGGATTTCCGCGTTGCGTTTCCACACGACAAACATACAGACGCGAGCTGCGCTGACTGCCATCACACCTATCAACCGCAAGGCAAATCCAGTGACGAATTCATTACCAAGCCGCCAAAGAATATCGGTGAAGGTTTCTGGCTAAAGAAGGGAACGTTCAAAACGCGACCGCTGACTCACACGGGATGCTTCACTTGTCACAATCAGGAAAGCGAATTGGCCCCATTGCCGCAGAACTGTGATGCGTGCCACAAGTTAACACTTGCAGAAAATCGAACAGCGGATTTTGATGAAAAGCTGGCGAAGACTATCGGAAGTAAAGATTGGTGGACCGTGACGGCGTGGCGTAGTCGCAGTTCAGCAGGCGCGTTTCGGCACGAAGCACATGCGGATTTGAAGTGCACGCAATGTCATCAAGTGACAACGCCAAATGCCCCGCAAAAGGTTGCTGTGAAGTCCTGCGGGGGCGCCGAAGGTTGTCACATCACCGCAACTGTTGATGAAGGTGGAATTCTCAACTACGAGATCGAGCAAAGAAATAAAGACGCTAAGTTTGTTTGTACGAAGTGTCATATCGTTTTCGGCACTAGACCAGTGCCTGCGAGTCATCTCAGCGCAATTCCAAAAGCGGCCAGTTATCGAAGAGCTTTCGCTCATGCTCCGGCCACCGACTTCTCACAATTCAAACACGACGACCGCAATCACGCGCGGTTGCCATGTTTGCTTTGTCATCGTCGCGAGAACAACTCAGCACAACCAACCTTGCCGGGCAAAGCTGCACACGCGCCTTGCACCGGCTGTCATCAACAGCAGTTTGCGAACAATCAAAGCGAAATCTGCACGATTTGTCATACAAACACTGAGACAGGACAAGTCAAACCATTTCCGCCGTTGCGAAGTTTCAATGTCAGATTCGATCACTCGACACATGCGAACCAAGGCGCCAGTTGCGCCACTTGTCATCGGCGAAACCGCAACGGTGTTGGACTCTCGATTCCGTCGCGGTTGAACGCACACGTGGCTTGTTATAGCTGTCACACGCCCGGCGCTCGTGCGAACGAACGCGACATCTCGTCGTGCAGCACCTGTCATCAACTCGGAAATTTAGTTCGTACTTCAGAGCAAGCGGCGGCTTATCGAATCGGATTTAGTCATACGAATCATGATGCATCGGAGAAGTTGACCTGCATTGAATGTCACAAGGTTAGAGCTGGTTTGCCGCAGGGTCGACAAGTCTCGGAGCCGGCGCCACTGAATCATCACGCTGGAGCACGTTCGTTCAGTTGCGCCAGTTGTCACAACGGGCAACGAGCATTTGGCGGCGACGATTTTTCAGTCTGCAAGCGATGCCACAAAGGTTCTGCATGGCACTTCTGAAGTGAGGAAAGTTTCGCAGGTCATTGAGCAAAAGCTCGCGGACTCCTGAATCAGAAGATAGGTTTTGCTCAACTTTCGGTCAGAAACGAGTCGGCATGAACATTGCACCTGTGACTTCCGTGAGCGACTCACCGCAGTGGAGGCATGATGAAACGAGTAAAAATCATAACGATAGCGATCGTGGCAATCGTCTTATCGAGCATAGTTTTCCTGGGCGTGGCGTTGGCCCAGGGCGAGGCCCAACCGTCTGATCCGGAGGCTTATTACAAAGCCAAGTGCGTCGCCTGTCACGGTCAGACCGCAGAGAAGAGATTCGACGCCAGTTTAACTGACGAGCAATACCTCGACGCGATAATGAAAGGTAAGAAGCCGGAAAAACCACCTAACATGCCGGCGTATGGAGAAAAAGGCGTGACCGCCGATCAGGCAAAAGCACTTCTTGATTACATGAAGAAACTGCGAACGGCTAAGTAAAGTCAGTCTTGATGGCCGAAGAAAAACGAGCTCCAACGCTCTTCAGAAACTACGTCAGCTTTGCCGGTGGATTAATCGTTATCGCTGCGGTAGTAAGTATTCTGCTGCTCTTTTTCATCGACCTGACGCAAACAACTGACAATCCCTACCTCGGAATCATCACTTACATTCTGCTTCCGGCGTTCCTCGCATTTGGCCTGGTCGTAATCGTGATCGGAATGTTGCTTGAGCGACGAAGGCGTCGCCGATCGCTAACCTCAGAGATAGCACCGTATCCCAAAATTGATTTCAACGAACCTCGGCAACGCCGCCTGGCAATTGCAATCCTGACGCTGTCGTTTATCTTCGTGTGTGCGAGCGCCTTCGGAAGTTATCGCGCGTATGAGTACACCGAGTCAGTCGAGTTTTGTGGGCAGACGTGTCACTCAGTGATGAAACCTGAGGCTGTAGCATTTGCAGCGACGTCGCACGCGAGAATCCGATGTGTCGATTGTCACGTGGGTCATGGCGCCGAGTCGTATGCTCGCTCGAAACTTTCCGGTGCGCGGCAGCTCGTTTCACTGGTGCTGGACAACTATTCACGCCCGATCGAGACGCCCGTTCGCAATATGCGCCCTGCGGATCAAACTTGCGAACAATGTCACTGGCCTTCCAAGTTTCACGGCGCTGAACTCAAAACTTTTAATCACTATGCCTACGATGAAGAAAACACATTGCGACAAACGCGCATGCTGATCAATGTCGGTGGTGGAGATCCGGCGAGTGGGCCAGTTGCGGGCATTCACTGGCACATGAACCTCGCGAATGAGATCTCGTTTATTGCGAGCGACAAGCAGCGACAGGTGATTCCCTGGATTCGCGTGAAAGATCGGAATGGCAATGTGACTGAGTACTTCGATCGCACTCGTCCGCCGAGTGCGGAGCAAATTACTACTGCTGAGAAGCGGCGCATGGATTGTATCGATTGTCATAATCGCCCGGCGCACACGTACATGCCGCCTGATGTGGCTGTGGACCAGTCATTTGCAGCCGGACGGCTCGATCCATCTTTGCCTTATCTAAAGAGACAAACAGTTGAAGCGTTGAATAAGCCTTATGCGACCGAAGCTGAAGCGGTGAAGGGAATCGCCGACAGTCTCGACAGTTTTTATCGTACAAACTACAGCACCCTCTACGCGCAGAAACCAGAAGCAGTTAAAGGAGCGATTACCGAGACGCAGCGAATCTTCACGACTTACTTCTTTCCGGAGATGAAGACCAACTGGGAAACTCACCCGAGCAACATCGGCCATCTCTATTCGTCAGGTTGTTTTCGTTGTCACGATGGCGAGCACATAAGCAACACCGGCAAGATGATTCGCAACGACTGCAACATCTGTCACACTGTTCTATCTGATTCCGCACTGCCCTCCGCCGCGCCGAATACAATCGCCTTCCAACATCCCGTTGATCTCGGCGCGTTGGCGGATCGTAAGTGCGAAACCTGCCACAAAGCGAACGAACCCTTCCGGCATCCCATCAATCTCGGCGACATCTCGATGTTTCAGTGCGTTGAATGCCACCCGAAACAAAGATAATCACGAAAATCGGATTTTTGGTGTCATTAGGAGTGTCTAGGAAACAGGGCGACGGCGCGTCAACTCTTACCATCTCTGCCGCACGAAATGGTTGGAGTCTGTCTGTCTCCTTCGCCTTAGGGTAAGAGCGGGCCTGTCAAGGCAGGGGTGATTCCGTTCTTACCCTGTTTTCTTGTCAAAACCTCAGACGACCAACCAGTCTTTTCGCAAATTCTCCTGTTCGACTCCTTGTGTGATGTTTTGTGAATTCGCGCCACTCTAGGTTGGAATGCGAAACACTTTGTACTTAACGAAAGGAGAAGAACAGATGAAACATCTTCTCAGCATCAAGATCTTCGCACACTGCCTGCCCCTTTTTTAGTGTTTCGCTTTCAACACGCTCGCTACGGCGCGGACCACACGCTGCACGTCCTCGTCCGATGTTTGCCAGTTGCACACGCTGACGCGCATTGCACGGCGGCCGCGCCACGATGTGCCGCCAAAGAAGGCTTCACCGGTCTTCAATATCTCAGCAATGACTTCGTCCGTACGACGGTCGTGATCCTCCTGCGTCGCGCCCGGCCGTTGATCGAGAAAGCGGACCAGTCCTTGATTGATAACTGGTTTCCAAAGCACTTCCGCACCACCCAATTCTCCAATGCCGGTCACGATCGCATAAGCATGAAGGCAGCATCGTTCGATCATCTCGGCAACTCCATTGCGACCGAGCTGGCGCAACGCAGCATACGCCGGAAACGCGCGCGCACGACGCGACCACTCAGGATTCCAGTCCATCTGATCGCGCGCGTCGGCGGCATGCGTCAGATACACCGCGCGCAAAGAAAGTGAAGCACGATGCGCTTCGGCATCGGCCACAAAAGCAAAACCTGAATCAAAAGGAACGTTGAGCCATTTATGTCCGTCAGTGGCCCAGGAATCGGCAGTTTCAACTCCTTTCACGAGATGACGCAAACGCGGACTCGCGCCCGCCCACAAACCAAAGGCGCCATCAACGTGTACCCATGCGCCGTAACGTTTCGCGATTGGAATCAAGGTTTCGAATGGATCGTAAGCGCCGATGTTGATGTCGCCGGCTTGAAGCAGCACTAGTGTTGGACCATCCGGCTGACTGCGCAACTCGTTTTCGAGCGCATCAGGAAGTAAACGGCCCTGGTCGTCGGTCTCGAGCAATCGTATATGTGAAGTTCCGAATCCAAGCAGCCGCACAGCACGTTCAAACGAACCGTGACGTTCGGTGCTCGAGAGAATGCGAATTGGCGGTGCGCCGTAGAGTCCTTGCGTCTCGACGTTCCATCCATATTTATTGAGCAGTGCGTGACGTGCAGCGGCTAGACAGGTGACATGGGCCATCTGGCAGCCTGTCACCAAAGCAAAGCTGGCTTGCGCCGGCAGGCCGAGAACCTCTTTCAACCATTTGCCGGCTGTTTCTTCGACGATCGCAGCCGCCGGCGAACAGGCGTAGAGCCCTGCGTTCTGTTGCCAGGCGGAGGTGAGCCAGTCTGCTGCAACCGCTGCGGGCAGTGCGCCACCGATGACCCAACCGAAGAACCTTCCGCCCGCAGAACCCAATAGTCCGCCCTGCACGTCGCTCGCTAACTCTTCGACTACTTGTTCGGGCGGCACGCCTTCTTCCGTGAATGGTTTGTCGAGCTTCTGTCTGAGTGCTGCGGCGCCAAGAGTTGCAGCGACAGACGATTCGTCGAGATGTTCGAGATGAGAAACAGCACGATCGAAGGCGACGTTCAATGTATTGCGAAAGGTGGTATCTAGTTTTTGCATAAGTGTTTTCCGATTTTATCCACAGATTACGCAGATTGCTTGAATGCTTGACTTTAATGTATGAACGATAATATCGTCCGCCGCGTTCTGGCAGACTGAATCAAGCCTCCACAGCCATGAGATTCAACTTTTTGCTCGGCGATTCATTCGCCTGGACTGTGCTTTTCTTCGCGCTCGTCGTCCTCGCGGTCTTCACTCAACTCACCAAGACTACATCATTGCAAAGGTTACCTGTTTGGCCACGCGCTGTGATCAAGGCCGCGCCCGCATTGTTCTTATGCGGGCTCGCGTGCTATTTGGATCAGCAGCTTGTCTCGCTCGGGTTTGCATTATGCGCAGCCGGAGACATCCTGCTGGACATTCCTGAAGAAAAACTTTCATGGGCATTTAACGCTGGCGCGCTCGCCTTTGCTGCCGGACTGGTCTGCTTTTCGATTGTGAATTATGGCAGACCATTACCAGGTCGCGCTCTTTGGCCATTATCTTTAACAAACGTCATCATCGCCATCTTCATTCTTCGCTGGGTGTTGCCAAAACTCAAAGGCGCACAACGTATCCTCGAAGTTTCTTATTTCGGCATTCTGGTAATAGCGAACGTGATAGCATCGACCTCTTATGTTCCGATCTTTCTTGGAAGCTCTTTATGGCTCATGTCTGATTTGTCGATCGGGCTTAGCACCAATGTGTCAGGCACGCCCGCGAACAGTTTAGACACGCTCGGACTCTACGATCTTGGGTTATATTTTCTCGCTGTCGGATTCTTTAATCTCTGAGACGGATTTCAGGAGCACTTGATGAAGCTTAGCTTACTTCTTGTTATGGTCCTTATCACACCCTTTGCTGCCGATTATTTAAAGGACAATAGCTCCGCGCAGAATCAGTTAACCGTCACTGCCGTAAATAAATTCAAAATTCCGCGACAGAGTGAGACGATTGAAATAAATGCTTCCGATCTCGCGCCGCTCGGTGAAAAGGATCTGATGAAGCTGCACGTGCGCGACAGCTCTGGAAAAGAGATCTTGTGCCAGGCTGTCGATAACGACTACGACGATTATCACAAACCCGATCTGCTCATCTTTCAAGCCGACTTCGCGCCGAACGAAACTAAGACTTTCGTAATCACAGCAGGACCGAAGCGCGAATACAAGAAGGAGGACTTTCGCGCTTACGGCCGCTTCGTGCGCGAACGCTTTGATGACTTTGCGTGGGAGAACGATCGCATCGCACACCGCACCTACGGCAAAGCGTTGATCACCTGGAAAGGCGAACCACTCACCAGCAGCGCAATCGATATCTGGTCCAAACGTACCGAAAGGCTCATCATTAACGATTGGTACATGGTCGATAACTATCACGCAGATATGGGCGAAGGTGTTGACGACTATTCTGCTGGTCCAACGCGCGGCTGCGGTGGTAACGGAATTTGGAGAAGCGAACAGCTTTATGTTCCTACAAACTTTGTCGATTCTCGCGTGTTGTCGAATGGTCCAATTCGCGTGCTGTTTGAATTGGTCTATGAACCGTTCGACGTGAACGGCGTGAAGGTGTCGGAGGTCTTGCGCGTATCGTTGGACGCTGGAAGCCAGATGGATCGTTTTCGCGTCTCTTATCAACCGCAGGGCGACAACGATGCGCTGGCTCCGGCGGTCGGGCTGAAGAAAGTCAAAGAGGAAGAGAAGCACTTCAACGCAGCGCGCGGCTGGCTCACGATTTGGGAACCGATGGAGAAAAACCTCGGCATGCAAGGCCTGGCCATTATCGCGGATCCGCGCGTGGTCGATAAAGAAGCTGAAGACAAATCAAATCATCTCGTCGTTTTGAAACCTGGCCTTAACTCTCCTGTCACCTACTGGGCTGGCTTCGCGTGGGACCGCGCGGGCAAAATCACCACTACAGAAGCATGGCGACAATACGTCGACGACTTCGTCGAACGATTACATTCCCCTCTGACTGTATCCGTGAAATAATCCGCGTTCATCCGCGGCTTATTTCTGTTCCAGATGCCAACCCGTCTCACGCCGCCGCAGCGCCTCGTTTGCCGCCGCCCTGAAGACACGTTTATATTGACTTTCATAGGGCAGCGGCATATATATCTCTCGATAATTTGATCGGGACCACATCCGCCTCTCGATCCTCGCGAATTGGTCGCAGCATAGTCTTTCTATCTATTACCTTTACTCACTTCAAGGAGGTAAAAGCCAATGTTCTCGCTCAGAGCCCCGAAAGTACTTCCATCTCTTCCCTTCCGTCGGCGAATGCTTGCGATAACTTTAGTCGCATTCGCTTATGTTGGTCTTAGCGCTCTGGCCAATACGCCGACTGTAACTGAAGGTCGTGTAGTTGAAAGTTCTCAGAAATTGTCGATGCGGTATCGAGTGGAAACTGATGAGACCGCAACATTCTATGTGGGACAACCAGGAAAGTTTAAGGTCGTACTTCTTGATCAAAACGGGAAGCGGTTGGATGCCCCCATGGATCTCGAGACTACGATTACCGTTACGACGTTAGCCACACCCGATGAAGCCAAGCAGTGGCTCGCTTCGAATAAAATACAATCCCGGCAATCAGTGTCAAAATCTCGCGTACGAAGGATTACATTGGCGCAGGGACAAGAGACTACGCAGATCAAGGTCACACATCGGAAGGGAGAAGAGGATGAAAGCTATTACTTGTTATATAACCAGCCGGGTGTGGTTCATATTTTCGTCGAAAGTCCGGATGTAGCCATGGGAGATACTGTAGTGGCGGTACTGAAATCCAAGGGCAGTATTCAGCCGCGTATTGCTCGACCATTCGATTCAGTCTCATCGCCGGTGCGGATGATGCCGATCGTCTGGCAAGACGATCTCGCGAATCAGTTCAAGCTCGATATGCAGCCGGCAAAACCAATTATTTACACCAGCCAAGGTGAGCAAGTCGGGTACTTCAAAGTGGTTTTGCAGTCGGCGACTAATGAACCCGAACCAGCCCCGCGAGATCTAGTTGTAATGCTTCGAGTAGATAGCGGTTATGCCAGGTTTGAACCAGATACGTTAACTATTCCGGAAGGTGAAGCGATGAGTCGCAAACCGGCAGAATTGAGGACACGGGCCGGCGGATCTCTAACTGTTAGCGCCTCTACAAGCAGGATAAATAACGTAAAGATCATTCCAGTCACTAGAACTTACGAGTTTAGTCCTGGCATTCACTCCACCGCTTTGTCTCTGCAGCCGCAGCAAGAGAATGCCTATGCGAATGGTCAGGACGCGATAGAACTTAGAGTCGAGGCGTTACAGGATGGACGTGCGATCACTCCCGAAGAAGAAGGGATGGAAGAGCGGAAGATTTTTTTTCGCTTCATAGGCAATTCTCAAGGAGTGAAATTCGAGAATGGTAAGGGTGAAGTAACTATACCGAAGGGACAACAGACAGGTACGATCAAACTTTTCGCAGTTCGGTCAATAAGTGATCTGAAAGTGATGGCGGAGTCCTGGAACGGGTTGCGCAATAAGATCAGTTCCACGGCGGCGGGCGTACCGATCAGTTTTTCTTTTCCCTGGATCCAATTATTGTGTGCGCTGATCGGTGGAGTAGTGTTTTCTTTATTTGGTAAGCACGACTGGAGAGGCTTGGCATGGGGTGCTGCAATGGGCGTACTTTTCTTCAGTCTGGCTTTCTTCGGGGCGCTCCTTTCGGATCCTCAGAAACTCGGTACCGTGTCGGTTGTTTTCACTAAACTTCCAACAGAAAACGCGCTGGCATCTTTAATCCTGGGTTTTTTGGGCAGTACTTTATTGGGAGGGATCTTCATCGGCGTCCGGCGACTGAGAACTGCGTCTGGCGGCGGTTCGTGAAGACTGAGGTCTGCGCCGCGCCAAAGAGACACCGCCACAAAAAGGCACAAAACTCAGGAAAATCATTTGTGCTTCTTGTGCTTTTTTGTGGCGAAAACTACTCTTTCACAATTCTTAACAAATTTTTACCTGCACTTAACACGGCTCTCACTCGCGGGCGCGTATCATCCTGCGCGCCTTAGAGAATAGAACTCGTTGGTTTGGTATCACGCAGTTGGATTAAATAGCCCTCGACAGTCGCCGTTAATCGCGTCTAATGGCACAATAGTGTTGGCGCTTCCGGCGGTGGCTCTCTGCGCAACAAAAACGCGCGAGATATCGTACCCAAACCAACCCGAAAATTCAGTAGTCTCTATATAGACGCTGGATGCGCTAAGGAAAGAACTCTATGAATTTCAAGCAGAGCTTGTCTCATCGTGTGGCAATTCTCCTGGCCATGAGTGGACTCTGCGCCGCTCTCTCCGCTTGTGTAAATAAAGCCCAGCAAAACTTTACGCGTCCCCCAGCCCCCGTGGTCGTCAGCACCGCCGTATCTCAAGACGTTTCGAATTACATGGACGCGCTCGGCAAAATCGTCGCGCTGCAAACGGTCGCGATTCAGCCACAGATCTCGGGCCGTATCGAGACGATTCATTTCACTGACGGCGCAAACCTGAAAAAAGGCCAACTCCTTTTCACGATCGATCCGCGGCCTTTCGAGGCGAGTCTCAAACAGGCGCAGGCCAACCTCGCCAAAGATACCGCCGCGAAGAAAGAAGCCGAGGCCAATCACGCTCGTGAAGTTGCACGCGAGAAATGGGGACTCGCACAGGTCCAGCGATACAGCACACTCGTGGAGCAGGGCGTGGTGCCGCGCGAACAGTACGAACAATTACGCGCTGATTACAACTCTCTCAAAGCTACATCCGAAGCCGCCGCTGCGGCCGTGCACAGTGCTGAAGAGACGATCAAAGTCGACAATGCAGCCATCGAAACTGCGAAGGTGCAACTCAGTTACTGTTACATCCATTCGCCGATCGACGGGCGCGCGGGCCAACGACTTGTCGATATCGGAAATGTCGTCAATCCCGGAGGTTCGAACGAGTCAAACAACTCCGGCAGCGTTCCGGGTAACGCGTTGTTGGTGATCGAGCGACTGGATCCGATCTACGCCGATTTCACCATCTCGCAAAATAATCTTTCGTTAGTGCAGGAGCAGATGCGCGCCGGCACACTCAATGCTGAAGTTCACCTTCCTGATTCGCCTGACGATGCGATTCCTGGACGGCTCACGTTTGTCGACAACGCGGTCCAGGCAGAAACAGGTCAAGTGACACTTCGCGCGACGTTGCCAAATCCCGGACATCGCTTCTGGCCAGGTCGTTTTGTCAACGTTCGACTGCTGTTGGGAAGAATTCCGGGAGCAGTCTTGGTTCCGGCTTCAGCGCCGCAGATGTCAGCCAATGGCTCATACGTCTACGTGATCAAGCCTGACTCTACCGCCGAGCAGCGTTCAGTCTCGCTGGGCCAACGACAAGGAGACCTGGTCGTGGTCGAGAAAGGCGTCGCGGCCGGAGAAAAAGTTGTCGTCAATGGACAGCTCGGCGTTACTCCCGGCGGCAAAGTTATCGAACAATCACGCGAAACAAATAGTCCCGCGACCGCAGCAGCAAGTGGATCGAAGTCATGAATCTCTCTGAACCATTCATCCGGCGGCCGGTCATGACCGCCGTGTTGACGCTCTCCGTGATCCTCTTCGGAGTGATGGCCTACTTTCAGCTGCCGGTGAATGATCTGCCTGCGGTCGATTATCCCGTCATTCAGGTGAATGTCGGTTATCCGGGCGCGAGTCCTGACACGATTGCAAATAACATCGCAACACCGCTCGAGCGGCAGTTCATGCAGATCAATGGCCTCGAGGTCGTCACTTCGCAGAGCAAGCAGGGTTTTGCAAGTCTCACGCTTCAATTTGCTCTAGACAAGAACATCGATGCCGCTGCGACGGACGTGCAGACCGCAATCTCACAGGCGATCAGCAGTCTGCCCGCGGATCTCCCATCACCGCCGACCTACTCGAAGACGAATCCGAACGATCAGCCGATCATGTACATCGCGATGACCAGCGATTCGGTGACGCCGGGACAATTGTACGACTACGCGAGCACAAACGTCGGTCAGCGTCTGAGCATTTTGCCGGGCGTTTCGCAGGTCAACGTTTACGGCACGAAGGCCGCGATTCGCATCAAAGCGAAGCCGGCGGCGATGTGGGCGCGCGACATCTCAATCGACGATCTC
>DATFHH010000057.1:0-38296 GCA_035248565.1 Pyrinomonadaceae bacterium | reverse complement strand
CTCGCACGATAGTTCTACCGGAATCAGTCGGTGTGACAACAAAACCGAGACGCGGCGCGAGGTTGTTGTTTTTCCCAATGCCATCGCGGTCGTAACGCAGTCCGAGATCAAATAGGAGTCGCTTGTTCACGATCCACTTGTCCTGCACAAACAGCGAGTACTCGTTCTGCGCAAGGCCGAGATCACCGTCGCCGACAAATTGGATCAGTTGAAACGTCGTTCCGTTGGCGCGAAGAATCCTGACCGGATCACTTCGATCAGTGCCCGTGAAAGAAGTACGACTGATGTTCAGGCCTGTCTTAAACGCATGTGATCCACGCCACTGCCGCGGCGCGAAATTAAAAACTTCAAGCAGTTCATAACGGCGACTCTCCCGATGTTGTCGATTGAACCAGCCGCCAAAGTTACGTTCCGGAGTTATTTGATAAGGCGCACCACTGTTGCCGAAGATGTCGCCGTCAAACTGTTTTACGCTGAAGCTTGATTGCAGCAGCGCGCCCGACTCGAACGTGGCTTGTTCATTCAAAGCAAGAAACCAGCCGCGCTGATGAAAGTTTGCCGTCGTGTCTGACGGATTGAAGGTGTTCAGGTTGAAGAAGTCAAACTTCTGTGGAAACAGCGAGAAGCTCCCAGTCAGACGGTTGTTCTTGTTAACAACGTAATCGACGCGTGAAAACGAGTCGAAACTTTCCCGGCGAATGTCGCGCTGACTCTCATCGAGCGCCTCGAGACTCGGCACGTTCGTGCGTATGAATCGATACTCGACACTCTGAAAGAAAAACAGCTTGTCCTTTTTAATAGGACCACCAACAGCGATTCGCGGCGTCGCTGCGCCGATGCCGAAGACCTTGCCGTCGCGCCAGCGGGGCCGCGGCAACGTTCCAGTCACCAGGTAGCGCCAATCATTGCTGCCCGAACGCGTCTCAATCGTCGTCACGGCTCCGGTGAACTTACCAAACTCAGACGAATACGGATTCGAGTGGACTTGAACTGTATCGACTGCTTCCAACGGCAGCTCGATTGCCGGCGCACCAGTAACCGGATCGGTGACGTTCAGGCTTGAAACTAGAATACCGCTCTGACTCGGACGTGTGCCTTTGATATTCAGATTACCGTCAGGACCACGCACCACGCCCGGCAAGAGCGGCAGTGCGTCCTGAAACTTTTGATCGATCAGCGGTGCATCGCGTAGTGCCTGGTTGGTGATCACCGAAGGCGTCGTGGATTCGGTTTTCGCGGGATCCGTCCGATCGTCAGTTACGGTAACACTTTCAGTGAGTGGCAACGGCTGGAGAAGAATGTTGTGTTCGACCGTCGCCTCGATTTGAACACTCAGAGTTTTTTCATACTTTTTAAATCCTGAAAATTCCACAGTCACTGTATAATCGCCCGCGACCAGACCAGGAAAGTCGTATTGACCTTCCATGTCGCTGACGCTCTGAAGTTGTTTTTCCCCCAGTCGTTCACTGCTCAGTGTTACGACGACTCCCGACAGAGCTCTGCGTTGCTCCGGAATGTCGGCAACTACCTTGCCTTTAATGCTGCCGCCCTGCGCGAATGCGGCGGTTGCACTGAGAGTTGCGCCTGAAATTCCGGTCAAAAATAGTGTGACCAGAAAGGTGACAAGAATACGCGTTAGTTTGTAGTGCTGCATTTGTTCATTCGTGTCGCGTGGTGCGAATGGACTTTGATACATCAAAGTCCTCATACACCGCCTTACAAAAACTTTCCAATACGAGGAGACCTCTCATGAAGAGCATTATAGGCGCTTTCACTTTGGCTTTGTTTACCCTTTGTCTCGCTTTACCAAACCTGGTGCATGCCGGCGCCGAAGGAGATTCAGCCTCAGGTTCTTTCAAATTTGTGTTAGACGACGGTGAAACACGATTCGTTGAATTTAAGGCCAACGAATTGGGTGACGGCCAGGCTGCGGGCGATGTGACGTTCAGCGACCCGGCAGTAATTCCTGTGGATGACCCCGATTCTCCGGAAAAGCAAAAAACTGCGGGCATGTTAGTACGAGCCAAGCTCGATTGTATGGATACGATTAAAAACACAGCCGTGATGGGCGGACAGATCTACGACTCTAACGTTCCGAGTGCGATTGGACAGCTGCTTGTTGTCGAAGACAACGGCCTGGATGGTGCAAAGGATAGACTCGCGTGGGGTGTTTATCAGCAGCCAGGTACTTGGGTGCCCACAGATGCGGAACGTGACGACGACAAAGGCGCGACCTTGACGTGGCTAGCAACGGATTCCGAGCGAAAAGATGACGTGGGAATCATGATGCCTGTCAGCAAAATCGTACAATGCCGGACCTTCCCTGGCGCGGCGTATGACTTCCCGGAGTTCAAGTACGCCGGCGGCGATCTTCAAGTAGTTGCCAAATGAACCAGGTTTGATTTTATCCCTCCTTGGAGTGCGGCGGCCTGGCGCCGCTTTGTTATCGATCGCGCCTGATCGAGGCCAAAGCGGCGCCAGGCCGCCGCACTCCAAGGAGGCGCTCTACGTGATCTGCCGCTCGATTCGTCTATCAGGAATCAGCCACATCACAGCCACAAAGATATAGATCACGCAGGCGAGCCACGGCCAAACGAAGGCCAGTGGAATTGCCACCACATAGATCACCATCGATATCTTGCCTTTGAAGTCCGACCCGAGTGCTGACGCCAGCAGTGCATTGCCTGGCGTCGCGAGCAGTGCACGCACGAGAATGAAATATGCGATCGCACTGAATAGGAGCACCATCCCGTAAAGCGCGACGGGCCATTGCGAAAAGTGGTTCTCTCCCATCCACGCAGTTACAAACGGAATCAGGGAGAGCCAGAACAGCAGGTGCAAGTTGGCCCACAACGCGCGCCCGTCGATATGTTCGGCAGCATGGAGCAGGTGGTGGTGATTGCTCCAGTAAATTCCGACAAAGATAAAACTTAAGACATAACTTCCAAGTGCGGGAAGCAATGGTCGCAGACCAGCTAACGAAGCATCATGTGGCGCTCGCAGTTCCAGCACCATGATGGTGATGATGATAGCGATAACGCCATCACTGAATGCTTCCATCCGTCCAGTGGACATAAATTAAGTAACGCCGACGGCGATGCTTCCATCCGTGGGGAGCATATGATTAACGCCTTCGGCGTTTTTATCTTTTTTTGCCGATCGCGAAAAGACTTTGAGAGGAACGCACGTACATCACGCCGTCCGAGATAGCAGGAGTCGCCATCAACAGCTCGCCCATTGAATTGGTAGCAATGTGTGCAAACTTTTCACCAGCGGCAACCACGAGTATCTCGCCGTCTTCATTCGAAAGAAAAATCTTGTCGTCTGATGCGACCGGTGATGCGCTGAAGCCACTGCCAACCACGGGCAGACGTTGTCGATAGATCTCGTCACCCGTTTTTAGATTGTAGGCGTCGAACGTTCCACTGTTTGCGAGCACGTAAAGAATGCCTTTGTAGATCAGCGGCGTCGGCATGTAAGAACCGCGACCAGTGCGACTCCAAATGACTGCGTCACTGCTTGTCTTTCCGTCGGGCAAAGTGAGATCGCCACGAGCGCCTGCTTTGACGACAAATATCGGTCGCTCTGGTGCACGTCCACTCGCGACAACCAATATATCGTCTGCAAAAACTGGAGTCGGCGCAGTTATTTTTGAACTGCGACCGAGACGCCATAACTCTTTACCAGTACGCGGATCGTAGCCACGAATGAAGTTGGAAGCGTTTGCGATCAGCTCCTCGCCTTTGGAAGTAATTGCGACCGTCGGCGTGCCCCACGAAGGAATCTCGTCGCGGTCGGTCTTCCAAACTGTCTCGCCGGTGTTGGCATTGAGTGCGATGATGAATGAATCTGTTTGCGTGTCGCACTGAAGAATTACCAGATCTTTCCAGATGATTGGCGAACTCGCTGTGCCCCATTCATAAGTGGGAATGTCATAGGCGCCGAGATCGAGTCGTCCAAGATCTACTTTCCAAAGAAAGCGGCCGTCGACGTCGTAGGCGTAAACGCCCTGCGATCCAAACCATGCGACGACGATGCGACCGTCAGTCGCAGGTGAGGAGTTGGCATACGTCGCTTTGATATGGCGTTTATCGATCGGTTCGCCTTCATACGCGACTCGTTCCCAGAGAATTTTGCCGGTGCGTTTGTCGAGCGCATACATCATCCAGCGATGTCGCGAACGATCTTTTGAGGCATCTCCATCGCCATAAAGTCCCGGGCGAAAGGATGCTTTCGGATCGCTGCTGACTGCTGTTGTGACGAAGATTCGATCGCCCCAAACTACCGGACTCGAATGGGCCAGACCGGGAATCGGCGTGTGCCAGAGAATGTTCTGTCCGCTCTTTATGTTCCATTCATTGGGAAGGTTTTGTCCGTCGGCGATGCCGGAAGCGTTTGGACCACGAAACGATGGCCAGCTTCCTTTGCTAGTTTCGGGATCAGCGCGAGCAGGTGGCCGCGCTTTCGATGTCACTGTGATTTTTCGCAGTGGTTTAGGTGTGACTTCGCCCGCGGGCGACCAGGTGCTGCGATCGAGAATCATCTGGCGCGGTTTGCATTCGTCAGAGACAAGATCGAACTTAAGATGACTGCCGTCGGTGTCGAACTTGTATTTGCCTGGACCATCGCAACCACCGGGTCCGCCGCTCATCGACAACTCGACCTCCGAGACTTCGCTCTTCCACGTTCCATTGATCTTGGGCCAGCCATTACCTTCGAGCGTGAAGGTGCCGTTCGGATCGAAGCGAGCCTGAAAAGCGCCAAACTTCAGCGGATGCAATGGTAGTGATGCCCCCGTCTTGCGATATTTCTCGATGTACTTGCGTGCAAACTCGTTCAAGTGAGGAGCATTGTGCAGGCCGACCTTCTCGGCTTCTTTCTCAGCAGCTTCGATGGTCCAACCATCGCGCAGAACTCTGCGAATCATCCAGAACGTTCCCACGCGGATCGCAGCCGTGCAGTGAATGAACGCGGGGCGATTCTCCGGATCGTCCGTGATTTTGAGGAATTCTGTGGCCTGTTCTTCTTTTGGATCGGCGAACGCGACGGGAATGTTGAAGTAGCGTAGGCCCAGCTCTTTGGCTTTTGCCTCTTCTTCGGCGGCGCGGTGCTCGCTTGGCTGGCGAAGGTTGATGATCGCTTTCACACCCTCGGCTTTGAGTGTTTCGAGATGCTCGAGCTTAGGCTGCCCGCCGGTGCAGAAGTCCTTGTTGATGCGTAGGAAGTTTCTGATCGAATCAGTTGATTCCTGTGCTGCAACGCATGACGCACCGAGCAATAGCACTGCAAGAATCTTCACAAGGGGTTTCATTTTGCTTCTCCAATTTAATCCACAGATTACACAGATTACACAGATTCAGCTCCATTCGTTAGTACCCAAAAGAACTCTCACGAGCACTGGTGAGTTTGCCAGGAGCATGGTCAACCATGTCCGACCGCGGTTGATGTCTTCGACAAGGTAAAACATGCGCGGCGGAAAGTAGATCAAGAGTGCGATGAAGCTCAGGAAAAAGAGCCGAAGAGCAAAGTCTACTGGACCAGACACCCGTGGAAGTCCGGCGAAGGCCAACAGGTTCCAGGCTATCTGGAAGAGAATCATGTTCAAAAATATGCAGATGTCACCCACTGTCTCACTCTCAGGATCGCGCAGAAACTTGCTGCGCGGAGGTTTCTTCGGCGCAGAAAAGTATCGATAAATCAGAAACGTCTGCAGGATCGTGCAGATCAATCCGGCAACAACGAGTGGAATAAAAACCGCGCCGTTGTCCAACAATTTCTTGCCGAAAAGAAATCTTCCCAAGCCGGTCAGGATCGCTGAAACCAGAACGAGGTTCAGACAAAAATAGAAGATCGGATTGAACAGACAGCCTGCGATCGACGATTCCGGATCGACGCTTCTTCCTTCACTTTTTAGACGCCGGTGAAAGTGCCAGCGTTTCAGTACCGCGCCGGCGGCGGGCAAGACCCACATGCCTAGGCAGGCAAGTGACAGAGCAAACTGCGCCAGCGGTTCACCAGCATCAGCGAAGCGAAACAGTTCGACGACGTAACTCGTCAGCCACCGCATCAAAAACAGATTCAGAACGAAGACAACAATATCCAACAACAAGCCGCGATTGTGTTTGGAGAGTAACGCTGGATGCATTTGGCGAAGAATAAAAGTACGCCGAAGGCGTTCGCTAATTCCAACCATGGGCTGGAATTAGCGAACGCCTTCGGCGTTATCTGGTTAACTGCCGATATTTGATCCGGTGTGGAATTTCCGCGGCTGGGCCAAGCCGCGCTTTCTTGTCAGCTTCGTAATCGGAATAGTTGCCTTCGAACCAAACGACTTTGCTATCGCCTTCAAACGCCAGCATGTGCGTCGCAATACGATCGAGAAACCAGCGATCGTGCGAGATCACAACCGCGCAGCCCGCGAAATTTTCCAACGCTTCCTCCAACGCGCGCAACGTATTCACGTCGAGATCGTTCGTCGGTTCGTCCAGCAGCAACACATTCGCGCCTTCCTTCAGCATCTTTGCAAGGTGAACTCGGTTGCGTTCGCCGCCCGATAGCATGCCCACTTTCTTTTGCTGATCGGATCCGGAGAAATTGAAACGAGCCACGTAAGCACGCGAGTTTACCTCGCGATTCCCGAGTTTCAGCACGTCTTCACCGCCGCTAATCTCTTGCCAGATAGTCTTCTCCGGATCGAGTGTCCGACTCTGATCGACGTAGGCGAGCAGGACCGTTTCGCCTTTGCGTATCGTTCCCGCGTCAGGTTCTTCCTGATCTGTGATCATGCGAAACAAGGTGGTCTTGCCCGCGCCATTTGGACCAATCACTCCGACGATTCCACCCGGCGGCAACGAGAAGTTCATGTCTTCGACGAGCAGCTTCTGGCCGTAACCTTTGCTGACGTGTTCGGCTGCGATGACTACGTTGCCGAGTCGTGGACCCGCTGGAATGTGAATCTCCAGGTCTTCGCGACGCTTCTCGTTCTCCTGTCGCAGCAAGTCTTCGTAAGAATTGATTCGCGCTTTGCCTTTAGCGTGACGAGCCTTGGGCGACATGCGAATCCAGTCGAGTTCGCGTTGCAGTGTCTTCTGCCGCTCGCTCTCGGATTTCTCTTCGCGCCGTAATCGTTCCTGTTTCTGTTCCAGCCAGGAAGAGTAGTTGCCCTTCCACGGAATGCCCTGACCGCGGTCGAGTTCGAGAATCCAGCCGGCGACATTGTCGAGAAAATATCGATCGTGAGTAACGGCTATAACTGTTCCCGCGTAACTCTGTAAGTGATGCTCGAGCCATGCCACGGATTCGACATCGAGATGGTTGGTCGGTTCATCGAGCAGGAGGATATCGGGTTTCTGCAACAGCAGGCGACACAACGCCACGCGACGTCGCTCGCCGCCCGACAGGATCTTCACCGTCGTGTCGGGAGGCGGACAGCGAAGCGCGTCCATTGCCATTTCGAGTCGTGAGTCGAGGTCCCATGCGTCTTGCGCATCGAGTTTCTCTTGCACTTCGCCTTGCCGTTCGAGCAGTGCCGACATTTCGTCATCAGACATCTCCTCGCCAAACTTCGCATTGATGTCTTCGAATTCTTTCAGCAGGTTAACTGTTTCCTGCACGGCTTCTTCGACAACTTCGCGCACGGTGCGTGAGTCGTCGAGCAATGGCTCTTGTTCGAGATAGCCGACGGTGTAACCGGGCGAGAGCACGGTCTCGCCGTTGAAGTCTTTATCGACGCCTGCGAGTATGCGAAGCAGAGAAGATTTTCCGGAGCCATTGAGACCGATGACGCCGATCTTCGCGCCGTAGAAATAGGAGAGATAGATATCTTTAAGGACCGGCTTCTTGTCGTAAAACTTACTGACGCCGACCATCGAGTAAATGATTTTGTTTGGTTCAGTGGACATGTGCTTTTTTGTGGCTTACTTCTTCAACAACTCTTTCGCGTGGCGGCGTGCGCTATCAGTGATCTCAGCACCGGTGAGCATGCGTGCAAGTTCTTCAATGCGCCCCGCGTTATCCAGCCGGCCGACGCTGACTTGCGTCCGTCCCTTCGCCGCTTCTTTCTGCACTACGAGATGGCTATCAGCAAAGCGCGCGATCTGCGGTTGGTGCGTGACGCATAACACTTGATTCGTCTGCGCCAGCTTTTTCAGCTTGATGCCAACCGCTTCGCTGACTCGCCCGCCAATGCCCGTATCGATCTCGTCAAACACGATCGTGCGTGGAAACTGCGAACCATTCGCCACAGTCTTGAGCACGAGCATCAATCGCGATGCCTCGCCTCCTGACGCGACGCGTGCGAGCGGCTTAACTTCTTCGCCCACGTTTGCGGAAAAATAAAACTCGGTGTGATCGATGCCTTTCTGGCTCGGCGATTCGGTCTTGTCTGCCAATTGCACCTGAAATTGCGCGTCGTCCAGCGCAACCTCCGCAATTCCTTTCTCAACGGCTTCTTCAAACTTCTTCGCCGCTCGCACACGCTCTTTGTGCAACTTTCGCGCACGATCGAGATAGCGCTCGCGAGCCGCAACGAGCTCGCTATGCAACTCTTTTTCGCGCTCGTCAGACGTCTCGATCTGTCGCAGACGATCTTCCGCACGCGCCAAGTGTTCGAGCGCTGCGGCGATCGATCCACCGTACTTACGTTTCAAGCGCGAGAGCTCAGCCATCCGGTCTTCGATTTGAGTCAGGCGTTCAGGCGAGAACTCGAGCCGATCTGCGAAATCGCGCAACGAGAACGAGAGATCTTCGAGCACCGCGCGCGCTGATTCCAACCCTTCGAGATAATCGCGAAAACTTGATTCATACTCAGCCAGCTCCTCGACGTCTTTCGAAGTCTGGCGCAGGCGCGTCAACGCTGCACCATCGTCTTCATAAATGCGGCTGTAACTCGACTGGCAAAGCTCCGTAAGCTTCTCGACATTGGCGAGCCGTCGACGCTCTTCTTCCAATCGTTCATCTTCAGCAAGCGATAACTGCGCGCGTTCCAACTCAGTGATCTGGAACTTCAAAGTATCAACCAGTTGAAACTTTTCCGCTTCGTCATGCCGCAACGAATCCAACTCGCGTTGCAGCGAGTTCCAATATTGATACGCCTCAGCCACTTCAGCGCGCAACGCACCATTGCCGGCGAACGCGTCGAGTATTTCGAGATGCGTTTCGGGATTGAACAACGTCTGCTGATCCCCCTGCCCGTGAATGTCTACCAGAAACGGACGCAGATCGCGCAGCAACGACTGCGTGGCGAGTTGATTGTTAATGAAGATCTTGTTGCGGCCACTGGCGGAGAGCTCGCGACGAATGATGAGTTCGTTGGTTGGTCCGATGCCGGCGTTTTCCAGCAGGGCCTCGAGATCGTGATGCGACGCAACAGAGAAGAGACCTTCGATCGACCCTCGCTCAGTTCCTGACTTCAGTAATTCGCTGCTGAATCGTCCGCCGATTAACACACCGAGTGCATCGACGATGATCGACTTGCCCGAGCCAGTCTCACCCGTAAGCAAATTGAGCCCACTCTCAAACTCAACCTGCATATTGTCGATTAGAGCTATGTTGGAGATGTTCAGGAACTGAAGCATTGCCATCCACAGATTACGCAGATTTATGAGACAATCAAGTCCAAAGTTTGAATTCACCTCTGGAGTTCCATATGAATATCCTCACACAGCGCGACTCCCGGACCTACAAGATCATTGGAGCCGCGATGGAAGTGCACCGTCAGCTGGGTTGCGGCTTTCTGGAATCAATTTACCAAGAAGCGTTGGCATTGGAGTTGAAGGACCGTGGAATACCCTTTACTCGTGAGTTGAAGTTTCCGGTGATTTACAAGGGTCAACATCTAAACAGCCAATATCGACCTGACTTCATTTGTTTCAGCGGAGTGATTGTCGAATTGAAGGCCTTAAACAGGCTTAGTCCAGTAGACGATTCTCAGTTGATTAACTATCTTAAAGTGACGGGCTATCACACGGGCCTGCTTCTAAACTTCGGCGCACCCAGCTTAGAGAAACGCCGCTTCGTCTTGAGTTAACGAAGCGGCGTTCCTTCTTAACAGATTATCTGCGTAATCTGTGGATGGTTTTCCTCAGAATGTGTACCGCAGCGCGAACTGCATCACGCGTCCGGCTTTGGTTTCGTTCAGAGGAGTTTGAGTTGACGTGAAACGTCCAAAGTCGGAAGTCGGGTTACCGCCAAGGAACGGATCCGGCCCCAAACTCAAATCAGCAATGGTGAGACCCTCAAACCGCTGCGTGTTCGTGACATTGAACACTTCCCAACGGAACTGAAGCGAATGACCTTCCCAAGGCAACTTGAATGACTTGTAAAGGCCCATGTCGAGCGCGATGTAACCAGGCATCCGCAACGAGTTTCGATCCCCAACCTCTCCCGGTCGTGCCGGCCTGTAACTGCGATACGCTGCTGTAGGATCGCTGAAAAGGTTGGGTGTTCCATTAACTCCGTTCTTTGTTGTTGACGATTGAATTGGACGCACTCGAACGCCGTTGGATTGAACGTTCCAATTAGTGGCCCACACGCAACAATCAAATGGTGCTTGCGGAATAGGAATCCCGCTGTTCCAACGGAATATCCCAGTCGTCTGCCAGCCGCCGAACGCCTGCTCCACAAACCCGCTCGAGTCGCCGAAGAATCGCTTGCCGCGGCCAAACGGAAGTCCAACAACCCAGTTGGCATTGATGATGTGCCGGGCATCGAAATCCGAATCGCCGTAGTTTTGATTCGGGAACAACGCGTTGACGATGAACGCGGTGCCGTAGCTCGTCGAGTTTTGTAGACCAGAAGCGTTGTCGAGTGAATGGCCGTAGGTGTAGTTGAAGTCAAACGTGACGTCGCTGCGTAGCCGCTGACGCAAACTGAGCTGCAACGAGTTGTAGTTTGAGTAAGCAACAGTCGAGAACGCCGAAAGCGCTCCAAACTGCGGTTGATAGAACATGTTGTTGAACTTCGCGGGACCGGTGCCGAATGGACACGTCGTGCAATTTGGACTGTCGTCCCACTCCAATTGCAGGAACGTGAAGTCGACTGTGTCGTCGCCGCCGAGCGCTGCCGGCGCCACGAAAGCGTAAGCAGCTTGTGTCGGAGTCAGCGAAGTGTCGCCCCAAAACTGTGGCATGAACGGAAAGAGGTTGTTGAAGAACGGAATGTCCGGGACGGACGTGATTTCACGGTTTTGATACCGGAAATCGACCAGCTGGTTCATGGCCTCGTAAAACGTCATCCCCGATTGAGGGTCGCGGATGTTGTTGAGCTGCATGATGTCGCGTGTAGCGAGCAGCTTGCGTGCGAAGCGGCCAACATAACTTGCTTCGAACGACAGCCCTTTGCCGATTTCACGACCGTAGGAGAAGTTGACGCTGTAGTTGTAAGGTGTGGTGATTCCCTGGTCCAACGAAGTCTCGATGCGTTGATCTTCATCCGCCGGAACCGTCAACGGGAAATTCAAGCTGGTCGGGATTGGACCAGTGGTGCCAGGGAAGGGCAGTGCGCGAACGTCCGGATTGAAGCCGGTGAACTGAGGTCCAAGTTCGCCGTCGATCACGTCAAACGTGTTGGCGTTGATCTTACGTTGAGACGTGAAGCCCGCCAGGCTGTTGAGATCGAAATTGACTGCGAGTGCGCTGCCGATACGGTCGTAAGTCATACGGAAGCCACCGCGAATAACGCTCTTGCCCTCGCGTCCAAAGACTCTACCAAATGTGTTGTCACCAAAGTCAGGTGACCACGCAAACGAGACCGACGGCGCCCAGTTATTCCAATCCTGCTTGTAATAGCCCGGTGCATTGTTAACCTTGCCACCGAGAATGAAACTGATTGGATCGGTAAATGGAACGCCGTTGTGCGAGCTTTCCACGCGTTGGTTGAAATAGTCAGTCAAGTTCACGTTCGGTACGACTTGAATTCCGTGTCGCTCGTAGACTGGAGTCGAGGTGGACCAGCGCACGCCATAGTTCAATGTGAAGTTCGGCCGCATGCGCCAGGAATCCTGGAAGTAGCCTTCGTATTCCTCGGTGGCGAATGAACGATCCGTTGGTGTGCCGACCGATTGAAGTTGTCCGCTTGCATCGTAGACGAGATGCGCGCGGTACTCAGAATATCGGCCAATCACCGACGCCAGCGCATCGCGCAGATCGTTGCCATTCTGGAAATCCGAGAACGGTTCGATCACAACATCGCCGGACACGTTGTAGAACGACGGATTGATGAACGCCTGGTCAAACGACGCACCGAACGAGTTGCGATTATTGCGGATCAGACGAACGTTCGCGCCGAATCCGTAAGTGTGATTGCCGCGCACCCAGGAAAGATCGTCCACAAAGTTGTGCACCGGCGTGGTGCGGCTTATTGTCCGCTGGAACGCCGCTGGTGAGAAGATGAAACGGAAGTTGACTTGGTTTTCATTCGAATCACCATTCTGAGTGAACGCGGCGCGAGTCAAACCGTAGTTGAAACGATTGACGACTGCGTTGCTCACGGTCCAGATATGGCCCACCGCGAGTCCCTTCGGATGGTTCCAGGTGGTTAGCGGCGGAGTGTCAGGGAAGCACTGGATGTTGTCACCCGGCGTGCTGCAATCAGAACTGAAGTAAACAGCACGAGTGACGAGATCGTTCTGATAGTTACCACGAACGAACAGCGTCTGCCGGCTGGTTAAGTTTAAATCAAACCTGCCGATGTAGGTGTTCAACTCAGTCGGCGTGCGGGCGTTGAAACGAAAGCCGCCAGTATTCAAACCGTCGCCAACAGTTGAGTCGTTCGCCGGATACTTTTGTGCTGCCGTGGCAAGCACCGCCAGGCCGGCCGGGTTGATGCCCGGACTGCTTCCGTTCGCGGCGACATACGCAGCTTCGATCTCAGCCGGTGTCAGACAATTGACGCCGCCCGGAGTTCCTGCCGGACATCCGGGATCGCTTTCACCGCTTTCGGTGCGGAAGCGAACAATGCCTTGACCTAAAGTCGGCAGTGGCACTTCACGCACGACTGAGGTAGCGGTGGCTTCGCGGAAGCCTTCATAGGTGAAGAAGAAGAACGCGCGGTTCTTCTTGATTGGACCACCAACCGATCCGCCGAAGATGTTTCGCAACAACTGCGGGCGTTCGACGCCGGCGGCGTTGTTGAAGAAGTCGTTGGCAGTCGTAACAGTGTTGCGGTGTGTTTCAAACAACGAACCGTGGAACTGATTCGATCCGGAGCGGGTAACAAGTGAAACCTGCGCGCCCGAGGAACGTCCTTGTTCCGCGTTCGGATTAGTTGTGGTTACACGAAACTCCTGAAGCGAATCGCGCGTCACTCTCAAAACGCTTGCAAACGCCTCGTCAGTAATGACGTCGAGTCCATCCTGTTGTTCGTTGACGTCAACGCCGTCGAGCGTGATGTTCGACTGGTCGGCGCGTCCGCCATTCACAAAGCCGGTGCGACTGACGCCTGGTTGAAGCGACAGCAGGCCAACGACATTATTCGCATTGAGTGGCAGCTCGACGATGCGTTTTCTTTCAAAAGAACTTCCGAGACTTGCGTCGCTCGTGTTGATGGCTGTTTCTGCGGACGAAGTTACGTCAACTGTTTCAGAAACAGCACCGACTTCGAGTTGCACGTCTCTCACTGTTGGGGTATCAACGAGGGCGACAAGACCGGACGCCGAAGCAGTCTTGAAGCCGGGTGCCGACACTTCGAGTTTGTATGTGCCTGGCGGAACCGCAGTGAAGACATAAACGCCTTCTTCGTTGGTCGATTGGGTGCGGGTAAAATTTCTTTCCGGGTCAGTAAGTGTGACGCTTGCGCCGTTCACGACGTTACCGTTTGGATCCCGAATGGTACCGCGAACAGTGGAACCGCCTGACTGCGCGTAAGCGCTCACAGCAAACAACATCACAACAAGAAATGAAGCTAGAGAAGCGCTTCCAAATCTGCTTTTTCTCATTAGCATTCTCCTGGTTCCTTGGTCCTATCTCTTTCGACTATTTGTCGTATTTTTATTCAGATTTTGGGGAGACGAAGTTGTTGTTGTGAGGATGCAGTTGCTGTTCCAATTAGGAATGCGGAGAATTCAGCGAGGGAAATCGTGGCACGCGATCAGTGACATCCAAGGAACGAGTCCAAAAACTCATTGCTGTTGCTGATTTTGAACTGCGAAAGATTGGATTGCGATACAAAGGCGTGGATAATCTGCGTAATCGGTGAACTAAGATGGCTATTAATCCGATCGACATTCTGCTCGTGATCGTTGTTGTCTTGAGTTTGCTCAACGGTTATCGCCGTGGGTTCATTCATGGTGTGCTCGACCTTGCCGGTTGGGTGCTGAGCTTGATCGCGGGTTTGCGTTATTACCAGACAGTCGCGAGCTGGATTGGACCACACATCGATCTATGGTCTGAGGTTTGGGACCAGCCGATTGCTTTCGTGCTCGTGGCGTTAGTCACGGGCATCGTAGTGCACACCATTGGTTACTGGTTGTTGAGAAGACTGCCACAAGAAGCTCACGATAATCCGATAAACCGCCTGTTTGGTCTTGTCCCTGGTTTCATAAACGGATTGATCACTGCTGCGATCCTTTCCGCGCTCCTGTTAGCTATTCCGCTGAATGAAGGTTTGAGTGAGCGCACGCGTGATAGCGCACTAGTGAACCGTCTGGCAGTTTATGCAGAGCGTCTCGAAAGTCAGCTTCGACCGGTCTTTGGTGAGGCAGTAGCGCGCTCGCTCAACCTGCTCACGATTCGTCCGGATTCAAATGAACGCGTCACGCTGCCGTTCAAAGTTGAGCACCCGCGGCCTCGTCCGGATTTGGAAAAACAGATGTTGGATTTGGTAAATCATGAAAGACAGGCGGCCGGACTGAGTCCGTTGGCGCCCGATGCTGAACTGACGCAAGTCGCGCGACAGCACTCAACCGACATGTTTGAGCGGGGTTACTTCGCCCACGATACGCCGGAGGGACAAACGCCTTTCGATCGCATGCGTGCCGCGAATGTTCGTTTCGCCACAGCGGGTGAGAACCTGGCGCTGGCGCCGACTTTGCCGCTGGCCCATACCGGTTTAATGAATTCGCCCGGTCATCGTGCGAACATCCTGCGCAGAGAGTTTGGCCGCGTCGGGATCGGAATCATGGACGGCGGCATGCGCGGATTGATGGTAAGCCAGGAATTTCGTAACTAGCCACAAAGAGGCACAAAAAGCACAAAAGAAAAACCAATAATCATTTTTGTGCTTCTTGTGCCTTTTTGTGGCAAGAATTATTCGTGCTTGGCTTCTTGCGGCACGAGTTCAAACGTGAGTTTCTGCACTCCGCGGATTACCGTCACCGGTGTCTTCCTTCCGATTCGCTCGTCAGTCAACAACTTGTGCAGGTCGTCGATACCGCGGATCGGATGCCCATCGAACTCCACGATCAAATCACCCGCAAGCAGGCCCGCCTCTCGTGCGGCGCTCGTCTCACCATTCGTCTCAAACGAAACTATCAGCACGCCGCTTTCAACCGGCAACTGATAATAGCGGACGATGCGACGCGGTATCGGCACGTTCTGTCCAGCGACGCCGATATAACTCCGTTTGATTTGCCCGTCGCGAATAAGCCGTGCGGCCACAAACTTCGCCGTATCGATCGAAGTAGCAAAACAGATTCCCTGCGCCGGCAGTATGCTCGCCGTATTTACGCCAATAACATCGCCGCGGGAATTGACCAATGGCCCACCTGAATTTCCCGGATTGAGCGCCGCGTCCGTTTGAATAACCCCATCCATCAATCTTCCAGACTGCGCGCGCAACGAACGTCCGAGCGCGCTCACCACGCCTGCGGTCACCGAATATTGAAACCCGTAAGGATTACCGATCGCGATCACCAGTTGGCCGACGCGAATCGATTGTGAATCACCAAGCTGCGCGGGAACCAGATTTGGTGCGGTGATACGAATCACCGCTAGATCAGTATCCGGATCGTCGCCGATCAACTCCGCCTGAAACCGCCGGCCGTCCATCAATGCGACGTCGATCTGCGACGCGCCATGCACCACGTGACTGTTTGTCAGAATGAAGCCATCCGGCGTGAAGACAAATCCCGAACCGCTACCTCTGACTTCTTCTGTTCTCTGCCGGCCTTGACGTCCAACACTACTGCGTTTGCCAGTCACTTCAATGTAGACAACCGACGGGCTTACTCTTTCGGCGGCCTCTATTACTGCGCGCGAATAGGCATCCAGTAAAGCGTCATCACTGCGAGGCGCTGTCTGCGCGCCTGCGCCGTCGCTAATCACCTCTCCTTCAAGATTTAATTCTCTTGGAACTGCGTACTTCATTTGTATCTCCTGATAACTTACTAATAACGTCTGGGGTATTTAGATCATACGACTTTCTGTCAAGCGGCGCCGTGGCACTTCTTATACTTCTTTCCAGAACCGCAGGGACACGGGTCGTTGCGTCCCGGCCGCGGCGTTTCATAACGCACGGTCGGATTCTTCAACTCATCGCCACTGACGAAACGCCATTGTCCGGCTTCACGCTCGAAGAGGCTCTTTTCGCGGTGGTGCTGTTCCTTGTCGTCCTTCGTATAGTGCGCTTCAAAAGAGACGAACGCTCTGTTGTCATTCACCTGTTTTGTCTCGAGGATTTGCACGCCGTGCCAGGTTGAGGTTTGCGACCAGTCGCGAATGTAATCGAGGTCGATCTCCTTTTTTGTGCGCGAATGAGTCGAAGCCACGATAAAATCGATAGCGTCGGCGACGAAAGCGGAATATCGAGCCCGCATGAGCTGTTCCGCCGTTTCACTTTCACGGGCGCCGCTAATAATCGGCTCGCAGCAGTCGCCGAAAGTCGCGCCGGAGCCGCACGGGCAGGGTTGATTATTTTCAATCATACTTACAGATTACACAGATTTTAGAGATTTCGCCGAGCAAAATTCGATGATATGATTCGCGCCTTTGGAGGAACCGACCATGCTTACTCGCCAAACTGGCCGATCCCTATCGCTGTTGATTCTGCTAGCTATTATCGGCCTTTCGTTAATCGACTTCGACCGCTGGACCGCAGTAGCCCAGGACCCCAACGTAGATTATGAAGAAGAGCTACTCAAGGGCCGAGATCTATTCCGGCGCAATGAGTTTGAAGACGCGTTGAAGAGCTTTAAGCGCGCCAATGACATGCGCGAGAAGAAATGCGCAGAATGTTATAGCTGGATGGCCGACACTTACTTCGCGCTTGAGGCTTACAAAAACGCCGTCGAATCGTCAGACAAAGTTGTCGAGTTGGCTAACGGCGACAAGCAGTTGCTTCTGAAGGCTTACAACAACAAAGGTCTAGCACTGCAAGCGTGGGCCGAGAAAAAGGACCAGAAGAAACTCGAGGCCGCGGAGGCTGCCTTTCGGCAGGCGTTAACTATAGAAGGCGCGCCTCCGTATGTTCGTTACAACCTGGGCGTGGTGTTGTTGCAATTGAATCGCGATGCTGAAGGAGTGGCGGAGTTGAAGCAGTACCTTCAATCGCAACCGACCGGCGCGTATGTCGAGTCGGCGCGAAAGATGGCTGAGAATCCTCGCCGTGCGCGAGAGAACTACGCTCCTGACTTTTCCTTCACGTCGTCGGAAGGTGAATACATTTCACTCGACGATTTGCGTGGCAAGGTTGTGGTGTTGGATTTCTGGGGAACGTGGTGTCCGCCATGCGTGGAGTCGGTGCCCGAACTGCGCAACCTGCACAAAAAGTACTCAAAAGAACCTTCGTTTATGTTGATCGGAATCAGTTCTGATCACGATGAAGAAGCCTGGCGGGAGTTCACTGCGAAGAACAAAATGGTCTGGCCGCAGTATCGTGATAAGGATCGTCACATCCAACGCGCCTTTGGTGTCCATGCGTTTCCAACCTACATTGTGATCGATCATGAAGGCATCGTGCGGTATCAAAGCGTCGGTATGAGCTGGCAACGATCTGCAAATCTTAGTGATGCGGTTGGTAAGCTGGTGAAGATCGTCGCAAAGAGTACGGAAGCGAGATAGGCCGCGGATCTGCGCGGATTGCGGGACGGATCTATTTTGTGAAGGTTAGACGGCCGATAGATCCTTTGGCGCCTGAGGCCCAGCCGATCGTTTTGTGCGGAATGAAACTGAAAGTGTCGAAGCCTGGGCCGGAGAGTGTGGTCCATGTTTGCCCGTCGTCAGTTGAGTAGTCACCACCTGATGGACCAAGCGCGATCAGCGTCTTGCTGGCTGGAACGTAAGCTACCACTGAACGAAAGCCTGACAAGCCTTTTACGAGTGTCCATGTAATTCCGCCGTCATTCGTCACCGCGAGGTTGTCGACTGCAACTTGTTCCTTTCTGTAATCGCCGCCTGCAATCACGCCATGCTTTGCGTCGCGAAAAGCTATTGAGAAAATTCCTGTGGACTGACCTGAAGCTAACGATGTGTCAGCGATCTGCCATGACTGGCCACCGTCTGTTGTGCGCAATACGCGAGACTTAGCCGCGCCACCGGTTCCAATCCAGGCGTACGACTTGCCGAACAACGCGACGTTCGTACCGCTTGCCGCAAATGCTCCTTCGTTTTCCAACGCGGGCGGCAGTTTGTCCGCCGGCACGCGCGACCAAACGCGTCCACCGTCGTTAGTCGTCAGAATATAGAACTGACCGTTGATCGAATCGCCGAACACGATACCGTGATCTACATCCCAGAATGACATCGCGTCCAGGAACACTTTCGGATCGTCACTCTTAAACTGCATGGTCCAGGTTTGTCCTGCGTCGCTGGTTTTGTAGATTCGTGACGCTGGACCATTCCCGGCGGCCAGGACGTACGCAGTTTTGGTATCGATAGCATCGATGTCGCGGAAGTCGAGGACATCTGTGGTCACGTTCAACTTTTGCCACGATTGGCCTCCATCAATCGTGCGCAAGACTGTGGAACCCGATCCGCTCGCCCATGCAACACGTTCATTCACCGCGCTCACACCTCGCAAGCGGGCAGTCACACCACTAGTCTGCATAGTCCAAGTTGGCGCAGCGATCAGCAGGATGGATAGCGCTATTATTTTCATGTTTTGTCCTCTGCCATGGATATAATACGCCGCCATGAATCTTACACGTCGCAAATTTTTATCAACCAGCGCGAAGAGTGCGGTGGCTGTGGTTGTCCTGCGCTCCTTTGTTCCGGCACGTGCACTGGCCCAGGCTGCCGCGCTGCAACCAGTATTTACGCGGCTCGATGAATACATCGCGCGCCACATGACTGAGATCGGTGTGCCGGGGATGACGCTCGCACTCGCAAATCGCGAAGGATTAGTTCGAGTTTCGACTTACGGTTTCGCCGACACGAAGGCCGGATTGCGTGTCGCACCCGAAACGATGTTTGAGATCGGCTCGATTTCGAAATCGTTTGTTGCTCTGGTGCTGATGCAACTGCGTGATGAAGGCAAGTTCGATCTCAATAAACCGATCGTCACGTATCTTCCGTGGCTGAAGATCAATTCGAAATTCGAACCGGTCACCACACATCACATTTTGAGTCACAGCGCCGGCTTGCCGGGAGCGCCGTTGCTGCTCGACGCCTTGCTCTCCGAGCTCTGGACCGCTTACGCGCCGGGCAAGCGTTTTCTTTACTCAAATACCGGTTACAACATTCTCGGTTTTTTGATTGAAGCACTCGATAAACGCCCGTTTGCGGAGTCGATGCGCACGCGCATGCTCGTGCCGCTGGGAATGACTGCCAGTGCGCCAATGATTACGAACGATCTACGCAAAGCGATGGCTGTTGGCTATGAACCGCTTGGAGAAGGAAAACCGTTTCCGCTTCATGGCCCACTCGTTGAAGCGCAATGGATCGAGGTTGATGTAGCTGCCGGCAGCATCGCTTCGACACCGGCCGATATGGCCAAATACATGCGCATGCTTCTAAACCGCGGCGCCTTGCCGAAGGGCAGGTTAGTTTCGGAAGAGAGCTTTGCACTGTTTACCAAACCGGAAATCGATTCTCCGTTTCGCGGTGAACCGGGGTCGTATGGTTACGGACTCTGGATCAGCGACGTCGGAGGTCACACGCGTTTGCGTCACACTGGCGGCATGGTCGCTTTTAGTTCATCAATTGACGTCGATTTAACAGGCGGCATTGGCGCGTTTGCTTCCGTCAACGCAAACCTTCGTGGTTATCGTCCAGTTGCGGTGACGAAGTATGCAGTTGAACTATTGAATGCTTCATTGGCGTCGAAACCGCTTCCCGATGCGCCTGCGCCTCCTCCTCCGCCTGATGAAGTGAAGAACGCCGCGGATTATGCGGGTGTTTACACCTCACCGGAAGGTAAGAAACTCCAGCTCGTCCCCGAAGGTGACAAATTGATTCTCGTCTATAGTGGGCGACGCGTTGTGCTCGAGCGCGCGGGAGGCGATCGGTTCATCGTCAAGCATCCGAATCTCGATGTTTACCTGCTTGGTTTTGTTCGTGAGAATCAGCAGGTCACGCAGGCGTATCACGGCCCTGACTGGTATGTAAGTGCGAAATACAATGGACCAAAAACTTTTGAGACGAAGAAAGAGTTCCAGGGTCTGGCAGGTCATTATTACAACGACAGTCCGTGGTACGGCGACTTTCGAATTGTGCTACGCAATGGCCAGCTCTACATTGATGGCGTGCAGCAACTGACGCCACGCGCCGATGGAAAATTCGCCCTCGGCGATCTGGAAGCACCGGATTGGATCAGTTTCGAACCGCTGGTCGACGGACGCGCAATGAGGTTGAGCTTTTCAGGAATTCCATATCGACGCACGTTCACACCGTGATTATTAGCCGCGGATGACGCGGATTGGCTTACATCAATAGCGACTCGACACGATGGGCGTGGACCATCTCTTCACATGGTGACCACGCAAAAACTGTGAATCGTCCATCCTGTGACGCCACCAGCGCGAGAGAGTCGCGCTGATCGTAAACAAATTGTGCGGCCGAGAGGTGTCTGGTCCCGCCATGTTCCGTTGGTTGGACCACCACCGGAAGATTTCCGACAACAGGTTCAGTGATCACCCACTTGTCGACCGGCGCGCTCCTCTCCGTGCGACGAATCTTCGCGCCGAACGCGAGCACTTCGTAGCGATCGTTGATAACCGTAGCGCCATCGACCGCGGTCAATCCCCCGATGGTATCGACTCCTCTGCGCAGCGCACTCTCCCATTGTCGGCGCTTTTCTTCCACCACCTGCTGCCGCAGCAACTGCGATAGCGTGGCAAAGGCAGGAGTAATGGAATAGAGGATGGGTTGGGCGATTGACTCCCGCCAGGTATCAGTTCCTGCCGGCACGACCAGCAAAATTCCTCCATGTCCATGTGCGCGCATGGAAGCGGCGAGTTGGACCAGTACATTCAAAGAGTGGTGTGGTCCATTCGTCGCCGCGGCAGTGAAAGCCAACAAGGCTTTGAGCAGTGCAGGACAGTCGGGCAGACTTGTACCCTTCTCGTCTATCACCTTGACCTGTTCGCCTTTAAGCACCGCAACGTTGGCATACTTTCCAAAACCGTCGAGACGACGATGCTTAACCACCAGCAGTCCCGGCTCGATGTCTTCCAAAACGAAACAGAAGCTCGGAATTGTTCGCGTCGTGCCCCAAACTTTGAGCTCGTCTCCATGATTCCAAACGCCGAGATGTATCTCGGGACGTTCGACTGCCGGCGCGAGCTTAGTAAGAACGCCCACCGTCAAGGGAAGCGAATGCTCGAAGAGCATGGGTTGTCGCGCCTGTTCGGGCGGTAAATACGCAAGTGAGATTTTAGGAAAGCGACCTTCTTCCGGCCGGAAGCTGGCCCAAAAAGTAGCATTAATGATCGCCGCTATTGATTGCGCATCAGGCAGCGGAGCCAGGTTATCTTCACCAAGCTTCCGAGCTTCCGTAAGATGCCGAGCGAAGTGTTCTTCAACGATTGGCGCCACTGTGTTGGCGGCTTGATACGTGGGATTACTGCTCATACAAACCTATTTTCCAGTGAAGAGCGTGTTCTCGTCGACGAAACAGAGTCCGTTGCCCCATGGATCGTGCGCGTAGAAAGATCGCTCGCGCCACGGACGCGTGACGATTTCGCCGGCACTCTCGCCATGCACGTCTTCAGTCGATAGACATTGCAACCCTCGCGCTCGTTCGTGAAACGCTTCGAGATCATTAACTGCAAAGTAGATATAGTCGGGGAGCGGCTTCGGCTGAACGCCGGGAGTATTTTCGCCGTTGACGTCGACCAGCGCGAGGATGACTGGTCCACAGTCGATGTAATGCCGCGAGCCACGCGGAATCCTGCGCCCGCGATCGCCGAGCAGTTTTCCATAAAACTCTTCAGCCTTGTCCAGATTGTCGACTTGGAGAATGATCCGGTAGAGTGTGGGCGCCATTTCGGCTCCTTTCACCAATTAACGTTATGCCACAGATTAGCGCAGATGCAGACGGATATGAAACGCGTTCTGGTCAATCCGTGCGCGCGCCGGCGTCTAAACAGTCATGGATGATCAAACGTATGAGCTCGCGGAAATAATCTGGAATTACCATCTGATGAAGCACCAGATCGTGAAAGCCGATGTAATCCTGGTGCTTTGCAGTCATGATGAGAGAGTAGCTGAACGAGGCGCGCAGTTATTTCTTGAAGGTTGGGCGCCGCTCGTCGTCTTCTCTGGTGGTCGAGGCGCAATCACCAAAACATTGTGGACTGAGCCGGAAGCCGAACATTTCGCGCACATAGCGATTGGCTTAGGCGTGCCGCGCGACAGCATTTTGCTCGAAACGGACTCGACAAACACTGGCGAGAACATCGAATTCACCAAAAGGCTACTCACCGAACGAGGCATCGATCCGCAGAAGTTCATTATCGTGCAGAAGCCGTACATGGAACGGCGAGCATTCGCCACGTTTCGCAAGCTCTGGCCGGAGAAAGAAGTGGTTATGACTTCGCCATGTGTCGCTTTTCGCACGTATCTCGCCGAGTATGCGAATCGCTCGCTCTCACCGGCTGATGTGATCAGTATAATGGTTGGCGATCTGCAAAGAATTAAACTCTATCCAGCCCGTGGATTTCAGATCGCGCAGGACATTCCGGATGAAGTGTGGGACGCGTTTGAAACGTTGGTGCGGGCTGGATACGACAAGTATTTGATCTGTTAACTATTGATAGAAGTGAAGAAGGGAGAGCGAATGAGAATCCTAATGCTGATAGCACGTCTGTTGCTTGGATTGCTTTTTATCGTGTTTGGTCTGAACGCTTTTCTGCAATTCCTGAATATGGGGCCAATGCCTACGGGGTTGGCGGGCCAATTCATCGGGGCGCTGGCGCAGTCACATTACATGTGGGTTGTAGCTGCACTGCAAATTATCGGTGGCGTGCTGCTACTGGTCAATCGTTTTGTGCCGTTGGCTCTGGTGCTGCTTGGGCCAGTGATTGTGAACATTCTTCTGTATCACATTTTCTTGTGGCCGATGGGCGTGGCATTCGCGATTGTTGCGACGATACTGTGGTTCATCGTTTTCTATGATGTGCGACGATGGTTCTCCGGGATATTCGTCGTACGCACGTGAGCGAACAGTTCTAGCGCGGTAGAAACGGTGTGAGCTTTTTGACGATCACTTGCTGGCAGACACCACAGAACGGCCGATCGAGATTGCGCATGCGGCAGTCGAATTCCGGGCGATAAACGCCACAGTGATAATAATCCGCACCTTCGAACAGACCGATGGTGCCAACTGCTACCGGCGAAGGTTGCGGATCGCAATTGGCGCAATTTGCATTTTTGGTCGTCGGCACTGGAGTGGATGGCTGAATCAGATCGCGCCACTTTGTGGTCGCGCGATTTTTGTTCGTCGTAATATTGGGTTGACTCGGTTCGCTGCCCGAATGTTTGTTGTGTCCACTCTCGGCGCAACCTGAGTAGTACTCATATTCATCCGCCAGACCAAAAGCAGTATGGCCCATCTCATGTATCGCGATCTCCGCGGCGCCCGGCGCTTTTGAGAACGTAGCGACCGCTCCGCCCGAGCCGCCCGACAGCGGGCTATTAACCGCAAGAAATGCCATGTGCCATTGCGGCACTTGTTTGCTCACAACCTTCAGCACTCGGCCATTATTTCCAACCAACAGACGACGGATTCCATTTGTACAAAATGAAGCATCGAAGTAAGTACGCGGCTTCGCTCCTGTGCCGCCGCCGCATTTCTTCGGATCTTTTGCTCCACTGTCGGCGGACGTCACATCAATACGAAAAATATTGATCGCCGATCGCAAACGATTAAACGGTGCGACGGCCAACAAAGCGTCAGCAAATTGTTGTGCGTCGGCTGCGAATTGGGCCATCTCGTTGCTGCGATAGCCTTCGGATACGATCACCACATTCCAACGTTCTGTTGTTGGGCCAGCATCAACGATCTTAGTCGATCCGAGGACCTGGCCGTCTGAGGTGCCCATGGCGTGCTCCTTTTGTGTGAGATGAGGCGCCTTACTTCTTGAGTTTGACTCGCGCAATCTCTGCGGCGGGTTCGCTTGCGAGTGCTAGTAAGCCGCTCGCGGGTCCTGCTGTTTCGGGTGAACTGCGGCACAGTCTGACTTCTTCACCTTTCTCTGTGTCAGGCACAACAACCACGAATACACCTTTTCTCTTTGGCGCTGGCTCGCGCGAGATGCTCTGTTCCGGAGTGTCGGGAAAAACCTCAGCGTCGTTTCGCGTGGGATTGTGCATAACTTGACGATACACCGCCTTGTCGCGTCCGTTCATCAGCTCTGCCCAAAAGCCTTTGTACTTTCCCTCTCCCTTCAATGGATCGGAAGGTGGAACGATCATCTCGGTGCGTTGTTGTGAGATCAACTTTACGTCATCGCCGTCGTAGGAAAACGTCAGGCGCACCGCGTTTGTCAATTTAGGTGTGGGCTTGGTTTGGGCTGATTTTGATTTTCGAGAAGCTTTGCGCGATTTTGAGGTGGACGACTTTTTTGCAGATCGACCCTTCTTCGCAGCTTTACGTGACCGTGACTTCGTGGAGGTTTTTCTGGCTCTGGCCATGGCACTAATCCTACTAAAAAATGCGATTGGCATTTCTTATCTATTCATGAGCATTTAGCGACGAAACGTTTCGTGCCTTTTTGCGGCATAAACCTGCCCGCCCCACCCAAGCAGAAACATTTTTCCCGATTCCTTCATTGATCGGTAGAGAGATTTATAAGGAGGAGGGGACAACGTTAGCCTATCAAAAATCCGGTCGCTATCCGCATCAGAACCTCTAACCACCCGGCGGCCTTGAAGTAAAGACTTCTCTCATTGTCCTGACGAATTCCCCTCGCGCTTTTCATGTCAGAAACGTTGACCGACAAAGACTGGGACATTCTTGTCCAGCGAATTCGCGACAAGAAGTGTACGCCCTTTCTCGGAGCAGGAGCTTGTTACGGAGTTCTGCCTCTGGGCGCAGCCATTGCCCAACAATGGGCCACACAATACGAGTATCCGCTCGACGACGCTTCCAACCTGATTGCGGTAGCGCAATTTCTTGCATTGAAGAACGATCGCATGTTTCCCAAGGAAGAGATAGTAAGAATGTTCAAGGCATTCAAGGAGCCCGATTACACAAATCCAGCCGAACCTCATCGCGTGCTCGCGAGTCTGCCGCTTCCGCTTTATGTCACCACAAACTACGACAACTTCATGACCCAGGCCCTGCTCAAATGCGACAAGGACGCGCATCAGGATCTTTGCCGCTGGAACAAGTATCTCAAAGATCAACCCTCAGCGTTGGATAATGGTTTTCGTCCCACAACCGCAAACCCGCTCGTCTTTCACTTGCACGGATACAACCCGCTGGCTGAGTCGCTCGTGTTAACTGAAGACGATTACATGGATTTTCTCGTCAACATCTCAGTCGACGACCAGCTCATACCACCGTTGATTCAAAAGGCCTTCACTGGCACCAGTCTGCTCTTCATCGGATACCGCATAGCAGACTGGAACTTTCGTGTGTTGTTGCGCGGCCTGTCGAGATACATGGAATCAGGTTTGCGCCGCTCGCATTTTGCGGTTCTCACAACGCCCTCGGCCTCCGAGGAATTACGTGCCAAAGCTCGCGATTACCTCTCCGAATACTATGAAAATATCGACGTCCGAGTTTACTGGGGCAGCGCGACAGATTTCGTCAGCGAGTTACGCCAACGCATGACTGCCTGACGAGCCAAGTTGTTTTTCAGAAAGAGACGATCATGCTACAGCCACTACAACGTTTGAAAGAAGGGGATTGGAAAGTCCTCATCGATCGCATCAACGAAAAGAAATGCACGCCGATTCTGGGAACCGGAATGCGCTCCAGCGTGTTGACGCTTCGTTCGAAGATCGCGCAGGAATGGGCCAAACAGGAAGGATATCCACTTGAGGATTCCAGCAATCTCGCCCGTGTCGCGCGATTTGTTTCGCTCACTTACGATCCGGACTACACGCGGCGAAAACTTGTCGAGCAGATGGCTACAATTGCGCCGCCAAATTATAAAGACCCAGACAATCCCTACAAGATTCTTGCCGACCTCCCGTTACCGGTTTACATCACGACCGGATATGACGACTTCATGTCACAGGCGCTCAGACAGGCCGAGAAAGATGTGAAAGACGAAGTGTGTCGGTGGAACAAGCTGATCAGCGACTATCCCTCGGTTTTCTACAACGGCTATGTGCCGACACCTGCCAATCCCGTCGTCTTTCACTTTCATGGAATAGCTGAGAACCTGGATTCATTGGTGCTCACGGAAGACGATTACTTCGAATTCCTCATGAATGTCTCCAAGGATCGGACGTTGATCCCTTCCCGGATCGAAAAAGCGATGACTGGTTCGTCGTTGTTATTGCTCGGTTATCGCCTGAGCGATTGGGACTTTCGCGTGATGTTCCATTTGTTGGCGAGCTATTTGGAGATCGCGACCAGCAGGACTCACGTGGCAGTGCAGATCGCACCAGTCGCCGATGAGGCGCCGGACGATCAACGGAAACGAGCGCAAGGATACCTGGATCTTTATTTCGAAAAGTACAAGAAACTGGATATACGCATTTACTGGGGAACGTGCCGCGAGTTTTTGCACGAACTCCGAGATCGGCGGAAGTGAATCATGCCAAACAACAGCGAACCCTATGTTGGCCCACGGCCATTTGAGCAATCCGATCGCGCAGTCTTCTTCGGTCGCACACAGGAGGCGAACGAGCTCGTTTCGCTCATGACCGCGCATGCGGCCGTGCTTCTCTATTCGCAGTCAGGCGCCGGCAAAACATCGCTGGTGAAGGCGGGACTCATTCCTTTGCTCGTCGACGAAGAGAAGTTCAATGTGCTTCCTCCAATGCGAGTCAGAGACAATGGCGTAGCGTGTCTCAAGCCGGCGGCGGTAGACAATATTTATGTGTTCAATGCTCTCTCAAGCATTTGCGACCCGGAAGCAGTTTCGTCGCTCACCGGAATGTCTTTCCCCGACTACCTGGCAAAGTACAGGGCAAATCACGGCGCGCCGACAGCGCTAGTCTTCGACCAGTTTGAAGAACTCTTTACGTATTATCCCGAACGCTGGGAAGACAGAAGAGCATTCTTCGTGCAGATACGAGAGGCGTTGAAACAGGATCCACTGCTGCGCGTACTCTTTTCAATGCGCGAGGATTTTATCGCCGAGCTTGATCCGTATGTCTCTTTGTTACCCGAGAAAATGCGCACCCGGCTTCGCCTCGAGCGTTTGCGTGAGGTAACAGCTCTTGGTGCGGTCATCCAACCATTGGAAACTATTCAAACTTCGAATGGACGGCGAAGGTTCGCTCCTCAGGTCGCCGAATCGCTGGTCCATAATCTGCTCCAGGTTAAAGTCAAGACTCCCGAAGGCATTAAGAAGGTGAAGGGTGAGTTTGTTGAAGCACTCCAGCTTCAGGTTGTTTGCCAGGCGCTTTGGGAAAACCTCAGCGATGAAAATGTAATCACGCAATATCACCTCGAAGCATACGGAGACGTGGACAAAGCACTTGGTCACTTTTATGAAAATGCGATCGAGAAGACTGCCGAGCGAACTGGCATCAAGCAAGGAAAACTGCGCCAGTGGTTCGCACGAGCGCTGATTACACCAACCGGAACGCGTGGCACAGTCTTCCGCGGTGAAACGGAGACTGGTGGTATTCCCAATGCTGTCATCGACGAGTTGGAGAACCAGCGGATCATAAGAATGGAGCTGCGTGGGGGAGCACAGTGGTATGAGCTAACGCATGACCGCTTTGTTGAGACCGTGCAGACGTGCAATCAGAATTGGCTGCTGCAACGCCCTGCCGCAGAGAAGATTGGCAAACGTTTCGAAGACAAAGCCGCTGAGTGGGACCACAACGACCGCCACGATAAGTATCTACTCGATGACGTAGAGCTTCGCCTGGTGGAGGGATGGTTAGAGAGCCCGGAAGCTGCGGAAATCGAACCGAGCCGCGAGCTCCTTGCGTTCGTCAAGGCCAGCAGAGCAGCGAATGACGCGAAGCGCAAAGCCGATATTGAACGGCGGCGCCGGATTCAGCAGCAAGCCCGCATGGCCAAGCTATTTCGCAACTTAACGGTCGGAATCAGTTGTTTGGCAGTTGTTTGCTTTCTGGCGCTGCTTTTCGCTGGGTGGGAATGGCGGACCGCACGAAACCACGCGCAGGAAATGAATAAATTGCGTCTGGAAGCTGTCGCAAACAGCGAAAATCTGAAAACAGCCAAGGACGCCGCCGAGCAAGCTTATAAACAGTTGGAAAGCCAGGAAAAACTTATTGCAGCCTCAGAGACATTAACGCGCGCGTACACTCTGTTCAGCGCCGGATATATCGATGATGCCGAGAAGCGCTTCACGACGTTGCTGAACACTTACGAACAAAAAACTGATTATTCGGCGCTCGCCAGAACCTATACAAGTTTGGGTGATATCTCTGTAGTGCGAGGACAATACGGCACTGCGCTCGATTACTATGATAAAGCTGTGGAAATATGCAAGAACAACAAACAACTGCTGAACTCGGCAGGGCAGGTTTACCTTAAGAAGGGTGACCTCTATTACGCTTGGGGCAAGCGTAAGGAGTCCAAGCCAGACTATCAAGACGCACTCGGGAGGTATAACAGCTCAATCAATTTTTACCAGAAGGCAATAGACATCTTTGCGAAAACAAAGAATCCCGTCGGCACTTTCAAGGCCAACAATGGTTTCGAGGACGCGAAGAAACGCTACGACGATCTCAAACAAAAATCGGAATCGCAGGCTGTCGTCAGGCGTTTCCTTCCGAAGGCCCTGCCGTAGTTTCGACTTTTTATCTGTGTAATGTGTGTACAAAGAACCGGCGTTGACTTTGGATCGTTATGGCATGGATGAACGCAAAGCGATCTGATCGTCAGAATTCATGTTCAGAACTCGAATAGTAGTTCTGCCGATGGCTGTTTTCCCGATCACATACTTCCCTTGCCACTCGAAATGGTCTTGCCACTCTTGCGTTCGTGGATGAAATAGTTCTGTGACTTGATTTGTGAATGGATCGATCCCAGTCAGGTTCGTTCCTTTGTGTAGATTGCAATCTATGCAAGCGAGAGCAAGGTTTTCCAGATCGTCAGTCCCGCCATGTACCTTTGGAACAATATGCTCGACGTGCAGCGCCGCAAGCGGAGAATCATCCTGATGCAGGTGGCAATATTCACAAGCATTGTGGGCGCGCTGGCGCACTTGTGTTCTAACTTTTATAGTGATCATTGGGCTGCGAACTGGTGAGGTGCTGCGCTTGCCGTTTGAGAATAGCCACGAACTTGTTTGCACGAACGTAACCTGCGTATTCGGCCCGTTCGTCGTCTGTAAGTTGACCTTCCGTTGATTTCCGGGCTAGCTCCTCTATTCGCGCTTCGAGTTGCGGATCAGGGCGAAAGTGGATCACGGCGTCGGCCTTGTCCAGCAAAACAATCTCCATCATCGGCCGCACACCGCGATCAAATGCGAGACTCTCCGAGTTTATGGACATGCGCTGAACTTAACATTGTGGGATCGATTTATCAACGAAATCGAGCCTCGATGCATCCATTGCAGGCTTACAACCTGCCAGACGGCGATAACTTACACTCTAATTCACAAAGCGGCGCAACTGCACGCTGATCGCGAAGCCGATGGCGATGAAGGTGGCGACGAGGGAAGCGAGCCCGGCGCTCATCAAAGGTAATGGGACGCCGATGACGGGTGAAATACCGAGCGCCATGCCGATGTTGATGAAGATTTGAAATGTTAGCCCGCCGACGAACGCCATGATGAAGAGCATGCCCATGCGATCGGCGGAACGACGCGCGCCGGTAATCAATCGTGACAGCAGCACTACATACGCCAGCAGCACCAGCACGCAACCAACGAAACCCGAGTTCTCAGCAGTGACGGCATAGATAAAATCAGTGTGTGGCTCAGGCAGAAACTTCAAACCACTCTGTGAGTACTCGGCAGACGAGCGCGAACCAAACAATCCGCCCTCACCCACAGTCAAAATTGATTGCCAGGTGTGATAGCCGATCCGACGACGATCAGCATTTTCCGGATCGAGAATTACGTTAATGCGTTCCTGCTGATAAGTTTTTACCGCGCCGGTCTTGACACCCGCGACGTAGGCCACCGGAATCAGTACCACCGCCAGCACAGCGCTCGCGACCACGAGTCGCAGTCGAATCGCGGAGAGAAATAACACCACCGCGAGAATCGGCATGTAAGTGAGTACCGAACCAACGTCCGGTTCGAGCAGAATCAAGCCAATGGGCACGGCGAGAATCAACCCGCCAACAATCATCTCTTTTACACTGAGGACCTGCACGCGATTCTTGCCGAAGTAACGCGCCAGCATCATCGCGGTCGTCACTTTTACAAACTCAGACGGCTGAAACTGACCGATGCCCGGCACTTTGATCCACGCGCGTTGACCGTTGATCTTCAAACCAATACCCGGAACAAGAACGACGACCAGCAGGATTAGGCCGAAGACGTAAAACGCCGGCGCGAGATGCAGCAGACGACGATAGTCCGTGAAAGCGATGGCGAGCATCGCCACCAGGCCAATCGCCAGACCGATGAGTTGCTTGACCCAGTAGGTCTCGGTGGGTTGCGCGTTGCGAATCTGGATCGTGCCGAACAGAACGATGCCAATGGCGAGCAGAGTCAGGATCCAGTCGAAGTCGCGCCAACTACGTTTGTGAATGATTGCAACCATCTAAGAGTTAACGATCTCCTTGGAGTGCGGCGGCCCGGCGCCGCTTTGTTATCGATAGCAACTGATCGAGGCCAAAGCGGCGTCAAGCCGCCGCACTCCAAAGAGGCGCCTACCGTCTTGCTACTGCTTTCTGTCGGGCCATCGCAACCGCGGGCGTTGCAGGCGCCGGTTCTTTCTGAGCGATCTGTTTCATCGCTCCCGGCGGTTCTTCGTGACGAGTCTTGCGATAATAAACGTCGTAAACACCGCGAACGGCCGGAGCAGCATTCGCTGCGCCAAAGCCAGAGTTTTCAATCAAGGCAACCAGCGCAATCTCGGGTTTGAAAGCCGGAGCATAAGAAACAAACCACGAATGGTCCTTATTCTTGCCTGTGTCTTTGCCCAATCCGACAACCTGCGCCGTACCGGTCTTGCCGGCGATGTCGAAGCCAGCCATCTGAATGCGCGCGCCCGTGCCACCCGCATTCACAACTTGCCACATGCCCTGGACCACTGTGTGATCGATGTCTTCCGGAATCGGAACGATCTTCGGATTCGGCCGCGAGGGATCGAGCGGTTGGAATGTAACTGGACCATGATAGTCCGGTGTGCCGGGCGTGCCAATCGCCTTAACTTCTTTCAATACATGAGGAATGTACAACCGCCCATCCTCCGCGACGCCCGCAACTGTTCGCAACAGCGAAATAGGCGTGATGATGTCGTAAACCTGTCCGAAAGATGCATAGACCGTGTCGATATCGCGCCAATCAGGATCTCTCGGTTGCATGCGCCGTTTGAACTCGCGTGAGGGCGTAAAGCTCACAACCTCGTTCGGAAGATCGATGCCGGTGCGTTTGTTGAGATCAAACTCATCGACCATCTCGACGATACCATCGATGCCCATCTTCAGTCCCAAACGATAGAAATAACCGTCACAGGAATGAGTGATGGCGGTCTTGATATCAGGCGTACCATGGTTACCCATGCAACGCGTAAACTTGTTGCCGACTTGAATGCCGCCGCCACAGACCAGGTTCGAATGCTCCAACGTGATTGCGCCCTGCTTCAATCCAGCGACGGCCATCGGAATCTTCCACGTCGAGCCCGGCGGATAACGACTCTGAATCGCACGATTGAGCAACGGCGTTTCCGGATTGTTCAGTAACGCAAGGTACTCCGCGTGTCCTTCTTTAGTCGTGATTCGCTGCGAGAAGAGATTTGGATCAAACGTCGGGTACGACGCGAGCGCGAGGATCTCGCCGTTGTTAGGATCCATCGAGATGATCACGCCACGCTTCGTGACCGAATTCTGCAGTTGTTCTTCCGCGGCATTCTGTAGATCGAGGTCGATCGTCGTCACGAGATCTCGTCCGGGCGTCGGAGGAACAGTTTCGAGCTCATCCTGAATACGCCCACGGCTGTCGACGATTACTTCACGATAACCATCGTGGCCTCGGAGATAGTCGTCGTAGATCTGCTCAAGACCGCTCTGCCCGATAATGTCGCCTGGCTTTAGACCCTTGTCTTTATAACTTTGTTGCTTGAGTTGCTCGGGACTGATCTCGCCGACGTATCCAAGCACATGAGCGAGCGTACCGTTGGGCGGATAACGACGCTGCGGCTGTTGCTCGACACGCAGTTCGGGATACTCGAGATTGTGTGCCTCGACCCACGCGATATCGCCAGGCGTTGCGTCCTGCTTCACCTGAATCGACTCAAACGCAGGCATCGTTTTTACGACTTCGAAGTAGTCGCGCAGGATGTCTTTGTCGACGCTGAGCCCTTCTGAGAGCGGTTCGATTAAAGAGTTGAGGTCCTTATCTTTGACGTCTTCGCGCGAGAGGATCACGTTATAAATAGGACGCGAATCTACCAGCACGCGTCCTTCGCGATCGAAGATGACACCGCGCGGCGCGGGAATCGGCAGACGCCGGCGACGCTGGTTTTCCGCAATCTCGGCGTACTTTTCACCTCGCACGACCTGCAAGACATAGAGTCGCACGGACAGTGCCCCGAGCAGGAGCACAACCAGCGCCTGGATGAAGCGAAGGCGAGCACGAAGATTTTGCGAAGTGTCTTCGAATTTCATGGTTTGCTTTTAACCTCAAAGAAGCACAAAAGGTACAAAATGGTTGCTGATGGGCTCATGTTTTTGTGCCTTTTTGTGGCTTACCTCCTCCTCAACGATCCGGTCGACCTGCGCGCGACCCGCCGCCGTGTCGCGAACTGCCGGCGCTGTGACGACCTCTCAGCGACGATCGCGTCGAGCAGGTAAAGCGCCAGTGTTCCTGCCACCGTCGTCGCAATTAGTTTATATGACATTGTCTGCACGAAAGGAACAGTCGGCGGATACCCGAGCACGCGATGCCAAAAAACGTAAATCGCCGAGTCGATTACGGCCGCGGCGGCCAGCACCGGTATTCGCAACAGTGGATTTTCAAGATTTACGCGCGTCGCAGCGAAATAGATGATGTAAGCCGTAAGCGTTTTTGAAAAACCGCCTGCGCCAACGAGTCCGCCGCTGGCGGCGTCGACAATCAGTCCAGCGAGCGTTCCGACCAACAAAGCTTGCCAGGCGTCGCGTTGCAACGCGATGTAAACAACAACTACCAGGGGAAAGTCGATGTAGGAGAGCGGTTTCCAAACCTCGCGCAGCGAAAGTTGCAGCAAGATGGAGATTAGCAAAACTACCGCGATCTTAAGCTGCGACATATGAAGATTGCCAGTTGTCTCCGTGCCTTTGTGTCTCTGTGGTGATTTCTGGAAACCACAGAGGCACAAAGACACAGAGAAGTCCAGATACCATCATCGTTTCGGTTTCTCTGGGCTTGGGGTTTGTTCGGGAGTAGAACGTCGCGGGGGGTGATACAGAAGCACTGCTACTTCTTCCAAATGATCGAGCTGAGCGCCGGGTTGAATGAAAATCTGATGGGCCTGTGTTGCCGTGCCGTGCTTTACGTCAACCACTCGGCCGACATTCAACCCTGGCGGATAGATTCCATCCTGGCCAGTCGTCATTACGTAATCGCCGAGTTCGACTTTTTCGAGACCAGAAACGTAACGCATCTCGATCAGTGAAACTCCGAGATCAGCACGGCCTCGCACGGAACCCAGTGCACCCGATTGTCCGAGCTGACCAACTACAGCTCCGGCGCCTGCCTTTTCATCCGTGATCAGCATGACTTGAGACGACCATGGACCAACCGTAATGATGCGTCCGACGATTCCACCAGCCGTCACAACCGGCATGTTCACCTCAACTCCCGAAGTGGTGCCACGATTGATCGTGATCGTGTTGAACCACACGGAAGGATCTCGTGCGATGACTCGAGCAGGAACTGACTTGATCTCGGTTTGTTCGTTGAGATTCAGCAGTGCCTTGAGGCGTTCATTCTCGGTCACTGCCTGTTGGGCGGCGTGCAATTGCGTTTCCACCTCGGTCAAACGTTCTTTAAGTTGTTCGTTTTCCTGGGCAGTGCTGCGGAAGTGCCAGATTTGCTGAAAAAAACCGGAGGTTGCGCCGCTGGCTTTGGACGAAGCGCTTTGCAGTGGTGAAGCGAAGGTCTGCGTCCAGATGCGCAACAACTTCTGACCGCCGTCAGCGTCGCGTGCATCGACGGCCATGATGACTAAATTAGTGACGAGCAACGCCACGAGCCAGATGGGAGCTCGCTGCCGTATCTCTTTTTGTGTGCGAACCGAAGCCACTCAGTAAATCCTGAAGATTGCCGATTGCCAATTGCCGATTGCCAATTGTGTTCAACGGCGGTTTCCAATCTTGCCAATCGGCAATTGGCAATCGGCAATTGGCAATATTTTACATCCCGCTGGTCATCGTATTTTCCCACTTCACGCGTTTGAGCAGATCAAAATCCGACAACATTTTTCCAGTTCCTAACACTACCGACGCCAGTGGATCGTCTGCAAGAGAAACCGGCAGACCAGTTTCAATTGACAGCCGTTTATCGAGATTCTTCAGCAGCGCGCCACCGCCAGTCAGCACGATGCCGCGCTCGACGATGTCCGCGGAGAGTTCCGGTGGCGTTCGCTCGAGTGCAACGCGCACGGCATTGATGATCGTGGAGATCGAGTCGGCGAGCGCCTCGCGCACCTCTTCGTCACTGATCGTGATTGTCTTCGGAATTCCTTCGATGAGATTGCGACCGCGCACCTCGTACGACAGCGGTTCGTCGAGTGGGTATGCCGAACCAAGCTCGATCTTGATCGCTTCGGCAGTTCGTTCACCGATCAACAAGTTGTACTTCCTCTTTATGTACTGGATGATCGCCTCATCCATCTCGTTGCCGGCCACGCGCACCGCGCGCGAGTAAACGATGCCGCTCAAACTGATGACCGCAATGTCAGTAGTGCCGCCGCCGATATCGACAACCATGTTTCCATGAGGCTCAGTGATCGGCAAACCCGCCCCGATCGCCGCCGCCATAGCTTCCTCAACCAGGTAAACTTCAGACGCCTTGGCGCGATAGGCTGAGTCTTCGACTGCACGGCGCTCGACCTGAGTTATCTCAGAAGGAATTCCGATCACGACGCGCGGACTCACCCACGTCTTTCCGTTATGCGCCTTGCGTATGAAATGCTGAAGCATCTTTTCTGTAACTTCGAAGTTCGCGATGACACCATCTTTCATGGGCCGGATGGCGACGATATTCCCGGGAGTTCGGCCCAACATGTCTTTGGCGTCACGTCCAACAGCTTCAACCTGATTAGTTACCTTATTAATCGCGACAATAGACGGTTCTGAAACGACGATACCGCGGCCTTTTGCATAGACCAGGGTATTGGCCGTACCGAGATCGATAGCAAGGTCGCTTGAAAACAGACTGAAAATAGATTTGAAAGCCATCTAGACTTATTCACTTCCCGTGGTTGTAGAATGGAACTTCGGGTGGGAGCGGCGGTAAATATCGCCCAAACACGTCCGAAATACTAAGATACCCTAGTTTCGCTTCCTTATCCACAGATTACATAGATTGATTAACAGAATCTGCGTAATCTGTGGATGAAGAACCGCGTGCAACGTGTGACTTTGATGCGAGGTCTGCAGCGAAGCGCACACAATTCTTATTCGCCGCCTTTGCTTCGTACATCGCGGTGTCAGCGCAGGCGATCAGTTGTTGTGGTGACGACGCGTGCTTCGGAAACGCTGCAACACCAAAACTTGCAGTCAACGAAAGTTGTAAACGTCGTCCTCCCGTGAAGTTGTGTCGCAGTATTTTCTGTCGAATGCGTTCGGCAACCTGACCAGCCAAATCTGTGCCGGTATCAGGCAACACGATCACAAACTCATCACCACCATAACGAGCAACAGCATCAGTGTCGCGTATCGAAGACAGAATGACAGCAGCCATTTCCATCAACACATGTGAACCGACAAGATGACCGTGCTCGTCGTTGATCTGTTTGAAGTCATCGAGATCGAGAAACAACGCCGCGACACTCGATCCGTAACGACGCGCGCGTCTGATCTCGTTCAACAGGAACTGACGCAGATAGCGCGCGTTGTGAAGTTTCGTTAGATCGTCAGTCTGTGAGAGACGTTCAGCCTCGGCGATTCGGACAGCGTTGGCGAGCGCGGATGCGATCGGAAGCGAAAGGGAATCGAGCAACGCCACATCAGACTTCTTAAATGCATGTGATCCCGAGCCTTCGCGAATACCTTCGATCACACCGAGTATTCGTTCACCACAGATCAAAGGAACTGCGACGACGAATTTCCCGCGTTCCTTTTTCTTGACGATTCCCATTCCGGCCGCGGCTCGTCGTGCGGCTTTGGTTTCGGAACCCAACGGCAGATCGGGTTCGAGTAGTCGTCCCCATTCTTCCTCTCGCTTTGAACCCTCCTGACCGGCTTTTCTGATGGCAACAGCTTCGAGCTTTCCCTCTTCGAAACCTTTTGCTTCCGAGAAGAGATAGATGGCCCAACGTTCCGCTTGAATCAAGTCCTGTAATCCCGCGAGCGCAGTGTTCGCCGCGCCGTTCTGGTCGCCGCTGAAGTGCAACGAGGAAACTAGTTCAAAAGCCGCGCGCAGATCTCGAAATTTTATTTTGGCGGGAAGAGAAGTCGAACTGGTTGCGCCAATCGGCTGAACAGTCTCTGGCATGCGCAGCTCGCCCGAATCACCGTGACCTTCGATCTCACGCAGCAGCGCCGGCAGTTGTCCTGACTTGTCGGCAATCGCAGCAAAGCCCAATCGTTTCAACGTCGCGCCATCCAAACTGCGCAAGTTGTGACTTTGATAACCGTTCGTGTGACGACGACACGCGACCAGCGGCGCGCCGGGCCAAAACGCTTTCGCGTGATCGATCGCAGTGTGAAGTTCGACCATGTCAGCGCCGGGCACCACTTCATACAGCACGGCTAATGGCGGTGGTCCATCAGAGTCACGCACACCTTCACGCTTCTGTTGTTTTGTCAGCGCGACTTCGACTTCAACTTCACGCAGACCTTCGATCAGAGTCTTCACGCCAGCCACCCGCAACGCCTCGATCAACTCGTAGGCGGGCGCCTCGTGCGCATCTGTCAGTAGGACAACGTGACTCGACATCTCTCTTTTGACTCAGGTCCTGCCGCGCCCAGCGCGTCCGGAAAGTGAAACTTTGTATTGACTGCTGTTGCCTTGTGGATCCTGCGCTTCAACTATGAGCTCTCGCGTGGTTGCGGCGGCCGTGACTTGCAATTGAAATGAGCCATCCGGACTGGCAATCGTTTCGCGCCCTGCGACGCGCACCGTGGTGCCCGGCTCCGCTTTGCCGCGCACGAGATAAATGCTGCCGCCCAAAAGTTCGGCGGTGAGATTTGCGACTACTACCTGGGAGCCTGTTCCTCGTGTAACGACGATGAACTTCAACGGATCGCTCCAGTCACTTGCCTGACCGCTCGCAGCCGTCGCCCGCACACGCCAGAAGTAAACGCCTGGACGAAGATCGGTTGCACCAAGCTCAGTCGCCACCAATTGATCGCGCTCGATCACTTTTCCATCGGCGACGAAGAAGGGTGACGTTGCAACTTCGACGCGGTAGTAAGCAGGTGTGCCTGTTTGCGGTCGTTGCCACTTCAAAGCGATGTTTGCAGCGCCGTTTGATCCAACGAAAACCTTTTCGAGATCGTG
>DATFHH010000056.1:0-4966 GCA_035248565.1 Pyrinomonadaceae bacterium | reverse complement strand
ATCACTGGCGCAATTTCAATTTTGGCAAGGGACCGCCTTGGGCTCGTTGAGCCCAAGGCTACCAAGGAATTCAGAGGGCTTTTCTAAATAGTTAAGCTAGAGGGCGTTTCTAAATAGTTCTGACAGAGTTGTTTTTGGAGTGCGGCGGCCTGACGCTGCTTTGCCCTCGATCAAGCACGATCGATAAAAAAGCGGCGCCAGGCCGCCGCACTCCAAGGAGGCGCACAACGCTGCCTACGGGCCGGAGACGACGATATCGTCCGGGGTGTTGGGTTTGCCGTCAGGACCAAGCGAGCGCAGGGAATAACGATCCTGCTGCCCTTCGTATTGGTAAGGACGTTGCCACGGATCCACACGAATCACGCGGGCGAGGTATTTCGGACTGAGATAATCAATCAAGACCGATTCTTTATCCGAGACGACGAAGGAGCCGCGCTCGCGGCGAAATTTATCCAACGCGGAAGCAATTAACGTGAGCTCATCGGTCGCCGCGGAACGCTTGAGCTGATCGATTCGCGAAGGGATATCCGCGACGTTTACCCAATCGCGGCTGCCGCTCTTCAACTCCGCCACATGCCAGCCACTCGCATCGCGCGCCAGCCGGAAGTCAAGCTGGACCAACGCCACCACCAGCGCCGCAGATTCAGAGCCAATCGACAACCCAAACGGCGAGATCTCTTTTATCCTTACATCATCTGAGGGAAGCGTGATGTCAAACAAGCTCGCCACCAAACAACGGGCAAGCTTCGTCGTCAAATCAGACGAAAGACGCGACGGTCCATCACACCGATCCGCAGGCAACTCAGCCTGCATGGCTCGCGCGATGAGATCCAAACGCTCCCAGCGATCCTGGCCAGTCCTGATCTCTCGCAACTGCCAATGACCGTCACGCAGCGTCAAACGAAACACCAGCTCCATCTCGGCATTGACCTCGGCGCTCTCAGTTCCGCTCGACTTAACTGAGCGAACATGAACCGAGTCATTGGGCAAAGACCAACCGGCTATTGTCTGAATAACTTTGCGAGCTTGCTTTTGACTCAGATCGGCGCGCGCCTCAACAGGGCTTACAAGCACAAACAAGAAAACGGCCATCCACAGATTACGCAGAAAAGAATCTGCGTAATCTGTGGATGGATTGGAGTCGCCGGGTCTCATGACTACTCAGAAGTCTTCTTGCCGATCAACATCTGCAACATGATCTGAAGTTGCGCAGTGGTGAACGGCTTTGGCAGAAACACAACGGCGCCGGCGGCAAAGCTGTCGGACGACAGTTTTGGATCCTGCTCGGCAGTCATCATCATCACCGGAATCCGTCGCAGCCGCTCTTCCGATTTCATGTAACGGACCAATTCCGGGCCAGAGATATGCGGCATCACGACGTCGAGAATCGCCGCCGTGAAGTTTGGATCTGACTGCAGGATCTTATAAGCCTCACGCCCGTCGCGTGCGGTGACGACGTTGAAGTTTTCCTTCTCGAGAATCGTGGCTACCAGGCGGAGAATAGCCGGATCGTCATCTGCCACCAGCATGCGGCGGTTGTCAGTTGCGTTTGTAAGGGTGTCGTTGTTTTCCATGTGAGTGTTCTTCTCTTTTTCAAACTTCCACGGCGCGGCAACTCTCGCCTGCCTTGGTAGAAAGCTCTGCTGCCAATTTGATCGCAGCAACCATACTCGAATGTTCCGCTAGCCCTTTGCCTGCGATGTCAAAAGCCGTGCCGTGATCGACCGAGGTCCTTATAAACGGCAGACCTAATGTTACGTTAACAGCCTCTCCAAATGACAAACACTTTACCGGAATCATTGCCTGATCGTGATAACAGGCAATAACTGAGTCAAACTCTCCACGCGAAGCGCGCAGAAAAACCGTATCGGCCGAGAATGGCCCCTGCACATTAATATCATCACGCCTCGCACTCTCGATCGCGGGCACGATTTCAGAAGCCTCTTCAACGCCGAACAAGCCTCCCTCGGCTCCGTGCGGATTCAAAGCGGCGACCGCCAGCCTCGGACGTTCGATGCCCCAACGCTGTAACTCGCGATTCGTGAGACTAATAGTCTTCAAAATGCGGTCGCGCTCGACCAACCTGATGGCTTCGGCAAGCGGTACGTGAGTCGATATCAATACGACGCGCAGGTTGGCAGCCACGAAAGCCATCGCATATTCCTCGGCGCCGGTGAGATGGGCGAGAAATTCAGTGTGGCCCGGAAAACTGTAACCACCGAGAAACAGTGCGCGCTTGTTGATTGGTGCGGTCGCCATCGCATCGATGCTGCCGGCCGCGCACAATTCCACCGCGGCCTCGATGTAACCAGCGGCGGCCTTACCGGCCGCGCCGGATTCGATTCCTGGTTCGATGAAGCCAGTGATGTTGTCGAGATGATATATGACCGGCTCGGAGAGTTGTTCGGGAAAGGTCTCTTCGGTGCGAATGATGTCGTAGCCGGATTGAAGATCGAGCGTGCGTGCGGTGTGCGCAAGTGCCTGCGCATCTCCAATGATCACCGGCACGCAAACTCGTCTGATTTCATCTTCCGCGACAGCCTTAAGGACAACTTCGGGCCCAATCCCGGCAGGGTCTCCCATCGTGATGCCGATGCGCGGCAACACTCGCCGGGGTCGAGGTCCCGGGTTGGTTGAGCTTTGGTCTGAGTGTCGCATTGCTTGAGGCGACGCGCTGTTGTCCAGGGCAAGGCAACTCAGGGCGAGGGCTGCGTTATGCGTTAAGTTTCCTAAGCACTGGCTTTTTCCACGCGCTCGTCAGCCTTGTAGATGTACTTGATGTTCCGTTTCAGCACGAGCAGATTAGGAGCACCTTTACGGTTGACCTTCAACGCGCCACGATCGTACCACTCGATCGTGCCTTCGATCTCTTCACCGTCAGTAAGAACAATAACCATCTGGGTGTGCGCGTCGATCTGTTTCTTGTAATAGAAGATCTCGGCGTTGGTTTCGCTGGGAGGCGGAACTCTTTTCTTAACCTGGACTGGTGCTGGTTGTTGTGCGGCTCGTTGCTGAACGCCGTCGTTTGCGCGGGAACTCCCATTCGAACGCTCTCTGGGCTGCGGAACCTCTCGGGCTTTGCCTTTAACTTCCGCGAGTGTGGTTCTGATGAGTTTACGATTCACTTGATTATTACCTCCAAAAATCAACGACAGGGTATTTTACCCGGTCAGGAACTAGGCGATGTATGGACACAGGGCTTAGATGTACAGAACAGTGTCAAACCTCTCGCAGGCTGCGGCCCATACGAGGAGAGGAACGAACGTTACCCGTAATGGAATTTTTCCTGCAAGGAATGACGGACATGCTACACAACCAGAGCCGAAAAAGCAAAGGGGAACTTTCTTAATTTTGCTATTTTTACTGCAAGGAATGATGCATCCGCGTTATCCGCGTCATCCGTGTCTCTGCTGCCTCATAGAACACGGATGAAGCGGATTGTACGCGATCTTAATCGGCCTTCTTGCGGATGAAGGTCGGCACGTCGAGATCGTCAACGCGTGGATTGCCCATCATCGGCCGCGGGAGATCGTCGGCCGGCCGGGCTACGAAACGTGGCGGCGGCGCGGGAATCGCCGTTGTCGCAGCGGCAGACGCAACTGATGCGGTCTCTCGGTCAAATCCAGTAGCGATGACAGTAATCTTCATCTCGTCGGTCAGGGTCTCATCGATCACTGCACCAAAGATTATGTTCGCATCGTCGTCGGCTGACTCACGAATGATCGACGACGCTGCGTTCACTTCAAACAACGTGAGGTCCGGTCCGCCGGTGATATTGATCAAAACACCTTTAGCGCCCTGGATCGTTGCCTCTTCCAACAGCGGCGACGAAATCGCCTGCTGAGTTGCTTCGATCGCACGGTTCTCACCAGTCGCTCGGCCGGCACCCATCAGCGCCATTCCCATTCCCTGCATGATCGACTTCACGTCAGCGAAATCGAGATTGATCAATCCCGGCACGGTGATGAGATCGCTGATGCCCTGCACTGCCTGACGCAACACGTCGTCAGCAACTCGGAATGAATCGGAAAGTGACACGCTGCGCTCGACGGTGTGCAGCAGTCGTTCATTCGGGATCGTGATGACGGTGTCGACGCATTCGCGCAATTCTCGCAGTCCCTGATCGGCCTGTTGCATGCGACGGCGGCCTTCAAAGTGGAACGGCTTAGTAACTACAGCGACTGTCAACGCATCGAGCTCAGTCGCAAGTGACGCAATGATTGGTGCAGCGCCTGTGCCAGTGCCACCGCCAAGACCTGTCGTTACAAAAACCATATCAGCGCCTTCGAGCACTTCAATGATCTTGTCAGTGTCTTCGAGTGCAGCCTCACGGCCGACAGAAGGATCTGCGCCGGCGCCGAGTCCTTTAGTCAAGCGGCTCCCGAGCTGGATCTTGATTGGCGCGCGCGAACGTTTCAGCGCCTGAAGGTCGGTGTTGGCGACGAGAAACTCGATGCCCTCAATGCCTGCTTCGATCATGCGATTGACGGCGTTGCTGCCGCCACCGCCGATACCAATTACTTTTATCCGCGCTCCGGTAAGTGGCGGATCATCATCAATGAAGATATTAATGCCTGTACTCGGTTGACGAGTGTCCGGTGTCATAGTTAGTTCCTCTCTCCCGAAACGGGATGGCTTCCAAGGCCTCTTCCTTCTATGTTGGGTTTCTTGAGCCATCGGCCTCGATATCTTGCGGACAATATCTTGTGCAACCGGGGCGCAAGCATACAACAACTTGTCAGAAAATACTAAATCTATTTTTAAATCGTGAGACGAAGTGCGTCAGCTTTCCTGTGGATCCACGTCTGCTGACTCCGGTGCGTATCTCCGCGGCTTGCGTGCGGTACGCAAGCAGCGCCAGACCCGCGGCCGCAGTCCATGCAGGACTCTGAATGTCTTCGATCAATCCGCCGAAGCGATCTCGTTCGGGATATCCAATTCGCACCGGCGCATCAAAAACCTGTTC
>DATFHH010000055.1:0-44416 GCA_035248565.1 Pyrinomonadaceae bacterium | reverse complement strand
GCAATACACCCTCACTTTTCGCAAACCCTTTCGAGTACTTTTTTATTTGAGGCAACGAATCTCATTTCGAGTACTTTTTTACGTGAGGCAATAGGGATGCAACGGGTATGAGACTGTTCGAAGGTCGCGGCAGCGGAAGTCTAGCGAGAATCCCGCAGGCCTAGCCGAGGCTGTTCCGGAATCATTCAGTTGTGCCCCAGCGACCGAAGTGCCGAAATTTGCTGTAACGACGGCTCAGACGATCTTCCTGTGAACAACTGACGGCTTCTGCTAGTCGCTCGCTCAAGGCTGAATCGAGGTAACGAGCGGTTTGATCGTAATCGTTGTGCGCGCCGCCTTCCGGTTCGGGAATGATCTTGTCAACAATTCCCTCTTCGTAAAGATGTTGCGCGGTGAGTCGCAGTCCTTCCGCGGCGCGATCTGCTAGAGATGAGTCTTTCCAGAGAATCGCGGCACAACCTTCGGGAGTAATAACTGAGTAGGTAGCGTTCTCGAGCATCAGCACTTGATCGCCAACGCCGATCGCGAGTGCTCCTCCAGATCCACCTTCGCCAATCACTGTAATGATGATCGGGACTTTGATCTTTGCCATCTCGCGCAGGTTGTAAGCGATCGCTTCCGCCTGGCCGCGTTCCTCTGCGTCGATACCTGGATAGGCGCCCGGCGTGTCGATGAAGGTGAAGATCGGACGCCCAAACTTCTCCCCGAGTTTCATCACGCGAAGTGCTTTGCGATACCCCTCAGGCTTCGGCATGCCAAAATTTCTGTAACTGCGTTGTTTGGTGTCGCGACCCTTTTGATGACCAACGACAACGACAGGCAAACCATGAAACCGCGCCAAACCGCAAACGATTGCCGGATCTTCAGCGAACCTCTTATCACCGTGAAGCTCGACGAAGTCTTCAAACAGTCGCTCGATTAGATCGAGTGTATACGGCCGATCAGCATGCCGCGCGAGCAACACGCGCTCGAAAGCTGTTCTTTTTTGTGCCTCGTTGTGGCTAGATCCGTCCGTTTCCATTCTTCACAGTTTCAAAACTAATGGTACAGCCCAATTCTTTCAACGCTTGTTCGAGCTCGGTGCTGCGTTTGACTCGCAAGGCATCGCTCGGTTTGATCCTTACAATCGTTCCGTCGTCGATCAAAGCTTCCATCGCCACTTCACAATCACCGGGATTCGCATTGAGCAGGCTGAGAATTGAATCACACAACGTCGGAAAGTCCTCATGCTGCGGCGCGCGCAAGACCAAAAACTCGTTGCCTCTCGCGGTCGCATCAATGCTCTGCACCTGATCGACGATGATCGTCGGTGGATTGTCTTCACTAAGCTCCAGGCGTCCGATAACGATCACGGGCAGCTCATTCTGCATCAATGCCGAGTGTTTCCGGTAGACCTCCGGCCAAAGCACGCATTTCGTGCTGCCCGCTTCGTCCTCCAAGCGAAACAGTGCGAACTTGTCGCCCTTCTTTGTGGTGCGCATTTGCAGATCACTGATGATTCCACCCGAGGTAACTCGCACTCCGCTATTCAACTCCGCCAGTTCTGAAGATCTCAGTGCCTTCACACTTTGCAGGACGTCAAGGTAACGCTCGAGGGGATGGCCGGTGATGTAGAACCCAAGCGCGGCCTTTTCCGCAGCCAGCATCTCGCTTATCGTCCAACCTTTCATCGTCGGCGGTAGCTCATTGGCATAATCAATCTGTTCCGGCATGGAACCAAACAAGCCGGTCTGCCCTTGAAGCCGTTCGCGCTTCGCTCGTTGCCCGCGAGCAAGTGCGGAATCGATTGAGCTGAACAAAGCTCCGCGCCAATCGCCCGTTGACCGCCCGTCTTTAAGCGAGTCAAAAGCGCCAGCACTCACGAGACTTTCAAAGACTCGCTTGTTGAGAGTCGACGACTCGACTCGCTCCGCGAAATCGAAGAACGACCGGAACGGACCGTTTTCACGTGCTTCAGTAATTGCTTTAACGGCTGACTGGCCTAATCCCTTAATCGCTGTGAGCCCGTAACGAATGGCGCCGCTTAACGGCGTGAAGCCGGAATTGCTCTCGTTTACATCCGGTGGCAGCAGTTCAATCTTCTGCGCTCGTAATTCCTTCGAGTACTTAAACACTTTAGCGGCGTCCTGAGCTTCGCTCGACAGCACGGCAGCGTAGAAGTGCTCGGGATAATGGGCCTTCAGATAGGCCGTTTGAAAAGCCAGGTAAGCGTAGGCGACGCTGTGGCTGCGATTAAATCCGTAGTCTGAAAACTGGGCCATCAGCGAGAAGATCTTCTCCGCTTTCTCGCGCTTGATGCCTCGTTCGACCGCACCGTTGATGAACTTCTCTTCATGCACCGCCATCTCTTCGCGTTTCTTCTTGCCCATCGCGCGACGCATGAGGTCGGCTTCGCTAAGTGTATAGCCAGCAAGCTTCTGCGCGAGCTGCATTATCTGTTCCTGGTAGACGATGATGCCGTAGGTGTTGTTGAGAATTTCCTTCATCTCCGGAACAAGATACCGGACGGCTTTCTTTCCATGATGACGTTGAATGAACTCATCGACCATGCCGCCATCGAGTGGTCCAGGACGATAGAGCGCGTTCAGTGCTGCGAGATCTTCCAGCTCTTTGGGTTTGAGCTTCCGGCAGATCTCCTGCATGCCTGACGACTCAAACTGAAAGACCGCCTCGGTCCTTCCTTCAGCAAATACTGCAAGTGCTTTAGGGTCGTTAAGCGCTATATCCGGCCACTTAATCTCTTGACCAAGCGTCTGTTTAATGCTGATTAAGCAGTCATTTATAACGGTTAAAGCGGTAAGCGCTAAAAAGTCCATCTTAAGCATGCCGGTCTTTTCCAAGTCCGACATGACATACTGTGTCGTCAGTTCTTCCTTGCCTGACACGGCGACAGGTATGAGTTCCTGAAGGGGCAGCGGCGAGATCACAACTCCAGCAGCGTGGACCGACGAGTGGCGCGCACAACCTTCAAGTCTTCGGGCAATCTCAAGTATCTCTTGAACCTGAGGGTTTGTATCCATCTCACGACGGAGTTCAGGTACTTGTTCAAGTGCCTGGCTGATGCTGACGTTGCGTCCGCGCACCGGTGGCGGGATCATCTTCGCAATCCGTTCGACCTCGGCGTAAGGCACTTCGAGCGCTCTGCCCACGTCTTTGATCGCAGCTTTAGAAGCCAGCGTTCCGAAGGTGATGATCTGGCAGACAGAGTCACGGCCGTATAAACCCGCGACGTGATTGATAACGTCGCCTCGACCTCTGACACAGAAGTCGATGTCGATGTCAGGCATCGTAACGCGGCCGGGATTGAGAAACCGCTCGAACAGCAGATCGTATTGCAGCGGATCGATGTCGGTGATGTCTAAACAGTAGGCGACGAGCGAACCGGCGGCCGAGCCCCTGCCAGGACCAACCGGAATCGAGTGGTCCTTTGCGTAACGCACAAAGTCCCAGACGATCAGGAAGTATCCCGCGAAACCCATCTGCTTGATCATCCGGATCTCGCTTGTCAGTCGCGTCTGATAATCAGCGAAAGGTTGTTTCAGCTCCCCGCGCGCGGCGAGTGCGTCCCAAACTTGTTGACGCCGGCGTTCGAAGCCTTGGCGCACGACCTTCTCAAAATAGTCGTCAGCCGTGAGACCCTCTTCCGATTGCGGAATCGGATACTGAGGTAGGTAGTTAACCTGCTCTGGCAGTTTCAGTTCGCAGCGTTCGGCGATCTCAACCGTGCGAGTAAGGACTTCTGGAAGCTCATCGCCGAAGATACGCCACATCTCTTCGGGGGAACGCACGTAGAAATTCGGACTCGCATAACGCAGCCGATTGGAATCATTGACAGTTTTGCCGGAGCCGATACAGAGCAGTACATCGTGAGCGCGCGCGTCGTCAGGCATCAGATAATGCGAATCGTTGGTCGCGACGAGCGGCACGCCGGTGCGCTTTGAAAGCTCGACAAGCGACTTGCGGATACGCCGCTGAGCATCGAGCCCATGCTCCTGGATTTCGAGGAAGTAGTTCCCTTTGCCGAGAATCTCTTCAAACTCGATCGCCGCCTTCGCCGCTTCATCACACTTTTCCTGGGCCAACATCGCCGATGGCACACCTGACATGCATGCTGACAAAGCAATCAGTCCCTTGCTGTGTTCCGCGAGCAGTTCTTTGTCGATGCGTGGCTTGTAGTAAAAACCCTCGGTGTAAGCTTTCGAAGTCAGGCGCACGAGGTTTTGATAGCCTTCGTAATTCTGGGCCAACAGAATGAGATGAAAGTTTGCTTTCTCGCCTGGCGCGCCAGCGGCTTTGTCTTTTCGACTGCCGCGTGTGATGTAAGTTTCGCAGCCGATGATCGGTTTCACACCCTTGCTCTTCATCGCGTTATAAAAAGAGATTGCACCATACATGTTGCCGTGATCGGTCATGGCACATGCTGGCATTTTCAATTCTTCAATACGCGTAGAGAGAGGTTTGATTTGAATAGCGCCGTCGAGAAGACTGTAATCTGTATGAAGGTGTAGATGTACGAATTGGCGGTCGTCCATATTTAATTTAGCCGCAGATGACGCGGATGACGCGGATCTTATTTATTCCCATTCAATGGTTGATGGTGGTTTCGAACTGATGTCGTAAACGACGCGATTAATTCCTCGTATTTCTGAGACTATTCTGGCTGAAACTCGCGCCAGCAGATCGTGAGGCAGTCGTGCCCAGTCAGCCGTCATTCCATCGACACTCGTGACTGCGCGAATCGCGATCACTCGCTCATACGTTCGCTCATCGCCCATCACGCCGACGGATGAAACGGGCAGCAAAACCGGAAACGCCTGCCAGACTGAGTTGTACAGCTCCGCGAGTCGCAACTCCTCGTCGAGTATTCGATCGGCAGCCTGCACCAGACGGATCTTCTCCTCTGTTATATCTCCGAGTATGCGCACCGCTAGACCTGGTCCAGGAAACGGATGACGTCCGAGAATCTCTTCGGGAACTCCGAGTTCTCTTCCGATCAGTCGAACCTCGTCTTTGAACAACTCACGCAACGGCTCGATCAGTTTCAAATTCATCTTCTCGGGCAGACCACCAACGTTGTGATGACTCTTGATCACCGCTGATGGACCACGCACCGAAACCGACTCGATCACATCCGGATAAAGCGTCCCTTGGACCAGATATCCAACATCACCCAATCGCCGGGCTTCTTCCTCAAAGACGTCGATAAATACTTTGCCAATTCGTTTACGCTTCTCTTCCGGATCGGAAACGCCTTCGAGCGCCGCAAGAAACAAGTGGCCAGCACGCACGCCATGAATGTTGAGTTTCATGCTCTGTCGCAAAAGCGCCAGCGTTGTCTCAAACTCACCTTCACGCAAGAGTCCGTTGTCGACGAAGATACACGTCTGTCGATCACCAACTGCTTTGTGCACCAGCGCAGCAGCAACCGTTGAATCAACACCACCCGAAAGACCCGAGACGACACGGCCGTGTTCACCAAGTTGAGCGCGAATGCGTTCTACTTGTTCTTCGATAACCGCTTCGGGCGACCAATCACCGCGACATCCGCAAACAGAAAACAGAAAGTTGCGCAGCACCTGCGCGCCGAGCGGCGTGTGTGCGACTTCGGGGTGAAACTGCACACCATAAATGCCGCGCGAGCCGTCTTCCATCGCGTTCAAGGCGTCGTCTGTAAGCGCAGTTACGTGAAAACCTGGCGGCACTTCGGTGACGTGATCGCCATGACTCATCCAAACGTCGAGTTCTTCCGGCAAGCCTTGAAACAAACGACTCGTCGCGTCTAAGACTTTCAGACGCGCATAACCAAACTCGCGGTTCGGAGAAGCAGCGACAACGCCGCCAAGCTCGCCTGCAAACACTTGAAAGCCGTAACAGATTCCGAGTGATGGGCAATCGACCGATTCGAGCAATTGTGGATGTGGTTTTGGCGCGGACGCGTCGTAGACAGATGAAGGCCCGCCGGAGAAGATCAGACCTCTCGGTAACTTTGCTTTTATTGTTTCAATTGAGACGTTAAATGGAAGAATCTCGCAATATACGCCTGCTTCTCTGACGCGACGTGCGATGAGTTGTGTGTACTGCGATCCGAAGTCAAGTATTATTACGGTTTCGTGCTGTGCTCTGTTCATGAATAGGAAAGAGTGAGTGATTATACTTTCGTGTTGAAGGATCGCAAAACATCTGTGAAATCTGTGGTTGTTTTTTTCACGATCGTGCTCTGTGCGCTGACCACGTTTGCCACAACCGCTGACGTTCTTCTGTCGCAACCACTCACTGTTCGTTGGCGATACGAATCAAGTGTCACGCTAAATCTAACGCCCGCGTTCGACAACGAACGAATCTATTTACCGTTAGCTGGCGGTACGATCGTCGCACTCAAGGCTCGAGACGGCCAATTGTATTGGCGCGCGGAAATGGGTGGTGAATTATCCGCTTCTCCAGTCGCCGACGAGAATTCGATCTACGTTGCTTCAGAGACGACCGTCCAAGCAAATGAATCGCGCGCACCATCAGGAACGTTGCGTGCACTCGGACGCGAAGGAGGTGTCACACAGTGGATGACTCCTTTGGTTCGTCCACTTCGCGGAGCATTAACCGTTGCCGATGGAAAGTTATTTGCGGGCGGAAGTGACGGTCGCGCATACGCTTTCGATAAGCGAACTGGCGGCGTGCTGTGGTCCATACCATACGCGTTGGTGTTCAGCAGCCAACCCGTCGTGAAAGACGGCAGAGTCTTTTTAGGAAGCGAAGATGGCACGCTGTTAGCTCTTGACGAATCAACCGGACAACTGATCTGGCGCTATCGAACGAAGGGCGCGGTGCATGGTCCAGTTGCTGTCGCAGGTGGCAGTGTTTTCTTCGGTTCTGGTGATGGCTACATTTACGCCGTGAGCAGTGACAAGGGACGTATGAAATGGCGGAAGCGCACAGGCGGCGGAGTCGAGGCTGTAGTGCTTGCCGGCGATGGAGTGCTCGCCGCTTCGTTAGATAACTTCGCTTACCTCTTGAATCAGAAAGGCACCATGCTCTGGAAGAAACAACTGCCCGGCCGCATCGCTGCACAACCGCTGACGGTCGAAGAAGCCGCGCTGTTCACGCCACTTTCGAGCTCCGCCGCTGTCGTGTTGACGCTGAAAGACGGCAAGCAGGTTAATTCTCTTCCCACCGGCGACGAGCTAACCAGCTCCGCCTCCCCAATCCTCGTCGGCGACGCCGTCATCCTCACCACTGAACACGGATTACTTGCTTTCTCCCGTCCCACCGACTCCACCAAACCCAGCCCCAATTAGCTCTCGCACTCGGCTAAGGTCTTGCGGGCTTCGGCGAGGAATGGTGAGCCGAGCCGGGTGAAGATCTCGACGGATCGTTGGGCGTGCGGAAGGGCTTCAGCCTTCTTGCCTTGCCGCACGAGGGCGATGGCCAAGCGGTTACAGTCACCCGCAATCAGCTCTTGGCGGCCGATTTTTTCGGCCAACGGGAGAGCCTGATGCGCGAGGACCTCCGCATTGGGCCAATCCGCCCGATCCAGCGCCAGTGCAACCAGATTGCCGGTGATATAGGCGACACCTTCGTCGTAACCGACGGCCAAGGCGATCCGCAAGGCCTCGCGATAGTCGCGCTCCGCACCCTTAAGGTCACCGGATATGCGCTCACTACCGGCGAGGTCGTTGAGGCCAATGGCGACATTTTTACTCTCGCGGTCCACGGTGCGCCAAAGCGCCACGGCTTCGCGTTGAGCAGTGATAGCGGCTGGATAATTCTTCGCCAACTTATGAGCGAGGCCCCGCAATTAGATAGCGAAGCCCTGCTCGCGACCGCTAGCTTGAGCCTCGATCCATCGGCCCTCGGCGCGGTCCAAGCAGGCAAGCATCTCTGATAACTGACCGCGCAGATGGTGGATCCAGCCGGCGTGATAGGCTCGCCAGCCGGCGTTCAAGAAATCGTGTGCGGCCACTGCTCGACCTTCGGCATCATGCGAGAGAGCGAGCCATTCATCCCAGCGGCCCGTAAAATTGAGAAAATCAGCGAGCATAATACACACTGTCTGGAGCCGCTTGTTTGGCCCCGCAAGGAACCGCGGCAAGGCAGCGGCGACCGTAGGCCAGGCGGCATCGAGCACCGGGAAACGGTCGTGCTTCTGGCAAGCGTTCTCCACCACAAGAGCGTAGGCGCGGTTCTCCAGACGATCACCCGTCTCCTCCACCACGTCAGGCTTTTTCTTGTGCAAAAAGTCCGCTACTAACGGCACAAGGGTAAAGGTTTTCAATTCGTCGCTCGGGACGACCAGCGAACGGTTGACGAGGGTTCGCAGGGCACGGTCAGCGTCAGCTTCGGGGCACTCTGTCAGATCGGTGATGTGCTCTACCTTTGCCGGTAACGTGAAATAGGTAAGCGCACAGAGGACACGCGTCTCATTATCGCTGAAATCGTCCACAAGATCGCCAAAGATGAACTCAAGCGGGTCATTGCCTTCAGGGCAGGAGCGGAGATAGGCAATGGCGTCCGAAAATGTGAGACAAGTTCCGCGTCCGATTTGGCCGGCGGTCCAGCGGAGCAGCAGCGGCTTGCCGCCGGTTTCGCGGTAGAGTTCGAGGCGCTCTGCCTTGCTCGTTTTAGCGAGAGTTGGATTGCTCTCGGCGAGCTTCGCGAGCGTGGCGAATGCGGCTTCTTCGCTCAGCCTCTCCAGAGTCAATTCCTCGGCGGCAGAGCCGATGCGGCCGCGTGAAGTTAATATTGCTTTGCAGCCTGCCGGAAGTTTTTTGACGAATGTGAAAACGACATCACGCTCGCCCTTAACCAAGCTCTCGAGATTGTCGAGAATGAGTAAAGTACGCGTGCCGCGAAGCGCGTCGAGGAGCATGCGTGGACGTTGATCTTCTGGAGCTTTCGCGATCTCGACGTGATCGAGTCCGCGTGCGAGTTCATTGAGAAGCTCGGCAAGACCACTAATCAAAAACCCACTCAAATCACGCACGCCATCGTCGTCGAGCTCGCGGGATTTGAGCGAGACAAAGACGATCTTGTCGAAAGCGTCGGGCGGTGCATCGTAAGCAGCGCGAACAGCGAGCGATGTCTTGCCCATTCCACCTGGGCCATCTATCAACGCGCCCCAAGTGCGACTCTCAGGATCGAGGGCATCCTTAATTTTCTCAAGTTCCTTCTCGCGTCCGAAGAACGGCTGGAGCGAAGGCAGGTTATGCGGGATTGAAGTGCGCGGACTCTCGCTAGTCGCAATCGGCATTCGACCGCCGAGCCAGCGAACTATATTCTCGAAGTCTCGTTCTGCGTGAAAGCTGTGATAACCACGGAGCTTGCCTGGCATGTGGGCTCTATCACTATCATCAAACAGAACGACGCGAATGTTGGAGATTACGCCGCCAGCGTCATAAATACGCTGTCGGAGATCGTCGGCTTCACACGCAGCGCCGAGCCCCGTTCCGGGAGTCTGCTTCTTCTCGAAGCACTGGAACCAATCGTAAGTGCCGATGACAAGAACATAATCCGTTTCAAGTGCGCGGTCGCTGCTCCATTTAGGCCAAGTGTCGTTTGGACCAGCGGGATGATCCTCAAGAAAGAATTGATCGAGCACGACATCGACATCGCACCTGCGAAGACGCTCAGCAAACGCACGCACACGCTGCTTTTGCTCGTCGTTAGTCTGCCGATAGCTAATGAATACCTGAGACATGAGGAAAAGATATTTGTGCTTTTTGTGCCTTTTTGTGGCTAATTACCGCGACGATCGGCTCGCCGGCTTGGGCTCCATCTTCGCCTCGCTTGCCGACTCACTGCGCCGCCAGAAAATCCCAACCATGCGCGACAGCAACCCGTGCAGGATGTAGCTGATCACGATCGCCAGCAGCACGTACTGTGAGTAGAGAAAGATCAGCATTCCAACAGAGAGCGCGAGGATGATCGTACGCATGCTACGGCTACGCGTGCCGACCGTTTTAAAACTAGAGAACCGCCATGTGCTGACCATCAACACACTCAAAAACCCAACCAGCACCATCAACAGTCCCGAATAGATGCGCGCCCGCTCAACCCCAAAATGGATCAGCGGCAGCGGCGTGAAGTGCACGAGTGCTGCAATCAGTCCACCGGCAACCGGAATCGGCAGCCCAACAAAACTCTTCTTATCGACTTTAACTGTACCTTCGGCGAGCAGTCGCGGGCGCGAGGCTTGCACATTGAAGCGCGCCAATCGAAACGCGCCGCACATCAAATACATGAACGACAAAAACCACGCCAGTCGATGCAGGTCCGTGCCTTCAACTAAAGTCGTGCCATAGCCCCAGACGTAAGCCAGCACCGCGGGTGCAATCCCAAACGTAACAACGTCAGCAATTGAATCGAGTTGAATCCCAATCTCGGTCGTCGTCTTCGTCAACCGCGCGATACGACCGTCGAGCATGTCAAACAATAACGCCCAACCGATCGCGATCGCGGCATTGTCGAAATGAGCTGCTGCCGCGGCGAGATCCGGAGTCGCAGCACCAAGCAATTGAAAACCGCGCAACGAAGACATCACGGAAAAGAAACCCATACCAATGTTCGCGGCGGTAAACGCCGAGGGTATGAGATAGAGCCCTTTCCGCAAACCTCTTGCCGGAGGATTCGGACGTTCTTCCAGATCAGTCGCTCTCACGCTCATGAGATTCTCCCGATAACTGTAACGCCCCCGCGCACGCGCTGGCCCTCTTTCACCGTGATGCTTACATTCGCAGGCAGCAGGACGTCAGTGCGAGAACTGAATTTAATCATGCCGAAGCGTTCTCCAAGGCTGAGATTATCGCCCTTCCCTTTCCAGCAGACCACTCGCCGCGCCAGTATTCCGGCAATCTGCTTGCAAACAACAGTGATCTTCTCACCCTGAATCGTCAGAGCATTCTGTTCGTTCACAAGGCTAGCCTTTTCATTGGTCGCCATCAAAAACTTGCCAGGCGAGTAGAGCACGTCGACGATCTTGCCCGGAATGGGCGAACGGTTGATATGCACGTCGAGCGGTGACAAGAAGATACTGACGACTGTTGGCGAGTCTGTTCCCGGAACCACCGCGCCGATGCGTGTGACTCGTCCATCAGCGGGCGAAACGACTACGTCACGATCCGCCGGCGGCACGCGTTTCGGATCGCGAAAAAAGAACGCCATGAAGACCCCTACCACAAACAGGAACACAGCGACGTACCAAAAACCAAGAACTGCCGCCGCCACCGCCAGCAGGACCGGAACCAAAATATACGGAATGCTCTCCTTAACTATCTTCAAGTCTCTGTGCCAAAAAGGGGACGCGTACGTCCCCTTTCTTAAATTCGAAGAACTGGGCAATCCAGTTTCAGTGACTCAAATTCTGACTCTTCTGGTATTGCAACATCATTGAATACATTTGATCCTTGAGGGCCAATTTCTTTTTCTTCAGGGTAATCTCTTCCAACTGTTCTTCGTCGCTCGGATAGGAAAGAGCTGATAACTCACTAAGACGTTCTTCGTACTTGTGATGTTCCCGGGCCAATTCGCGAAATTCAGGATCTCGATTGATCAGCTCTTCTTTTAAACTATCCGTAGTTGCGATGCTCATGTTCGTGCATGTCTCCTTTCAGACGAATGGGAGTGGGCAGGATGGTTTTCGGAGGTAACACGGCCTGGAACCTCCATAGGATTGTCTCGCACGGAAAAATGGTAGCCCAACAACATTGTCAAATCAAGCCGATAGTTCCTACGCGTACCTTGGGAATTAGGCAGTTCCTTGGAGTGCGAGGACCTGGCGCCGCTGTGGCCTCAACTGGGCGCGATCGAATAACAAAGCGGCGCCAGGCCGCCGCACTCCAAGGAGAGGTTCAGACAAAAACCAGCGTCATGACAATGGCATCTTCCTGAGGCTCGGTATAGTAATTGGCCCTGCGCGCGATCGCCTTAAAACCGCACTTTTCGTACAGCGCCTGCGCCGCCTGGTTTGTGCTACGCACCTCCAAAAACGCCGCCTTTGCTTGGCGCTGTTGGGCCTTGTAAAGGATTTGATTGAGCAGTGCGGCTCCAATGCCGTGGCGGCGATATTCCGCCCTCACAGCGACGTTATTGATGTGAAGTTCGCCTGCGGTTTCACGAGCCACGATGTAGCCTGCAATTGGAGAATACTGCACCGCCGACAAACGCGTTGGCCGGGCGATCAACATTAGATCACGGTTTGGTCCCTGTAATTCCGCATAATACGCCGCCCAGCCCCACTTGCTCAGATGCGACTGCTCTTCGATCTCGACGACTTCAAGCAGATCGTGCTCTGACATTTGAGCAATGGTGATGCCCTTCGGTTCCGGAACTGTTCTTTGTTCTGAGACGGCCATTAAACTTTCAACTCCGCATCCGATGGCCTAACGTAGATCGCTTGCAGTGCGCCGGCACGTTCCAGTTGCCTCGCATGAAATTTGATTAACGCTAATCGAGCGACATGTGTTGCCAGAACAGAAGTTTGCGACGCGATCTGCCAGTGCGCGTTCTGTTCGATCAATGACTTGTTGGCAATCGCTCCTTCACCACACCAGAGAAGGTTATCGAACGAACCGTACTTCTCCAACAATTTTTGCGGAGAGATGTGCGCCGGTTGATCCAATGCTGTTATGAAACCGTCGTCTGTTACAGAAAAGAGTTGAGCGAACACTTCACCGCGGCCGGCCGGCAATAGCGCAACTGTTTGCGGCGAAGGACCGGCAGCAAGCGCGACTGCCTCGAGCGTCGGAATGCCGGCGCACGGACGATCCAAAGTTGCCGCGAGCGCTTTAACTGTCGCAATGCCGATCCTCAGTCCGGTAAAACTACCGGGTCCGGTCGCGACAGCGAAGAGATCCATTTCCGGCAGACTCACTTTAGTCTCACTCAACAGTCTGTCAATGTCGTTCAGCAGCGTATTTGAATGCGAAACCTGCGCATCACCAGCAAAGGCAGCGAGAACATCCTCACCACGCGTCAATGCGACGCTGCCCGAGAGCGTTGCGGTTTCGACACTGAGAATTAAAGGTGGACTCAATCTTGTCAAACCTGACGCTTCCTTGGAGTGCGGCGGCCTGGCGCCGCTTTGACCTCGATCTTGCTCGATCGATAACAAAGCGGCGCCAGGCCGCCGCACTCCAAGGAGACGCTCAAAAATCAATGCTTCCATGGACCAAGGAGACTTCGTCAAGCCACATTGTGCCGAAGATCGGACATGGCGACGAGTCGCAGTTGCTGCGCTGCAATCGTATGACAGCGGCGCGTGAGGTTGCCAGCGTGGTGAAGTCGAATTGCAACTTAGTCCATGAAGTTGTGCCGGAAGGAAGGTTTTCGGATTTACCGAGTAGCTGATTGCTGACTGCGTCGTATACCGTCATTATCAGTGGCGCGCCTGTGATCAAATCCTTCGTCTTCACACCAAAAGAGAGCGGATATGTTTTTGCAGGCTCGACCAGAACCGTCTGAGAGAGCAATGGCACGCCGGGATCCAAACTGCCTTCAAAACTAATCTGAAGACTCTTTGCTCCCTCGAGCTTCTCGTTGACGTCGATTGCGAGTTTGACTTTGTTTTGACTGGCCGATCGTACCCAGCCGCCAAATCCTGGTTCGTTGAGAATGGTCGAATCCTCGAAGCTTCTGTTGAAGACTGCGCCGGTCGATTGCGTGTACATCGACGGAACCCAAAGCTCGTAAGCGTTTTTGAAATCCTTTGCTGCGAACAGCAGCCGCACGAGTTCATCGTGATCTTTTTTGGAGAGGGGCGCCGAGAGCAAACGCAGCTGATCTATGACTTCCCCGCCCTTTCCCTTGTTTGCGAGAAAGCGCACGAGAGCGAGGCGATCTTTGTCGTCTTTGATCCCGATCAGTCGTTTCGCAGTCTGGACGTTTTCACGTGAGATGGCCCACGCGAGATCGATCAGATTTGGTAGATAGGTGCGATTGGCTGCCGCAGCTTGTCGCAGTTCAGCAAATGATTCAGCGGTTCTTCCCATGCGCAACAGAAGATTGCCGCGTTGCCAGTGCGTGTGCGCGTAATAAGGCGCCCAGCGCACGGCTTGATCGAGAGCCGCTAGCGCGCCTTGCGTGTCGCTGAGTTCTTCGCGTGTGTTCCCGAGTTCGAGCCAGAGGTAGTCGTCGCGATCGCGCAGACGCGTTGCGGCCTCGAATGACATTGCAGCGTCAGCATGCATTCCGAGGCGGTTCAGAACCGTCGCGCGCGCGCGATGAGCTTCTGGATCCGACGGGCTAAGATGAACAGCTTCGTCTGCGGCGGGAATGGAATTCGCGGTTAAGGCGTATGTAGTAAGTAGACGGGAAAAACCGATCCTTGCAGTGAGTTGAATCAGGAAGAGACAGATTGCGACAGAGAGGACCGCAATGGCAACTCGAATCGGCCGCAGATTGACGCGGATCACGCGGATTTAATTTACGGATTTGAGCCGCTGGGATTGCTCTGGAAGAACAATGGCGTGGTTGCGGCTGCGCCGCCAGCGGCGAGAATTGCGATCGTGGCCGGCACGCCGAGTCCAAACAGTCCGCCTGCGCCAGCGGCTGCTGCGCCTGCCGGTGCGCCTGCTCCGGCTCCCGCGCCGACTGCGACACCCGGACCTACTACGGGTGCTGCGGCGCCTTGCGGCAAGCACATCTCCAGCACGCCACCAACTCCGGGATCGGTTTTACCAGCCGAGCCATGCTCGGTGGCAATCTCGCCGGTCGTGCCTTTGCTGGTCCTGAGAATCACACATCCAAAGGTAACGAATGCTTTGACGTTTGCCTGTTCGTCAAACGTGAGCGCGACCTTGGTGTTGGGAGCAATGTCGAGTGATCCAAGTGGTCCAAGATTGACAGTTGCCGATTGATCGGCGCCGGTCTCAAGTGTAGCTCCGGTCACAATCGAGGCACCTGTGTTGGCGCTTAGACCATTGACTGTGATCGGTTGGTTGTTTCTTGTCGTTAACCTGCCGACGAGTTGGGCCAATGTGGGTGTTGCGTTGCTGGTCTCGTTGGGTTCGGCGAGACCGACTTGAAGACCGATTTGTATGATCGAGAAAAGTAGTAACGCCGCAATTGCTCTGGAGCCGTTACGCTTTAGGTTCATCTAAAAGTTCTCCTTCAAAGAGAAACAACTCAGCGCCTGACCACTTGTTCCCGCTTGTTGGGCGCAAGTCTACGGTGCTTTCGTGTTTAGGTCAACGATTTTATCTGGCGCGATCGGCGTGGTTACGATCATTATCAACGTCAGAAAGACGACAGCGTTCGCAAGCATGTGCAGACCAAAGTCCACCAGACTGTGAGCAGCAACGCCGGCAATACCGAGGACTGATCCAACTCTCGCCGCGCGCAAGAAGCCAGTCTCGGGGAAAAGATTTTTTCGTGCTTCACGAATAACCATGACTGCAAACCACACTCCGATTGCGAGACCGATCAAGCCGCCGCTCGAGAGCAATTCGAGATAATCATTGTGTGCTTCCTGAGGTGTCATCACACCTGAGGCTTCGTGATAAGCAGTGATGCCGATCCAATAGCCGCCAAGACCGACTCCGAGAATTGGATGTGCGGCAAACATCTTCGCACTCGCACGCCAGATCTCGTTTCGGCTCGCTCCTTCGCTTGTTGTGTTGAGCTCGGTACTGGTTGCCGCAAAATTGCTCGCTAGTCGATCGCCGCCAACCCAAAGCATTCCAGCCAGGACACCAACGATCAGAATCACGAACAGAGCGGCTCGCAGGACCATGGATCGCGGAACGTCCGCACGAATACTTGTTGCCAGTAGGGCTGCGACGATGATTTCCGCCAGCATTGCCAGGATGCCACCACGCGAATTTGCGAGCACCAGCGCAATCCAGATCGGTAAAAGCAGTGCGATGTAGATCATGACGCGTTCTTTTTTCACGCCGCTGGCGAGGATGATTCCGAGGCCGAGACCAAAAGCCATCTCCATCAAGTATGCAAAGTGGTTTTTGTTGATGAACTGCCCGTAGCCCTGGTTTAGTTTAAGCAGAGGCAGAATGAAACCGGTCTGGTGTTGTGTTGTTTGGCGTAGTATTCCGAAGATGGCGCTGGCGACTGCGATGCCGAGCACTGTGTAGACCAGAATGCGCACGCGCCGGGCGGTCCTGGCGTATCGATAGAGCAAAGCAAGAAACGAGGTGAGCGCGAGCATCTGCAGCGCGAAGAAACGCGTTTCAAAAGGGTCGGCACTGATGTCAGAGAATGTCTGTAAAAACGCGAGCGCCCAGAGGGCCAGCATCGGCAATAAGATCGGTACACCGTTGATGCGATCGTTGCCGGAGATCAACGCGTCGATGATCGCGGCGATGCACATCACGAAGACCGCGCAAACGAACGCTGCTTTCCACCACGGCTCGACAGTGCCGTAGGGAATCGCAGTCATTATTATCAACAGAACCAACGCAGCGAAAATCGTGTTTCTCAACAATTAGTTCTCGCGCAAAGACGCAAAGGCGCAAAGGAAAACGCAAAGAGTCTCAATCCTTCTTTGCGCCTTTGCGCGAAATATTTTCTTCCATCTTCTAAGCGTTTCCGGCCTTTGCTTCCATCGCAATCGCGCCTGTAACCACTGGCGCCTGGTGCAGTGTGAAGATCCGCGCCGCCGCCTCTGTAAACTCGCGCCGGAATAGATCGCTCAAGTAATTCGTATCAACCAACAGCGCCTCACTCTCGAAGCCGCGATACAGATTCAACCAACCCCACTCGATCCCGTCCTTCACCAGCGGCAGCCGAAAACTCCACTCAGAACGCGAACGCAGTGCGCCGTCCGTCTCATCGTCTTTTCCGGACCACGACCACAACACCCTTCCATTGCGGAACTCCAACACTTGTTTCGGATGACGTTGCAAACTTGCCTGGTAAGCGCGTTCGTTCATCTCAGCTCGCCCTAGCTGGCCCACCTGCGCGTTCGCAAAACTGAACTCGCCGAAGTCGAGCAAGTGTCGTGTCGCTTCAAACATCTCATGCAGATCCGAAGCCTTCGAAAGCGCCAGTGCCGCGCGACGCACTCTAATGTTGTTTGCAACTCTCAACCTTCGGTCAGCAACAGTGCGCTTCACGCCCGCGCGTAACTCTTCGACTTCGTGATATCGCAGATGCCCCACCGCGATGATTACCGCGACTGAGATTACAAACAACATGAACCCAGTCAGCCGCGATCCAGTCGACGGAAATATGAGCGCCACCAGTCCAAACAGCGCGCAAACTCCGTAAAGCACCAGCACTACGCGCCGTTGAGACCAACCGCGCGCAAGCAGCATGTGATGTATGTGTTCGCTATCGCCTTGAAATACCGGCTTGCGACTCAACATCCGCCGGCCCATCGTCATTGCTGTGTCAACCATCGGAAAACCGAACGCGAGAATCGGCACGACAATGGCTACGGCGGTCGTCGCTTTCTGCGTTCCTAACACCGACAACGCCGCGAGGAGAAAACCGGTAAATAGCGCTCCTGAATCGCCGAGAAAAATTGACGCTGGATTGAAGTTGTAGCGAAGAAATCCCGCGAGTGCGCCGCACAGCACCAGCGAGACGACGATCATCAATGTCCGTTCTTGTGAGATTGAAACGCCGAGGATAACCAACGAGGAAAACAGTGCCGCACCCGACGCGAGCCCGTCCATGCCGTCGATCAAATTGAACGCATTGGTGATGCCGACCAGCCAAACAACGGTGATGATGAACGACATGAGCGGCGACAGTTGTACCGAGCCAAAGAGAGGAACTGAAATCGCGTCGATGCGGCCTCCCATCGCGTAGAACAACGTCGCGATGAGTCCGAGACCAACGAATTTCACCGTGGCGTTGGTGCCGCGTAAGTCGTCATAACCGCCCAACAGCAGGACAAGAGTTGCCGGGCCAAACAAAGTCACAAATTCCGGCTTCAGGCCGCTAAGCGTCTGCGTCAGCAGATTATCGACAAAGGGCAACAGCGAGAGCGCCGTCAGGCAGGAGATGTAGAGCGCCAGGCCGCCAAGACGCGGAACTGCCGTCCGATGAATGCGCCGGCCGTCAAGTGGTATGTCGAGAAGTTTGTATCGTTGACAGAATCTTCGAATCAGAGGTGTGGTAATCAGTGAAGCGATAGTCGCAATTGAAAACAGGGCGAAGTATGTTTTCAAATTGATCCTCCTAGACTGATTTCGTTTCGATTACGTTCATTAGCTGCGGCAAGAGTCTTTGTTTTGAAAACAGACCATTCACGGTGTGCCGTTGTTTGAGTTGCATTGCTTCCACCATTGCGGCTGTTACGCCATCAACATCGCCATGCCGCGTGAGAAAAAACTTGCCCGCACGCGATGCGATATCAGTGACATGACTCGGTTGTGGTCCGATGTAAAGAACAGGCGCGCCAACCGACATGACGTTGTAGACCTTGCACGGGTGAACGATCCCCACGAACTCTTCTCCCATCACTACTACGTGCAGGTCAGCGGCGGACAACGAACCCGAAAGCTCATTAAGCGGCTGATAAGGAAGACACTTCACGTTCTTCATTCCATGCCGCGAAGCAAATTCACGCACTTTGATCTGCTCGCTGCCACCACCGACGAAACAGAACACGATCTCCGATCGCGTTTTGACAGTGAGTGCAGCTTTGAGGAGCGTGTCGAGTGGATGGCAGGGACTGTGGTTTCCTGAATACATCACCACGAACTTGTCAACGAGATCGTGCTCCCGTCGAAACACTTCCCTGCCCGATTCTGAATAGCTCACGTGATCGTCATGCGACCACGGCGGCACGACCGCGATCTGCTCTGCGTCAACACTCTTCGCGATTACACGCTCCTTCATGAAACGATCGAGCACGATCATGCGCTCCGCATGACGAAAGCTGTAATTCAGCAATCGTTGCAGCAAGCGTGTGATGAGTGAACCTCGCTCGAGCCAACCTGCTGCAATCGCTTCGTCAGGGTTCAGATCCATCACCCAAAAACAGAAGCTGCCGCCTTTCAGTTTGACGAAGAGAGCGGCGAGAACTGAGATAAGCGGTGGTGAAGTCAGCGCGACGACGACGTCGAAACGTCGCAACAGCAGCAAACGCAGTGAGCACGCGATCAGAAAACTTCCGAAATTAAAAGCGCGGCGCCATCTGGTGTTTTTGCCCAACGACAACGACGGAATACGAATGATCTCGATTCCGTTCCAACGTTCTCGACGGTTGAAGCGCACTGATGGATCGTCGTAGCCGCGATCGCCTGCAATTACGGTGACGTCGTGTCCACGTGAACTGAGTGCAGTGGCGAGATCTGTGAGGTGTTGTGCTGTAGAAACCACATCGGGGTAAAAGCACTGGTTGAGGAGAAGTATCCTCAAATTCTACGCGTTAACTCTTTTACTGAAATCCTCAACGGTTCGTTTCAAACCATCACGCAGCGTGATTGTCGGATTCCACCCGAGTAACGTTTGTGCCCGTGTGATGTCGGGCTTTCGCTGGCGCGGATCGTCAGCGGGCAAAGGCAGATAAGTAAATCCCGATTGCGAGCCGCAAATCTTGATCACCTCTTCCGCCAACTGTTTGATAGTGAACTCACCAGGATTACCAAGATTCACAGGTTCGTGCAGACCTTCAGCATTCATCAGGCGAACGAGGCCTTCGACGAGATCGTCGATATAACAGAATGAGCGCGTTTGCTGGCCCTCGCCGTAGAGCGTCAGTGGTTGGCCGCGCAGCGCTTGGACGATGAAGTTTGAAACTACACGGCCGTCGTTTTCCAACATGCGTGGTCCATACGTGTTGAAGATGCGCGCGATGCGGATGTCGACATTGTTCTGGCGGTGATAGTCGGTCATCAACGTCTCAGCGAGGCGCTTGCCTTCGTCGTAACAGGAGCGCACGCCGATCGGGTTGACGTTGCCCCAGTAGTCTTCGGTCTGCGGATGTTTTTCCGGATCGCCGTAAATCTCGGAAGTTGACGCTTGCAGAATTCGGGCGCGCACGCGTTTCGCAAGGCCGAGCATGTGGATGGTACCCATGACGTTGGTTTTGACCGTCTTCACGGGATTGTATTGATAGTGAACTGGTGATGCTGGACACGCGAGGTTGTAGATCTGGTCCACTTCGACGAGTATCGGTTCGGTGACGTCGTGTCGAATCAACTCGAAGCGCGGGTTGTCGAGCAGATGAAAGATGTTCTCGCGTCTGCCGGTGAAGAAATTGTCGAGACAGAGCACTTCATTGCCTTCGCCGAGCAGCCGCTCGCAAAGATGCGAACCGATGAAACCAGCGCCACCTGTGACTAAAATTCTCATTCTCTCCTCAACGCGTAATTTCCGAGATACAGCACGTCCATCCTGGTCTTCCTGAAACACTCAATCGCTTCCTGCGGCGTACACACGATCGGTTCGTTCTCATTAAAGGACGTGTTCAGAATCACCGGCACGCCCGTCAGCGCAGCGAAGTCTGAAATCAACTGATAATAACGCGGATTGACCTCGCGTGTGACTGTTTGCAAGCGACCCGAGCCATCGACATGAGTCACGGCTGGAATTTCCTTACGCCGTTCCTCTTTGATCTCATAGACCATCAACATCGTAGGCGCCGGATGGCTTTGCTCAAAATAGTCGCCCACGTGCGCTTCCAAGATCGAAGGCGCAAACGGACGAAACGGCTCGCGCTTCTTGATCCGATCGTTGAGGATCTCTTTCATTTCTGCACGGCGCGGATCGGCGACGATCGATCGATTACCGAGAGCGCGTGGTCCAAACTCCATCCGGCCCTGAAACCAGCCAACCACCAGACCTGCAGCGATGTCCTGTGCCGCGCGTTTGGTCAGTTCCTCGTCCGCGTAACACTGGAAAGCCAATCTACTCTGTTCCAATGTCGCACGGATCTGGTCGTTTGAAAACTCAGGACCAGTATAAGCTCCAGTCATCACTTCCGCGCGTTCGCCGTTCAGAAGGTCGTTATAAATTTGATAACAGACACCGAGCGCGGTCCCGCTATCACCGGCCGCGGGTTGCACGAAGACTCGCTTGAACGGCGTGTTCAGCAGGATTTTTCCGTTCATCACCGAGTTGTAGGCGACGCCACCGGCAAGTCCCAGATCGGTCACGCGAGTTTGTTCGTGAAGATGATGCAAGACATGAAAAGCGATTTCTTCTAGCCGCAATTGCAGGCTGGCCGCGATGTCGCGTTCACGTTCCGTCAACGCACTGCCGGCTGCCCGTGGTGGTCCAAACAGATGCGCAAACTCGTCGGAATAGACGCGACCGATAACCGGTGAACCTTCGTCCCACGTCATCTCGACTCCTTCGGCGTGATGACGGAAGTAGTTGAGATTCAAACGGAACTGCCCGTTCTCTTCGGTGCGAATTATCTCGCGAAACTTGTCGATGAATCGTGGCCGGCCGTAAGGCGCGAGGCCCATTACTTTGCCTTCGTCGGCGTAGTGCGGAAAACCGAGAAATTGCGTGGTAGCGGTGTAGACGATCCCGGCGGAGTGCGGATATTCGACCTGGCCCAACACGTCGATTGAGTTGCCCTCACCCAAGGCCCACATCGTCGAGATGAAATCGCCGAAGCCGTCGATGGATAAGAGTGCTGCGCGTTCAAAAGGCGAGACGAAGAAGCAACTGGCCAGATGCGCGCGGTGATGCTCGATGTTGTGAAATCGTGCGTGCAGGGATTTCTTCGAAACGCCGAACGTGCGTGCCAATTCGTCTTTTAAATCGCGCACTCTGGCGGCATTGCCGAGTCGATCTCTAATCTGTTGGAAACCCGCGCGTGTAGCTGCAAATAGGATCTTCTTGTGCAAATGTGCCGATGGATCGCGCGAGACACCAACGTGCTCGAGATCCTCAACGCCGATGCCTGCCGCATCGAGACAATATCGAATCGCCTGCGCTGGAAAACCGGCGGCATGCTTGCAGCGCGTAAACCTTTCCTCTTCAGCCGCAGCGATCAGGCGCCCATCATTGGTAATGGCCGCCGCTGCGTCCCCGTGATAAGCATTAATACCCAGGATATACATCTGCGTTATCCGCGTAATCTGTGGCTTAACATCAACTCAGCCAGAGCTCTCTGAAACGCATAGTACAAACCCACCCACCCATCCAGGATTCCACCACGAACAATCAGGCAGTAAAGGAACATCGCTGGCGGCGCTACCACTCTCCAGCGTCGCAATCGATCCGGCAAACTCAATTGCCCGTAATCCGCCGCGCGCAGCTTCTGGGCTTCGAGCTCGGTGTAGCGTGCTTGCGAGTTGAACCAACGGCGCAGCGGTTTACGATCGTCGTGAAATATCGGAGAGTTCAAATCTTCGATTGCTCCGTCGAGTGTGACGCGTTGGGTGTGTCCATCCTGAACGTAAGACGCAGCTTCACGCCGATAGAGGACCGTCACCGGCGGATAGATTCCGCTGCGAAGCTCCTTGCCGCTGATGCAGTAGATAAAGTTTGCGCGATAACCGGCCGTTTTCTCTTTGGGTTTCAGGTTTTTGAGTTCGCTCGTGAGTTCATCGGACACCACGTAATCGGCATCGAGCGCGAGCACCCACGGCGTCGTGATTCCCGTTTCTTTCAGTCCAAACTCCCACTGGTTTCGATGGCAGTCGAACTCGCGCTGAAAGATTCGTACTCGTGGAAACGACTTCGCGATCTGGATTGTGTTATCGCTACTGAAACTATCGACCACGACAATGTCCGTGGCCCAGCTCACGCTCCCGAGCGTTCGCGCGATATTTGGCGCCTCGTTATACGTCAATATGAGTGGCGTGATCTGGTCCAACATCAACGAGAAGGTTTACGAGCGTGACAGATCATGTTTTTCCAAAGCAACGGCGCACGGCCGTAGAAGGTGAAACGAAGATCTTCAAAGGAGTGAGTCGTCATTAAGTTTGACAGAGTTCTGACGCTGAAGAATTTGATATGCCCACCGTCATGCAACGCCGAGAAGTGCGCATCCATCTTTCCGCTGACTGCCAGAACAAGGTTCTTTAGATAGCCGTGATAAGGCGTGCCGATGAGGATCTGTCCGCCGGGTTTCAATGACGAGAATGCGGCGTCGAGCAGATCCGATGGACGATACATGTGTTCGATTACATCGCTAGAGATCACCAGGTCGAATTGTTCCGGGCTGATCCTTTTCTTGATATCGCGATCGATCAACGCCTCAACGAACTGGACACCCGGATACGCGCGACGTGCGATTTGAATTCCGCTCGATGAACCATCAACGCCGGTTACCTGATAACCAAGTGCAGCGAGCCTACCGCTGATGTGACCGTTGCCACAGCCGAGATCGCAGATCGTAACGCCTTCGAGCCTTTTGACTAGCTCGACAAACACGCCTGCCAGTTTTTCGCCGGACTTGCCGTTGGCGGCAACCTCAGCCTGCCACTCAAACTCTGTGTACGCCGTTGCTGCCATTGCCCAAAATGCTTCGATATAGATCTGCCAGGCCCTTCGCTGTGTTTTTCCACGAATACTTCTGCGATAGTTGCTTGCCTGCGCGACCACGACGCGCAAGTTCCTCTTGGTCGCCGAGCGCTTCTGCGAGTCGTGCTTCCAGTGCCTCTTTGCTCACCGTCGCGATCCAACCAGCGTTCGCCAGGACGATCTCTTCCGCGAGATTGACGTGCGGACTCAGCAACACCGGCACCGAATGCGACAAGGCTTCCATCACGCACAAGCCGAAGTTCTCCTGGTGCGAAGGCAGCGCCAGCAATGAGGCGCAACTAAGCACCGCATCCTTCTTCTCGCCATCCAACCAACCAGTGAACGTCACGCGGTCACTGCCAGCCGCTCGCCGCTTAAGAGTCTCCACATAATCAGCGGGCCCGTCGCCGGCGATTACCAATCGCCAGCGAGCAAACTTCGACTCCTGGACCACCGCTAGAAACGCATCGATCAAAACGTCCAAACTTTTTTTGGGGTGCAGCCGTGACAACACGAGCACGTATGCATCGCCCGCTTTATCGCGCGACAAAGTCGTCACAGCTTTCGTATCGATGCCAAGCGCGATCACTTTTCCGTGATTCAAACCGAACAGTTCCTGGGTGGCCAGCTTTTCGGCCTCGGTTGTGTAGTGCACTGCCGCTGCTCGCCGCAGCATTCCTTTGCCTAACGCCTGCCAAAACAAACGCTTGCGAAGATACTTGTGCCTGATGCTCCACGGATCGAGTGTGCCCAAAGGTCGAACGACATAAGGCACTCTGTCTCGGTGACACGCATGCGCCGCCGCGACTGATGAGTGATTGAATACCGCGTGAATATGCGTCAAGCTGAACTGACGTGTGTTCGATCTCAACCATGCAGCCAGCGGCCGCGAGTATTTGAACGATTCTCCCAACTGTGACGGGAAGAACATCGCGGGGACGCCTTTGTATTCGCTCGCGATGGCATCGCTGTGCAATCCGGCATCAGTGGTAACCAGCTGCACTTCAATTCCTTCTTGCTGCAACGCGCGACACATCGGAACGATCGCCGTTGCTGGTCCACCCGAACGCTCAGCCACCGATGGAATCACATGAAGAACTCGCATCTCTAAACGATCGCGTTGATCTCACACCACTTCGTGAGCACGTACAGCGACCACGGCCTCGACCAACCAACGGCGCGCGGCTTCTGCAGAAAGTCACGCCAAAGATTCTTCACGACGTCGGCATTCAATCCCATGACGGAAAGCCGACGCGCATCTTGTAAAACCGAGGAAACCTCCGCGCGCAGGTTCTGTTGCAGCCATTTCTCAAATGGCAAAGTAAACCCCATCTTCGGTCGCGCAAGAAACTCACGCGGCAACAGATCGCTGACAGCATCAGCCAGCAACGGCTTGGGTCCAGAACCGTTCTTCGAACTCTTCCACCGCCCCGGCAACGAAAGCACGTAATCGACGACTTTCGTATCAACAAACGGAACACGCACTTCGAGCGAATGCGCCATACTCATCGCGTCTGTGTCACGCAACAACGTGTTAGTCATGTAGCCTTTCATCTCGAGTCGCGAGACTGTGTTTATGACGTCGCTGTCGTGATGATGTCCGTTGCTCTGCTTAATCATCACATCGCGTCCTGTTATCTGCGTTACAAAACGGTTGGCGAAGAGTTGACGCGAAATGCGGTAAACATTTGCGGGCGTGCAGTCACTGTTTGCCAACTGCCAGAACTTGTGACGTTGCACGGAGCCATTGAACGCGAGCTTTCCGATGCCTGACGCTGCACGCAAAACGCGCTTCGATGTGGGCGACATAGAGTGAAGCTTGATCGCACGTCGAAAACTCGGATAACCAGCGAACAACTCGTCTCCTCCAAGACCGGAGAGCGCAACCGTGATTCCGGCGTTCTTCACGGCTTGCGAAACGACGTAGGTGTTAATGCCATCCATCGTTGGCTGATCTAAAGCGGCGATGGCATCCGGCAAAAGCTCGAGCAAGCGGTTTTCGCTGAGTCGTATTTCGTGGTGATCGGTGCCGAATCGTTCGGCGACGGCGCGAGAGAATGGCGCTTCCGTAAAGTTCGCTTCGTCAAAAACGACGCTGAAAGTCTTCGGTCTTTGATCACTCGCGCGGCTCATCAACGCGACGAGCGCGCTGGAGTCCATTCCGCCGGAAAGAAACACGCCGAGCGGCACGTCGCTCACAAGATGAAGTCGCATTGACTCTTCTAACTCGAAGCGTAAACGTGCGACTCCTTCGTCTCTGCTGCGTGGTTTGTCTCCTAGAGGCGAGGATGTGTATTCAGCGTCACTTACTTCAATACTTCCGCGTTCGTTTGCTTTGACTTGAAGATAGTGACCCGGTAGCAACTGCTTGACGCCGTCCACGATCGTCAGTGGAGACTCGACTGATCCAGTAGCGAGATAAGAGTCGACGCCCGCAGTGCTGAGTCGTCGTGGCACCAAGCCGCTTGCGAGCAGCGCGCGCAGTTCCGAAGCAAAGATCAGGTGATCCTTGGCGAGGTAGTAATAGAGTGGCTTGATGCCAAACTGGTCGCGCGCGAGCACCAACGTCTGTTTTGCGTGATCCCAGATCGCCATCGCAAACATGCCGCGCATTTTGCTGAATGCGTTCACGCCCCATTTTGCGTAAGCACGAAGCACGACTTCGGTATCGGCATTCGAGAGCCAATGGCCGCCGAGCTCACGACGGAGTTCGCGGAAGTTGTAAGTCTCGCCGTTGTAGGTGAGGCAGTTGTCTGTTTGAGGATCTGTCATCGGTTGATGACCGGCGTGAGTTGTGTCGATGATTGCTAGCCTCGTGTTGCCGAGGATTGCATGGCCTACTTGCGCGATACCGCTATCATCAGGACCGCGGTGCTTCTGCGCTTCGTTCATGCGCTTGACGGCGTCACGCGACGCGGAGGCGCCAAAGATGCCTGAGATGCTACACATTAGCCACGGATGACGCGGATTCTTGTGCGAAATTCGCGAAGCGTGCGGCGCCGTGTTGTAGGGTATGACTGTTTATGCTTTGTCGGGCGGTCTTGCTCAGTTCAGCAAGCGGTAATGACGCAGCCTCACGCATCGCATTTAGGATCGCATCTTCATCACCGGCGCGGATCAGCCACCCGTTACGGCCTGTTTCCAAAAATTCCAGCGCTGCTCCCATGCGATCAGTCGCAATCACTGGCAGACCTGATGCAAGCCCTTCCGGCACGACAAGCCCCCAGCCGTCATAACGCGACGGCACGCACAATACATCCGCACGCGAGTACTCAGCCGGCAAATCATTCCAATCTACAAAACCGACAAACTCCACACGTTCACTCACCGGACGAAGCGTCTTCACGATCGGCTCACGGAGCTCGCCTTCACCAACTATTCTCAGCCGCGCGTTTGGCAGCTCACACGCCAGACGAACGAAGGCCCGCGCAAGCAGATCCACACCCTTGCGCGCGATCAACGAACCGGAAAATAAAAACACGCGATCTTGTGCGGCACCTCTCCGCTCGGTATCAGCAAAGCGATTCAGATCGGAAAAATAAGGCAGATTAAAATACGCCCGCTGCGCGCCAAACTCTCTTCGATAACCATCAATCGCAAACTTTCCGATTCCCCAGATCGGCGCTGCTGTCGCATGCAGTCGCGATAATTTCCACTTGCGCAGCAGTCGTCCGGCCCAAGCCGGCTGGTGAAAGCCGGGCCGCTCACCCCAAAAACACCATGGACCACCGCGAGTAGTCCTCTCACGGATGAGCTGTTCAGCATTCCCATGCCGGTAATAATTGAACACTACAAGATCCGCATCACGCACACGATCATGCGCCTGGTCCAAACTGATCGCGGCATGTCTGATCTCAGGTGATCTCCATTGACGGTCCGGATCGCGCTGCCGCAGATATGCAACCTCCAACTCGCACTCGCCACGCGCTTCGATCTCGTTGAACAACTCCACCTGATAAGGCGACGGACAATCTGTCAACACGAAAACCTTCAACGAACCCTCGCGTGCTTCAATTTGATGAACAGATGCGACAAACCTACCCACGCAAGCACCACGTAACTCACCAGGATCAATTCCAGAATGGACCGCATGCCGGAGAACAACGCCATCACCACGATGCTATAGATCACGAGCGCGCCCTGCGTCCTGGAGCGAGCGAGCAGGCCGCTTGCCATCGACGCTACGCGTCCATAAAACCAACCGCCGAGTGCAATGCCGATGAAGCCGAGCGACATGTAGAGTTCACCAATCACGGAATATGAATACGAAACTCCCTGCACGCCGAGTGCGGTTGGTAGATCGAATCCCGGGTCGACAGGTTTGCCCGGCCAGAAGATGCGCGGCACCGGTCGCACGATCACGTAGACCAAATATTTGTGATAGACAAACGGATAAGAATCCGGAATGAGTTGAATGATTTGGCACAGGCGGTAAAAATTGTCGTCGACGCGCAGGTGCTGCTCTTCGAGCAACTGCCGTTTCTCCATTCGCCCGCTGACCACTTCTTTATTGCCCACCAGAACACCGAGTCCCACGTTTCGGTATTCGAGCATCACCTGGAGCGTCAACAGCAGCACGCCTATCGCGCAGACGCTTACGACTAGATGTTTGAGCCGCAGCCGTTGCTGGTCCAGTATCCAAAGAATCAACGCCATTCCAGCGACGACGCCGACAACTCGACGACTGCCGCTCTGCGCCAGAAACAGCGTAATCGCGATCGACATCGCGATGCAGATGATCGTGCGCGCGTTACGCAGGCCGGCGCGTCTACCAATAACAACTGTGAGAACGGGCAGCAGATAACCGAAGTACTGTAAGTGATCGAGAAAGGCATCCCACCCGCCTAACTGTCCGCGCCCCCACGGCACGGCCCATCGTTCCTGGCCCAGGTAGTGGACCATCTCGAGCACGTTGAAGTTGCACGGCACAGCAAAGTTCAACATGCCGATAAAGAAGCATGCCAGCGCCAGCGCGAAATATGTGTTAACTGAAAACTCCTGTGACACGGAGCTGATCACTAGCTGTGGAAGGCTCCACGATCGACGTATCGCGCCCAGCCAAACCATCAACACAAAGATGCCGATGCCGAGGAATGCTTGCCTGACTTGATCGGCGGTAACGTCGTCCATCGAATAGACGCCTTGCAATAGATCGAGGAGGAGCCAGTAGATCGGGGCCAGGGCGAGCAGCGACTCGCCACGGAGTAGTGCTTTTGGGTAACGGACCGCAGCTGCGATAGGTGCAGTAGCGAGACCGGCGGACATCACGAGCGCCGGATAGAACAACGCACCCTCGCGCGTGGGATTGTCGGGGATTAGGAGGATCGATAGGGTTGTTGCGATACACGTGCTCAGTATTCCGAGCAGCGTCGACCGCATCGTGAGAGCCGGCGTAACCGTCACTTGTCCCAGAGAACGAGCCCAATTAATCGGAATTGATTGCATTGAGTTTGGGCGTCTCCTTGGAGTGCGGCGGCCTGGCGCCGCTTTGTTATCGATCGCGCCTGATCGAGGCCAAAGCGGCGCCAGGCCGCCGCACTCCAGGGAGACGCCTCATTTCTGAAATGACAAATTACTCAACGATGCGGCGAGTATTTCTAAGCTGAACCGTTCGCCGACGCCTGATCTCGCGGACATTGCGTGCAGAAGATCGGGTGATCGTAAAAAGTTGAGTAGCATCGCTGCGATCGTCTGGCCGGAGACCTCTTTCAAAATCGAACCGTTCACACCATCATCAACAACTTCACCACAGCGCCGCGAAGCGACCACTGGAAGCTTCCATGACTGTGCTTCGAGTTGTGTCAATCCAAAACCATCCGACAGCGTTGGCAGTACAAAAACGTCGGCGTTGCGGTAGTGGTCGTCTACCTTGAGTCGCGGCACGGCGCCAAACCATTTGATCCGTGGATGGTTTTTGAGATCCGCAGGCACGCAAATCTGAGTTGGTCCAACAAACCAGAACTCAATATTCTCGCCGCTCAAGAGTCTGATCGCGTCGAATAACCGTCCCGCGCCTTTGCGTAAATTGATTTGTCCGAGAAACAGAACTCTGAGCGGGCGCTCGGCGGTGAAGACGTCCGGATAGTAACGTTCAAATGCTTTCGACGAGGCACTGGTTTCATAAGCGAGAGGCAGGACGCGGATCTTTTCTGCGGGCAGACCCTCGCTGAGCAGAGCTTGTTGTGACCAGGTGGAGTTGACCACGATCTGATCTGCTAACTCACATTCGAGACGCCACCGATCCCAGTATTCTGTCGGCGCCGGCTTCCAGTGGCCGTTCGATTCTTTGTGCAGTTCGGCGACGATTCGTTCTTCGGCCGGGCCGGGATCGATTTGACCGAGCACCGTTCGCCAACCACGTTCGCGTGCAAATTTGAAGATCCGTTCCGCGGCGTAGCTGTACGCGAAGACGGTGTAACCGCCGTTGTTGCGCGTCTGGGCCAGTTGGTCCACCGCGCGACGCTGAAACCACTCGTTTCGTTCGCAGATCAGCTTCCAACCGTTGGCGCGTGTTGCGCCGGCCTTCAATTCGAAAGTCAGCGCGGAAAGATTTGGCGCGGTGACTCGTGCGCCGGTGAGTGCGGGATGAAATCTGTTGGGTCGAATCCAGAGATCAGTGATGAATTCGCTGAGCAAACCGTTCAGGTGGAGCGCGCGCGGAACTGCGTAATGCTCGCGTGCGCCGAGCTGACAGCAAACCCACTGCTTCATGCAGAAAAGCTCACAGCAGTTGGTGCACGGCGCAACGCCAAATAAGATCGCACAGCGCTCTTGCTCACTGGCAAGCGATAGCGATGATTCGCCCGCAGATGCGCCGGAATCATCGTCACGCCTTTCCAAATTCCTCGCCATCGTCGGTGACGCAATAACCAAAGCAGACGATTTACACACTGCCCCACCCCGATCGCCCAAAACGAAACCGGATAACGCAAATAAGCCAGCAATGCGAGGTTCGCGATGCTTCCTGCGGTCACGCGTGGATCGCCATGACGTTTTAAATCAGTGTTATGAAAGACACGCAGCCACGGCGTGCTTAAGATTTTTCCTCCGCGAGAATGAAGACGAATTGCTAGATCAACCTCTTCCATTCCATACGCGACCGGCAACGGCACGTAACCTTCGGCTTCAAGAAAAGCTTTCCGCCGAAAGATGCACGCGCCGCCACAGAAGTCTGCGGTCCAGTGTGCGCTGTGCTCGTCAAGACCGATCGATTCACCGACGTGATAGAGCGCAGCAGAGATCACTGACGCCTCAGGAAAACTCTTGAAGAGTTTGATGACACGTCCAAAGTAATCGGAGTCGATTGGATGAGAGTCATCGTCGAAGCTGGCCACAAATTCAAATTCCGCTGCATTGACTAGCTTGTTTCGCCCACCGCCAGGTCCAACTCGATCCTCGCTGCTCAGAATCCGCAGGTCCGGAAAGGCTCTTTTAATTGCCTTCTCACAGTCGATCCGATTCGCATCAACATGGACCAGTATTTCATCTGGCTTTGGTACGCAACTCTGAATCACGCGCAATGTCGCAAGCGTCTGATCGATGCGCTCGTAGGCGGTGACAATTGCTGAAATACCGGTTTTACACAATCTGCGTAATCTGTGGATGAAGTATCTTTGCGAGTAGGTTCGCGCCCGCCGCATTGGGATGGAAACTGTCGCGATAAAAAAGGTCGCCAAGCTTTCCATTAATCGGCAGCAGCGAAGCCCAATCGAAAAACTCAGCACCTTCAGCCCGTGAGATCTCCCGAAGACGCGCATTCACTGATTTGAAATGCTCGGGAGAATCCGGAAATCGTGTTTGGTCCACTGGCAAAAGGCCGAGTACGAGAACGCGCGCGCCTAGCGGCCGCAAATGCTTAAGCAGTTCAGTTTGATGCCTGGCCAAAAGCTCCAAATCCATCAAAGGCTTCCCTGGCCGCGCTTTTAATAATCTAAGCCGCGCTTTCTGTTTCAACGCATCAAGCGATGTCTGCTTCGCCTTTCGCCACCACGTCGTGCTGAAGTAACAGCGCGGATCCATCGCCGCATAACCACGCCACGACACCGGCACCCACCACGGCCACATGCCATCGCGAAACATTGCGGGACGAATGATACTTTCTAAACTACCCCTGAATATCACTACCAACTCAGGTCGCAACGCGGAGATGAGCGGCAGCCAATGAAAATCAGATTCGATGGTCTGTCCTTCACAAGCGAGGTTCCACAGCCACAGTTCGGAAGAGTTCTGCTGCGCGTCGACGTTCATAAAACCGGCGACGTTGAATTCGACGTCGCGTGTGAGAGTGTCGATCTGCCGCAAACGAAATTCGTGCACGCTGGCATTTCCCGCCGCTCGAAGCTGCTTCACAAGCTCTGCAACGTGACTGATCCTTTTCGAGCCGACGCCTTCCGTGAGACTGTCGCCGAGAAATACCCAGTTGCGAACGCGTGCAGACATCTGCTAACGAGCGATTGGAATTAAAATGCGTCCAACGGCGCGAATACGGCCGCTGAATGGCGCGAAGAAGCCCTTGAAGCTCAACCGCCTCACACACCCAAGAAACTGGCTGAGGGTTTCAACAGAGAAATAGAGCAGCACCAGCGCAAAAGACCGCGCGAGGCCATAACCAAGCGTGCGGCGCAGAATAAAGAAACGGTTGAAGAGATCGTCTTCGGCAGCGACAAAATTCGAAACCCTGCCGCTTGGCGTGTGGTGATGAGCCATCCGAGCTGCGGGACAAAACATGATGCGGCCAAATTTACGCAGCTTGAGACCGAGATCGACGTCTTCGTTTATAGTGCAGCGATGCAGGAAAAAATCTGAGAAGCCACCGGCGTTGAGAAATGCCGAGTGTCGCACGAGACTGTTTCCCGAACCCAGCCACTCAATCTCCGTTGGACCACTCGGCGCTGGGTTGTAACCAAAACGCAACAGTGGTCCAACTACTTTACCCTGCCAGTCTTTCGCATCGATTCCCAGGACGTGTCGCAGATAGAGTTGCCAGATTCGAGTTGGCGCGGGCCAGCTTTGATTGTTGAAGTCTGCGGAAACAGCAACAACGTCTTCGTCCTCTTGCAACAACGAAAGCAGGCGCTGCACGCAATCCGGTTCGAGAACGACATCGTCGTCGAGCAGAAGCAAGTTCTCGCCACGCGCGATCTCGATTGCCGCCATTCGCTGTCTGACTGCGTTGGGCGGGTGAACAGTGACCCGCGTAACGACGAGACCCGCGCGCTGCCACTCGGGATCCGCAATGACTTCGGCAGTCTGAGAATCAGTGCTCGCATCAGCAACAATGACTTCATCAACCGTGCACGTTTGATCCGCAAGCGAGATCAACAACGCGCGCAGCGATTCGGCGCGTCCAATCGTCGGAACGATCGCGCTAACTTTCATGTCGTTTTCTCTTTGCGCCTTTGCGCCTTTGCGTGAAAGATCGTGTTTCACGCGAAGACGCAAAGGCGCAAAGTTATAGTCTGTAAAACCAAAAACTAGAGCTATCAACTTCGGAGGAAGGCCACAATCGACTTGCCGCCGCACTGTGGTCGAGACAGAGCCAATGATTTGAAAGTGCGACGCGAAACTGATTGTTGAAAGACAGAAACGCCTCCAACAAATATTGTTCGTTCAGCGCCAGCCGCCGCTTGATCAGCCACTCAGCCGGATAATCCTCCGGAAAGAAGATGTCGTGCACGTGCACCCAAACGCCGGGCGCGATGCTCGGCAGGATCTCAAGAAACTCGTAACACACATCACTGCCGAACTTCACCGTGTGACTCGAGTCAATGAACAGGATGTCGTTCGGTTGAAGACACGAGAAGAAGCCGACTTCCATCTCCTCAACGCGCTTTTGAATCAACTCAACACTGCGATGTGCGCCGTTGAGTCGTTCGGGATAAGGCTCGATGCACGTGAGCGTGCCTTTTCGATTCACTGACAGAGCTTTGATCGCGATTCGAGTTGAGTAACCACCACCAATCTCGATGACTCGCTGCGGTTGCAAATGACGAATCAGCGAATAGAAAACCGCAGCGTCGAAGCCGCTGAAATAGTCGTTTTGAAAATCGAAGTCGAGCTGGGTCAGTTCGGTGCGAAATGCTGCCAGGCTATCGAGAAGATCTAGTTGCTCGCTCCAGTTGAAATCGATCGCTGGATAATTTCGCCGGCGAGTGACTTGTTCCGCTGTAATCGAACGGAAATCAGGCAGCGGCTCGTAGTAATGAATCGGGCGAATGTGGTAACCCCAGCGATCGGAGACTTCGCGTTCCGATTGGGCGAGGAAGAGTAAGTGTTGCGCGGCTTTGGTGGGAAGGTTTTTGAATAGCGTTACGGCTGTGCGATCGAGAAGAGACTTGGCCACGGATTAGACGGATAAAGACTGATTGAAGACTTCTTGGACGCGGTCGTAGGAAAAATATTCGCGGCCGACTTCGAGCGCACGTGTTGCGAGAGTCACGCGGAGATCGGGGCTTTGAGCGAGGCGACCGATGGCCTCGCCGAGACCCTCTTCGCGCTCAACCACTTCCGCCACATCTGGATTCTCGCGAGCCCACACGACCGCCGAGCAGTAACTTGGACCATAGATCAGCAGTGGCAGGCCGACTGCGGTGCAGTCTGCAAGCTTACTGGGAAACGCCAGTTGCATGTTGACGCAATCGCGCGGGTCAAACGACATCGGAATGAATAATGCGTCCGCTTCATCGCGCAGTCGAATCATCAATTCCGATGAACTCAACAAGCCGCACACGGCGGTAGTCGAATTCAGACCAACTTGTTTTGCTTCAATTGGTGTGAGTGGTCCAAAGATCAACAAACGTCCACCGACAGGTTTTAAGGCTTCCTGCAAAGCAAGCAACGCGCGAACGTAGCCGTTCGAATTGATTGTGCCGGCGAACGCGATCGTGAAAGGCCTGTCGTTACGGCTCAGTTGTGTTGGTGGCTCTTTGAATTCAGGACACGCTGGCGCCCTGCTCGGATAGATCACGTCTGCCGGTTTGCCATAGCGCTCGTGATAAGAGCGGCTCATCGCAGGTGAAACGCACAAGCGCGACTTTGCCTGCCGATAAACATTCGCGAACCGTCGATCGAGACGTTGACGAAAGCCTGCGGTCACGTTTGCTGCGCGCGGCCAGTCGTCATGAACCATCAGGTGCAGCGGCACGTTTCGTTCGCGCGCTATGCGCGCCGCAGTCAGCCATCCGAAGCCGTGCGCCACAGTCAACACGCTTTCAAAACTGAACCCGTTGAGCGATTGCGAAATCCTCGGCGCAAAACGATCTGCGGACCGGGTAAACCAGGAAAGGGCGTAACGATGAAAACGCGTGTTCAGCCAGCGTTGTTTGCTAATCGGATGAGAGATGTAGTTGACGTTGCGCAGCCGTCGTTCCGGCTGTGACCTCGTAGCAGTTTCAATCACCGTCAACTTTTCGTGGGGATAATCCGCGAGTAAACGGTACAAGAACGCTGAGCCGTGATATGTAGCTTCCACCGGCACGTCTCCCACGTAAAGCAGTCGCGGGAATGTCTTACGTGGTCTCGTATTTGTGAGCGTAATAACTCTGGTAGTAATAGTAGTCGTGTGATTGTAGATTGACGTTGTTGAGCACAACGCCGAAGATCTTTGCGCCCACGTCGCTCAGTAATTGTTTCGATCGCCGCACGATGTGTCGCGAGCTCTTGCCGCCATGGACCACCAGCAACACTCCGTCAACCATCGTCGAGACCAGGACGCCGTCAGTGAATGAACTCACCGGCGGAGAATCAATCACCACGTGCGTGTACTTCGCCTGCAAAGCAGCGAGCAGGCGTCGCATCTGATCCGATCCGAGCAGTTCGGCGGGATTGGGTGGAATCGGTCCCGACGTCAACACATTCAAACCACTCGCTTCATCATTGCGAATCGTCGCCAGCATGTCGTCCTCCGAAGCGTCGCTCGAGAGTATCGAGCTGAGCCCTTCCTGTCCGCGCATGTCGAAGATCGCCTGCAAGCGAGGACGACGCATGTCAGCATCGATGATGACAACGCTCGCCCCGGTTTGGGCCAGGCTGATCGCAGTGTTCACCGCAGTCGTCGTCTTCCCTTCACCGGGCAAGCTCGACGTAACCAATAAAGACTTCGGTGCGCGACCGGCAGTCGAGAGCAAAACCGAAGTGCGCAGATGTCTGTAGGCTTCAGCCAGGGGCGAACGGCCATCAGTGTTCATCAGCAACTCAGTGTGCGTCGCGCCATTTCCATTGCCTTGTTTCTGCAATGCTGTCGTTCCTGAGATGCCCGATAACACACGTCGGCGCGTTGTATTGCCAACTGACGGAATCACGGCGAGCGCCGGCAAGTGCAGCACGCGTTCGACCTCTTCGGTTGAGTGAACTGTATCGTCGAGATATTCGAAGAACAGGGCGAGGCCGAGCCCGAGACCAATCGACAAGAAGAATGCGAGGATGACTGTACGAGCACGATTTGGACCAACTGGACTGTCTGGCGTCAACGCGTAATCGACGATCGAGATGTTGTTCGGCTTGCCTGCCAGCACGACATCGTTCTCCTTCGCGCCCTGGAGCAGTCCGTTCAAAAGCGACTTGTTAGTCTCGATCTCCTGCTGGATGATGCGGTAGTTGATCGCGGCTTCGTTTTGCGAAAGCGTTTGCGCGCGTTGCTGCTCAAAAGCTTTGCGCAACGACTGTTCGCGCTCGAGTGTCTGCTGATAGCGAGTCTGTAGATTTGTGAGCAGCGTGGCTGACTTGCGACTGCGCAGATCTTTTAGCTGCTGATCGAGTTCGCCTATCTGCTGATCGACCTCCTTTACTTCCGGCGCTTCTTCAGTTGCATCGACGAGCAGCAGCGCGCGCTTTTGTCGCAGATCGATCAACTTCGTCTCGATCTCGTTTGTTTGTTTTGCGCCATCGTCAGCCAACGCATTCGCAGCATCCGGAGCTTTGGCTGCGTTGTACGCGGCTTCGGCGGTCTTGCGATCGTTTTCTGCTTCGAGCAGTTGGCGATTGAGACCGGCGAGTCGTTCGACGACAGTGTTTTGGTTTGGATCGAGCGAGATGATTTGATTGTTCTTCGCGTAATTGACCAGCCGTTCTTCGGCAGTGCGAATCTGTTGCTGTAGTTCGGCGATCCGCTTCTGTAGAAAGTCGCCGGTGGTGCTGTTTGCTTCAGTTCGCTTTTCAAGATTGGAGAAGACGTAAGTCTCGGCGATCGCGTTCACGACCTTCGCGGTCACTTCTGGCGCGGTGTGCGTGAACCTGATGTCGATCAAGCGCGTTTCTTTGTAGTAGCCGCGTGTCTCCTTCACTGGTTCAACTTTGAGACCACCGAGAATGCTGTTGACATAAGGCTCGAGACGCTTTGCTTCGTTCAGATCTTCACGTGCGGTTGCCTGCGCGACTGCGGTTGTGAGCGGCAGTTGATCGGAGGCTCTTGGGCCGGCGTCCTGCTGTTTGTTGCCGAGTCCGACCATGCGCCGCAGGGTTTGCCAGGTCGATTGTCTTTGCGACGCATTGCCTTTGAAGAAGTCGGGATTGTGTTCGAGATCGAGCGTACGCACGACACGCCGCATTAACCCGGGACTGACGAGAATCTGTAGTTGCGTGTTGAAGTAGATAGGATCGTCTGTAGGTCCATAGAGCGGTCGCGTGTTATTGACGAGTGAGCCGGTGTCTTCAAGATCGACTTGAACGCGGGCCTGTGCTTCGTAAAAGTCAGGTTTACGCGCTACGTAGACGATCGCCATCATCGTGAAGAGCGCAATGATGCCGAAGACCAGCCACAGACGTTTGCGTATCGCTCGCCAGTAGTCGAGCAGGTGTACTTCGTTATCGGCGTTGGGATCGACGCCGTAGTTATAAGATTGCGGCGGCTCGATTGGACGCGCTAGCGCCTCAATGCGATCCTCGCGCTTTGCAAGCTCAGTAATCGGTTTCATAAATCCGTGTTATCCGTGGCTAAGGAACAACCCGCACCGGAAGTTGGCCCACACCAGGCGCAACGCCTTGAATCAAGCTGCGTAGAAAACTTTTTCCGGCTGATGTAGGGACGTCGATGATGTCGTTTGGCGCCAGGGCCAGATCCTCTGAACGCTTTTTTTCGATCGCATAAAGATCCACTGTGATCTCTTTTCGCACCGTGGTTCCCAGTTCTTGTCTCAACACGCGTATCTTGTCTTTGCGCGTGTCTTGCTTGAGACCACCGGCCATTGCGAGCGCCCGCGTCAGAGTGATGGGTTCGCGTAACGGAATCGTCAGCGGCATGAAGACGTTCCCTACAACATAGACTTGGTCCGCTTCGGGCAGAGTCACGATGTCGCCGGCTTCGAGATATGGATTCGCTTTCGGATCGCCTTGCAAGACGTCACTCAGCTTGTAGCTCGAAAACGCAGTTGCAGTATCTGTCTCATCAATCTGTTTGCATGGTGAAGAAGCGGTTGAGTGTACGATGTTGATTGTTTGACCAGCCTTGCTCGACGGACCCTTTGCGTATGTCAATAGCTCCAGCAGCCGAATGCGTCGCTGTAGTTCAAAACGGCTCTGCTCGTTGACGGCGCCAATAACCGCGACCTGTTTCGAGTGATATTCCTTGATGAAGACGTCGACCTGGAGGTTCTTGTAATACTTCGCGTAACCAGTCGCGATCTCTTTCGCCAACTCGCCTTCGGTACGGCATGCTGCCTGAATCTCGTTTTCGATGAGCGGCATGCGGATCATTCCGTTACCTTCAACGCGCACGGCTTCGCGTGAGAGCTGCGGACGGTTGTAAATACGAATGTCGAGTACGTCGCCCGCGCCGATGCGATAACGATCGGCCTCTGACTGTTGCGCAGACGTAACAATCGAATTTCCAAGCAGCAGCAAACCCATGATGCAAATCCTGAAAATCATGGAAATAGTTTCTCTACTTTCCTGACATGCCGAGGCGTCGCGACAAGAGTGCTTCGCGCATGTGATTCGGATGTGCCAGATTCAGCACGGTATTGCTTAGCAACACCAGCAACTCTTCGTGCTCGCGTCTGAACAGCCCGGTCAACGGCTGCTCACTTGTCTTGATTACGATTCCTTCTCTCACCCACTGCCAAAACTGCGTCTGGGTGGTCCAGAACTGTTTTCGATCGCGGCAGATTACGAGCGCCGTCTTCTTTTTGCGTTTTTTCTTTTTATTTGTGTGAATGAGTGCTGGATTCATTTAAATACACCTCTAGCCTTGCGTGTTTGAACAACGAAAAGCGACCACACACAGTTACCCCGTGGGGAAGCCTCTCATGCGAGGCAGCATCTGGTTGTCAAACCGCAGACGCACACGCACACCGTTAGTTTTGAAAGCTTGCTTTTTCGACGGGTGTTTAACTCAGCGACTAATGGAAGTGAGTGTGCGTAGTTGGAGTTGATCTGGACGTTCGGTAATTCTTTAAGAAACATCAATGTCTCAGTGAATCACTTACGGCGACGTACTGTCGGGAAGCTCCGCGCAATCCAAAGGACCCGTTATGGAAGTGCAGCGAGAGACTAATTAGATCGGATGCATTGTGTCAAGGTTTTATTGTTTGAGAGACGGGCAGAGTTCGAATGCACCTGGTGGATCTCCGACACCTCACACATGTTGACTCTTTGTAAGACCAGCGAGTATAACTCGGCTAGACTGCGATCCTCGCTCGAATAGAAGATGGAGTTTTGACCTCATGACAAAACATAAGACGCTCACTCTAGCGCTATCTCTCGTGCTCGGTCTTACAGTGATCGTGGTTCCTAGACGAAGCGGTCAAGAACAAACCACTCCCTCGAAATCAGAAAAAAGCCAAGAGCAAAAGCCGCTGAGAACAACTCAGGCTCGGCCGTTAGATGAAGATCGATTCCCCGTAGCTGATTACTCAGCACCTGAGCCGTCCGATCCATCGGAACGCTCAAAAAGACAGGCTAGAGGAAAACAATATGACAAGTCACACTGGAATATTTATCCGGATGCACAGTCCAGTATGGCGCGTACACATCCTCTAGACCCACATCTGCCCGCTCTACCCGTCGGCGAGAGTACGGCGGTGATAGTCGGTCAAATTGCGGACGCAAAAGCCTATCTTTCCAACGATAAAACAGGTGTCTATTCTGTTTTCACGGTTCAAATCGACGAAGTGCTCAAGAACTCATCGCAACTCGCACTGTCGACCGAATCTCCGATTGATGTTGAACGAGATGGCGGGCGGGTAAGATTTCCGAATGGCCGGACGCTTATTTACGTGGCAACCAATATGCCTCAAGTCGGACTACGTTATGTTCTCTTTTTAACTAACGCCAAGGGTCAATCGGATTTTCAGATTTTAACTGGCTATGAATTGCGTGAAGGTAAAGTTTATCCCTTAGATGATTTGCCTAATCTCTACGTTTATGAAAATGCAGACGAAACAACCTTACTAAATCAGCTTCGTACTAAAAGGTGCTGCGAAGCTAAATAGCCACTCGGCACTCGCGGAAACGCTGACTAGAATATTGTATTTCTCATACAACGACTGACATTGTGATAGGCTGTGATTCATCTCATGCCCCCTTTGAGTTCGATCTGCGCTCATGGTTGATTGCCTAGTACCTAAAGAGGAATTTTATGAAAAGGCAGTTTCTCTTATCACTCTCTCTTGGAGTGTTTCTCACCAGTAGTTTGGTCGCCGTGTTTTCCGGAAGTAATCAAGTTAGTACTTCGCCGGCTAAGTACACTCGTTCAGAAATTGATTTTAAGCAGTTTCCGATAGTTGATTTAGCAGCTTCCTTACCCTCTGATGAGTCGGCAAAAGCAATACGCAGTCGAAAATCCAAAAAATACAACAATAAATCTGTATCTAAAATCTCTGATGCATCCAACGTACTATTCGTGACTAACGAAACGCTAAGCAATCTTTCTGCTCTGCCGGTCGACAAAAGTTTGATTGTTCTACTCGGTGAAATTAGCGATGCGAAGGCTTATCTATCAGAAGATAAGACGGCAGTTCATTCTGAATTTGAGGTTCGGATACAAGCGGTCTTAAAGAACAGTACGAAGCAAGTTTTAAGTGCTGGTGAATCAATTGCAGCTGAACGTTTTGGTGGTCGTGTCCGCTTACCCTGTGGCAAACTCTTTATAGCAGCTGTTGATAATCAAGATATGCCGCGCGTTGGAGGTAAATACCTTCTCTTCCTCACGAATGACTTTATAGGTGGCAAACATAGCGATGAGGATTTCAATATTCTGATGGGATATGAACTAAAAGGCGGAAAAGTATTTCCGCTCGATAGAACTTCCTCTAACCATCCGATTGTACGCTATAACGAGAAGGATGAGTCAACTTTGTTGACTGATCTATCCTCACTGCTTGGGTCGTCTGCGACCTTACCGAATTGAGATGGGACCATGAGCAAATATCAAACGCCGCCTCTGTTGGCCGCGTTACTCCTTGCACCAATATCTTTGTACTTCTTCTTGGAATTGAATACCGAGGCGCAGACGTGCTGTACCCCGCCGCCTCGGCCGACTGCGGTCCCGCGGTATCCTCAGAACACAAACGTAACTGTCTATATAGATACAACCGGTCTTAATACACCGTCGGGATTTATCGACTTGGAAAAGCAAGCTATTAAGGATTCAGAGCTCTGAATGAATATGACAAGCCGGCAAACGGTGGTAATCAGGATGGCTCCATAACTAGTCTAGACGCCATTTTTACGTCTTTAAGATTATGGCGGGACGTCAATCACGATGGTATTTCGACTTCCTCTGAACTTTATACACTTCCGGCCCTTGGAATCGCTTCTATAGACTTGGATTACAAGCTCTCGAAATATAAAGATGCTAACGGAAATACTTTCAGATACCGAGCGAAGGTCAAGAACGCTCGGGGTGTGCAATTGGGACGCTGGGCATACGACGTGTTCCTCGACGCACGCAAGGCCCAATAGATCATGAGGTAAACAGTGGTCGGACAAAGGAAATATAGGATGCAAAACGCAGCGGCATGCCCGTGCCGTCATGAGTTTGCGTGATGTCAGCAGTGGCCCTAACGGATATTAAAAGCTCACCCACGATTGGATTTAAAGGCCGGGCGGCTTGTTGCCGCGTAACATTTCCACATAGAGCCGCTGCATGGAATCGTTAGTTCTCGCACCGCGAGGTCTCGTCCAGCAAAGGTTCTGATTACTGTTATAGAGCTACAGGTCACGAAAGACGGTCAACCATCTCACACCAGAGATGGCCGATGGTAATGTGTGCTTCCTGCACTCGGGCGGTTCGTGTCGAAGGCACTGCAACACCAACATCGCAGAGCGACCGCAGTGGTTCTGCGTTCGCGCCGGTTAAAAAAATAGTTTTGCAGCCCAGCTCCCTCGCTTGCTCCGCAGCTCGCAATACGTTCTTCGACTTTCCACTCGTACTAATCGCGATCAGAACGTCGCCTGGTTGCGCCAGTCCGGCGACTTGTCGCGCGAAGACCTGTTCGTAACCGAGATCATTGCTGACGGCGGTCAGCGCTGAAGTGTCGGTGGTGAGCGCGATCGCCGGCCACGAGCGTCGCTGTTTTTCATAACAGCCGACGAGCTCTGCCGCGATGTGTTGCGCGTCTGCGGCGCTGCCGCCGTTGCCGCAAAGCAGAATCTTGCGGCCGCTCGAAAGCGCCTCACAGATCAGCCGGCCCGATTGTTCAATATGCGGAAGCGCCGAATCGATCAATTTTTGGATGGTTTCCTGGTGCTCGCGCAGAGAGTTGGTCAAAGATTCCACGGCGGGAAATTACCACAGGTTCACGCGAATAACACAGTGTTGTGTTAATCTGTGGCCGCCTACTCACAAATATGAATCATTCAAATTCCACGCCGATGCTGCGTCAGTACCAGGAACTGAAGCAGCAACATCCCGGGACCTTGCTGTTTTTTCGTCTCGGCGATTTTTATGAACTCTTTTTTGACGACGCGCTCACCGGTTCACGCGAACTGCAAATAACACTCACCGCGCGTCACAAAGATACGGGCAATCCAGTTCCAATGTGCGGTGTGCCGCATCACTCGGCCGCAAATTACATCGCGCGCCTGGTTCGCAAGGGTTACCGCGTCGCGATCTGCGAACAGACAGAAGATGCAGGCAAGACAAAGAAGCTCGTCCGCCGAGAAGTAGTGCGTATCGTCACGCCTGGAACGCCCATCGATCCACAGTTGCTGGAAGCACGCGAGCCCGTGTTTCTTGCTGCCATCTGTAGCGGCGGCGAAACGATCGGCGCCGCATTTCTCGACATCTCGACCGGAGAGTTTCGCGTGACGCAGGAGAGCGGGCGCGATTCGTGGACGCGCATTCGCGCAGGCTTGGAATCCTACGCGCCGCGCGAGTTGCTCTTCCCTGCCTCGCTCGGCGCGCTGATCAAGAGCAGTCTTTCAGGCAAAGTGCAAACAGCGCCTCTGCCGCTGGAGGGCAACACTCACGCTGACTACGTTTCTGATCCAAGCATCTCTGCCAACGAGTACGGTTTTTCGGCGACACTCACCGCGCTCGATGATTGGCAGTTTCAAAAAGAAGATTGTGCAGCGCTGCTGCTCGAACATTTCAAAGTGAGAACACTCGACGGCTACGGCCTCACGCGCAAAGACGAAGCGATTCGCGCGGCGGGCGCCTGCCTGCGTTACGCGCGAGACACCCAACGCGCGGCCGCGGAGCACATCACCGATCTTGTTTACTTCGAACCGCAGGATCATCTCGTGCTCGATAGCGTGACTGTGCGCAACCTCGAACTGGTGGAATCACTGGCCGGCGGCAGTGGGCGTTCATTGCTGCAAGTGATCGACGAAACCGTGACAGGAATGGGCGCGCGCCTGCTGCGCTCATGGTTGTTACGTCCGTGCGTAAAACGCGGTGAAGTTGAAGCAAGACTCGCGGCCGTTGAGGCGCTGTTTGCGTCGCAACTCCGGCGCGACAAGCTGCGCGCACTGTTGAAGGAAGTCTCCGATCTCGAGCGCGTGATTGGCCGCATCAGCTTGGGATCGGCGACAGCGCGCGATCTGATAGCGATGTTCCGATCGCTCAATCAAGTGCCTGCAATTCGCGAGGTATTGCTCGGTCTCGATTCTTCACTATTAGAAATACTGGTTGAGAACACAGACGAATTGCCTGACGTGCGCGAACTGATCTCCCGCGCGATCAACGAAGATCCGCCGGTCAAACTCAGCGACGGAGACGTTATTCGCGACGGCTATTCGGTCGAGCTCGACGAGCTGCGTTCCACCAGTCGTAACGCCAAGCAGATCATCGCCACGCTCGAAGCCACAGAACGCTCGCGCAGCGGAATTAACAATCTGCGCATTCGTTTTAATGGCGTCTTTGGCTATTTCATCGAAGTGTCGAAAGCGGCAGCCGCGCGCGTGCCCGGAGAATATGAGCGCCGTCAGACGCTCGCCAATGTCGAACGTTTCACCACGCCCGAGTTACGCGATTGGGAAAAGAAAGTACTCGGCGCCGAAGAACGGATCATTCAGTTGGAGACTGAGCTCTTCGCGGATATTTGTCGCCAGATAGCAGCGCAAACCAAGCGCATTCAGATGACCGCGCGTGCGCTGGCAGCACTCGATGTGCTCGCGTCATTCGCAGAAACGGCTGCTCGTCGTCGTTACGTGAAACCGACGCTGCACGATGGCGATGAGCTGGAGATCGTGCAGGGCCGGCATCCTGTGATCGAAGCATTTATCGACGAGCCGTTCGTGCCCAACAGTATCTTCCTCAACAACTCAACCGAGCGGCTGCTAATCATCACTGGTCCAAACATGGGCGGCAAGAGCACTGTTCTGCGTCAAACAGCAATCATCTGCATCCTCGCACAGACTGGATGCTTTGTTCCGGCTGAGCGCGCGCGATTGCCGTTGTTGGATCGCATCTGGACCAGGGTGGGTGCCTCAGACGATCTGACGCGCGGTCGTTCGACGTTTATGGTTGAAATGACCGAGACCGCAGCGATCCTGCACAGTGCTACACCGCGGTCGCTCGTGTTGCTGGACGAAATTGGACGTGGGACGGCGACGTTTGATGGACTGTCGATCGCGTGGGCCGTTGCTGAATATTTACACAACT
>DATFHH010000054.1:0-37053 GCA_035248565.1 Pyrinomonadaceae bacterium | reverse complement strand
CGTTGTCGTAATCGCCTGCGACTACCGCGATGCCGGGGCTGCTTGCAGATTTTGCCAGCGCGCCTGATTTGTCAGTGATGTCGGTGAACTTTCCGTTGTCGTTACGTAAGAGGCGTTGTTTGGCTCCGGCGACTTCGAGCAGATCGAGATCGCCATCGAGATCGTAATCGAAGAGCACGACCGCGCCTGTGTTTTGGTCTGTGTTGGCAGCCCATTCACCACGCGGCATCACCGCAGCAGTCGCATCAGTAAACACTACTTCCGGCATGCTTTTATCGACTAGTTCCGGCTCGGCGCCCGTGGACGCGATCGCTTCGGCATAACGGCCCTGTTCGAGATAGCTCGCGCCGAGAGTTGTGCCACTGCCGCGTTGTCGCAACTCGCTGAACTGTGTGATGACTTTCTGGCCTTCTTCTCTTTGACCGCCACGGATCAGAGCAGTGCCGAGATTGTAAAGCGCCGTCGCGTTGTAAGGCTCGGCTGCCACCGCGGTGCGCAACACGGCGATCGCTTCCGTGTATTTGCGCTGTTGAGCATAGAGTTGGCCCAGGTTTACATTAGCGCCCACGTCGTTGGGATCGATGCGCAACACTTTTTGAAAAGCGGCGATCGCCTCGTCTGATCTGTTTTGCGACTTGGCCAATAAACCGAGAACGTATAGTGGTTGCGGAGCATTTGGAGCGAGCGCGCTCGCTGCTTGCAACTCTTTTTGCGCGGCAGGCAGATCCGGCAGATTAAAGAGTGCGATGCCGAGGTTAATGCGCGCCAACGTTAAGCTCGAATCGAGTTGCAACGCGCGTTTGAAAGAGTCGGCTGCTTCTTTGTATTTGTATTGTTCGAGCAGCGCGACACCGATGTTGTTGGCGCGATATGCATCTTCGCGGGTGTTTGCTGTTTGCCAATGAAGTGCCGGTACACTGCTCAGAAGCGCGAGTACGAGGAGGCCAGTTTTAAAACGGGTCATACGTGGTACATTGTGCGAAGTTTCACGCCAAGGCGCAAAGGCGCGAAGAAATTTGAGGCCACAAAGAAGCACAAAGAGCACAAAAGTAAAGCGGATACGTTTGTGCCTCTTTGTGGCGGCGCTGCTGGCGATCGGCGCGTGCCGGCCGAGCAGTAACCTGCCAACGAAATCGTCTCCTGAATACAACGAGCTGGTTCGAACATTCTACATCGGCCTCGCCGCGTTGCAGGTGGGCCACGACATCCAGGCTGATGCCAGTCTTTCCAAGTTTACGCAACTCGCCGCCAGCGAACCCGCTGGTTGGGCCAACTGGGGACTACTCGCACTGCGACAGAGAAATTACGACAAAGCGGCGGAGCGGCTTCAACGCGCGCGCGATCTCGCGCCCGACAATGGCGACGTTTATTACCTCATCGGTCTGCTCGAAAGTAGTCGCGGCAACTCCGCGGACGCAATCAACGCTTTGCGTAAAGCAGTGGAGTTGGACCAAAACAATCTCATCGCTACTTACAAACTCGCCGAAGAGGTCGAACGGCAAGGTGATGAAAAAAGCACAACAGAGTTTCAGTCGTTGATGCAGAAGATTCTCGCTGCCCAGCCTGATAATCTTGCTGCGTTGATCGAACTGTGCCGCATCGCCGCAAAGCGTGGCGACACCGACACATTCAACTCGACGCTTGCGAAGATCGAAGCGCATTCATCAGCGTGGCCTCCGGAAATCAAAGCACAACTCACTGCGCTTCGAGACGCTGCCAATCGTGGCGACATGAACGCGGCTGCAACGCGCACGAGTTTCTTGAAGAACGTCCTGGTGCAACTTCCGGAATACCGCCAAAGTCTTGAAGTGATCAAGCCGCCGCCGGGCGAGGAAGCTGTACCCTTCGATCATTTTCTCCGTCTTGAAACTCCTGTTTTCAGTAAAGCCGCGCCCGACACGGCGCTCACGTTTTCCCACGAGTCGATCGACGTCGCCGGAACGGGCCAGCAGAGTTGGATCGGCACGATCTGGTTGGACTCAAATGACGTAAATATCGTCACGGCAAATGCGCGTGAAGTGCGTTTTGCCAGCGGTGCAACGCTGCGGTTTCCCTCAGGCACCGCCGCGACTCCGCCGAAGACAAACGGGATCCTGCCAATTGATTTCAACTACGATTTCAAGACCGACGTAGTGCTGGCAGGCGCCGGTGGCGTTCGTCTGTTTCGTCAGGATGGTCCAACTGCTTTCGCCGACGTGACCCAACAAACAAAACTACCGCCTGCGGTTCTGAACGCTAGTTACACTGGCGCCTGGGCCGCAGACATCGAAGCGGATGGCGATCTCGACATCGTGCTGGGTTCTGACCAGGGCCTACCGATAGTTCTCAGAAACAACGGCGACGGAAGTTTTGCACAAATTACTCCTTTCACCGGCGTTTCAGGTCTTCACGACTTTGTCTGGGCTGACCTCGACGCTGACGGCGACCCGGACGCTGCCCTGATCGATGGCTCCAACCGTCTGCATGTTTTCAGTAACGAGCGACAAGGCCAGTTCGTCGAGCGTTCTCTGCCCGCACAACCAACAACGAGGGCCATCAAAGCCGCAGACATGAACGACGACGGCATACTCGATCTCATCGCCGTTCAAGATCCCGGAATTATTATTCGTATTTCAGATAAAAACGAAGGACACGACTGGGACACTGCGGAGCTCGCGAAAATCCCAGCAACAGATTACGCACAAGGCGACGTTCGACTCTTCATCTCGGACCTGGACAACAACGGCGGTCTCGACGTTACGCTCTCCGCCAAAGGTGGTCCATTCGTTTGGTTGAGCAATGAGCACGGCAATCTCAAGCAACTTGCCAATCCCTCAGCGCCGGCACAGGTTTTCGATACCGTTGAACTCACTAACGACACTCGCCTCGAACTCTTAGGACTCTCAGCCGCCGGCGAACCCGAAGAGGGAATCAACCAGAGCCGGAAAGGCTATAACTCACAAGTCGTGCGGCCGCGTGCGACTCAGGCCAACGGCGATCAGCGCATCAATTCCTTTGGCATCGGCGGTGAGATGGAAGTGCGCGCCGGCATGCTGGTCCAAAAACAACCAATCACCCAACCAGTGCTTCACTTTGGTTTAGGTGAACAAGCAACCACTGACGTGATTCGCGTCACCTGGCCCAACGGAACTGTACGCGCTGATTTTGACGTGAAAGCCAATCAGGAAGTGGTGATCGAGCAACGTCTGAAAGGTTCGTGTCCGTTTCTGTTTGCTTATAACGGCAAGCAGATGGAGTTTGTCAAAGACGCGGTGCCGTGGGGTTCGGCAATCGGCTTGCGCATCAACACCCTCGGAACAGCGCGCGTTGAAGCAACTAAAGAGTGGTACAAGATCAGCAGACAACAACTCGTGCCGCACGACGGTTACTACGATCTGCGCATCACTGCCGAGCTGTGGGAGACCTATTACTACGATCACCTCGCGCTGCTGGTTGTGGATCATCCCGAAGGAACCGACATCTTCGTCGACGAGCGTTTTGTCATTCCAGCCGCAAAGCTCGCCGTCACCACCGTCTCCACACCGCAGAAGATTGCGCGCGCCGTTGACGACAAGGGACAGGATGTCACCAACATCCTCAACACCTTGGATGGAAAATACCTCGATACTTTCGAGCGCGGTAAATATCAGGGCGTGGCGCGCGATCACTATGTCGAGATCGATCTCGGCGATGAGGCGCCCACCACCGGACCGCTCTGGTTAATCGCCGACGGCTGGATGCATCCCACTGATTCTTCTATTAATGTAGCCATCAGCCAGGGACAGCAAGAGCAGGCGAAGTCGCTGAGTCTCGAGATTCCTGACGGCCGCGGCGGCTGGCAAGTTGTCAGGCCAAACTTGGGATTTCCCGCGGGTCGCAACAAGACCTGTTTGTTTGATCTGACAAATGTGTTTAGATCTGGAGTCCCGCGGCGGTTGCGTTTGAGAACCAATCTCGAGGTTTACTGGGATTCGTTCGAGTGGGCAGCCGGTCGTCCCGATGCCGAGCTCAGAATCACGCGGCTGAATCCCGACACAGCCGATTTGCACCATCGCGGTTACTCGGTTATCAATAAAGCCAACGAATCGTCTCCCGAGATACCAGACTACAATCGTCTGGCAAGCTCTAAACAGATTTGGCGCGATCTGATTGGTTACTACACGCGGTTTGGTGATGTCCGTGAGCTGCTGCTGCGTGCTGACGATCGTTACGTGATAATGAACGCGGGCGATGAGATGTCGTTTCGTTTCCCCGCGCAACCGGATCCGCCGGCCGGTTGGGTGCGAGATTATGTAATAGTCGGTGATGGCTGGATCAAGGACGGAGATTTCAACTCCACCTTTTCCAAAACAGTTTTGCCGTTGCCGTATCACGCGAAAAACCAATACATAACTCCGCCGGGCAGGCTCGAGGACGAATGGGTGTATCGCCGACATCCGGAAGATTGGCAGACTTACCACACACGTTACGTGACGCCCGATGTGTTTCAAAATGCGATGAGGAGAAGAAGTAAATAATGGGCGCCTCCTTGGAGTGCGGCGGCTTGACGCCGCTTTGGCCTCGATCAGGCACCATCGATAACAAAACGGCGTCAAGCCGCCGCACTCCAAGGAGGCTTCCACGGTAATGAGTCGTAAGATGGCGAGAGTCGTACTCGTCATAGTTTTTATAGGATTACTGGCAGTGCCGGTGGTGCGAAAGCAGTTGGCCTCTCGGCACCGCGAGCTTGGAGGGGTAGCAGCGTTCGATCGGTATGGGTTCCAATTACAGGAAGTCGCGCGTGCTTCCGGAGTGAACTTCGTCCATCAAGCGCCGACATTGGACCACCGGCTCGACCATATTATGCCGCAAGTGGCATCGATGGGCGCGGCCGTGTCAGTCGTCGATTTCAATCGTGACGGCTGGGCCGATCTTTACGTCACGAACAGCGGTGAGGGAAGTAAGAACGCGCTCTTCAAGAACAACGGCGATGGTTCTTTCACGGATGTCGCGGGAGAAATGGGCGTCGCCGATCTTAATCAGATCGGCACCGGCGTCTCGATGGGATCTGTTTGGGGGGACTACGACAACGACGGTTACGAGGATCTCTTCTTATACAAATGGGGCAAGCCCGAACTCTTCCACAACGACGCGGGACAGAAATTCACTCGCGTCACCGATAAAGCAGCACTACCCTCGTGGGTCAACGCCAACACAGCAGTTTGGTTTGATTACGATCGCGACGGGCGACTCGATCTCTTCCTCGGTGGCTATTACGCGGAAGATGTTGACTTGTGGCATCTGAAAAACACGAAAATGATGCCTGAGAGTTTTGAGTACGCGAAAAACGGCGGGCGCAAGTATCTCTTTCACAATCTCGGCAACGGCTCGTTTGAAGAGGTCAGTCAGAAGCTCGGCATCGACACGCGCCGCTGGGCTTTGGCCGCAACTGCCGCAGACCTGCGCGGTGATGGCAGCCAGGATCTTTTCATTGCGAACGATTACGGCATCTCCGAGCTCTTCTTCAACGACGGCAAGCAGTTTCACGAAGCCGGCAAAGATACCGGTGTTGGTTTTTCGCCGAAGAGCGGCATGAACGCTTCGGTTGGAGACGTTCTCAATCAAGGAAAGTATGCAATCTACGTTTCCAATATTTCTGAAGAAGGCATTTTGATTCAGGGAAACAATCTGTGGGTGCCACGCGACGGCACGGCGGGCGAGTCGCTCAAATACGATAATCTCGCGCGCGCAATGGACGTGGAGATGGGCGGCTGGAGTTTTGGCGCGCAGTTCGGCGATCTCAACAACGACGGCACGCTCGATCTTTATCTCGTCAACGGCTACGTCTCCGCCGATCGCAACACAAACTATTGGTACGACTTCTCGAAGATCGCCGGCGGCAATTCCACGATCATCTCTGACGCAGCATTTTGGCCGGCGATGGACGGCCGCAGCTTGTCAGGCTACCAGCAGAAAAAAGTTTGGTTGAACGACGGCGCGGGCAAGTTTGTTGACGTGGCGCAGGCGGTCGGCGCGAACGATGTCTTCGATGGACGTTCCGTTGCGCTTGTCGATCTTTGGAATCGCGGCGTGTTGGATGTTGTCGTCGCGAATCAAAGAGGACCATTGCTGATCTACAAGAACAACGTCGCGCCGGAGAACAAATGGATCGCTTTCGAGCTCGAAGGCAACGCGAGTAATCGCAGCGCGATTGGCGCCGAGGTGCGTCTGTTCTGGAACGGTCATCAACAAGTGCAACAGGTTTCGGGCGGCAGTGGCTTTTGTTCGCAGAACCAACGACGTTTGCATTTTGGCCTGGGGAAAAATCCGCAAGTCGAGAAGGCGGAGATTCGTTGGCCTTCGGGAAAGGTCGAAACAATCGATAAGCCTGCCATTGGTCAAGTTTATAAGATCAAGGAGGCGGTATGAGCCAGTCGGCTATTGAGCCAGTGGGCCAGCCAACGGGTGCACCGACTCTGGAAGTTCCTTCACAACGCAGATTCCGCTTCGACAATCGTTACATCGCGCCACTCTTCATCAGCTTCATCCTGCTGGTGGGCCATCTCTTTTACGGCATTCTCGAGAGCTACGAGAGAACTGCGCTCGCGATCGTTGCCGCGCTCATCACTGAGCTGGTGCTTGGCCGGATCTTTTTTGGAAAGTGGCTCAATCTCGCCAGCGCTTACATCACTGGCATCAGTGTCGGCATTCTCATTCGCTCGCCGGCATTTTGGCCGTTCGCTTTGTGCAGCGTGTTGTCGATCATGTCGAAGTACGTATTGCGCGTGAAGGGACGACACTTGTGGAACCCTTCGAACTTCGGCATCTGCGTGTTGCTGTTTCTCGCGGCCGACACCGTCGCGGCGTTGACGATACAGTGGGGTAATTTCATCTGGCCGATGCTGGTTATCTGGACGCTGGGCTCAATCATCATCTGGCGTGCCAAGCGGTTTCACATCAGCGCCACTTACGTCGTTTCGTTCTTTGCGTTTGCGTTACTGCGGAGTTGGATCACTGGCGACCCGTGGCGTTCGGAGATTTCGCCGATCACCGGACCGATGTACCAGCTTTTTGTGTTCTTCATGATCACGGATCCGAAGACGACGGTGAAGTCGAAGAAGTGGCAATGCGTCGTGGTTTTCTTCGTGGCATTCGTGGAGATGTTGCTGCGTCTCAATCAGGTCGTCTATGCGCCGGTCTATGCACTCTTTCTCGTTGGACCAGCGGCGATGCTGATCGAGATCTGGTTCGAATCCAGCCACAAAAAGGCACAAAAAGCACAAAAACTTGCTGAAAACCTTTTGTGCCTTTTGTGCTTTTTTGTGGCTGGATTTGTGTTTGGTGGATGTAAGCAGCAGCCGGCGATTGTAACGCCGACAGCTAATCCTGCTGCTGAACAAGCGGTGGCCTCACCGTCACCAAGTCCGACGCCACCACGCCCGTCAGGTCCGATTGAATTCACAGACGTCACCGCCGAAGCGGGAATCCATTTCAAACACAATAGCGGCGCCTTCGGGAAGAAGTACCTGCCCGAAACCATCGGCGCCGGCGCTGCATTCATCGACTACGACAACGACGGCTGGCAAGACATCTTTCTCGTCAACTCGATGGACTGGCCCGAAAACAAGAAACGCAAATCGTTTCCCGCGCTGTATCACAACAACAAAGACGGCACTTTCACAGACGTGACTCATCAGGTCGGCTTAGGCGTGGAGATGTATGGCATCGGAGTCGCCATCGCCGATTACGATAACGACGGCAATGAAGACATCTACGTCACTTGCGTCGGTCCAAACCATCTCTTCCGTAATCTCGGCGGAAAGTTTGCCGATGTCACAAACAGAGCAGGCGTTGGCGATCCGGGATTCTCGACCAGCGCTGCGTGGTTCGATTACGACAACGACGGCAAGCTCGATCTGTTTGTTGGAAACTACGTCGAGTGGTCGGTGCAGACCGATCAATTCTGTACGCTCGATGGAAAAAACAAATCGTATTGCACGCCGCAAACTTACAAAGGCCAAAGCCCGACGCTGTATCACAATCGCGGCAACGGAACCTTTGAAAACGTGACTGCGCGTGCAGGTCTCAACGATCCCGCAGGCAAAACGTTGGGTGTCGCATTGTTGGATTACGACGACGACGGCTGGATGGATCTCTTCGTCGCCAACGACACCGAGCCAAACAAACTCTATCGCAACAATCACAACGGCACGTTCACCGACAATGCAGTAATCGCGGGTGTTGCCTTTAGTGAGTCGGGCACAGCGCGCGCGGGCATGGGCGTTGACGCCGCTGACTACGACGGCTCAGGCAAGCAGAGCGTCGTCATCGGCAACTTCACTAATGAGAGCATCGCCCTGTATCACAACGACGGCTCGGGACTATTCACTGATGAGGCGCCCGCGTCCGGCATCGGCAAAATATCGGCTCAATCGTTGACCTTTGCCTGCTTCTTCTTTGACTACGATCTGGACGGTTTGCTCGACATCTTTGCCGCCAATGGACACGTCTCTGACGACATCAGCGTCGTGCAACCGACTGTCAAGTACGCTCAGCCACCGCATCTCTTCCACAATCGCGGCAGGAAGAAATTTGAAGAAGTGACAGCTAAACTCGGCCGCGCGTTGAATCGCGCGATCGTCGGACGCGGCGCGGCTTACGGTGATTTCGACAACGACGGCGATCTAGATCTGGTTGTTACGACAAACAATGGACCAGCGCGCCTGCTGCGCAACGACAACGCCAATCAAAACGATCTGCTGCGCGTGAAGACGGTCGGCACGAGATCGAACCGCGATGGTATCGGCGCGAAAGTTGTTGTGAAGACTTTGAAAGGGAAGACGTTGTTTGCGATGGTGCGGACCGGATCCAGTTACTGTTCGCAGTCTGAACTGCCGTTGACGTTCGGGCTAGGGAAGCCGGAAGAGGGTACGACGCTCAACATCGAGATCACCTGGCCGGGAGGTCAAAAGGAAACGATCGCAAATGTGAAAGCTAATCAGTTTGTCGTTGTACAGGAAGGCAAAGGCTTAGTGACCCAAGAACAGATCGTGTTTGCGCGAAAGCCATCAACCTAATTCGCGTTATCCGCGGCTAGTTTTGCGTTTTGCCTAGCTTGTCGGCGCTTTTCTTGATCTGCCCGCTCAGTTGAATCACGCTCTCGAGATCCCGTCGCGCCTTAGTCAGTTGTTGCGCATCGACCGTATTTGGATTCTCGATCATCGGATTCGTGACAAAGCTGCGAATCTGCTTGCAAAGTCTTATCAGCCCGTCTTTCATCTGCGAATTTTCGAGCTTCTCTGTCACCTCGCCATCGTCCTGAGTGAGATGCAACGCGAGCGTCGACTGCACTCGGCTCGCACGCTTTTTGATCTCGGCGGTCGCATCGGAAACGAATCGATAATCAATAGCAGTGTTTGACGTCAGCGCGCGCGCGATCTCATTATGCAGCGTTAAGATTCGGTTAAAGTCTTCCGCGGTTTGAGCCATCAGCGCTTCGAGCTGGCGTCGATCCATTGGATGACCGGGCTCAGTTCCGAAGTTTCTGAGTTGCCATTCGCGCTGGCTCATGTTCTGCTGGCGAATGCGATCTTGGTTTGCGCTGCGATCGACCGGAGGAGGACCAGAAGCAGTTTGCGCGAAAACGGGGGCAGCCATAAAAAGTATGAGGGCTAGTTTAGTCAACATAGCAACCCTCCCGGTTATTGTGTGCGGCCAGTATAACGCCACTGATTATTTTAATTTGTGTTTTTTGTGCCTCTTTGTGAGCTGATCTACAAAATGTATTGACGGATTGTACGCCATGTACTAATTATGCTTATTGATTTTCCCCTTGAGCTCCCCGGCTGGCAGTATGCGACGAATCGACTTAAAGAAAGCAAACGCGGCTCGTTCCAACACGATCCGAAATATTAATCGCCAGATCGTTTTGAACTACGTCCGCGAACGAGGACCGATTTCGCGTGCCGAAATTGCTCAGGAAACTGAGCTACAGCGTTCGACAGTCTCATTAATCGTCGAAGAGTTGAGAGTCGACGGACTGATCGAAGAAGTGAGCGGCGAATCAACCGGTGGTCGCCCTCCAATTCTGCTCTCGTTACGCACCGCCGACGCGGTTGCGGTTGGCGTGGATCTCGGAACAACGCGCACTATCGTCGCCACCAGTGACCTTACCGGTCGCGTCCTGGACCAGGAGCAGTTTGAAACCAGTCCCGATGCCGCCAAGACAACTCAAGAGATCATTGAGCGCGCGCGAAAATTCATCAACAGAAACAACGGCACCATCGAAGGCATCGGCGTCAGTCTTCCCGGACTGGTGGATCCCGACGGCAAAGAGCTATTTATCCCGACATTTGAGTGGCGCGATCTGCCGCTGGCGCGCGAGATAAGCGCCGCAACCGGATTGCCAGTAACGATGGACAACGACGCGAACGCCGCGGCTCAGGCTGAGTTGTGGTTTGGCCGGCCTGAAATTCGCGAAGTGCGCGATTTCATTCTGGTTTTGGTCGAGGGCGGTGTCGGCACGGGTATCGTTTTTGATGGTCAGGTTTATCGCGGAGACAACGGCGCCGCAGGCGAATTCGGGCACATGACGATCGGACATGGCGCGCCCGTGGCTTGTGCTTCGGGGAGTCGTGAGTGCTGGGAAGCGTTTGCTTCAGAACGTGCGGCGCTGGCGCGCTTCAAGAGTCTCTCAGGTGGCCGCAATGGAAAAGCCTCTACCAGCTTTAGCGACCTGATTGACATGGCGCTGCGCAGCGACGGAGCTGCACGCACTGCGCTGAAAGAAACTGCTTATTATCTCGGCGTGGGCATTGCGAACTTGATCCGCGGTTTGGCGCCGCAGGCGGTGATTGTAGGCGGTCCAATTGTGCGCGCGTGGCCTGTGATCTCGGCTGATATTCAAAGAAGTGTAGAGGCGACTATTTGCCGCGGTTTACCGTCAACTCGCATCATCGCGTCAACTCTTGGTCCCGAGCCAACACTGATGGGTGCTCTGAGCTTGGTCCTCGCAAGCAAGTTCGCTTCCGTCTCAGTTACGTAACCCTACCCTTTTGCCTGCCCATCGAACAAAGTCACCCATAAAACCAGCAAAATCAAAAAGTTCTTGACAAGAACTTCGTTTAGTATTAAATGCTTTTGGCAACCACTGCAACAAAGTTTCACTCTGTACAGCTTAGCTAAGATTTGGTCTTAAAAACGGTCCGCAGGTAGTTGATGGGTTCTCGATTTCACTGCAGGTAACACTGAGGAGGTGTTGTATGTCGATGAGGTCTTGGATGCAGGCGATGTTAATCCTGCTGAGTATTGGTCTACTTGTCGGCGTGCATGCCCAGTCGAGCACCGTCGGAAGTATCACCGGCACGGTGAGAGACCCGCAAGGCGCTGCCGTGCCGAAAGCTGAAGTTACGGTCACCGATGAGAAGACAGGCGCCTCGCGCACGGTCACCGCAACCGACGACGGCTTCTATAACTTCACCAGTTTGCCTGCCGGCCTGTATACGATCAGCTCCGGACCTACCGGATTCAAGAAGACAGTCACCACCGGCGTCGAGCTTCACGTCAATGAAAACAAAACAGTGAACCTCGACCTGCAAGTGGGCGCAGTAACAGAGACCGTCACCATCACAAGCGAACAGGCTCCCGTTGAACTGCGCAGTGGCGAGGTCAGCAGTCTGGTTTCCGAGAAGCAAGTCACTGAGTTGCCGCTCAACGGTCGCAACTACGCGCAGCTTGCATTGATGGTCCCGGGTGTTTCTCCCGTGACGCAGGCAGGCGCGGGCGGCGCGTTTGCAAGCCGTGGAACCGGACTCGACTCCGGCGTGGACATGTCGGTCAACGGCAATCAGTCAAACACGAACCTGTGGACCGTCGACGGCGTCAACAACATGGACGTTGGATCAAACCGCACGTTGCTCGTTTTCCCGTCAGTCGATTCCATTCAGGAGTTTCGCGTTGAGCGCAACAGCTTCAGTGCGGAGTTTGGCCAGGCACAGGGCGCGGTCGTCAACCTGATTACCAAGGGTGGCAGCAACGACTTTCACGGCAGCGCGTTCGAGTTTTTCCGCAATGATGCTCTCAACGCAAACAACTTCTTTCTAAATCGCTCGGGTCAACCAAAGCCGCAGTTGGAATACAACAACTTCGGCGGCAACTTCAGTGGTCCAATCGTCAAGAACCGAGTGTTCTTCTTCTGGTCAGAGGAGTGGCGGCGTGAGCGACGCGGCACGGTGCTTTCGGCTAAAGTGCCGACAGCCGCAGAAAAGGCAGGAGATTTCAGTGGACCGTTGACGGATGTTTTGCCGCATATTCCCGGCACTTGCCATGACGTGGCGAATCCCAATGCTCCGCCTCCGACGATAACCGTATGCGATCCTTTCCCAGGCAATCGCATTCCAACAAACCTGCTCAGCCCGGCTGGTTTGGCATTTGTGAAGCTGTTTCCGAATCCGACTGGACCAGGAGTTGGTGATTGGGCAACGTCGACGCTCCAGCCAATTGACACTCGTCAGGATCTGATTCGTGGTGATATCAACCTAACCGACAAGATGAATCTGATGGTTCGCTACATCAACGAGAAGTGGACCCATCTTGCGGCCTCAGGTAATTTCTGGGGCGACTCGCCGTATCCAACGCTGACGTCCGACTGGAATCAGCCAAGTCACAGCTTTGCCGTTAAGTTGACGAATACCCTGTCGTCCAAAGCGGTTAACGATTTTCAGTTTTCAATCGCTGGTAATGACATCATTATCACGACCTCGCCCGATAGCGTTGCCCTCGAACAGGAGATTGCTTCGAAGATACCGACTGTATTTCCGGATTCAGAGGGAAGCATCGGCGGCAACGTGCCGTCTCTATTCTGGGGAGTAAGCGGGTACGCCAACATTTGGCACCAGGCGCCCTGGCACAATCGTGAAGATCTTTACATCTGGAAAGATGATTTCTCGCTCGTGAAGGGCTCCCACGATCTGAAGTTTGGTGGCCTCTTCAGTCACAACTTCAAAGACGAGCCGAGCGTCGGCGCTGGTGGTGGTAATCAACAGGCAACAATTCAAGGTTGCGGTTTGCAGACCGGCAACTGCATTGCCGACCTGCTGCTCAAAGACACCGTTCTTGTTAACTATACGGAGATTCAGAAGACCGAGATTGGTGATGGACGCTGGCGCGATTTTGAGTTTTATGGCAACGACACGTGGAAAATACATCCACGCGTAACGCTGACGTTGGGATTGCGCTACTCGATGTTCCCGCCGGCTTGGGCCGCAGATAATCATATCTCTAACTTCATCCCGAGCCTGTACAACGGAGTCGACTTCAACACCGGTCTGGTCACTGCCGATGAAGGTATCCAGTTGGGATTTGGCCGCTCGCTGGTCCATACGTACAAGCAGGGTTGGCAGCCACGCGTCGGTCTCGCGTGGGACGTGAACGGCGAAGGAAAGACGGCAGTTAGATTAGGATTTGGACGCTATATGAGTCGTTCAAACGTGATCGAAGATCTTCTCCGCCTGACTGGTAATCCACCTTGGACCACCACAGTGAGCGCGGGCTCAGGCTGGAACGGTGCTGGTACGACGCTGGCCAATTGTCCAACCTGCCGCAGTCTCGACACGATCAACCCCGGACTGAAAACTAACGTCGCCGGAGTAGATCCCAATGCAGGTTTCGCGGCTGTCGATCCTAACTTCCGGCCGCCTGAGAGCTATCAGTGGAACCTGACCGTTTCACATCAACTCTTCAAAGATACGGTCCTTGAAGCTTCTTATATCGGCAATCACGGCTTGCACATCTGGCGGCGGAATGTAAACGCTAACGATATCCCGCCAAATGTGGCCTGCCGCGGCACCGCATGTGATGGCAGCAACCGGCCGGCCCGGTTGCAGATAGCGAGAGCTCTCGCGGGGATACCGCTTCCTGGAACTGAAGCCAACCCAGTGGTTCCGAGCGCGGGTCAATTGACTGCCGACAATCGTGTGTTAAGAGGTATCGGCAACATCAACACCGCCGAGTCAAACGGCAACTCGTCGTATCATGCGTTGCAGTTATGGCTCAACCGCCGGTTCAGCAATCGTATGGCATTCCAGGCGGCATACACCTGGGGCCACGCGATTTCGGATGTGGCGCTGACGTCGTTCACTAACACGACCAGCGATCCGTTTAACTTCAAGAGTGATAAGGGCGATGCTGACCTCGATCGCAGACACACGTTCGTAGGTAATCTGGTCTACGTCTTACCCTCGTTCCGAAAATGGGGGAAGGCAGCTCAATACACGCTTGGTGACTGGCAGTTGAATGGAATTGCGTCTTACTTTGGCGCGACTCCGATCGAACTGATTACTAACGTGAATACGATCGGCACCGCTTCGGCTGTGGGCCAGCGACCGAATTACACTGGCGCGCCGGTGTATCTCAGCGGCGATCCAACGCACCATTTAAACCCGGCTGCTTTCGCTGTTCCCGCTCCGGGACAACAGGGTTCGCTGGGTAAAGGCGCGGTGCGAGGAAAACCCATCACGAACGTCGATTTCTCGTTGGCCAAGAATTGGCGGTATCGCGAACGTTACGGCTTCCAGTTCAGGGCGGAGTTTTTCAACGTCTTCAACCATCCCAACTTTGTTGGGTTTGATACCGCTTTGAACAGTACTACTTTTGGCCAACTCAACGTCGCCCAGGCGTCGCGTGAGATCCAACTCGGTATCAAATTTACCTTCTGATATACTCCCCAGAACAAACCATCCACAGATTACGCAGATGATTTATAATCTGTGCAATCTGTGGATGGTTTTTCGATCCAATGTATTTTCGCGTTGCCTTCCTGTCTTTGCTGTTATCCTTCTTCGTTCCGCCACAGACAGATCTGTTTCGTAAGCATTACGAGGCTGCCGAGAACTATCATCGCACGCGCAATTACGCCGCTGCCGAATCAGAGTTCAAGATCATATTGGGCGAAGCTTACGAGCGCCTCGGCAAAATCTACTCCGCGCAAGGCAACTATGAAGCGTCGGTCGGCGCGTTTGAGTCGGCCGCGGCAGCAGGTCCCAACTCCGCCGACGCATCGATCGATCTCTCCATCGCCTATTTTCACCTGAGGGAATACGCAAAGGGCATCGAGCCATTGCAGCAGGTCATCGCCGCAAATGCGCAAAACTCGACCGCGCATCACATGCTCGGCAAGACCTATTTCATGATGGGTGAGTTCGAAAGGGCAACGCGCGAACTACAGGAAGCAGTCCGATTGGCGCCCGATGATTACGATGCTGAGTACACTCTCGGACTCTGCTTTTTGAAACAACACGACGTTGCATCGGCAAGAAAGCTATACGAGCGGATGGCTGAACGGCTCGGCAATCGACCAGCACTTCGCGTGCTCATCGGTCGCGCCTATCGCGAGACCGGTTTTTTGGCCGAGTCGATCGATGAGTTCAAAAAGGCGATCGCACTCGATGCTCATTTTCCGCGTGTTCACTACTATCTTGGTCTGACCTATTTATATAAGGACGGCGCCGTCAGAATTCCCGACGCGATGGAGGAGTTCAAGATCGAGCTTGCCGCTAATCCGGAAGAGTATTTCGCCAATTTTTATCTCGGAATTCTTTACATCATGGATCGGAAGTTTGACCAGGCTATCGCACTGCTCGAGAAGGCCGTTCACAAGCAGCCAAACAATCCCGATCCCTATTTTCATTTGGGCCAGGCGTACCAGGGCGCGGGAATGCACAAGGAAGCCGTCGAAGTGTTGCAGAAAAGCATCGCGCTAAATCCGTCGTTGGCCCATAACGATTATCAGGTGACGACTGCGCATTATCGTCTTGGTCAGTCGCTGATGAAAGTCGGTCGCACCGCCGAAGGCGAGAAGGAGTTGCAGATCTCTGCGGACCTCAAGCAGAAAGGTTTCAAACTCGACGAAAAGCGCGTGGGTGAGTTTCTGAGTGGAAACAACCTGCCGGATCAGTCAGGCAAGACGCAGGAATTGGTTAAAGCTGAAGGCGTGATTGCTGAACCTGTGGATCTCGATCCTAAAACGGCGGAAAAACTGAAAACCGAAGAGACGTATTACTCAAAAGTGGTCACAGCAGCGCACAACAGCATTGGTCTGTTACGTGCAGAGCAACAGGATTTTCGTGAAGCATCGGCGCAGTTTGCACTGGCTGCAAAATGGAATCCTTCTCAGGAAGGACTCAACTTCAATCTCGGTTTGGCTTACTACAAGTCGGAGTCGTACAAAGAAGCCATACCCGCACTGGAAAACGAGCTCAAAATCAATCCCAACAACGTCGCGATCAAGCAATTGTTGGGGCTCAGCTATTTCATGACGAACGACTACGCCAAAGCGTCGAAACTGTTGAGCGAAGTCGTTGCCGTGAAGACTCAGGAGGCGGCGCTTTACTATCCACTTGCGCTCTCATTGCTCAAAGATGGAAAGCTCGACGCCGCCAACCGCGTGATCGAGCAGATGGTTGCAGTCGGTGAGAACAGTCCACAACTGCATATTCTGTTCAGCCAGGCTCAGTACGAACGCGGCGAAGTGGATAAGGCACTTGAAGAGTTGCGCATCGCGCTCTCACTCGACAAGCAGGTGCGGTTGGCCCACTTCTACACGGGCTTGATTTATCTGAAGGCAGGCAAATTTCAAGATGCGGCGCGCGAGTTTCAGCAAGAGCTGGCGCTGAATCCCAACGACCTTCAAGCCAAGTACCATCTCGCGTTTGTAGTGTTGGCCCAACAAGACACGGACAAGGGCATCGCGTTGATGCGAGAAGTCGTTCGTGAGCGGCCTGATTTCGGTGACGCGTATTACGAGCTGGGCAAAGCGTTATTGCAGAAGGGTGACATCAAAGGCAGTGTTGAGAATCTCGAGACCGCAGTGCGATTGAAGCCCGATCAGCCGCACGTGCATTACCAACTCGGACGCGCTTACATAGCTGCAGGCCGCAAAGCTGAAGGCGAGAGCCAGCTCGAGATTTCGAAAGAGTTGAAAGAAAAAGCGCGCACGAAGTCAGATCAGTGAACCATCCACAGATTACGCAGATTGTTCTTCTCATATTAATGGCGCTCTCGCAGCCGGCGAAGATCGCCTTCACTGACATCACCGCGCAAGCCGGCATCAAGTTCAAACACGTCGCATCACCCGAGAAGAAATACATCGTCGAATCGATGAGCGGTGGAGTCGTGATGTTTGACTACGACAATGACGGCTACCTGGATATTTTTCTCGTTAACTCTCTGACGGTCGATCTGGCGAAGTCCAAGGGAAAAACCAAGAGCCAGCTTTATCACAACGACGGCAACGGCAAGTTTACAGAAGTAGGTGAAAAGGCCGGCGTGAGCGACATCGGTTGGGGCATGGGCGCCGCAGTCGGCGATTACAACAACGATGGCTTTGAAGATCTTTACGTCACGTGCCTGGGCCCGAACCATCTTTTCAAGAACAACGGCGACGGAACGTTCACTGACGTCACCGCCAAAGCTGGTGTTAGCGATCCACGCTGGTCCACAGGCGCATCGTTTTTTGACTACGACAACGACGGCGATCTCGATCTCTTCGTCAGTAACTACGTCGATTTCGACATCAACAACTTACCGGAGTTCGGACAAGGAAAGACTTGCCAGTACAAATCCATTCCGGTGCAGTGTGGTCCAAGAGGCTTGAAAGGCGCGGGAGATTCGCTCTTTCGCAACAACGGCGATGGGACGTTTACCGACGTTTCAAAACAGGCAGGCGTGTCGGACCCGAATGGTTATTACGGCCTCGGCGTGATCACCAGCGATTTTGACGGCGATGGCTGGATCGATATCTTCGTCGCCAACGACTCGACGCCGAATTTCCACTACCGAAACAAAGGTGATGGCACCTTTGAGGAGATCGGATTCAATGCCGGCACTGCCGTTAACGAGAATGGCAGCGAACAGGGCAGCATGGGCGTGACCGTGGGCGACTACGACCACGATGGTAAGCTCGACTTGTTCATTACCAATTTCGCCGACGAATACAATACGCTCTATCATAACGACGGCAAGAACTCGTTTACTGATCTGTCGTACGCGGCCAAGGTTGCGCCGGTGAGTTTGCCTTACGTTGGCTGGGGCACGAAGTTTTTTGATTACGACAACGATGGCTGGGTCGATCTGTTTGTCGCCAATGGTCACGTCTATCCGCAGTTGCCTGCGTATCGGCAACCGAGACTGTTGCATCACAACAACCATGACGGCACGTTCACCGAGGTGTCGGCGGAGTTCGGTGCAGTGTTGACTGAGAATCGTGCGAGCCGCGGAGTTGCGTTTGGCGACATTGATAACGACGGCGACATCGATCTGCTGATCGCGGATCTCGATGGACCACCACAGCTCTTACGCAACGATGGTGGAAACGCGAACAACTCGATTCTAGTCAAGCTGGTTGGTACGAAAAGCAATCGCAGCGGCATCGGCGCGCGCGTGACAGTTACATCAGGAGATCTGACGCCACAGACTGACGAGGTTCGCAGTGGCGACAGTTACCTGTCGCAAAGCGATCTGAGGCTGCACTTCGGACTCGAGAAACGCACGAAAGTAGATCTGATTCAGGTACGTTGGCCCAGCGGTCTGATCGATAAAATAGCAAACGTTGGCGTCAACAGGATTGTGACGATCAAAGAGGGACAGGGAAAGGTTCATGAGAAAGAATTCGTCAGATCCCCACAAAAAGGCACATAAAGTACCGGCCATTGTAGTGTGCTTGTGCCTTTTTTGCTGTTTTGTTGTGCCTCTTTGTGGACAACAAAACGATCCGGTCAAGCTGTTCGAGCAGATCGCGTCTCTCATTCAAGACAATCGTCTTGCGGAAGCGGAAAAGGAACTGACACGTATCCTGAGGGTCACGCCCGATTTGCCCGTAGCACTCGACTTTTTAGGAACCATTCGTGCGAAGCAGGGACGTTTGAATGAAGCAGAGGTGTTGTTCGGTCGCGCCGTGGCGAAGGACAAGAATTACACCGGCGCGCGGATGAATCTGGCTCATCTTTACCTGCTCAAACGCGCTCCTGACAAAGCGATCTTGCAACTCAAAGAGGTCGTCGCCCTCGAACCTGAAAACGCTGAAGCCGCGGTTATGTTGGGTGACACATACCTGGCTGAAAGCGATCTCGCAAAGGCCGAGGAGAATTATTTAGTCGCACTCCAGGGACGGCTCGATAACGCTGGAGCTTTGTTTGGTCTCGGACAGATCTCACGTTTGAAAGGTGAGAGCAGAGAAGCTGCAATCTACTTCAACCGCGTGGCGACGCTTACTGCTGATTCGAAATCGCCGGAGTTTCTTTACAAGTTTGCGCTTGAGGCTCTGCGTGTCGGTTTGATCGATGAAGCAAAGTCGGCGCTCGAACGATCGCTGGAGTCGCGGCCTAAAGATCCCTCGTATCTTCTCGCACTCGGAATTGCGGTGTTGAGAAAAGGTGATCTATTCGAAGCTGAAAAACTGTTTCGTCGCGTGCTCGAGATTCAACCCTCGAATGCGCAGGCTCAGTTACATCTCGGATACGTGCTGCTCAATCAAAAAAAATACGCCGAAGCTCGCGTGTGGCTGGAGAAGAGTGCGCGACCCGGTGCGGCGATTCCTGAAGTGTTCTACTACCTCGGCCTGATCGAGCAGGAGCAGAACAACGACGCGCGCGCGATCGTGCTGTTTGAGAAAGCCGTGCAACAGCTTCCTTCATACGCGCACGCGCGTATCGCGCTCGGCTCGAGTTATATGAAGATTAAAAACTACGCGCGCGCGCGCCAGGAGTTGGAAACAGCGGTGAAACTCGATCCGGAAGAACCGACAGCGCATTACAATCTGGCGCTGTTGTATGCGCGCTTAAAAGAGCCCGCCAAGGCGCAGGAAGAGATGCGCATCATCGATAAACTCAAAGCGAAAGGCGCCTCAAATAGCGGCGTCATCGTCTTACCACCCAAATCATCTCCGTAAAATCCGTGTTCATCCGTGGCTTATTAATTCTTCTTCTGGTGATTAACGTGTCGCCTCGTCCGGTTACGTTCGAAGAAGTCCCGCCTTCCGCGAGCAAGATCACCTGGACGCACAACAACGCTCACTCCGCCGAGCGTCAATTGCCAGAAACTGTCGGCGCAGGCTGCGCTTTCTTCGACTACGACAACGATGGTTGGATGGACATTTATTTTGTAAACAGTGGACCATCCGATTTCTTCACTCCCCCTTCGCCGCTCAAAAACGCGCTCTATCACAACAATCACGACGGCACGTTCACCGATGTCACCGACAAAGCCGGCGTTGCGGGAGGCCGCTTTGGTATGGGCGTCGCTGCTGGTGATTACGACGGCGACGGCAACGTCGATCTTTACGTAACGAACTATGGTCCAAATATTCTCTACCACAACAACGGCGATGGCACCTTCACCGAAGTAACAGACAAAGCTGGCGTGGCCGCGCCGGGTTGGTCCACCTGTGCGACGTGGTTTGATTACGACAACGACGGCAAACTGGATCTATTCGTCTCCAGCTTTGTCTTTTACGACAAAACGCAAAATCCGCTGTGCACGGATCCAACATTAAAGCGCCGTTACTATTGTGTGCCGCGACTTTTCAAACCCACGCCTTCGCATCTGTTTCACAACAACGGCGACGGCACGTTTACAGACGTGAGCGCCGAGTCAGGCATTGCTGCACATCCGGGAAAATCGTTTGGCGCCGTTGCGACTGACGTAAATAACGATGGACTAATGGATCTCTTCGTCGCCAACGACACCATGCCCAACTTTCTCTTCCTCAACAAAGGCGCCGGAAAATTCGAGGAGGTCGGCTTGGCGGCCGGGGTCGCTTATGGCGAAGCGGGAAGACCTCGTTCGGGAATGGGCGTCGATGCGACTGATTATGATGGCGATGGCTGGCAGGATCTCTTCGTCGCCAACATCGATCAGGAGTTTTTCAGTCTATATCACAACGATAAAGACTTGATCTTCACCGATCAGCCGGGTGAGATCGCGCCTGCAACTCAACTGCTAAGCGGTTGGGGTTTGAAATTTTTCGATTATGACAACGACGGCGATCCCGACCTGTTTCTGGTTAACGGACATCCTGACGACATGATCGAATCGCGCATCGCGCGCGTGAGATATAAAGAGCCGTTGCTGATGTTTGAGAACACGGGCCGGGCGTTTAAAGACGTGAGCGCGAGTGCTGGAACAGTTTTCAGTAAGACGTTCTCAGGTCGCGGTATGGCACTAGGTGATTTCGATAACGATGGCGACGAGGACGTGCTCATCTCAAACAACGGTGAATCGCCTTTGTTGCTGCGCAATCAAGGTGGCAATCGAAACAACTGGCTGGGTCTGAATCTCGTCGCCACCAAAAGCAATTCTGCGGCGGTTGGTGCTGTGATCACGTGGCAGGCGGGAGCCGTCAAACGAAGCCGATTAAAAACCGGCGGCGGCAGTTATCTCTCTTCGCACGATCCACGCGAGATACTTGGCATTGGTGCTGCGACGAAGATCGATTTTGTTGAGATACGTTGGCCCAGCGGCAAAGTTGATCGATTGACGAGTCCGCCTTTGAACACTTACGTCAAAGTCGTCGAGGGATCAGGGATAGTTAAGAAGTGACTCTCACACCCAAACGTGTTGCTTCAATCTGCGTAATCTGTGGATTGATCGCGTTTCTGTGTCACGCGCAATCGGATAATTTCTTCTCCGAATGGCGGCCCAACGCTGACACGCGCGGCATTCGCTACGTCGGCGCTAAAGCCTGTGTCGGTTGTCATCCGAAGGAAGCTGCACAATTGATGACGCCGATGGCCCAGGCTTTGGAAGTCGCACCTGACTGCAAGATCGTTACGGCGCGCGGCCGCCTGACCTTTCGCAACGGACCTTACACTTACGAACTTTCGCCTAAAGGTGATGCAGTAGTTTACTCCGTTACTGACGGCGCCAACACAATCACCAAGCCGATCCTCTATTGCTTTGGGCAAGGCCACGTTGGACAGACTTATGTCTTTCGTCACAACGACACGTTGTACGAAACGCGCGTCAGCTATTTTCAAAAACTATCCGAGCTGAATTTTACGATCGGTCACCGGACGTCAGTACCGGCCTCGCTCGAAGACGCATTAGGCCGTGCGATTGCTGCCGACGAACCGCAACAGTGCTTCGGTTGCCACACGACCGGCGCGGTTAATGGACTGGAGCTGAAACTCGATCGATTAACTCCTGGTGTGAGTTGTGAGGCGTGTCATGGACCAGGTGAGAAACATCTCGTGGCTATGAAGGAGAAGAAGTTTGATGAGCCGCAGATTTTCAACCCCGGAGGTTTGAGTGGGTTCGAACTCTCACAATCATTCTGCGGAACGTGCCATACGAGCTTCGAACAGGCGATGTTGTTGCCGGGCCAGGCGTTCGTCAACAATATTCGTTTTCAGCCGTATCGCCTGTTCAATAGTCGCGGGCACAACACGAACGATCCGAGAATCTCATGCCTCGCGTGTCACAATCCGCACGAGAAGTTACAGAAAGAAACGGCGTATTACGACGCAAAGTGTCTTGCGTGTCATTTAACTAATGCGAAGGAAGCTAAGACGGAGCGGCGGAGTGCGCCGGCGTGTCCGGTCAGTACGACAAAGTGTGCGACGTGTCACATGCCAAAGGTTGAGCTTGCGGGAATGCACGCGCAGTTTACCGACCATTGGATTCGCATCGCAAAGCCCAACGAGCCTGTGCCTAGGTGAAGAGCAAGTCTCACGCAAAGGCGCAAAGACGCAAAGCTTAGCGCCTTCTTTGCGACTTTGCGCCTTTGCGTGAGAAAAGATGTTAACGATAGATCTTGATCCAATGATTACGCACTTTCGGAAGAATACGCACGCCATCATGCGTGGAGAAGATCACATTTGAGGTCTGATTCGGTAAGTGACAATCGACGCACTTTCCCACAATCGCACGGCCGCGTTTTGGAAACAGCCCACAACTCTCCACCTTGTGACACCCCAGGCATTTCGCCGAAAAATCCGTGACATCACGCTGACGCACGTGCACGTCGTGGCACGTCGAGCAAGTCATGTTTGACGACTTGAAGCATTTACTCCGCTCCAGCAGCGCGATCTGGTTGCCATGAACATCGAGTGGCTCATCCTCTTTGGGAATCTCGAGCCGGATGAAATCCTCCAGCGCATCGCCCGCGACGAAGGAGAAGGCGGGAGCCTTCGCGATCCCGATGCCTCCATGACACAACGAACACAATGCGAGCTGGCGATCGCGCGGCAGCTTTCTCGGATTAACGATGGCCTGGTCCACAGGCTTCGGCGCGCCGGGCGCGTTTAGCTCAACGTGTTGCTTGCCTGGCCCATGACAACGCTCACACGAAACGCCGAGCACGTAATCAGACCGGCGATATCGATTTACGACCTCCGCATCCGCGACTGCGGCAAAGTATGAAGCATGACACTCGAGACAACGCGGCACGACCGGTCTGCTGAAGTCCAAACTTCTGTCGCCATAGCCGGGACTGTTTACCCAACTCGCGACTTCCGTCCAGTAGGAGACGGGCAGTTGAAACAGTTGATCGTCTTTGCCCCAATAGAGATAAGTTTGACCTTTGCGTCCCGAGCCGATGACGAAATCAAAACGTTCGGAGACAGAGATCGCGTCAGGTGGCGTTCCGAGCACGCCGGTTTGAAAGAAGCCGTCTTTTCTGGCTTCCATCACGTACTGCAACTCGCGCTGTGACGTTCGGAGAATATTTTTCCCGGGAGCGAAACTGCCGGCGATGGACGTTGCGCTTGCTGGTTGTGAAGTTAAGTGATGCGCGGTCGTGAGGTATTTTTGATAATCCTGGTGGCACGAAAGACACTGTGCTGAGCTTGCGCCACAAAAAAGCACAAGAGTTACAAAAAGTAGAGCTTTTTGATACTTCTTGTGCATTTTTGTGGCTTACTACTTCACTTCAGCCGCGGCGTTTACCAACTGGCGCACGCCAGAGACGATAACAAATTCAAGTGCGCCGTACGGCTTTGCAGCCTCATCAACCTTTGCCAGGCTCGACTCACGCCAACCTCTCGGCGGCGGCATGCCTAACTTCAAATAAGAGATTGCTTCCGATCCAGTCGCACCGAGTTGAGACAGGTTCTGCGCGAGCGGTTTGATCTCTTTCAGCGCCGGCGAGCGATCGATCACCGGACCAAGCGACGCGCCGGAACTCTGCCAATCGGCCAGCATGCCGTTCAACTCGGGGCGATACAGTTCAAACCGTGGACCATCGTTAAGAAACTCGCTAACCATCCACCTAAACCTGCGCGCGGTGTCGCTATCAGGAATAGCCGCATCGACCGCACCGGTAAGTGGACTCAGCATCGTTTGTGGTCGTTGGTCGTAACGATGATATTCCTTTACTGGTTCGACGACAGAGATTAGCGTGAGCAATGGACCAACATCGTCGTTACGCACCAACCGGCGCAACATCATCTCCTGATTTCTCTTGTGCGTCAGTCCTAACTCTTCTAATTGAACACTAATCACCGCGAGGCGGCGATACATGTCGTTCACGTCGGTAACCGTTCGCGGCGACCAAAGTCTCTCAGCAATCGCAGCGGTCCGTGGCCAGATGCGCGAATCGATCGTTTCGGGCGTCACCCACTCGCCCCACATCGTCGCTTCGCCGCCGAGCACGTGCTTTGCTTCTTCGGGAGTCAAAGTGCTGCCTGCCGGAAGCGGATCGGCAGCGTAGTGTTGTGCGGCAGGTTGAATCAGGTCGATGTAATAACCGTTCGAGAGAATGCCGTCGTAGCCCTTGCGCGCGGCGTCCGCAAGCGCGGCCGTGCCACGCCACGAATGAATCACGATGTCCTTTGGCAGTCCCGGCTGCAGAATTTCGTCCCAACCAATCATCTTCTTTTCGTGCTTTTGCAGGATCTTCAGCAGGCGCGTATTGAAGTAAGCCTGTAGCTCGTGATTGTTCTTGATTCCTTTCTTCTGCATGAAGGCTTGAATCGCGGGATTGCGATCCCACTGCTTGCCTTCATTCTCATCGCCACCGATATGCATGTATTCGTCAGGAAATAGAGACGCCATCTCGCCTAAAAACGTGTCGAGAAATTTGTAAGTTTCGTCGCGCGTGGGATCGAGTGCGGGTTCAAAGATTCCTGGCCGGCGCTCGATCGTGTATGGACCAGGAGCGCTGCCGAGCTCCGGATGGCCCACGAGCCAGCTCGTGCTGTGTCCCGGAATATCAAACTCTGGCACAACGCGAATGCCTCGGTCGCGGGCGTAAGCAACAATGTCGCGTATTTGTTCCTGCGTGTAGTAGTTGCCGTCTGATCCGAGCTGATGCAACTTCGGAAATTTCTTGCTCTCGACACGAAAGCCTTGATCTTCGGTGAGATGCCAGTGAAAGACATTCAACTTCACGGCTGCCATCGCGTCGAGATTGCGTTTGAGCACTTCGATCGGCTCGAAGTGACGGCCGACGTCGATCAACAATCCACGCCAGGGAAACCGCGGCTGATCGTCGATCTGGACTCCGGGAAGGAAATATCCGTTGCGATCGGCGTCAACTAATTGCAGCAGAGTCTCGAGACCACGAAGCGCGCCGACAACGGTTGGCGCAGTCAGTAACGCCTGCCGACTAGTGATGTCGATTCGATAACTTTCATTCTCGGTGACCGACGGAATGTTCTTTCCCGGACCATCGCATTGAACGATGAGAGGCGTAGTTTGATCATCCGGCGCGAGTCCAGGCGGGAACGTCAGGACCGTTCGTCCTTCCAGTCGTTTTACAAAACGCGAGATGCCGCCGAGTAAACGTGCGTCTGAATGGCCTCGCGTCGCAACTCTGAAATTCGCATCGATTGCCAGCCGCTCGCGATGAAACTTCACCGAGGCCGGCATGGGCATCAAGTTGAGTTGCGGCGACGGCACTTCCTGCTGCGCACTCACAACTAACGCGCAGATCACGATTAATAACAACAGGAGATAGCTTTTGTTTTTCATGCCTGTTCTTCTTGGGCGTCTCCTTGGAGTGCGGCGGCCTGGCGCCGCTTTGGCCTCGATCAAGCGCGATCGATAACAAAGCGGCGCCAGGCCGCCGCACTCCAAAGAGGTGCTCACTTCAATATGAATCTTTGAGTAAGATTGCCAATTCTCACTTCGAACTCACCTGGCTCGACAGTGCGCTTGTTATCAGCACCGATGAACGACAAATCTTCAGAACGCAACTTAAACGTGAGCGTGCGGCTCTGCCCCGGATCGAGGCTCACCTTCGCGAATCGTCGCAAGCGCTTTCCCGGTGGCGATATCGACGCAACCAGATCGCTGACATACACCAGCACAGCCTCTTTACCTGCACGCGATCCACTATTCGTCACCGTCACACTCACCGGCAGTTCTTCATTCATGGAAATCGTCTGTTTGCCAAGCCGCAGATCGCTATAAGTAAACGTGGTGTAACTCAGCCCGTCACCAAATTGGAACTGCGGATTAAAAGCCATGTTGCCGAACGCCGTGTTCTCGGTTTCAAACGGCTTGTGATCGTAATTGATCAATCCGTTCGGCGTGCGCGGATAAGTGTACGGAAGCTTCCCGCTCGGATTCACGTCACCAAACAACACATCGGCGATCGCTGTTCCACCTTCATTACTTGGATTGTAAGCCATCAAAATGGCGCTGACGTTATCGACGATGCGATTGATGATGCGTGGACGCCCTTCAACCAACACCAGCACGATCGGTTTTCCCGTCGCTTTGAGTGCTTCGGCGAGTTTGATCTGCGGCTCACCGATCGTGAGGTCAGTGATGTTGCCCGGCGTTTCACAATAAGATCCTTCACCCAGCGCCAGTACGATCACATCGACGTTCTTCGCAGCTTGCACTGCCGCAGCGATATCGACTTCTTCTTCCTGATCGGTCGGTGTGTTATTTGATGTCGAGCCTGCGGGTCGTGTGATCCTCGTGCCTTGCACGAAGGTTATATTGTTAGCACCAACCTTCGCCTCGATCGCTTTTCGAATCGTGGGCCGATCTTTCGGATAGAGCGACTCTTCCGATCCTTGCCAAACCCAGGTCCAGCCATTGTTCAGCGAAACTAACGAATCCGCGGTTGGACCAGTCACCAGAACTTTGGTCGTCTTGGCTAATGGCAGCACGTTGTTCGCGTTCTTCAGCAACGTGATCGACTCGCGTGCTGCTTGCAAACTGACTTGCCGCGACTCAGGCGATGCAAACTTCGCTTTCAGCGACGCATCTGGCATCGGTTTGTCGAACAGATCCAACTCGAACTTGACTCGCAATATGCGACGCACTGCTTCGTCGATGCGCGACTGAGGCACCGCGCCTTCTTTAACCAACTGCACGAGCAGATCGGCGAAACTGTAGTCCAGCGGCACCATGCTCATGTCGATGCCGGCCATGATCGCCATGCGCGTCGCCTCTTTTTCATTCGCTGCCACGCGCCAGAAAGTCACGAGTTTCTTGATGTCTTCCCAGTCAGAAACGACGAAGCCTTTGAACCCGAGCTCGTCGCGAAGAATGTCAGTCAGGATATGATGATTGATGTGACCGGGAATGCCATTGATCTCCGCAGAGTTGATCATCACCGTGTGTGCACCGGCTTTGACCGCTGCTTCGAACGTCGGAAGAAAATACTCGCGCAAGTAATTTTCCGGAATCCATGCCGGCGTGCGATCTCTTCCAGTGAGCGGAAAGCTGTAGCCCATGTAGTGTTTCAGACTCGCAGCAACCTGCTGCTGCGAAGCGACGTCGGTTCCTTCGAGACCACGCACAAACGCCACGCCCATCACTTTCGCCAGGTACGGATCTTCACCAAACGTTTCCCAAAAACGTGGCCAGAGCGGATTGCGACCAAGATCGAGAACAGGAGAAAAACTCCACGGGATAGCGGCTGCGCGTGTTTCCATCGCGGCGATCTCGGAAGCTCGTTGCATCAACCCGGGATTGAAAGTTGCGGCCATCCCGATCTCTTGCGGAAAGAGCGTCGCGCCCTGGACGTAGTTTGCTCCGTGAATCGAATCGATGCCGTAGATCACGGGAATGCCGAGCCGCGTTTTCTTCGTCGCGGCTTCCTGAATCTGGCCAATTATTTCGCGCCACTTATCGACAGTCAGCGCCTGATCCGAGACATTGAGGATCGAACCGACGCCGTATTTGACGATCGCTTTGTCGAGCTTCGCAGGATCGATGCGGACGTCCTGATCGCGTCCGGAGACGATCATGCCGATCGCCAGTTGGGTCATCTGCCCAACTTTCTCTTCGAGCGTCATGCGCTTCAGCAAGTCTTCGATTCTTTGCGTGTAGTCGCGTTGCGGACCGGTGCGACTTGCTCGTTGAAAAAACTCGTCGCTGTCCATGAGATCGGACGGAGACTGCGCTTTGATAATCATTGGCGTTTGCAGAACGAAGCACAGTGAAAGACTGAAAGCCCCCAGGGCCGGAATGGGATTTCGCATCTATTTAGCTGTCCTCAGGCAGGATTACAGGAACGGGGTTATTTTGCCACAAAGAGGCACATAAAGCACAAAAATCAAAGAAATTTGAGGCAAACGGGCGCGGGAATTTCTTCGGTTATGCCGGTCGGAGTGAGACGTCCCGTCGACGAGTCAATGGAGAAAATTACAACATTGTCTGTGCGCTGGTTTGCGACGAGCAAAAAGCGACCGGTTGGATCGAGTGTGAAGTTGCGGGGCCATTTGCCTTCCGTCGAAACATGTTGGACCAACTCGAGCTTGCCCGTGCGTTGATCGATCGCGAAGACGACGATGCTGTCGTGCCCGCGATTCGATCCGTAAAGAAACTTACCTGATGAAGAAATGTGAACGTCCGCGCAATAACTCACGCCGGAGAAGTCGCTTGGCAAGGTTGAGACGATTTCGATCTGCGACAACGTACCGTTGAGTTCGTTGTACCTGAATACAGTCAACGTCGAATCCAGCTCGTCAATAACGTAGAGAAACTTGCCGTTCGGGTGGAGCGTCAAGTGTCGCGGACCGGCCCCCGGCTGGAGTTGCGCCCAGGGCTGTGCGGCGGGTGTCAGTTTTCCACTTCGATGATCAAAGCGATAGATCATCACTTTGTCGGTGCCGAGATCAGAGGCAAGCACATGACGTTCAAAACGATCGAGGATGACGCAATGTGCGTGTGGTCCTTTTTGTTGTTCTTTGACGCCGGATCCTTCGTGTTGCTCGAGATCGATCACCATTCCCAACGTGCCATCCGCACGTATTGGCAAGACAGAAATATTTCCGCCGGTATAATTCGCAACTAGTAGAACTCTTCTTCTGCTATCGACAGTCAAATGACACGGATCGGCGCCTTGAGTTGCTTGTTCGTTTAGCAAACGAAGATTACCGGTGAGTCGATCGATGGCAAAGGCGCTCACGCCGCCACTTGGTTTTCCCAGGAAATCATTTACTTCGTTTACTGCATAGAGGTAGCGTTTGCTGCGATCGATTGTAAGAAACGACGGGTTGATAGATTTGAAAGCATTGAAACGCGTCAGTGCACCGCTGACGCGATCCATCCGATAACCGTAAATGCCTTCGCTCTTACCTGAAGTGTATGTGCCGACGTAGAGCGTGAGTTCACGCGATTGTTTGGACCATGCGTCCGCACGAGATACAAAGGCACCAAGCAAACCAACGCCGCCAGCTTTTAGAAACTGGCGGCGTGAAAGTTTGTCGCTGAAGTTATCGGCCACGGCCCGTCAAGATAACATCCTGACGCTGCTCCGCTAAAGCTTTTTCGATCGCTCGCTCACGATTGGAAGTCTCAACCTGGCGCCCGGTGTTGGTTCCGTTGATCCAAAACTCCGATAGCATGTAGAGATCTTCATAACGATGGAAGACGAATCGGACCTGCTCCACGGTTTCATTTGCGTGCACTGACCTCGTCAAAAACATGGCTGCGTCGCCACCGTCCTTCTGTCGAATCACCCAAACCGAGTCTGAATCCTTGCGGTTTCGCTCGACGACGTAGTCGCCGGCGGAAAATGCCTTCTCACCGACGCTAAAAGCAAACGGGATGTATACGGTTTGCCGGTCCGATTGACCGAACGCGGATGAGAACGCCAACAGTACAAGTAGACCAGACAAAGCGATCGCTGTTCGAATGTGTTTCATAGTGCTCTCCTCTCTCTCAATAACGCGAGAAAGGTCGAGCAAAAGGGCCATCCACAGATTACGCAGATTACTTAATTAGCTTCCCGAGCTCGCGCCAGGTGATCAGCTTTATTTGGTTTTCCTGAAGCAACTTCCGAAATGCGTCGCTCGTGAAGAATTCGAAGTCGCGCTGGCGCCATGCAGCTCCCCAATCGGGATGATTGAACGTTGCGCCACGCATCTCCGCATCGTCGTAGGCGAGATGAATAACTATTTCCGTCACTCCTGGCTCCAGCTTCTTGATCGCCTCCGAATAAAACTTGGACCAGTCGCCGGGAGCAACACTTGGATTGATGTCGAGAATGCGATCGATGTAAACGTCGTCAGGACTTAATACCGACGGCAGAAAGTCGGCTTGCGCAAACCACGTCTTTGCGACTCTGACGGGCAACTTCTGACTGCGTGCGACACGCAGAAATATTTCAAACAATGCTTTGTTTTGATAAAGCGTTCCCATGTGCGAATCGAGATGCGTGGGCTGAATGCCCAGTGCGCGGGCACGTTCGATCTGTGCAGTTATTTCCATCTCGACTTCTTTCGGATCAGCATGCGCAGCAGCGTCAGTCTCGGTGAGATAGAAGTATCCATCTTTATCGAGCAGTGAAGACACGCGATCTCTCGGCGACACCGGTCCCCAGCGAAGGGAAGTCCACTCACTCGTGAGCGTTAAGTGTAAACCGAGATCGGCTTGAGGATTTTTGCGAGCGTAGTCGGCGATCTCTGACAGCCACGGGCACGGCACCATAATGCTGCCGGACGTCACGAGACCTGTTTCGAATGCTTTGGTCGTTGCGACGTTTACAGAATGGGCCATGCCGAGATCGTCGGCATGAATGATGAGCAGCTTTGCATCACGAGGATAGCCAAGCCGCTCAGCGATCGTTTGTTGAGCACGAGCGTTGGCGCTAACGATCAGCATCAGAATTGGCAACAGAAGAAGGGCGCGTCTCATGGGGTAGAGAATAAATCATTTTGTGCCTTTTTGTGGCGAAAAACGCTGACAGCTACTTATGTCGTGAAGTACAATTAAGTCCGACGTATTCAGCATGAAACCGTTAAAAATCGGCATCACCGGCGTTCGCGGCATCGTCGGTGAAACCTTTACACCCGAGCTGGCGGTAGAGTTTGCCGAAGCCTTCGGAACCTACCTGGATCGGGGACGAATTCTCGTGTGCCGCGACACGCGCCCGTCTGGTCCAATGATCCGATCGGCAGTGTTGGCGGGACTGCTCGCGGCAGGCTGCGAGGTTATCGACGTCGGAATCTGCCCAACGCCGAGTATGCAGTTGGCAGTAAAGTGGTTGAAGGCCGAAGGCGGCATTGCGATCACTGCCGGTCACAATCCCGGACAGTGGAACGCATTGAAGTTCGTTCGCGGAGACGGACTTTACCTGAATCCAACACAAGGCGAAGAGTTGCTGGATATCTTTCATCAGGGCGAGTTTGCGAAGGCGACCTGGGACACGATCAAGCAAACCGTTCACACAGTCGATCCAATTGAAGAACATATCAAGGTGCTTCGCGAGAGTTTTGCAGTCGAGGCGATCAGAGAGAAGAGACTGACCGTGGCAGTGGATTGCTGTAACGGCGCGTGTTCGTTTCTGAGTCCGAAATGGCTCGCGACGTTGGGTTGTGAAGTGCTGGCCGTCAACGACGATCCGAATGCGCCATTCCCGCACACGCCGGAGCCCAAGCGCGAGACGATGGCCCAACTGTGCGCTGTTGTTAAAGCAGGACGCGCGGCGATCGGTTTTGCGCATGACGCGGATGGTGAGCGTCTCGGAATCGTCACGGATCTCGGTGAGCCACTTTCCGAAGAGATGACGCTGGCGATCGCGGCTGCTATTCGTCTGCGAAAGAAAACCGGCACAGTGGTGACAAATGTTTCCAGCTCGAATGCAGTAGACATAATTGCGGCGCGACATGGAGGCAGTGTGATACGCACGCCAGTGGGCCAGGCTTACATCTCTGAAGGTCTGATCGAGTACGACGGAGTGCTCGGAGGTGAGGGCAGTGGTGGAATTACTGTTCCTGAAGTTCACTTGACGCATGACAGTGCTGCCGCCATCGGACTGATACTCGAACACCTGGCGCAGACTGGTGAGCGTATTTCCGAACTCGTGAATGAACTTCCGCGATTGACGATCTTGAAGCACAACGTTGCAGTCGAGCCACATCGTTTGTACTCAGTGTTGCAGGAGTTTCGCGCGGCGATGGAGCAGGAAGGAATCGAAGTTGACTCAACTGATGGAATAAAAGTTATGTTGCCGGGTGGTTGGGTGCATGTTCGTGCTTCGAATACGGAGTCGATGATTCGAATCATCGTTGAGGCAGAGGAGCCAGCCGCAGCACGCGAGCTGCTCGACTGGGCAAGGGATCGAATACGTAAACCGTGAAGCCATCCACAGATTACGCAGATTTTTCCGAAACAGTCTGCGTAATCTGCGTAATCTGCGGATAAAAGTTTTCATGCGAGCGATACCGACATTAAAGATCAGCATCTCCGGTGTGCGCGGTGTTGTGGGCCAATCGCTCACTCCAAAACTCCTGACGCGCTTCGCGCAGGCGTTTGGCACGCATACCGGCTCGGGCACGATCGTCATCGGCCGCGATCCGCGGACTTCCGGTCAGATGGTCAAGCACGCTGTGGTTGCCGGCCTCTTATCAACCGGAAGTCGCGTCATCGACATCGGCATGTGTCCCGTTCCCACGGTTCAACTTCAGGTGCGACACCGTCGCGCGCAAGGCGGCATCGCGATCACGGCGAGTCACAATCCCGCCGAGTGGAATGCACTGAAGTTTATCGGTTCAAGCGGTCTGTTTCTCGACTCCGAACAAGCGCGTGAGTTGCTCGATATCTATCACCAGGGCGAGTACACAAAAGTCGTAGGCGCTGAGATCCGGACTGTCGAAAAGATTGAAGGCGCAACCGATCTGCACATCAAGTCGATCCTCGACGTGCTTGGCCCATTACCAAAGACGCAGAAGAAGCTGCGCGTTGTGCTCGATTCGTGTAACGGTGCAGGCTCGATTGTTGGTCCAAAGTTGATCGAGGCCTTGGGCGCTGAAGTGATTCCACTAAACACCACGCCTGACGGATCGTTTCCGCGTCCCGCTGAACCGTTGCCGGAGAACCTCGGCGAACTCTGTCGCATTGTTAAAGAGCAACATGCCGATATCGGGTTCGCGCAAGACATGGATGCTGATCGTTTGGCGATCGTCTCAGATCAAGGTGAACCGATCGGTGAGGATTACACACTGGTGCTGGCGACACTCTACGTGCTCGGACGTGAGAAAGGTGCGGTCGTTGCTAATCTCTCTACAACGTCTGCTGTCGCCGACGTTGCAAACAAATTTGGCTGTCCAGTGTTTCTGACAAAGATTGGCGAAGTGAACGTCACTGATGGGATGCAACAACAGAATGCCGTGATCGGAGGCGAGGGAAATGGCGGCGTGATCTATCCGCGCATCAACTTCGCGCGCGACAGTCTGGTCGGGATGGCTTTGGTGCTTCACTTGCTCGCGGACTCGCAGAAGACCGTGACCGAATTACTCGAAACGATTCCACGCTACACGATCGTGAAGGAGAAGATGGCTTGTCCATCACACCGGATTCCAGTTGTTCTGAGAAAAGTCCGGCAGGAGTTTGCCAAATTTCCGCTTGATACGCGCGACGGCATCAAAGTCACTCAACCCGACGGATGGCTACTGGTGCGCGGTTCAAACACTGAGCCGATTGTCAGAATCGTTGCCGAAGCAAAGACCGAAGATCGTGCAAGAGAAATGGTGAACAGCGTCTTGTCCATCCTGTAAATCCTAAAAACCTGTAAGGAAGGAACCGACGAAATGAGGCGTTTCGCATTAATCAGCTTGTTGATGCTCTGTTCGATTCCCCCAGCTTTCACGCAACAAGTCGCAAACGCCACACTCACCGGCACGATCATGGATCCAGCCGGCGCGGTCGTCTCAGGTGCGACCATTACAGCAACTCACAAAGCGACCGGCATCAAACGCGATGCAACAACCAATGACGATGGGCTCTACGTTCTTTCAAACATGCCACCCGGCGATTACGAGTTGAGGGTCGAAGCAAAAGGTTTCGCCACCAAAGTCAGCAAAACAGATATTTCACTCAAGGTGGGCCAAACCGCCACCTTGAACGTTACACTCGAGATTAGTGTCAATAGCTCGGTCATCGTCGATCTCTACGCGCCTCACCAAATGATCGACAACAATGATTCACTGATTCATGGCATCATCGAATCGCGCGAGGTCCAGACGCTGCCGCTCAACGGCCGCAACTTTCTCGAACTGGCGTTGCTCGTTCCCGGTAACACGCTTGCGCCAAACTTCGATCCCACCAAGACCAACACAGTTGTGATCTCCTCGGCGGGTCAACTCGGCCGCGGAGGAAACGTAACTATCGACGGTGTCGACACAAACGACGATGTTGTCGGCGGCTCGATACAAAATATCTCGCAGGAAGCAATTCAGGAGTTCCAGATCGCGACCAATCGTTTCTCCGCGCAAGTCGGGCGTTCGGGTTCTTCAGTGATCAACGTGATCACCAAGGCGGGCACCAATGAGCTACACGGCTCGGGTTCTGCTTTCTTTCGCGATAGCAAACTGCAAGGTCTGCCTGCCACATTCGATCGCAGTCTGAATCAGTCGCCACCGTTCGATCGACAACAGTATGCGTTCGCGCTTGGTGGTCCAATCAAAAAGGACCACGCCTGGTTCTTCGGCTCGTTTGAAGATCGAAATCAGGATGGCGTCGTGCTGGTGGGAACGAGAGATCTGGCGACGCGCACGATCCGGCGCGGTTTCGCAGACTCGCCATTGGACGACTTCATGACGACTGACCGCGTCGATTGGGCGCCTCGCGAGTCTGATCGCTTCACTTTTCGTTATTCATTTCAAAGAGAAAACGGCATTGCCGCCAGCACGCTCGTGCGTTCTATCGGTTCGGCTTCGCAGCGACAGTCAAGCGAGAACAAATCGCATTCGTTTCTGACAAACTACACCCGTTTGATTTCTCCGCGCGATATCAACAGCTTCAACTTTACATTCAGCAGTTTCATCAACGACACGCTTCCAGTCACACCTGGACCACAACTCACTTTTCCGAGCATCCAGGACGGAGCATCTTTCCGTGTACCGCAGCAGACGAAACAGCGACGGTTTCAGTTCAGCGATACTTACACGCTGATTCGCGGCAATCATTCTTTCTATCTTGGCGGTGAGATCCAACGCGTCGAATCGGATCTCGATCTCAAGGTCTTTCAGCAAGGCCGCATCGAGTTGATTGAAGACTTTCCCGATTTCGATCGCAACAACGACGGCCGCGTCGACGATAACGATCTGCTATTTGCTGTCACGCTACGCAGCGGTTTTCCGGATCGCTCACTGCTTCTGCCGGACACAAACAACACTTACTACGCAGCTTTCGTTCAGGACGATTGGCGCGTGCATCCGCGGTTCACTCTGAATCTGGGTTTGCGTTATGAGCTCGACACAGACGTCAAGAACGTCAGTCGCGTTGATGAACTGAATCCGCTCATCCTGCCGTTCCTTCACGGAAAGCGAACTCGCGACAAGAACAATTTTGCGCCACGCGTAGGATTCAATTACTCGACCGGCGACATGCACACCAGCATTCACGCGGGTTACGGAATCTACTACGATCGCGTCACACTCGAAATCCAGACGCTCGAGCGTGGACTCGATGGCCGCGCCTTGCCGGTCGAAGTTCGCGCCGGCAACCTCTTCTTTATTCCGCCGCAGTTTCTGTTCGATCCAGTGAATGGCAAGTTCCCGCCACCGGCGCCCACGTTGGCTAACCCGTTCACGGGATTTGTACTGCCGGGTGCCGGCGCGGGTGGCATCAACATCATCGACAACGATCTTCAGAGTCCGATGGTCCATCAGATGAATGTCGGAGTTCAACGTGAGCTCAACGATCAGTTTGCAATCCGAGCTGATTACGTGCGCAACGTTGGCACACATTTCATCATCGGCCGCGTCATCGGCACCGTTCCCTTCAATCCGGTTGTAGGTGGACCAGATATCGTTAAGAACCTCGAGTCGAGTGTCCGAACCAAGTACGACGGATTACTTTTGAGTCTCCAGAAGCGTTTCGCGAATCGTTATCAGTTTCGTGCTTCTTACACACTTTCACGGTCGTCAAATTATGCGAATGACGATCAGATTCCGTTCTCCAACGGCCCGATAGATTCCAACGATCTGCGCCGCGAGTATGGCCCAACACCCAACGATCAGCGTCATCGGTTTACATTTTCCGGAGTGTTTGAATTGCCTGGCAAAGTGCGGCTCGCACCGATTCTCACGCTGGCCTCCTCGGTGCCGATTGACATTCTATTGCCCGACGGTAGTTCGCGTGTTTGTGAATTGCAGCGAAATGCAGGCGCGCGTCAGTTTCACACGGGAGCGGAGTTGAATGCGGCGTTGAGCCAAATCAATGCGGCTGGTGGTTCGCTGTGTCCGAACGCGGATCCGAGTACAGGATTCAAGCCACGCGTGCTCCTGCCGCTGGTGCGCGATGACTTGAAGCTTGGTGATGATTTCTCATCGCTGGATCTGAGAGTTTCGAAACTTTTTCGACTCAGAGAGCGATGGAGTATTGAGCCGATCGCCGAGGTATTCAATCTCTTCAACGTGACGAACGTGCTCGGTGTTTCGAATGTTAACTATTCGGGTTTCAGCAACGTGCTGGTACCCGATAGTAATGACGCGAGCAGTCCCGCGTTCTTGCGTTCGTCGAGTTTCGGACAGCCTGTTACGACTGCGGGTGGAGTGTTTGGTTCAGGTGGACCAAGGGCGTTCCAGTTTGCGGCTCGCGTGACTTTCTAGACAGGTTTAACCACAGATTACGCAGATTTCATGGCTTATCTGAATCTGCGTAATCTGTGGATGGTTTTACTTTGAGTGAACTGAG
>DATFHH010000053.1:0-17679 GCA_035248565.1 Pyrinomonadaceae bacterium | reverse complement strand
GCCTGCCGCTGTTGCATCGTGAGCCTCATCCCTACCTCCAACTGGCTGTTGCCAGTGGCGGTAAGTCTCATTTATTTCGAGTACTTTTTTATTTGAGGCAACGATACCCATTTCGAGTACTTTTTTGATGAGGCAATTCGGTTTCTTGACTCAAAGCGTCGACTTCAATATGATTCGCCGCACTCGACCGAAGTCCTTCTAATTCGGCCTTATTACAAGGTTAATCACGAAGGAGTCCTCAGTTGCTCTCCGACTTCTCACCAATACTGTTGCAAGGTAGTTTTTGGCCTGGCGTCTGGCCTAGCATTGTCGCAGGTTTAATCTTGAATGCCCTTGGCTGGATGCTTTGGGGACTTTGGCAAGTAATTAAATACCTTTTTAAGGCGAGCAGGGCGTATTACAGAATAACGGGTATCTGGATTGCGTCTTGCAAACTGCCGAGGTTTCCTTCGAACGTAGAAGCGATCGAGATTTATCGTTTGAACAGAACAAGGGAGAACGTCGCGATCAGATTCTTCCAATATCGTCCAGATACTAAAAAGATACTCAGATATGAAGGCGCGGGAATTTATCGAGATGAGGTGCTTTCAGCGTTTTACTACATTGCAGATCCACAAACTTGCGAGTCAGGCGTCTTTGTCGTGCGCAAAGTGGGTGAGAAATTCAAAGGAGTCTATGCTCAATACGATCTCGTCGCTGGCATGGAGCCTTATCAAAGCCCGGAGGACTTCATTCTCAGGCGCATACAGATTTCGCTCTGGGCACAATTCAAAATGTTATTGCGCCAGCCGCCCTTCTCGAATTACGAACGCGCGAAAGTATTGTATGACAAGGCCTGTGCTGAGCAGCCTGCAACGTAGTTTCACCTACTCATGAAATCCCTGGTCCAGGTAGTCGATCGCTTCTATAGCAATCCGAACAAGATTCGGGAAAGAGCTCTTCTTATGAACTACTCAGAACCGGAGAACGTCACCGGTTGGCGTACTCAGGTCTGGCAGCCGAGAGGAATCAAGACCCTAATCGAAAAAGCTTTTAGAGTTCGGATCGATTACTGGCACGATGCATCTGAATCAATCGAAGCCGGCAACGGCGTGTTCTTCACCGCATTTTCAAAAGGCGAGCACGCTGAAAAAGTCAAAGTGCACTTCGATGAGCCGACAGATTGGATGTCGCTTATCGTCTATTTGACTCCAAATGCGCCGAGTGATTCCGGTACTTCTTTTTGGCAGCATCGTGAAACCGGCCTAACTGCGAAACCTACCAGGCAAAATGCATTGAGGTTGGGTTCAACTCCCAAAGAATTACAGCTACGGCTTGATCAGGACGGCTGGAAGCGAACCTCCTGGATTGAGACTGATCGTATCGGAAACGTTTACAACCGGGCCGTGATGTTTCAGGCTGGTTTGTTCCATTCGGCTACTCATCATTTCGGCGACAACCTGCAGAATGGCCGGCTCTATCAGTCATTCCATTTTCAAACCAAATAAAAAATTTCAGTTCTGTCGTAACGGCACCATGGGGATCGGAACGTTATACGTAGCTCGCAGATTCAGCTAATCGTTCACAATTGTTTCGAGCCGCACTTGGCAAGTCGAACATAGAAATGGGCAGCTTCATCGCTGCCCGTAACTGTTTGATCCATTGGTGCCCCCGCAGGGATTCGAACCCCGAACCAACAGATTATGAGTCTGCTGCTCTAACCGTTGAGCTACAGGGGCACACGTGCTTCGGACAATTCCATTGAGGAATTAACGTGCCTGCCGCTTCAGAAAAACGTGACGCGGACGAGTGTATCACGCCGTCATCGAGACGCTGCAAATCACCCAAATTGTGAACGGATTATTGTGCGGAAAGTGACTAGGCAGTCTCAATGATGTTGGCCCGCAAAAAATTCAGCCTCATCTTTTGTCGCGAACAGGTATAAACCAAGATTGTCAAACCGCGCTGCCGAGCCGTTATGTGGTACGCCCTTGCTTAAGGCCTGGATCGCAAACACAGGCTCTGAGTCCAGCCATGCGTTGGTACAAAACGAGAGCACGATAGTGGCAAATGCGGCTTACAGTCAATGCCTCAGCCGGAGATCGTACGCGGAAGAAGTTTCTATACCGGTTTGTAGCGCCTGGCGAGGAGGCCGGCGGCTTTTCTCCAGCGCGGTGATCAAAAGCGCGTCGTCGACAATTCGTTCCATTCCGAGAATGACTGCCATGTTCGCCTTCCCAGCCGCTGTCGCGACATTGGACCATGCGCGCTCGAGGAACGCCGTATCCGGAGATGGGATTTGCCTGTTCCTTCCGCGATAACCCGGCACGAAGCATTCGGGAAAGCAGATGAGGCCTGCGCGTTCGCCCGCTGCTTCGACGATGGCTTGTTGGACCAGGCTGACAGACTCCTCAGGCGTCTCCGGAAACCGGAGGTTCGCGAGCGCGATCCGAAAGGTCTTCATTTGACTGACGAATCTTAACTACAAAGAAGCACAAAAGAGGGCACAAAAATTTTCGTGGCCCCCTTTGTGCTTCTTTGCGGCTAGCCGGCGTTAGCTTCTGCGACGGTGAGCGTGTCAGCGAGAATCGGAACTGGTGACGTCGCAGCGACTGGAACTACTTCAGGCTGCGTCGTTGCGACTTGCGGCACTGGCGGCAGAAATTCCGGATAAGCCAACACACCAACCTCCGACATATCGAGACCTTCCAGCTCCACCGCCGTGGAGACGCGGTTTCCAATCAGGTACCCAACAACCTTGAAGAAGAAGTGAAACGCAGTAAACGTGAATGCGATGCAGACAACTGCACCTACGATCTCCGCTGTGAGCTGGCCCCAGCCACCACCGTAGAAAAGTCCGCGCACCCCGCCAGCGACGCCATTCAGTCCCGCGCCATAAGTCCCGTCCGCAAACAGACCGACTGCAATAACTCCCCAGGCGCCGTTGATACCGTGAACACTGATCGCTCCAACCGGATCGTCGATCCTCATGCGGTGTTCGACAAAGATTGTCGCGCCGACGAGCAGGACGCCGGCAATCAGACCAATCAGAACGGCGCCTGTACTGTTAACAAAGGCACACGGTGCTGTGATAGCAACGAGTCCAGCGAGCATTCCATTCGCCATGAACGACAAATCAGGTTTGCCGCGAAGCTGAGTAATCGCGACCATCGCGGCCACCGCTCCCGCGGCTGACGCCAACATCGTATTTACCGCGACAACAGCAATGCGCAGATCACCCCCCGATAACGTCGAACCGGCGTTGAAACCAAACCACCCAAACGCAAGTATGAGAACTCCGAGAATCGCCATCGGAATATCGTGACCTGGAATCGTGTTTACTCGTCCGTTCTTTTCATACTTTCCGATACGCGGACCAAGCGTTCTCGCTCCGACAAAAGCAGCAACTCCACCCACCAGGTGCACGACGGACGAACCAGCGAAATCGACGTGGCCGTGGCCCCACCCAAATTCTGTCCCGAGTTGTGAAAGCCAACCACCGCCCCAAACCCAGTTGCCAAAGATCGGATAGATCAACATCGACATGAAGAGTGAGTAGACCACAAACGATCCCCACTTCCACCGTTCAGCCATCGCGCCGGTTGGAATCGTCGCGGCCGTATCCATGAAAACCATCGAGAAGAGGAACAGGGCAAAAACACCAACGTCATAAGCATCGCCACTCAGGAAAAAACCCTTCGTGCCGAAGAGACCGAGAGTGTGGCCGGCAATTGTGATGGTGTACTCAGAACCAACTACAGCTGTGTTACCGAGCGCGGCAATTCCACCGACACCGCCCATCTGCAACGCGTATCCGCAAGCCCAGTAACCGAGCAAGCCGATTCCATAAACCATGATATTCATGGCCATCGTATGCGCGGCGTTTTTGGCGCGAGTGAAGCCGGTTTCGCAGAAGGCAAATCCAGCCTGCATGAACATGACCAGGAAGCCTGCCAACAATATCCAGACAAAATTGTTGGCGATCTTCGTCTGAGCGACTTCGGCGGCGAGGTTCTGCAACGTTGGCGTTTCGAGCATTTGGTTTGACCCCCCAGATCGGTTGTGTTGCTCGCACGCGAGTACAAGAGTTATGCCAAACGCTCTTAGCCGCGCATTTCGCTGATGAATGCGGATTGAATCTTTCATCCGTGGAATCCGCGGCAAATAAAACTGACAACTTTGTAGGTTTGGTTATCACGAGCTACAAAAATGTCTTGACTTATAGAACCTTGCATTTCAAGATGCGCCATGGGTCAACAAGCGAAGAGTCCGGAACTGATCTCGCGCGAGCGTCGTGAGATCAAGAAACTCAACACCCTCCTGGAAATGGGCCGTATCCTCGCCGAGACCAACAATCTCAAGACAGCTTTGGCCACGACATTGGAATTGCTCGGCCGGCACCACGGCATGGTGCGCAGTTTTGTAATGCTATTAGATCGCGAGAGCGAAAAGATTCGCATCGAGGGTAGCTACGGTCTTAATCAAGACTCCGCTCAGCGTGTTACATACCGCATCGGCGAGGGTGTTATCGGGCGCGTAGTGCAAAGCGGAAAGCCGGTCGTTGTACCTCAAACCAGCCGCGAGCCGTTGCTACTAACTCGTCTGCGAGCTCGTGGAGAACACGCCACGCGAAAGGAGACGAGTTTTATCTGCGTGCCGATCGTGATCGCCGGCAAGGCTGTCGGCGTGGTCGGCGCCGACATGATCTACAAGGAAGAGCGCGACTACGATCGCACCACCAAGTTCCTGAGCGTAATCGCGGCGATGATGGCGCAGGCGCTCAGAGTGAAACAGGGAGTCGAAGCTGAAAAGAAACGATTACTGGATGAAAACATTCATCTCAAGCAGGAATTGCGCGAGCGCTACGACTTTGGCCACATCGTCGGCAACTCCAATCCGATGCGCCTTGTCTACGAGCAGGTGACACAGGTCGCGCGCACAAATACGACCGTGCTGCTGCGCGGCGAGTCGGGTACCGGCAAGGAGATGATCGCCCACGCGATTCATTACAACTCACTGCGCGCCAGTAAACCGTTTGTCAAAATAAGTTGTGCCGCCATCCCCAACACATTGATTGAATCCGAACTGTTTGGCTACGAGAAAGGTGCGTTCACAGGCGCGCAGTCGCGGAAAAAAGGCAGATTTGAGCTGGCGGACGGCGGCACGTTGTTTCTCGATGAGATCGGCGATCTGGATCTGACCACACAGGTGAAATTGTTGCGCGTCCTCCAGGAACGCGAGTTTGAAAGGCTCGGCGCGGTCGAAACGATCAAAGTAAACGTCAGACTAATAGTCGCGACTAACAAAGATCTCGAGGAAGCGATCAAGCACGGGCAGTTTCGTGAAGATCTCTATTACCGTCTGAATGTCTTCACGATATTCATGCCGCCGTTGCGCGAGCGCAAGCCTGACGTCTTGTTGCTGGCCGAGCACTTCGTCGAAAAGTTTGAGCGGGAACACAACAAGCGTATCAAGCGCATTTCCACACCTGCGATCGACATGCTTACGAGTTATCACTGGCCGGGCAACGTGCGCGAGCTCGAGAATGTGATTGAGCGCGCGGTTTTAGTCTGTGAGTCGAACGTGATCCATGGCCATCACTTGCCGCCGTCGCTGCAGACCGCCGAAGGGTCGGACACTGTCACGCGCGTAACGCTGGCGTCGGCCATGGAGGCTTATGAGCGCGATCTGATTCAGGACGCGCTCAAGACTGCACGTGGAAATCGCGCGAAGGCAGCAAAACTTCTCGACAGCACTGAACGGATCGTCGGTTACAAGGTCAAGAAATACGGAATCAGGTGCGATCGTTTCCGTTCCTGACCCGAACCGACATTTTTGTCACCACTGTCGAGCCTTACTACAAATTTGTATCCGCATAAGCTTTTCGCCACAGTTAGTGTATGGTGCCGTTGCCGTTGCCGTTGCCAATCCAATCAGGCTTTAGGACCACCTTGATGCAGTTGTCGTCTTTGTTCTTGAACATTTCGTACGCACGTGGTGCGTCGTCAAGACTCATCGTGTGAGTCACCACAAAGCTCGGATCGATAGCGCCATTCTCTATCATTTGTAACAACGGTCGCATGTATCGCTGCACGTGTGCCTGACCGGTCTTTATCGTAAGCGAGCGATTCATCACCGATCCCATCGGAAACTTGTCAATGAAACCGCCGTAGACTCCGATGACCGAAATCGTACCGCCATTGCGACAACACATGATCGCTTCACGCAGAGCGTGCGGACGATCCGATTCCAACATCATCGCCTGTTTCACGCGGTCGTATGCCTCAATGATTCCTGGCGCGTGCGCTTCCAAACCAACATCGTCGATGCACGCGTCAGGCCCGCGGCCACCCGTCATCTCCATTAACGCCTCGTAAACGTTCTGCTCTCGATAGTTGATCGTTTCTGCGCCACCTTGCTCAGCCATTTGCAATCTTTCGTGCACTTCATCAATCGCGATCACACGTTCCGCTCCCAACAGAAACGCACTGCGAATCGAAAACTGCCCGACTGGTCCACAGCCCCAGATCGCAATCGTGTCGCCCGGCTTAATGTTGCACATCTCTGCGCCCATATAACCGGTCGGAAAAATGTCTGACAGGAACAATACTTGTTCGTCCGTCAGGTGATCGGGAACTTTGATCGGACCGACATCCGCAAAAGGCACACGCGCGTACTCCGCCTGACCACCTGCATAACCACCAGTCAAGTGTGAGTAACCAAAAAGTCCGGCGGGTGAATGACCAAACATCTTCTCAGCCATCCACGCATTCGGATTTGAGTTTTCACAAAGCGAAAACATCTGCTCCTTACAGAAGAAACAGTTCCCACACGCGATCGGAAACGGCACCACTACGCGATCGCCGGCTTTCAGGTTGTGCACCTCGCGACCAACCTCAACCACCTCACCCATGAATTCGTGGCCGAGAATGTCGCCCTTCTGCATTGTCGGAATGAAACCGTTGTAAAGATGCAGGTCGGAGCCGCAGATTGCGGTGGATGAAATTTTTATGATTGCGTCGCGCTGGTTGAGGATCTGCGGGTCGGGAACGTCCTCCACGCGCATTGTTGTTTTGCCATACCAACAGTTTGCTCTCATCGTCGCATCGTCCCCCCTTCAGATCCGTAATTGGTGGCTGTTTGACTCGGCAGCATCTCGGCGTCTTCGAGCTCACTTGCGGCCGCTGGACGGCCAGGGCGTTGAGCGAAGTAGCCAGTGCCGAGAAGAGTCGCTTCGGAAACGACCACTTCGCCGACTTCCATCACTTGTTTGAAGCGACGCAGATCGTCGTCGAGCTGTTGTTCCGGCTCTTCGCCGAACAGCTTCGCGATCGTGGCGCCAATCACTCCTGCTACGGGCGCGTAATTGAGATTAACTTTCACGATCGTGCCTCGGCCGCCGGCAGCTCGCTCGAAACGAACTGCGCCCGCATGATCGACGTCAGAATTTTCCAGTGAACGCCAGGTGATGACTTCGCCGGGAACGTCGGCGATCATCGTCGCTTCCCATTCCACCGTCGTACCCGCGGGACCTTTGACTGTCCAATGAGAACGACCGTCTCCGAGATCTTCGACTGATTCGAGATGGCGCATGAAGCGCGGCAGGTTTTGGAAGTCGCGCCAGAAGTTGTAGACCTCTTCAGGAGCGCGATTCACGATGCAAGTGGCTCTTGCATGAATGCCCTGACTGCCGTTGCTGAGTTGCATCGCGCAGATAACATCAAGTGCGGTGACCGCAAGAACATTGGCGGTTGCGAATGCAACCCTGCCGAGTTTTGCATTTGACGACGTACCGGCAACACCCAAACTGACAAGATCCAACGCATCGCCTGCGACGCGTGCCCAGACGGCTTCGGTCGGTTTTTCCTGCGCGAAGATAGCAATACCTGAAGCAAGCTCGCGCGCACCGTACAGTCGTATTAAACCCGTGTGTGTGTTTGAAACACCTGAAATGTTAGCGATGGCGCGAGGCGCCAGAAGTTCTGCGAGACCGAGTCCAACGCTGAACCAACCGAGTCCTTTTGCCAATCGCTTTGCACTCGTCGATGGCAAGCCTTGTTTCGCTCGTTCGCCGGCGTAATTTGCTCCGCCGGGACCGAACAAGTCGCTGTCGTAGGCTGCTGCTGTTTGTTGATTAATAGGCATGGAATTCCCCCTTGGAAGTTGAAGATTCTCGTAAACAATAGACAAACTCCATGCCTCTGCCAGAAAGGCACAACAAGCCACAGAATGGATGGTGATTTATCTGCGCGCGACTCGGAAGGAATAGTTGGCGACTGGTTCGAACGTGCCGTCTGCGCGCTTGCCGCTCAAAAGGAGAACGTAGTCGCCTGGGTGTAAGTCAACAACACGGACGGACGGCAGATTGATACTCTCGCGATTCGACTGCGGCGCATGCAACGCATAAAAAGAATTTACGACGCGACCTTCAGCAGTTTCGAGTGAGGCGCGATATTCGGGATACGAGGCTTCTGTTTCGAGATTAAGCCGCAACCGAATGAAGTTAGCTTTGCTATTGATCTTGAGTTCATGTCCGGCCCCACCTCTCGTGCTACCAGACGTTAATGAAAACTCCTGGGTCTCCACGTCATTTGTTATGTTCGATTGACCAGCTACGTACTCTTTCTGCACCGGGCCGGATGCCCGGCGTGCTATTGCTTGATTGCTCTTTATTGCCTGCGATCGTTCTCTCTCGATCTGGAGTTGTGCGGTCAACTCGGCGCTCCGTGCGCGTTCCGCATCGGCGCTGCGCTGAAGCGTCTCAGATTTTTCGTTAAGTGTGGCACGCTCAGCACGTAATTCCTGCAATTCGCGTCGCATGCCTGCGCGCTCTACCAAAAGCCATGAAGAACCTGCTGTCAATATAACTACAATCGCGACGCCCGCGATGCGTAAGCTGCTTGCGCCTCGCCACACGGAACCAAAGAAACCTGGCGAGCTCTTGCTGGTAACAACTTGCGTTGTCCCGCCACGCCGCGCCTCAGCAACTGCACCCGTGAGCGCACGCGCAAAGTGCACGCGCTCTCGAGCTGGCGATGAGTTCAGAAAGTTCTCTTCGAATTGCCTGCGTTCCTGTGCGGAAAGTTCGTTTCGCGCGTAGGCATCGATAAGCTCGTCTTCAGCAATCAGCATCTGCTCGAAAGCATCTTCATCCGCGAAATACTCGGATTCAATGCTCTCGCGCTCGGATTCCGAAAGCGTGCCTAATAAATACTGGGTCAATCGCCCCCCAACTTGTGTCTTGCCTGACAAACGAAATTGTTCCTCATTAACTAGCTCGCGCGCATTGCGCGACACATTCCCGCACACATCTCTCCAAGCTGACTCGAATCCGATGCGCGTTTATTCGCAACGCGTTGAGCGTGATGCCGAGCCGAGCTGCAAGCTCCTTGCGGCACTCGATCTTCCTCGTCTTTTCGTCCTGATAGTACTCGATAATGATCTCACGACTCTCCTCGGGAATACGCTGAAGGCAACGATTGAGACATATACGCCGCTCACTCGCGTCCAAATCATCGTCCAGGGACGACGCCGGAATGCCGTAGGCTTCATCGAGTACCTGCTGTTTGCGAATCGGACTCTTGAGAGACTCGGCCTTGACCAGTTTAGCAACGCCGTGAATATAAGCATTGAGGTTGTAGACCGTTGCGCCTTCTGCGATTTTGCGAGCCACGCGGTTTATCGTCTCGTCAGCTTCGGTGTCCGGCTCGATTGCTCCGCTCCATTGAAAATATCTGACGAGCCTGAGACGCACAGACTCATACTTCCGGCCCGCCTGCTCGCGGTCCCGATCGAGCATGGTTAGGAAGCGATCAAATGCCTCCTTTGTCAAAACCCACTCTTTTTTGAGTGAGACTTTGGAATCCACCTGCTGAAAAGCTCCGTTAGAAATCGTGTAGCTAATGCGTGTGCCGGCAGGACGAGGTGACGCGAAAGTTGACTCATAATCTGCGCGTGCGGCCAATTCTCGCTGTTTTCCCATGAAAAGAAAAGTCGTCACGAAGCCTTCACTTCCATTCGCCTTGCAATGTAAAGGCTGCCCAGTAGTACGGCGATGACAATTGATTGTGGTGCTGCCACATTCGGATTTGCGCACTTCGGAGCGCCTCCGCAGGTCTCTTGCCTTCGCTCAGCATTGCTTTGTAAAACGTTTCCATCAGCTCAGCAGTAGCACCATCATCAACCTGCCAAAGACTGGCGATCACGCGTGGGACACCGGCGTACATGAACCCGCGCGTCAAGCTAATCAAACCCTCGCCTTTGATGTCTTTGCCAAGTGCTGTTTCGCATGCACTCAGCACTACGAGGTCTGCTGAGAGCTTGAGGTTGTAGACATCGTGTAACTGAAGAAAACCGTTCTGGCGTTTACCGAGTTGGTCGTAGGTAGAGAGCAGGATCCCTGAAAGCTCCGGTTGTTCGCTGTTGAGCAAACCGTGAGTGGCAAAATGAATGTAGCGATACTGCGAGAGCTCGGGACTGGTCGCTGTTGCTCTATTCGCGCGGAAATCCAACGCAACCATCGCTTCTTTTGCCGGCACCAACGCCACAATTGCATCGGCCTCGCGTCGTGAAAAAGGCAAACGCCGGGAAATGGCGGAGCCTTGAGCCAGTCCCTCGAAAGTTCTCAGCGCTCTGTTTTCGGTCGCCGCGACTGCGATTGCCGGTGCGGCTCTGCTGCGATTACGAGAGACGGCTGTGGTTGCTGCAAGACGTGCATCACCTCTGTCGAAAACTGCATCAGCGAGAATTGCGATTGTCTTCGAAGCCGGCGGACGGCCACGCAGTTCTTCACGCATCAACCAAAGAGCAGATACTGAAGGCAGCAGCACGATCTCGTGCTCGACAATCAACGGCGATGCTTCCTGAGATTTATCTGGCGAGGGCAGCGCTGCAAACGGTAGATATTGCAACGCTCCATCAGCAACGATCGCGATCCGCTTCTGGCGAAGTTCCGACGCAACTGGTCCAAGTATCATCTGCGCCAGCGCCGTTGCGACACGCTTGAACTCTTCGTCTGCGACTCGTATGCGTGATTGTCTCTGTTGTGCAGTTTCGTCTTTGACCGGAAGATTGCGCGCAGTCAAAAGCTCGTAAACGTGTCGCGCCGCACGTTCAATCTCAGCGCGTGGCGGTAATTCGAAACTCTTGATCGAGCCCTGCGTTACTGCCCACACGTAGCTGTGCTCTTCGCCGAGCGCATACTGGAGCAAGAGCGTCTCGGCGTCCATGACCTTTTGTTGCACCTGTTGAAGTGATAGTGGCACAGGCTGTACTAATGCGGCGTAACGTGGGCTCGACGCGCGAATGTGTCCTTGCACCTGCTGGTATTCAGTTGCCGTTTCATATAATTGTTTCTCGAGATCCGCTACCTTTTTTGCGGATGTCTCATCTTCAGCCAGCTGAACTCGCTGCGCTGTCAATTCACTCATTCGCCGCCGCAAATCTCGCTCTCGCTGGAGCAACGTGGGATCGACGCCTTCGCGAATGTTCTCGCGTGCTTCCGCCAACGCCTCGAGCAGCGAACGTGCACGCCCGCGCTCGCTCGCCTCAAAAGCTTTCACAACGAAGCTCTCGTCTTTGCGACTCGTGGACAGACGCATCAGCAAGTCGACGTAGAAGTCGTATAACTGGTGAACAGTGGCCGAGTACAACGCGCGCATTTCCTCGCCTGAGACTTTTTCACGTAGCGTGTCATTTATTTCTAACGCGTCTTCAATCCGGCTGCGCGCCTGATCGAGATTGCCCAAATCACGCGAGACTCGAGCGATGTTGTAAAGCATGAGTGATTGGCCCGGGCGATCCGCTGTCGCCTTCGTCGACTCGAATGCTTCGGTGTAAGTATTGAGTGCCTGCTTTTTCTCGCCGAGGCGTTCCTGGAGGTAAGCGATGTCGCTAAGTGTGTAGGACTCGTCATATCGATCTTTCAATTTTCGATTAATCGCAAGTGCTTGCTGACAGTCATTGAGGGCGTTACGTATATCTCCCGATGATGCATGGATCATCGCGATCTGCGCCAGCAGATATGCCTCGGTGCGTTCGTCGCCAATCGATCGGAGTGTGGTGAGTGATTCCTGATAATCTCGCAGCGCCGACGCATAATCACCCATCGCATAATGAGCCTGAGCGAGAAGATGCAGGTTCGACGCCTCGGCGCTTTTGTACCCGATCTCCTGAAACAATCTTCGGGCCTGATGGTAATATTCTATTGCGCGTTTAGGATCTCCAAACTCGTAGTAGATAAATCCCAGTCCATTCAGCGCTCTGGCTTCTCCAAGCCGATCACCAGTCCGATGAAAAAGAGGCGTCGCACGGTCGTAATGTTTGAGAGCTTCTTGCGTGTTACCCTCGCTGATATGAAGATGGCCAATAGCTGTCAACGTAAGGGCCTCGCCGCGAATGTCATTCGCAGTCTTGAATAATGCCAATGCTTGCGCGTAATTCTCTGCGGCGTTGTGAGTATTGCTTAAGTCGGCATAACTATATCCAAGGTAAAGAAACGTTTGTGCTTCACCCTTAACGTCGTCGAGCTTTTTCCAAAGCAGTAAAGCCTGCTGATACTGTTCCAGCGCTTTCTCTCTGTCGCCGCGAAAGTAATAGACCTCTCCAACATTGTTGAGAGCCTGCGCCTCACCCCGCTGGTCTCGCAACTCGCGACTCAGCTTTAATGCTTCGATACAATGTTCCCAGGCTTTTTCCGTTTCGCCGAGAAACAGATATAGCGGGCTGAGTTCGTTGCGCGTTGCGACTTCGCAACTTACGCTCGCCATACTCTGACAAAGCCTCTGCGATCGCAGGAAGTAATCGAGCGCTCTTCGCGATTCACCCAGGCGAGAATATATCTGTCCGATTGCTCTAAGCGCGCGTCCCTCCTGCTCGTGGTCACCGCTAGACTGTGAAAGCGTTGCAGCTTGTTCGTATTTCGTTATCGCCAGCCGGCAAGGTTCAGCCTCACCCGACGAGCAAAGCTTTTCCCCTTCGGCGAACGCTTTTTCGGCCGGCAGACGCTTTTGTGCGTTTATAAGAAAGGTGTCGGCAGACGAGGACCCGAGCACGATCCAAATCGCGCAGCACAAGCAAAGCCTGAGCGATCGTTGGTACTGCAGATAAAACTCCTCTGCTTAATCTGTGTAAACCGTGGTTAGAACCACAGATTATATAGATGACACAGATTATGGTTTGCGCCCTGCCGGTGTCGACTTCCTGCTCTTCAGTGTGGGGGTTTTGTTGTTCCGGCCTTTGGTCGCCTGACCACTACCATTACCCGCCGGCGATTCGGTGGAATCCGACTCGTGTGGATAAAGCTTTTCGCATTCGCATCGAACATAATCGATAGGAGGATTTTTCATCGTCCCAACCTTATTGCTCAAGATCCTGTCATGCGTGGGAGCGTTCCTGTTGTTACCGGTCAGGAGGAAGTCGAATCCTGATACCGCCGGGTTAAAGAACAACCGGCCCTCGACAGTTTCCCCCGTTTTCCGACCTGATGGACATTCTCGTCTGCCGCGTCGCGTTATGTCTACGTATCTCATAAGGAACGCCTTCCATTTGGTGACGGTCGCAAACTCCAGATTCTTGTAAGCCTCAACGACATTGGACCAGGGGAAATAGATTGATAGACCATGAGAATGTTGGACGGCTGGTCCGCTGTAGCAGGACTGTAAAATGAGAGAATTGTCGCCATTACCAGTCAAAACCTTCTTTACCTCACGACAAGCGTCCCTAATGTTGGGATCAACCGTTACGCCTTTCATAACAACTGAGCCTGTTGCCGACGACTCTGCTGGTCCCTGGTCTAATAGATCGCAGAAGTCATAAAGATCAACGAACTGATCATCTTTGTAAGACTGCGCCTCCCAATGGGCGAGGACGAGTTGCCGTATGGTTTCCTGCCTTTGCGGCTCCGAGTCCGAAAGCTTATCGATCAGCACTTTGGCGAGCTTGTCTATCGCGTTGGCAAGATCGTTGAATTTGCTCAAATTGCATGCGGCCTGATCGACCGATCGACCCGCTGGTACAAAATCGCTGTAGAAAGTCACATACCCACTAACGATTCTGAGCGCAAGCTCTTTTGGTTCCATAGCCGGGTTCCGAAGCAGGGAGGAGAGGATTCTGTCGTAAGGCCAGCCCATGTTCGGCTCAAAACCCTCAGATCCAACCATGTAATCCACGTAATCGCGAAGCTGGTAGCCGATCTCGGCCGTGCTCATCATGCAACTATCGAGGCCCAGCACGTTGATTCTGAATTTGTCACCTATCTCCCTGTTAATATTATCTGTAAGAGATTGCTTTACTTCTTCGAGTACCCACTGGACTTTGGGGATACTAAGCGTGTCAGGCAATTCAACGTCGCGTCCAAGGAAATCCTCATTTGGGCCGCCGCCATGTCCGGATAGCACAAGCAAATAACGCTCAGCAACGCCGTCCAAAATAATAGACGACGTGAGAAAGTCTTTCAGCACGCCGCGGTAAGTAGTCTGTGTGGTGTCTCTTCTTGTTATTTCATCCTCATGAAGACCGCCGTCTGTATCGCGTCGCTTGAGGATGTAGCGCACCTCATCTCCGCCCAATCCTCCGGCATCGAGTTGGGCCACGATTTTGATGAGGTCGTCAATCTTTTCATCACTGACTCTATTGTTAGGAAATTGGGTGGCCCGCTTCATTCCCTTGAGAGCGAACACGCACGCTTCCGCAAGGTTGTTTTCGCCGGCCAGATAGATCATTGCATTCCAGAGTTTTTTACTATTGGTTTTGCTGGTGTCGGTCATCGGGGTTGTCCTCTACTTGAAGAATCGAGATGGGCCAGATTTATCTGCCGCGCCTTACATTCTAAATATGGTAAAACCGCGAAAAATATTTCTACTTCAGAATTGCAGCCTGGGCGCTCAGACTGAGCTCGTGCCAACGTTGGAAAGTGTTTATGGTCTCGTTCGGCATCAGACGCACGAACGCAGTTTGGAAATAGAGAGTTTCGGGTGTGCGCCAGTCGAGCCTCACGATCGGATTAAACGAGGGAGGCACAGCCGGCGTGTGCGAAGCAGCAGGCGTTGGAGACGCCGCTGAGTTTTTGTTGTCGTTAGTTGATGCTTTCTTCGAGGCAGTTTTTTGTTCGTAAGCAACCGAGGCTGCGATCAATTGATCGCCAAGCGGCACGCGCGCCTGAGTGGGAGTTTTGCCACCAATGTCGTAAATGGCTACGTCACTATCAAAGGCAGTTGCGACTTTCGACCCGTCAGGAGACCAGACTGGTAAGGCCTCCGTCAACGCGTCGTCAAGCAGCCGCTCGCTGCCGTCGAGCGCGATCAACCGCGGCCTTCCTGCCGGCAACTTGAACTGCCGCTCACGCGCGTTCCATTCGTCTTCTTTGCAGGCGAGGGCGGCCATCGAATGGCCGTCCGGCGCCCAAGCGAAGTAAAAATAGATTAGTCCTTCGCGCTGAGTGAGTGGCTTGAGATCGAACCCGTCGCGATTGCAGATGTAGATCTGTTCGGTGTTGAAACTCGCAACCGGCGCGAACGCCGGACCGACAGAAGGCGACGGCACAGGCGTGGTTGGAAGTTCATCCTCAGGTGGATTCAAAGGAGTCGGTGTCGGACTCGGCGCGACGCGTTTGTGCGCGATGAAGTTGATGAAATTCCCATCGGGAGACCACGTGACGGTTTCTGGAAAAACGCAGGAGATGTCGGGCGGGACGATGTTACGCAGAAACTGACCATCCGAGTTGTAGATGTCGATACGAAACGCGGAACCCGGCTCGTCAGCAGTGCCATAAAGAGCAAGTACTCGCCGTTTGTCTGGAGAAACTACGGTGCGGATGAGTGCATCGTCTTTTCGTTTAGTGACAAAGTCGTTTGTTACGGCGGCAAACTTCTCGAGTGGATCGTCGAAATTGGATGCCGGTGGCGTTACATCGGGCGTGAATCGATAAGCAAGGTTTCTCGCCGGCACATCGCGCAGAACGCGCGGCCTCACGTCCTGACGTTCGACGACAGATTTACATCCCATAGCCACCAGGATGCACCAAAAGCACAGGAGATCAGTTAAGACATTTGTGCCTTTTGCGCCTTTTTGTGGCCTCACTTACGCTCCTCACGATCGTTGATCAGCTCGCGCACCAGCGCCGGATTCAGCGCAAGCAAAGCGCGAATCGTGTTGCGCGGTGAGAGATGATCTTCATCGCCTTCGTCAACATCAACACAATTGTGTTGGATCGAACGCGCCGCACGTCTCGCAATCGACTCGTAGCCAGGCGTGCCGGCGATGTACGCGCGAACCGCCATCGCGCCGATCAAGTCGCACGTGATCTCTTCACTGCGCTGTCCGTGAATGTCCAGCCCGGTTAAATCCGAAGCTTTATTTCCGACTGCCGCGACGAGTGGACGCAGACTGTCGTTATCGCCGTCAGCAATATGCATCAACTCATGCGCCAACACGCTGATCATTCCTTCGTCCGAGCGCAAGCCCGCGAGAAAGATCGTGCCGAAAGTTATTACGTGTGGTCGACTGAGAAAGACTGACGCGTTGTCGCGCGATTCCATGTCGGGCCTGACTCGTTTCACCGCATTGACGCGGCCGATTGCCTGGCGCAAACGCGTGTCGAACTTCGCGGACTTTTCAAAACCATACTCAACAACGAGCTGCCGCAGAGAACTGATTACCAAATCCTTTGCGATTGGGAGAAGTCGCTGCGCTCGTTCGGCGCCATCTTTTGCTTCGGGACTTTGGATTGGAAGTGAAGGACGCGCCTGCATCTCGTCAATCGCGATACTGCTTTTCGGATCGAGCTTCGCTTGCGTGCAAACAACTCCGATCGCATCTTCGACGAGTGCTTTCGCTTCGGGAGACATCGAAGCGCGCCCACGAGTTGAATGCGAGCCGCTCTTCTGCGCAAAGGCAGAAAAAGACAGTGCCACAAAGAGACACAAAACAGTAAATTGTTTTCGACGCACTAAATTCATTTTTGTGCTTCTTTGTGGCTAACGGTGACGCCAAACAGGCTTGCGTTTTTCCATGAACGCTTTCACGCCCTCGTTCGCGTCTTCAGTCTTCATCAGTTCGTGCAGATAGATGTTTTCCTGTTCGTTCAGTGCGGCTTCGATCGATCGGCCACGACCGAGGTCCAGTGCTTGTCGTGCAAATCCAAGCGACGTGCCGGAAAGCTCTCGTAACTTGGCCAAAATCTCGAGCAGCTTCCCTTCGAGATGAGCGCCAGGCACGACGTGGTTGCACAAACCCAAGCGCCCGGCTTCCAGCGCATCTATTATCTCACCCGTCAAAATCAATTCACGCGCACGTTTTTCACCAATTACCAAAGGCAAAAGCACGGCGGCGACCGGTGGAAACACACCAAGCTTGATCTCCGGTTGTCCAAAACGCGCGCGCTCGGAAGCAATAACGATATCGCAGGCGGCAACGAGTTCACAGCCGCCGCCGAGCGCAGCGCCATCGACTACCGCAATCGCGGGCTTTGCAATCTGTTCCAACTGGCGAAAGATCGCGTGAAACGCATCGAGCATTTGGAAGATCGTCTCCTGTACGTGCTCCTCGACCGCAACTCCCGCACTGAACGCGCGACAACTCTTGTCGGCGTCGAACACGATCGCCACCAAATCTCTTTGAGCACACTCGCCGAGAGCGTTTGTGACCTCGCGCATCATCTCGATGTTGAAGACGTTCAGCGGTGGGTGAGCAAACGAAATCCTC
>DATFHH010000052.1:0-26507 GCA_035248565.1 Pyrinomonadaceae bacterium | reverse complement strand
AGGCATTATGCACGTCATTTCAGATCCGTGTAAATCCGTGTGATCCGTGCCAAATTTAATAACACGGTAACTTGACCCTGCGTTGCAGAACTGATAAAAGCTGGACACATTTTTCCTACCGGCCTCAATGTTTCCTCCGGTATTCCTCTCAAAACGTGCGATTGTTTAAGTTTCGATTTTAATTTATCTGTGAGGAAATTTTTATGCCCCGCCGTAATCAATCTCGTGCGCACAGGCGCACCGTAATCAGACTTTCTCTTACCGCCGCTCTAGTTGTCGCCGGTGTATTGCTCTCCATTGCCGGAGGCGATCCTCTTGGCCTGCGTCTGCTGTTCTCTGCCCACGCTGACAACACGGCGCAGAATCTCCCCTTTTCTCAGAATTGGAGTAATACCGGTCTTATTACTGCGGATGACAACTGGACGGGAGTCCCGGGAATCACTGGGTATCGCGGCGACGGCCTGACCGGAAGCACGGGTGTAAATCCTCAAACTGTGTTGGCCGAGAGCACTGTTGAGGACGTAATCGCCAATCAGACAAATCCCAATACTTTGATAACGGGCGGAGTCGCGGAATTTCAAATTACCAATCCGGTGGTCGCACTACAAGGTTCGGGCACCGCGCGCGCGCCGTATATACAATTCAGTCTTAATACAAGCGGGTTCTCCGGAATTAATGTTTCTTACAACCTACGGGATATCGACGGCTCCGCCGATAACGCCATTCAACCGGTAGCGCTTCAGTTTCGTATCGGTTCGACTGGCAATTTTACGAATGTCCCCGCAGGCTTTGTGGCCGACGCAACGGACGGACCCAGTCTAGCTACCAAGGTCACTCCAGTCAGCGCTACTTTGCCCGCTACCGCGGACAACCAGCCACTCGTTCAAGTGCGAGTAATCACTACTGATGCGGCCGGCAGCGATGAATGGGTCGGTATTGACGACATCAACGTTACAGGAAGTGTGACGGATCCCGCACCGTTCGTCAGTTCGACCATTCCCACTAACAACGCAACTAATGTCCTGGCCAATTCCAATATCAGCATAACGTTCAGCGAAAACGTGAACGTCACGGGCAATTGGTTTCAAATTGCCTGCAATGCGAGTGGCACGAGGCAGGTCAGTGATACGACTGTGACTGGTGGGCCAACAACATTCGCCATTAATCCAAACAACGATTTTGCCGCGAACGAACAATGCACCGTCACAGTTTTTGCGGCGCAGGTAACCGATCAGGATGCCAGCGATCCGCCTGATAACATGACCGCCAACGCGACGTTTGCTTTCACCGTGGCTGGTGCGCCCGCGGATCCCGGCACCGTCGCGATTAGCCAGGTGTATGGCGGTGGTGGTAACAGCGGCGCGACATTCAAGAATGATTTTATTGAGCTCATCAATCGCACTGGCTCGTCGATCAATTTAAGTGGATGGTCAGTCCAGTATGCTTCCGCCGCGGGAAGTTCGTGGCAGGTGACGCCACTGAGCGGTACTCTCAATGCCGGTCAGTATTACCTGATTCAGGAAGCTGCGGGTGCGGGCGGCACCGTAGACATCGATGAAGATGCAACTGGAACGATTAACATGGCGGGAACCGCCGGCAAAGTAGCGCTCGTCAGCAATACCACTCCGCTGACTGACGCGTGTCCATCCGATTCTTCGATCATCGATTTTGTCGGCTTTGGAGCTACGGCGAGTTGCTTCGAGGGATCTGGACCAACACCAGCGCCCAGTAACACAACAGCCATACTGAGGGAAAACAATGGTTGCGCTGACACGGACGACAACTCCGAAGACTTCACCGCAGGCGCTCCTAATCCACGCAACACCTCGTCGCCATTTAATAGCTGCGCGATTCTTTCGGGAGTTGGTTCCGCTAACCCACCAAGCGTTCAGCCGGGTGATAGCTCTACCCTGACAGTTACCGTATCGCCGGGATCTAATCCGACGAGTACCGGCATCACTGTGGTCGCGAACCTCTCGGCAATCGGCGGATCGCCGAGTCAAAGCTTTGCCGGCAACGGCAACAGCTTCTCTTTTCTCGCCACGGTCGCAGTCTCCACTACGCCGGGCCAAAAATCTCTTCCAGTAACAATCACTGATGCGCAGTCACGGACTGCCAACACCACGATCACTTTGACAGTGTTGCAGCCACCGCCACCTGCAAATCACGTCGTGATCAGTCAGATCTATGGCGGCGGAGGCAATACGTCGGCAACCTACGCGAATGACTTCGTCGAACTCTTCAACCCAGGTACCGTGCCTTTCGATTTGACTGGTTGGAGTCTGCAGTATGCGTCGTTTAACGGAAGCGGCTGGGGCAGCAACAAGCAACCTTTGGGCGGCACGATCTCTCCCGGTGAATACTACCTGGTGAAACTCGCTTCCGGCGGAGCCACGGGCGCAGCACTGCCTCCGGCAAACGTCGAAGGTGAAATAAACATGAGTGCTTCGACGGGCAAGGTCGCACTAGTCAGTAGCTTCCAGCCGCTAGTGGGAACTTGTCCGCTGGCCGATCCAAATCTCGTCGACTTTGTCGGTTATGGCAGCAGCGCGTCAACCCCGGGTTTCTGTTACGAAGGAACGGGAAATGCTCCTGGCGGCAGCAACACGTCGTCTGTGTTGAGAAAGAATGGAGGCAACACCGATACAAACAACAACGGAAACGATTTTGTCACTGGCGCACCGAATCCGCGCCGAACGGCGCCGATTGTAGAACTTGGTCCTAACGTGCTGACGACTGATCCGAGCTCGAATGGCTTCAACATTCCGCACGATGCCAGCATGACGATCACTTTCACAGAGCCGGTTGATGTCGTCGGTTCGTGGTACAACATTTCGTGCGCCAACACCGGCTTGCATAACGACGCCACTGTCGCACACTCAGCAAACTTCAAGACGTATGTAATTACTCCAAACGTCAACTTCCAGTTTGGCGAACAGTGCACTGTCACGATCGTGAAGGATGGCATTCACGATCAGGATACGGACGACTCAGGACCTAACACCGACACGTTACCGTCAGACTATTTCTGGACGTTCTCAGTTGTTGGTGCTGGTGCTCCCGCTCCATATCCGCCAAGCGTGCACCTGACGATGGGAAATCCTTCAAACGCGACTCCATTCGCGAGCGATCCGGATAACTATCTAATGGAGAAGCCCACTTATTCACTCTCGTACAATCAAGACAAGGGAACACCAAACTGGGTGAGCTGGCACTTGGAACCAGCATGGTTCGGCAATCTCACGCGGTTTGATACTTTCCGTCCCGACCCGGCGGTCCTTCCCGAATGGTATCGAGTACAGGCAACGGATTATTCGGGCACGGGCTTTGACCGCGGCCACATGACTCCTAATGCAGATCGTGACAACGAGAATCGTATTCCGATCAATCAAGAAACCTATCTGATGTCGAATATGGTTCCGCAGGCCCCGGACAACAACCAGGGACCATGGGCGAATCTGGAAAACGATTTGCGGAGTATGCTCAGTCTTAATGGCGGGCAGGAAATGTACATCGTCTCGGGTCCGTTGGGCGTTGGCGGATCCGGCTCGAACGGCGGTACGACCAATACGATCGCCGCCGGCCACGTGACCGTGCCGGCGTTCACCTGGAAGGTCGTGCTGGTACTACCTAAAGGCGATGACGACGTTTCGCGCGTGACGGCAGCTACACAAACAATCGCAGTTATGATGCCCAACACTCAAGGCATCAGAAACAACGATTGGCATCAGTATCTGACAACGGTGGATGCTGTCGAGCAAGCAACTGGTTACGACTTCTTTTCCAACGTTCCGGACGCGATTGAAAACTCGATCGAAGCGGGTACTAACGGTGACAATCCGCCGGGAACTGAAGGTCAATCGGCAACGACTGCGGAAGACACTTCGAAGTCGATCACGCTGACGGCAGTCAGTCCGATCCCGAATGCGTCGTTCACATTTACGATTGTTACTCCGCCCGCGCACGGCACATTGAGTGGAACCGGAGCCAATCGTTCGTATCAACCCGATCCGGACTTCAATGGCACTGACAGCTTCACGTTCAAAGCTAACGACGGAGCGCACGACTCGAATACGTCGACCGTCAATCTAACGGTAACCGACGTGAACGATTCGCCGGTTGCCACTGACGACTCGAAGAGCACCGATGAAGACGTCACGTTGCAATTCAATGCGTCGGACCTGAGTGCGAACGACAGTGCTGGTCCAGCGAATGAAAACGTGCAAACGTTGACGGTCACGAGTGTGTCGTCTACTGCCGACACGCACGGAACGGTGTCGCTGTCGAGTGGGGTTGTTTCGTACTCGCCCGATCAGAACTACAACGGTCCGGCGAGCTTCACTTATCAGGTTTGCGACAACGGGACGACCGGCGGCGCATCTGATCCCAAGTGCACGAGTGGAACCGTGAATGTGACGGTTAATCCGGTGAACGATGCTCCATCGCTCAATGCAATTGCGGGGCAAACGGTCTATCTCGGCAACACGTTGAGCTTCACTGCTGTTGGTTCGGATATAGATCTGCCGGCGCAAACGCTGAGCTACAGCTTGACTGGCACCGTGCCGAGTGGTGCTTCGATCAATGCGTCGTCGGGTGCATTCAGTTGGACTCCGACTGCGGGTCAAACCGGGCACGTCTACACTCTCACCGTCAGAGTAACTGACAATGGCGATCCTGCGTTGTATGCGGAGCGGCAGTTTACTGTTGGCGTTGCTTACACGTGGTCCAACTTGCTCGCGCCAGTGCAAGCCGGCGGCGTATACAAAGGCGGCCGCACGATTCCGATCAAGTTCCAATTGACGGGCGCGAGTGCGGGCGTGACTGACGCCGTCGTACAACTGTTGCTGTTCAAAGTTAATGACAGCGCTGTCGGAGATCCGGTTGATGTCGAGTCGACTTCGGCGGCGACGACCGGCAACTTGTTCCACTACGAAAATGGTCAGTACGTTTTCAACTTGAACACGGCCGGAATGACGGCGGGAACCTATCAGTTGCAGATTGATATGGGCGACGGTGTGCTGCGTGCAGTGAACATCTCGCTCCGGTAAGGAAAATCCATCCACAGATTACACAGATTCTCTTAAATCAATCTGCGTAATCTGTGGATGGTTTACGCTGCCTTTATGACCGATCCTTAGTCAGCTTGACCAGAATCCTGTCATTCAACAAATAAAGGCTTTTTTGCTTGTTGACGCGCCCCAAGAAGGCTGGTAAAAACACCCCATAAGGCCCTTGCCGGCCACGCTTGTCCCGCCGGTATACCTCTCCAAACCTCTATAGTCGTCACGATTGATTTGGGAGGATACCCATATGTTCGACCGCCAGAGTCGACTGCCGCTGCAACGATCGCGCCATAAGAAAAATGTTGGACCATCTGTCTTTAGACCGTGGCGCGTGATCGCTACTGTAATCGTCATCGCTCTTATATCGGTCTATGTCGCGTTCGCAGCGATCTCTCTTTCCACTTCAATCCCTTACACGCAAAACTTCACCAGCATGGGCATTCCCCTCTCGAACCCGGCGCCCTCGAATCTACCGGCAGACTTTCGTCAGGACACTATTGCCGCGGTGCGAACACTCGGCTCCTTTAGTTCTGCAAGTACGCAAACAGCACGCGTTGGTGGCGCAAACGTCTCGATCACCGCGGCCAATGGCAGTTACAACTTTGGCGCTGGAACAGCGACCTTGGGCAATTCCGATCGCGCTGCTGGATTCATCTCCTCTGGAACCGCGACGATGAGCGGCAATCTCTATGCGCAGTTCACCAACAACACCGGCGCCGGGCTTACCGGTCTGCTGGTTTCCTACGACGTCGAAAAATATCGTAACGGTTCAAACCCGGCAGGCTTTCGCTATCAACTCTTTTACTCGCTCGACGGTCTGGCATGGACCAATGCCGGACCAGACTTCTTCACCAGTTTCGCGCCTGACGCAGACAATAGTGGCTTCGCGACAGCTCCCGGCGCTACTGTCTCAGTCACTAACAAAACCGTAAACGTTTCTGTTCCAAATGGTTCGAATGTCTATCTCGCGTGGAACTATTCGGTCGTCTCCGGCACAACGACGACGAACGCTCAAGCTCTGGCAATCGACAACGTCTCGGTTCTAGGAATCGGCGCAGCCGTTTCGACTAATCCGAGCGGCGTGGGCGCAGCGAACCCAAATTCAGTTTTACCCGGTGAGACTTCGACTTTGACCATCACGGTTACGCCCGGCACAAATCCGGCGAGCACGGGTTTGTCAGTCAGCGCGGATCTGTCGTCGATTGGTGGCTCGGCGAGCCAGCAGTTCTTTGACGATGGTCTCAGCGGGGGCGATACGGTCGCAGGCGACAATGTCTTCACTTACACAACGACGGTTGCGCTCAATACAACTGCGGGCGCGAAGTCACTTCCGTTTACCATCAGCGATAGTCAGTCACGTTCGGGCAATGGCTCGATCATTCTTACCGTACAGCAACCACCTCCGCCGGTGGACCACCTCGTGATTAGTCAGCTTTACGGTGGTGGCGGTAATTCAGGCGCGACCCTGACAAACGATTACGTCGAGATCTACAACCCGACCGGAGTCTCGTTCAATCTCGCCGGATGGTCGCTGCAATACGCTTCAGCTACCGGCACGAGTTGGACCAACAAACAACCGCTCGGCGGCACGATCGCTCCCGGTGAGTATTTCCTCGTCGCACTGGCGTCAGGCGGCGCGAATGGTTCGCCACTGCCTGCGGCAAACATTTCGGGCGATATCAACATGAGCGCCACGACCGGCAAGGTCGCATTGGTGAGCAATTCGATCTCGCTCAGCGGCAGTTGTCCGAACGGCAGCGATCCCGACATCGTCGACTTCGTTGGCTACGGTTCGAGCGCAAGTTGTTTCGAAGGCGGAGCACGCGCGGCGGCGCCGAGCAATACCAGTGCCTTGTTCAGAAAACTCAACGGCGCGCAGGATACGAATCAAAACGGCGCCGACTTTCAAACCGCTGCGCCGAGTCCAAGACGCAGTGCACCAATCGTCGAGCTTGGTCCATGGGTCGCCGGCACAGAACCCATCGACGACGGTTTCAACGCGCCTTACGACACCACTGTGACTGTGGATTTCAGTGAGCCTGTAGATGTTGTCGGCAACTGGTTCGACATCACTTGCACCAACTCCGGCCAGCACAACAGCGCGACAGTAGCTTCTTACAACGGCGCGAAGGGTTATCACATTACGCCAAACACCAGCTTCCAGTTTGGCGAGCAGTGCACCGTGACGATCTCGCACGCGAATGTGCACGATCAGGACCTCGACGATAGTTCACCTAACACAGACACGCTCTTTGCCGATTACTCGTGGACCTTCACAGTTGTAGCGGCGGGTGCGCCTGCGCCAGAACCGCCCGGTGTTCATCTGACGATGGGTAATCCATCCAACGCGGTCGCCGATCCACAGCAGGCGAACAATTATCTGATGGAGAAGCCTTCATTCGCGCTCTCGTACAACCGCGACAAGGGCACGCCGAATTGGGTCAGTTGGCACCTGGAAACCGAGTGGACCGGAAGCCTCTCGCGCACCGACACTTTCCGTGCGGATCCTGCGGTCTCGCCTGATTGGTATCGCGTGCAGTCGACCGATTATTTTGCGTCGGGCTTTGATCGCGGTCACATGACACCAAACGCGGACCGCGACAATTCGGCGACGATACCTCTCAACCAGGAAACATTCCTGATGTCGAACATGGTGCCGCAGGCGCCAAACAACAATCAGGGTCCGTGGGCCGATCTCGAGAGCTACCTGCGCTCGCAGTTATCGACCAACGAGATTTATGTCGTCGCTGGTCCAGCGGGTGTCGGAGGTTCTGGCGACAATGGTCCGGCAACGACGATCGCCAATGGTCACGTAACTGTTCCTGCTTACACGTGGAAGGTGGCGCTAATTATTCCGCGCGGCGACGACGACATCTCGCGCGTGAACGCCGCGACGAGGACCATCGCTGTGATCATGCCGAATCAAAACGGCATCAACAGCGATTGGCATACTTACCTCACCAATGTCGATGCAGTGGAGGCACTCACCGGTTATGACTTCTTCGCTAACGTTCCCGACATTGTTGAGAACTCGATCGAAGCCGGTGTCGACGGCAACAATCCTCCGGGAACCGACAATCAATTTGCGAGCACCGCGGAGGATGTTCCGGCCGATATTACTCTGAATGCAGTGAGTGGGCTGCAAAATCCGGCGTTTACTTACACGATTGTGAGCGCGCCCGCGAACGGCGTGTTGTCAGGAAGTGGACCAACTTTCACCTACACGCCTGCCGCGAACTTCCACGGCGCAGATAGTTTTACCTTCAGGGTGAACGATGGCAGCCACGACTCGAACACGTCGACAGTAAGTATCACTGTCGATCCGGTGAACGATGCGCCGGCGGCAAATAGCCAGTCAGTAACGACCGACAGCAATACGCCCGTCACGATAACTCTCACCGGCAGCGATCTCGAAACAGCACCGGAAAATCTCGTGTTTGAGGTGACGGTCAATCCAGCGCACGGAAGTTTGTCAGGCACAGGCGCAAACCTTACTTACACGCCAAACGCAAATTACAGCGGCGCTGATAGTTTTGAATTCACAGTGCGAGATACGGGCGACGATACTGCATCACCGCTAACCAGCGCGGCAGCGACTGTCTCGATCACCGTGAACGATACTGTGGCGCCCGCAGTCAACGCGCCGGCAAATGTGACGGTTAACACCGGTCTTGATGCAACATCATGTGGGACCATGGTTACTGAGGTGCAATTAGGCGGCGCAACCGCGAGTGATAATGCCGGCAACGTGAGTATCGATCGAAGTGGTGTCCCGGTCGGAAACATCTTCCCGGTGGGCACGACGACGATCACCTACATTGCGACTGACGGCGCTGGCAATTCCTCAACCGCGACGCAGACGGTCACAGTAATCGATAACACAGCCCCGACACTAACTGCTCCGCCGCCGACGAGCGTGAACTCGAACGGTAGTGGGCAAGCAACCATTCCCGATATCGTTGCAGCGACGATCGCGAGTGACAACTGTGGTCCAGTCACAGTGACTCAGAATCCGGTTGCAGGCACGGTCGTCGGAATCGGAACGCATACGATCACGATTACGGCTACGGACGCAGTTGGCAACACCAGCACCACGACCACGACGTTCACGGTGAATCGCGGCAGCTTGATGTTCTCGCTCAGCGTGTCGCCGTCGACAGTGAAGCGCGGCAAGATGGCGAAGATCGACATCGACTACAGCAACACGAGCAGCGAACGGTTGAGTGTTTCGTTTGTGGTGAGATATGCAGGCCCGTGCGATAGTGCGGTGATCGACAGCGTTGGCCCATTCCAGATCAACGCGGGAGCGGAGCGGAATGCGAACGCGCAATTCCACGTTCCGAAAGATGCGTGCACCGGCTTGTACAGGCTGACATTGGAGACGTATGTCGGTGGTGTTCTTGTAGGTACGACTACGGCGGAACTCAATGTTACGCCGTAAGTCAGGACCGGGAACGAGGGCTATACAGGTTCAACCATTCGGCTCGATTGAATCTGTGTGGGGTTGCTCGTTCTCGGTCCTGACTTAAGCCGCAGATGAACGCGGATGGACGCGGATTATTCCGTAGAAATCTGGTCTTGCTTATTGAGCGCGGCGTGTAGTGTGTGCCACGGCAGGGTTGCGCATTTAACGCGCACGGGAAACTCGCGAACGCCGGCGAAGATCTTTAAATTGCCAAGACTGTTCTCTTCTATTTCCTCGTTGAGCTCGCCCGTGACCATCGAGTGAAACTCCTGAAACAAGTTCTCAGCCTCTTTCTTGCTCTTGCCTTTCACCGCTTGAGTCATCATGCTCGCCGACGCCTTTGAGATCGCGCAGCCTGAGCCTTCGAATCCGACATCTTTCACCAGGTCGTCAGCGATATTCAGATAGATAGTCAGGTGATCGCCACAGAGCGGATTGTAACCTTCGGCTGTGTGACTGGGCGCCTCGAGCTTATGAAAGTTTCGGGGCTTCTTGTTATGGTCCAGGATAACCTGCTGGTAAAGTTCGCTTAACTCCGACATAGATCAACTAAATATCTCGATAACCCGTTCAATCGTGCGCGCGAGCACGTCGATCTCTTCTTTCGTATTGTAGAAAGCAAACGACGCGCGTGCAGTCGCCGGCACGTTGAACCTTTGCATAACTGGTTGCGCGCAGTGGTGACCGGCGCGAACCGCAATTCCTTCCTGGTCCAGGATCGTGCCGATATCGTGCGGATGGACGTCGTCGATCACAAACGAAAGCACACTCGCTTTGTTTCTCGCCGTCCCGATAATCCGCACGCCTTCAATTGCTGAAACGCGCTCAGTGGCATAACGGAGCAACTCTGCTTCGTAAACCGCCGCTTGTTCTCGGCCAATACTGTTCAAGTAGTCGATTGCCGCGCCGAGACCGATCTGCGACGCGATTGCGGGCGTGCCTGCTTCAAACCTGTTTGGCGGATCTGCATAGGTGGTCTTCTCAAACGTAACGGTCTTGATCATATCGCCGCCACCTTGAAACGGATTCATCTGCTCGAGTAATTCGAGCTTCCCGTAAACGATGCCGCTTCCCGTTGGCGCGTACATTTTGTGTCCGGAAAACGCGTAAAAGTCACAATCGAGATCCTGTACGTCGACGGGCATATGCGGCGCCGCCTGAGCGCCGTCGATGAGTACCGGCACGCCATACTTGTGGGCTTGTGCGATCATCTCCTTAACCGGATTGATCGTGCCGAGCGCGTTCGAGACGTGCATCACTGCAACCAACCTGGTTCGTTCGTTCAGCAGTCCATCGTATTCATCGAGCAGCAACTCGCCGGCGTCGTTCATCGGAATCACGCGCAGGCGTGCACCTTTTTCTTCACATAGCATTTGCCACGGGACGATGTTGGCGTGATGCTCCATCGCCGAGATGATGATCTCGTCGCCCGCGCCGATGAACTTGCGACCATAGCCGTGCATCACGAGATTGATGCCTTCGGTTGCACCGCGCACAAAGATGCATTCGCGCACGTCGCGCGCGTTGATAAAGCGCTTCACTTTTTCCCGCGCGCCTTCGTAGGCCGTCGTGGCCTTCTGGCTCAGATAGTGAACGCCGCGATGGATGTTTGAATGTTCTTGTTCGAGATAGATGCTGCCGCGATCGATGACGACTTGAGGCACCTGAGACGAGGCGGAGTTGTCGAGATAAATCAGCGGCTTGCCATTAATCGTTTGTTGCAGGACCGGGAAATCCGCGCGAATGCGCTCAACGTCCCAGCCTATTAACGTTTCCGTTATCATCTGCGTAATCTGTGTAATCTGTGGATACTGCCACCGTCTGATCAAGTTGAGCTCTGATCGACTCGATCCTGATCTTCTCAACTACTTCTTCAGCAAAACCGTAAGTTAGCAATTTGCGACTGAGCTCCGGACCAATCCCGCGCGTCTCCAGATAAAACAGTTCCTCCGGATCGATCTGCCCGACCGCCGCACCGTGCGCGCATTTCACATCGTCTGCATAGATCTCCAACTGCGGCTTCGTATCGACGTGCGCTCTCTCCGACAGCAACAGGTTCTTGTTCGTTTGCATCGCATCAGTCTTCTGCGCGCCTTCACGAACGAATATTTTGCCGTTGAAAACTGCGCGGCCATTGCCGTCGATAATTCCTTTGTATAACTGGCGACTGGTGCAATGTGGCCGTTTGTGATCGATCACGGAATGCGTGTCGCTGTGCTGGTGCGAACCGACCAGGTAAAGTCCGTCGACTGAAGTCTCCGAGCCTTCGTGGTCCAAAACCACTGAGATATCGTGACGCGAAAGTAGTCCGCCAAAGTTGATCGAGGTCGTATCGTAACGACTCGAACGCCAGAGTTCGGCTGAGGTCGTTGTAACGTGAAACGCGTTGTTGCTTTCGCGTTGTAAACGATAGTGCTCGAGCCGTGCGCCATCCTTGACGACGATTTCGGCAACAGCGTTAGTGAAATACTTTTCATCGTTTATCGAAACAAAATTCTCGATTACCGTCGCGGAACTATTGTCCTCAGAGATGACGAGCAGCCTTGGAAAACTCGCGCTGTACTCAGCATCAGTCACGTACGTGATCTGAATCGGCGTTTCGAGTTTCACATCCTTCGGAATCCAAACAAACACGCCCGACTGCACAAAGGCCGTGTTCAGGGCCGTCAAGCCGTTGTTGTGATAACCGGCGTTACGCGCGAGATACTTGCGCACGATCTTGTTGTATCGCGCGTCAACAGCAGCACTAAGAAGATCGATTGCCACAACTTTGTCGAGCGCAGTTCTTACCGACAAGTCATCGCGCAAAAAACCATTGACGACCACGAGATGTGCGCCCGCGGTCTCGCGAAATGCAAAGCGACTCACGTCAGCAACCGCGATCTCACCACCACTGATTGCCGGCACAAAACTCTCTTTCGCAAGCGGCGCGAGGTTTGTGTATTTCCAGTCCTCTTCCCTGACCGTGGGGAAACCTAACTGTTCAAAACGGTCCATCGCGCTGTTGCGCACGAGTTCGAGCCACGGCACGCTAGGCGAGAGTTCACGCAGCGTGCGAAAGGCAGTTTGATAGTTGTTTTCTGATTTAACGAGTTCGGTAACCATCCCTAATTCGCCGGCGCAACGGATCCTTTTCCGTTCTTTTCAGGCGTGGTGATCCAGTCGTAGCCTTTCGACTCGAGTTCGAGCGCCAATTCCTTGCCGCCTTCGCGAGCGATTCGTCCGCCCGCAAGCACGTGCACGAAATCAGGGACGATGTAATTCAAAAGCCGCTGGTAGTGTGTGACGACAATGATTGCGTTATCTGGCGTCAACAGTTGATTGACTCCGTTGGCGACGACGCGCAGCGCGTCAATGTCGAGACCCGAATCCGTTTCGTCGAGAATAGCGAGCTTGGGTTGGAGCACCGCCATTTGCAGGATCTCGTTGCGCTTCTTTTCACCGCCCGAGAATCCCTCATTGACCGAACGGGTCATGAAGCTGGCCTCCATCTCGACCACTTTCGCGCGCTGCTTCAACAAGTCTTTGAATTCGAGTGGATCGAGCTCCTCTTCGCCAAGGTGTTTCTGCTTTTCGTTGTAAGCCAAACGCAGAAACTGAGCATTCGAGACGCCCGGCACTTCGATCGGATACTGAAACGCCATGAAAACGCCTTCGCGCGCACGCTCGTCCGGCGACAGGTCGAGCAGGTTACGTCCCTGGTAAAGGATCTCGCCCGCAGTGACTTCATACTGCGGATGACCGGCGAGCACCTTCGCGAGTGTCGATTTCCCGGAACCGTTTGGTCCCATGATGGCGTGAATCTCGCCTTTGTTAACTTTTAGATTGATGCCCTTGAGAATTTCCTTGCCATCAATCGCTGCATGTAAATTTTTAATCTCTAACATCTGCGTAATCTGTGGATGGTTTTATCCGACACTTCCCTCGAGCTTCAACCCCAGCAGCCTCTGTGCTTCAACCGCAAACTCCATCGGCAACTGTAGAAAAACGTCCTTACAAAAACCGTTGATGATCAGCGACACCGCGTCTTCCTGCGAAATACCGCGCTGCTGCAAATAGAAGAGTTGTTCCTCACTGATCTTCGAAGTCGACGCTTCGTGCTCGACGCTCGAACTGTTGTTCATCACCTCGATGTACGGGAAGGTGTTCGCTCCGCAGGTCGATCCGATCAACATCGAATCGCATTGCGTGTAGTTGCGCGCACCCTCGGCCTTCGGCATCACTTTCACCATTCCGCGATAGCTGTTGTTTGACTTACCCGCGGCGATGCCCTTCGAGATGATCGTTGAACGAGTGTTCTTGCCAAGGTGAATCATCTTCGTGCCGGTGTCGGCCTGCTGCGCGTGATTGGTCAGCGCGACTGAATAGAACTCACCAATCGAGTTGTCGCCCACGAGAATGCACGATGGATACTTCCAGGTAATCGCGGAGCCGGTCTCCACCTGCGTCCACGAGATCTTCGAATTTCTTCCGGCGCATTTGCCACGCTTCGTGACGAAATTGTAGATGCCGCCGCGTCCTTCTTCATCACCGGCGTACCAATTTTGGACCGTCGAGTATTTGATCTGCGCATCGTCGAGCGCGACGAGCTCGACTACCGCAGCGTGAAGCTGATTTCGGTCAAACTTCGGCGCCGTGCAACCCTCGAGATACGAGACGTAAGATCCTTCCTCTGCTACGATCAGCGTTCGTTCAAACTGTCCTGACTCTGCGTTATTGATGCGGAAGTAAGTTGACAATTCCATCGGACAGCGAACGCCCTTCGGAATGAAACAGAAACTTCCATCCGAGAAGACCGCGCTGTTCAGCGCCGCGAAGAAGTTGTCGTTTGTCGGCACGACAGACCCGAGGTACTTCTTGACCAGTTCCGGATAGTCTCTGATCGCCTCCGTGAACGAGCAGAAGATCACCCCGTGCTTTTTCAGCTTTTCTTTGTAGGTCGTCGCCACCGACACTGAATCGAAAACGGCATCGACAGCAACACCTGCCAACTGCTTCTGTTCCTGCAACGGAATGCCGAGTTTCTCAAACGTGCGAAGCAACTCTGGATCGACTTCGTCGAGGCTCGCCTTTGTTGGTTTCTGTTTCGGCGCGCTGTAATAGATGATGTCCTGGTAGTCGATCTTCGGAAACTTGATGTTGGGCCAATGTCGCGGCTCGGTCATCGTCAACCAATGGCGAAAGGCTTTCAGACGAAATTCCAGCATCCAGTCGGGCTCGTTCTTCTTCTCCACGATCAAGCGGATCGTGTCTTCCGTTAACCCGCGCGGGATTACATCCGACTCGATGTCGGTGACGAAGCCGTACTTGTATTCCTGCTTGCTTAAAAGTTCTGCTGTACTCATCAGTTCCTTCTAACTTGTCATCCTCGGCTTGATACTTTGAATTTGGTGCAACACCGCGTCGACATTCGCTTCCGTTCCCAACAACTGCGACAGCGTGATGTCGGCGAGCGCGTTGTCGACAATCTGATGTAACTCAACGATCACCGGTCGAATGCCGCAGTCACCGGTGTGAACGCACGCGTCGAGCACGCCTGCATAACTCTTGCAGTGCGACTCGGCCGGCTCACCCTCGAGCACTCGTATCACCTGGTTCAAGCGGATTTCGGACGCAGGCCGCACGAGCGAGTAACCGCCTTTAATGCCGCGTGTCGATTGAACCAGTCGGGCCTTGCTCAAAATCCACATCAACTTGCCCGCGTTGGCAGTCGAGATTCCTTCAAGCCGGGCGAGCTGTGAAAGCGTCAACGACTCGCCGACTGTCTCGGCGCGGGCGAGTTGCAGCAAGCAGCGAAGGCCGTATTCTTCTTGTGCTGAGATCTTCATAGCCGCAGCTAAACTATTAACCTAAGGCATCTTAAGCGAAACCTTACTTTTAAGTCAAGATTGGGCACGGATGGGTGCTGATCCGCGTTCATCCGCGAAATCCGTGGCTAAAGTTTGAAGTCGAAATCGAGATAGCCGGCAAGACGGACAGGCTTGCCGTTAGCGACCGACGGCGGGAAGACCCAGGCGCGAGCAGCTTCCTCCGCAGCCTGCCGCAACAACAGTGGCCCTTCGGAGTTCGTCACCCAAATTTTTCCGTTCTCATCGACGATTGCAAAGACACGCACCGTGCCTGTCACGTTGTGCACTTTGGCTTGCGCCGGATAAACCGGAGTTACGCGTTTGGTTTCACGGCCGGTGAGTGGGCCCGTGCTGATCAGTTGCGGTTCGGGACCGGACGTGCTTGATGTCGTTGGCGCAGGCGCGGTTCCTGCCGGCGTCGAATCGGTGTTTCCGGTTGCCTTTGTGGCCGGCGCGGTCGTGAAAGGATTTGGAATTCTGCTGGTAACGGCAGCGAGTGCCGGCGAGCGGCCAAGTGAGGGAGCTTGACTCTGCGACGACGCCATTTTCTCACGCGCCATCAGATACTCCGTCTGCCACTTGGCGCGATCGTCGTCGTCTCGCGCGAGTGACAAACGAAGGCCAAGCACGTCCTCCTGCAAAGCCAGCGCATCGTAAGTTCGTCCTGCTTCTTTGGAGATCTCATTCGCCTGCGCGACTACATGTTCCAGCAATCCGCGAACACGGTCGAGGTCAGTGTTAGCTTCTACGGGCAAACCCGTGTCGCTCGGATTAATGCCGTAGCTGCGATAACGCGCGAGATGTGAACGAACGCCATTGATCGTTTGTCCGGCCGCAGCGAAATAAGTGCGAATCGACTCGTCTTTCTGCGACGCACGTTGTTGAAATGTTTCATCCAGTAGCGCCTGTGAACGTCCGTAGTTTCCTTCTTCGAGATAAATACCGAGGAGCATCAAGGTCGTCACGTTGCGCAATGCGACGTCGTTGGCAGAAGCCCGAACGTTTTCGAGTTCGGTGGCCGCGGCCTGAAGCTGATGCACCGCGGCGAGTGCGCGTGCACGTTCAATTTTACTTAGAACGGGATTGACTGCTGCCGGATCTTCGGCCGGGCCAGTCGACTGGCCTGCCGCCAAAGCGGTTGTGATTAGAATTAAAACTGTCGGGAGGACTCCATGAATGAAGGGGCGAAACGAGAAAGAACTCAAACCGTGACTCCTAAAACACGTAAGCGAGCGTAATGCTCGCTTACGGTTGGTATCAATTTGTCGAAACCATTATGCCACAAAAAGACACAAATGGCACAAATCCGTTTCTATCGAGTAGTGGTACGGTTTGACAGGACAACTACGCCGAAGGCGTTCGCTAATTCCAGCCCAGGGATTGGAGCGCAGCGACAATCCTGGGGATAGAATCGAAGATAGTCAAACGCTGAAAGCGTTCGGCAATTGGCGAACTCTTTCAGAGTTTCATTGCTTGGGGTTATGTTACCCAGGATTTTCGCTCACGCTCCAACCCTGGTCTGGAATTAGCGAACGCCTCCGGCGTTCGCTACTGTTGGCAAACTGTCCCACTACCTTCTATCGGCATGCCAGGCGGGCGCCGATAAAATCGAAAATCTTGTCAGGCAGCTTCATCTGTTCCCACGCTCCCATTCCGGCGGTAATCGCCAGAGGCCATAAGACAAACAGGCTCACTGTGCCGGCAGCGGCTTTGTCCACCCACTTGCCGGCGCCGATCTCAACTGTAAGCGTGTCAGTAGATTGATGAAACAAGATATTGAGAGTCGTACTCATACCTACGTAATCACGCCATGCACCACGCTTTTTTATCTGCAATAGCAGACTTTCATCGTCCGCATTCACTTGTTGCGTATCAAACCCCTCCGAGTCGAGCCATGATTTAAGATCGTGTAGCAGTCGCAGAGTGTTGGCTTCCTCGCAAACGTACCGTCGAGTCGTCGAACCAGGAATCTTCTGGATATCATTGCCTCCAGTGGAATTTGGCGTGGCAGGGGCACCGGCGGGCACGCGCGCGCCCTTCAGCGGCGCACCACACCTTTGGCAAAACAGTGATTCCGGGTCGACCTGGATCTGACATCGCGGACACAGGCTGGGCGCCGCAACGACAGTATTGACCTCGGGTCTGTTCAGTCCCGCAGAGCTCCAATCGACGCGTTGCTGCGCGTCGTGCTTGCGAAGCTGGAGAGCGGTCTTTTCATCAAGCTCCTTCAATGCCGCGTCGACCTTTGTCGCGACTCTCGCCAACAGATCGTCGCGTCGCTTTAGGCTCAACAACAACTCGCGGATCTCAGTTGGAGAACGCCCTTCGTCAATCGCATCTTCAAGTTCTAAAAACAGCAGACTTTGCTCCTGCGCGCCCAATGTTCCACTGGCGTCGATGCGCTCCTTGAGAGTACCTAAATAAGAAATCGGAACTGGTGGCGTAGCCGGAAGAGGATCGGGTAAAGGCGGAGCCGCGGACACACCATTGAGCGCCCTGATCAGTGCGAAGGCCGCTTCCTTGTCACGCAAGCGATAATCGGTGACTTGGATCTCATTCAGTGGAGCAGCTAAGAGATTGAGATTGATGCCGTCCGCAACCAGCACGGGAAGAATCGGTTTTCCGAGTTGCACCACGTAGCCCAGTTCGCTTCGGCAAGCCTCCGATTCCCATGATTCCGGTGAAAGAGCAAAGACGAAAATGTCACAGTCGCGAATATTCGCGAGGATGTTGTCCCACCAGCGCTGGCCGCCTGTCAGCGTTTGGTCGTGCCAGGTATTCGTCCCAACCGCTTGCAGGTCCTTTACTAATTGCGTGATTACGTCGAGATTGTTCCGGCTGTAACTAACAAATACCTTCTTCATGAACGGTCCCTTTCCGGGGCAAAATAGCGTGCGAGGCGATATCAGAGCGGACCGAGTTTCGGTTTTGCATGAGGAGTATAACGCTTTTTGCGCCTTTTTTGTGGCTATTGCTGCGAGGTGGACCGTCCGAGACTCCGGATAATGCGGTCGCGGAAGACGCGCGCGTCTTTTTTTACTGTTGTCTCGTTGAGTGTTAACAGACGCCGGTTACGCATCACCACACGCCCGTTGATGATCACCGTCTCGACGTCCGCAGCTTTCGTTGCGTAGACCAGATCTGAATAGACGTTGTAGAGCGGTATCTGATTCAGCGTGTCGCGATCGACGACCAACAGATCCGCGCGTTTGCCTGTTTCGAGAGAGCCGATCTCTTTCTCGAGATGTAACGCCTGCGCGCCGCGAATCGTCGCCAACTCAAACGCCTGCTCCGCGGAGATCACTTTCGGATCTCCAGTGAACACTTTGTGCAGCTTCGCTACCGTATCCATCTCTTCCCACATGTTCAAGTCGTTGTTCGAGGCCGCGCCGTCTGTGCCGAGGCCGACTAACAGATTCTCGGCCAGCATCTTCGGAACGGGCGCCACACCCGCAGCGAGTTTCATGTTCGACTGCGGATTGTGAACCACGCCAACACCACGTCGCTTCAGGATCTCGAGGTCAGTTCCCTGTGGCCAGACCATGTGCGCTGCGATCACACGATCGTTCAGAAAACCGATGCGGTCGAGATATGCGACAGGACTCGCGCCTTTGGCTCTCACGCTGTCCTCAACCTCGCGCTTCGTCTCTGAAATATGTGTGACGATCGGCACGCCAGTGCGGTCGGAAAATGCGCGCGCCGCTTTGAGATGTTCTTCCGAAACTGTGTAGGGCGCATGCGGCGCGATGGCCGGAATGATTAGCTCATGACCCTTCCAGTGATTAACAAACTTCTCGACGTAGGCCATGCCCTCGGCATTCGTCTTGTTGTCTGCGACAGGAAAATCGATGATCGTTTCGCCCAGCACGCCGCGAACGCCCGCTTTCGCAGTTTCGTCGGCGATCGCGTCTTCGAAGTAGTACATGTCGCAGTAAGTCGTGGTGCCACCACGAATCATCTCCGCCAATCCGAGTCGAGCGCCAACACGCACAAATTCTTCGGTAACGTTTTTGGCCTCGGCGGGGAAAATGTATTTCGTGAGCCAGTCCTGGAGGTCGAGATCGTCCGCGAGACCGCGAAACAGGACCATCGGCACGTGCGTGTGACCGTTGATCAAGCCCGGCGTGATCACTTTGGCGGTTGCATTGACTCTTTGGCGCGCCGTGAAGCCGCGTTCGATCTCCGCGCGCGTACCGATGGCTACGATTCGACCTTTCGAGACTGCAATGCCACCATCATCGATGATGCGTCGTCGCTGGTCCATCGTGACGATCGTGCCACCGAGAACGAGCAGATCGACTGACTCAGCGCGCTGCCTGCGTGTTTGGGCGGCGTCTGAGATTGGAGTAGTGAGCATCGTCATTACCAGTAAGATCAACAAACACTTTCGCATATTAGCCACAGATGAACACGGATTTTAGACGGATTTTTTCAAGAAACGCGCGTCGAACGCGCGAGGCAATAGATCGGCGATGTGAAACGTTTCGCTCTGACCGCTGAGATTCGCAAAAACGATCGTCGCACCCTTCGCAAACTCCCAAATGATCTGTCGGCAAGTGCCGCACGGTGGCGTCAGTGTTTCAGTGTCAGCAACAACCGCCAACGCTGTGAACTGTCGCTCGCCCTCTGACAAAGCTTTCCAGATCGCAACGCGTTCAGCGCAAACTGTCAGACCATAACTCGCGCTCTCAACGTTGCATCCGGTGTAAACCTTGCCGCTTGCTGTTTTGACCGCCGCGCCGACAAGAAAATTGGAAAATGGCGCGACCGATTGCAGACGCGCGTGTTTCGCCGCTTCAATCAACGGCTCTAAATCTTCGCTCAAAGTTGACCTCCAACAATTGATAAAGCACTGGCCAGCCTCTCGCGAATTTTTCCGCTCAACAGATCGATACTTACGAGATTATGACCACCCTCGGGAATGATTACGTCGGCGTGCCGTTTAGACGGCTCGACAAACTGCATGTGCATGGGCCTGACTGTCGCCAGGTATTGTTCGATCACTGACTCGACTGTGCGGCCACGCTCGGCGAGGTCGCGGCGCAGGCGGCGAATGAAGCGAATGTCGTCAGGCGTATCGACAAACACTTTGATGTCCATCTGCTCGAGTAAACGCGGATCGGCAAAAATTAGAATACCTTCGACGATGACGATTGGCTTCGGCTGCACGGAACGAGTTTCAGTTAAACGACTGTGCGTTCTGAAATCGTAGAGCGGTAGCTCGATGGCTTCACCGGATCGAAGTCGTCGAATATGGTTGACGAGTAATTCATTGTCGATCGCATCCGGATGATCGAAGTTCGCAAGACCGCGGTAATCGAGCGGCAGATCGGTGAGGTTTCGGTAGTAGGAGTCTTGTTGAATAAAAACTACTTCGCTGGCGCTGACTGACTCGAGGATGCGATTTGCAACGGTCGTTTTGCCTGAACCCGTACCGCCCGAGATGCCAATTATCATGCTCACATGTACCTTAGACTTCCTCCGTGTCTCTGTGTCTCTGTGGTGACTTGCTAACACGGAGACACAGAGCCACGGAGATCAAACTCGACTGTGAATGCGACTCACCACTCTCCCCAACAACTCCGTAAACGTCCCGCGCACTTGCTCACCCGTTGCCATCACTTCCTCGTGGTTGATCGGCTCGTCGCTAATTCCAGCCGCCATGTTCGTGATGCATGAAATCCCGAGCACCTCGAGACCCATATGTCGTGCGACGATCGCTTCCGGCACTGTGCTCATCCCCACCGCATCTGCTCCGAGACTTCGCAACAGATGAATCTCCGCCGGTGTTTCATAACTTGGCCCAGACAACGCACCGTAGATCCCACGACGCACCTCAACGCCGATTGCTTTCGCCTCGTCGACAACCAATTCCTGCAATTCATGCGAATACACCGCCGACATATCAGGAAATCGTGGTCCAAACCGTTCGTCGTTTGGTCCACGCAGCGGATTAGCGCCCATCAGGTTAACGTGATCGCTGATCACCATCAACGCGCCCTGCGTCAGCTCGACGTTAATTCCACCCGCAGCGTTCGTCAGAATCAACGTCTTGATGCCGAGCAGTTTGAAAGTGCGGACCGGAAACGTGACCTCTTCAAGCGAATAACCTTCGTAGTAATGCACGCGGCCCTGCATCGCCAAAAGAGGCACGTTATCAATCTTCCCGATGACGAGGCGACCGGCGTGACCTTCAGCCGTCGACCGCACGAATCCCGGAATGTCTTCGTACGGAATCGCGACCGGCTCCTCGAAGTCGTCGGCAAATCCGCCGAGTCCACTGCCAAGTACAACTGCGATGCGCGGCTCTACGTTTGTTCGTGCCCTGATAATGCGTGTGGCATGTTCGGCGCGTTCGTAAATACTTGTGCTCGCCATTCGCTCAACCATTTTCGACACCCCTTGTTTATTTCTCCTTCTGATAGGGGATTCCCAAAGCTCGCGGCGGCCGCGACGATCCAATAAAGCCCGCCAGCACCACGATGGTCAAGACGTACGGGACCATTTGAATAAACTGTACCGGAATGTCTTCCCCCGAAGGTAACTTTACCGCGCCCTGCATCTGAATCGAAACCGCTTCCGTAAAGCCAAATAATAAACACGCCAACAACGTTTGCACGGGCCGCCACTTTCCGAAGATCAAAGCTGCGAGCGCGATGAAACCACGTCCGGCAGTCATGTTTCTCGTAAACAGCGACGACTGACCGATTGAAAGATAAGCGCCGCCCATGCCGGCCAGGACTCCGGCGAGCAAAACGCCCGAGTATCTGATCGCGCTGACGCGCACACCGGCTGCATCTGCGGCCTCGGGATTCTCGCCGACCGATCGCAGTCGCAGTCCAAAAGGTGTTTTGTAAACGACGTACCAGATCGCGGCTACGAGTAAAGCGACCGTGACGGCGATGATCACTGGCGACTGTGGCAACAGATGATCCTTCGGGAGTTGCGGAGTCGAACCTGATGATAGAAAGAAAGCGCCACTTAGAAATCCGGGTATGCCAAGCATCAGGATGTTGATTGCTGCTCCACTCACAACCTGATCGGCTTTGAACTTGATACAACTGACAGCGTAGATCGCGGCAATGAAAAGCCCCGCGATCATCCCCGCAAGCAAACCCAGCCATGGGCTCGCGTTACCCATGTGCAAGCTCTTGTCGGCAGCGTAGGTCACGGCAGCGGCAGTGAACGCGCCGGCAAGCATCTTTCCTTCGAGAGCGATATTGATCACGCCGGAGCGTTCTGAAAATAAGCCGCCGAGTGCGGCAAGCACTAAAGGAGTCGCGAGTCGAATAGTCGAGGCAATGAGTGAAAGAGTGAAGATGTCTCTCATAGACTTACGCTCTCAAACGCGTGATTGAAGGTCGTCTGCCGAGAAGCCACTTGAAAAATGATTCTGTTGCGACAAAGAGAATGATGATGCCCTGCAATACCTGCACGATATCCTTGGTCACATGCTCGGAAAATCCATCGACATAGATTCCGCCGTGCTGCAACGCTGCGAACAGCAATGCAGCGAGGATCACTCCGACCGGATGATTCCGTCCGAGTAACGCCACTGCGATTCCGGTAAAGCCGTAGTTGTCAGAGAAGCCGTCGTAATATCGATAGCGATAGCCGAGCACGTCGTTGATTCCGACCATGCCCGCGAGCGCACCTGAAACAGCCATCGCGAGAACGATCTGTTTGCGAATCGAAATGCCGCCGTATTCTGCAGCGAAAGGATTGCTGCCGGTCGCGCGAATCTCGTAGCCCCACTTCGTTCGCCACAAAAAAAGATACACCAGCAGACAGCAAAGCAGTGCAAGCAGAAACGCGAGGTTTAGCGGAATGCGTTCCGGAAATCCGGGAACAAACTTGCCGAACCGTGCGATGTGTGCGCCCTGGCCGATCGTTGCAGTTTCCATGATCGGATCGCCGGGTACTTTGTAGTGATACTGTGTGAAGTAACTGACGAGCGCGACGGCGATGAAGTTCAACATGATCGTGTTGATAACCTCGTGCGATCCGAACTTCGCTTTCAACACACCTGGAATCGCGGCCCAAAACGCGCCCGTGAATATAGCGGCCGCGAAACAGAACGGAATGAGCAGCCAGGGAGTTAAATTGGCGAAGGTGATTCCCACCCACGCGGTTGCGAATGCGGCGATGTAGAGTTGACCTTCCGCGCCGATGTTGAATAGGCCGCAACGAAACCCAACGAGGACCGCGAGACCGGTGAAGATCAGTGGAGTTGCGTGAAACAGTGTGTAGCCGATGCCATCCGGCCACGAGAGCGCGCTGCCGAGGAGTAGACGATATGCATCGATCGGATTGTCGCCAACGAGAATTATGAGAATGCCGCCAACAACAAACGCCGCCAGCACGGCGATTAGAGGGAACAGAAGATCACGCGCTAGTTTGGTCATTTGATTATCTGCGTAATCTGCGGATGGTTTTAGTGTCCTCTTGTCATTAACAATCCTATTTCCTCGAGAGTCGCCACCTTGGGATCAACTTCACCCGCAATTCGTCCCTCGTGAATAATCAGCAGTCGATCGGAAAGACTCGTCACTTCCTCAAGCTCGGCTGACACGAGCAGGATCGCGCAGCCATCGTCGCGCAAACTCACCAACTGCCGGTGAATAAACTCGATCGCACCGATGTCAACGCCACGTGTCGGCTGCGACACCAGCAATAACTTCGGATTGACGTGATACTCGCGTCCAATGATCAGCTTCTGTTGATTACCACCGGAAAGCGCACGCGCCGGAAGCGCGGCATTGGGAGGACGAACGTCAAAGCGTTGAATGATCTCGCCCGCGCGGCGCTGGATCGCATTCTCGTCAAGAAAAATGTTGTCGACGAAAGCAGCAATCGGCGGACGATAATGCACGCCGAGTATCGAATTCTCCGCGAGACTAAAATCCAGCAACAGTCCGCGTCGATGACGGTCTTCAGGTATGTGAGCGATGCCGAGCTCACGGCGCACTCGCGCGCCCATCTGGTTGAGACGCTTGCCTTCGAAGTTGATCTCGCCGGTGATTCGCGCCGGATCAGTTAGCCCAGCAAGCGCTTCGATCAACTCGGTCTGGCCATTGCCTTCGACTCCCGCAATACCGACTATCTCGCCACTGCGAACCTCGAATGAAACGTCGTTAACACGCTTTGCTCCATTGATGTTAGTGACGGAAAGATTTTTGATTTCCAGTTCGGCCCGGCCCACCTTCGCTTCGGGTTTTTCGACTCGCAGCAATACTTCGCGGCCGACCATCAAGCGCGCGAGCTCGGCGGCATTCGTGTCCTTCGTTTGTACACGGCCAACGACCTTGCCATCGCGCATCACAGTCACTTCATCGGAGATCGCGAGCACTTCGGAAAGTTTGTGAGTGATGATAATGACGGTTTTGCCCTGCTCGCGCATGCGACGCAGAATCGCAAAGAACTCTTCTACTTCCAGCGGTGTCAAAACAGCAGTGGGCTCGTCCAGGATCAGCAGACGCGCATGCCGGTAGAGCGCTTTCAACAGTTCCACGCGCTGTTGCTGACCCACTGATAAGTGTTCGATTGGTTCGTTGGGGTTGACGGCCAGTTTGAACTCTTCGGAGAGTTGTCTGATCTGCGATGCAGCGCTTTTTAGATCGAGCGCGAGATTGTTTCCCGGTTCGGCGCCGAGCACGATGTTCTCAGCGACTGTCATCGTCTCTACCAGCATGAAGTGCTGGTGGACCATGCCGATGCCGAGTGCGATGGCGTCGTGAGGTGATTTGATGTCGCGTACCTGCCCGTCGACGAGGATCTCACCGCTGTCGGCTGTGTAAAAGCCGTAGGCGATGCGCATCGCGGTTGACTTCCCTGCCCCATTCTCACCGACGATGGCATGGATCGTTCCCGGCTTAACGACGATGTTGACTTGATCGTTGGCGAGTACGTCGCCAAAGCGTTTTGTGATTTGTCGGAGTTCGAGCATTCAGACGATCGTTTTAAGCCGCGGATGAACGCGGATGACGCGGATTACGATCCGATAGCATCAGTAACCTTGATTTCTCCCGCGATGATCTTCTTCTTCGCCTCTTCCACTTCCTGAATTGCTTCGGGAGAGACCAGATCTTTGTTGTTCTCGTCCATCGCATAGCCCACGCCGTCCTTGTCTAGACCAAACACGTGCAGGCCTGGTGAGAAGCGATGGTTCACGACGTCTTTAACGATGTCGTACACGGCATTGTCAACACGCTTGACCATACTCGTGAGAACAAAGCCCGGCTTGACCATGTTCTGATTTGAATCTACACCGATGACGAAATGAGTCGCGCGGCCGTTCTGCTTTCCCTGCTGCTCGACAGCATCAAAAGCGCCCAGACCTGAGTTGCCCGCCGCCGTGAAGATCACGTCAGCGCCCTTACCAATCTGGGCCAACGACAGCTCTTTGCCTTTGCCGGGATTGTTCCATGCACCGTCAGTCACGCCAACGTAGTTTTCAATCACGCGAATATTTGGGTTCACTGACTTCGCGCCTTCCTCGTAGCCTTTCGCGAAACGATGAATCAGTCCGATGTCCATGCCGCCGAGAAATCCGATCGTGCCTGTGCGAGACGTTTTCGCGGCGAGTATGCCGACGAGATACGAACCCTCATGTTCTTTGAAGACCAGCGATGCGACGTTCGGCAGTTCGCTTACGCCGTCGATGATCGCGAACTGAATATGCGGGTAATCCTTTGCGACCTGCTCCATGATCGGCGCCTGTGCGAAGCCGACGCCGATGATGAGATCGAAATTTCGTTCTGCGAAGGCGCGCATGGCGGGTTCGATCGCGTTTGGAGTGCCCGGTTCGATGTCGCGCAAGACAATCGGAAGATCCTTTGCGGCACGTTTCACACCTTCCCACGCAGCGGCGTTGAATGAGCGGTCGTCCTTGCCGCCGATATCAAACACGATGCCGACATGAATTTTTGATTTGTCTTCAGCCGCGGAGGTCCCGCCACAACCGGAAAGCAGCAACGGCAATAAGAAAAGCAATCCTAAAACTACGATTGCAAGCGTTCGTTCTCGCGCAAAGGCGCAAAGGCGCAAAGGAAAACCAAAGAAAAAACTTTGCGGCTTTGCGCCTTTGCGTGAGAACTGTTCCTTGTACTTCATTCGTTGATGACTTCCTTT
>DATFHH010000051.1:0-11907 GCA_035248565.1 Pyrinomonadaceae bacterium | reverse complement strand
GGGAAAACGCGCCGAGACTGTCAGGTCGCGCAGCGAAGTTCGCGCTGCCATCCAACCGACGAAGAGTGTCGAAAAAAGAAGTGAAAAGACGAGAAACAACAGGTTATTTCCAGTGTTCCACGCAGCGAATCCCACCACGATGATGATCACCAAAAACACGCCGCCGCCGCTCGTCGGCTCAATCGGAAAGTCGAGATTCGCCACTTCAACTCGCGCCGAACGCGCGAGCGGCGGAACGATAAAGATCGTCAACAGCAATGCAATCAGCAACGACAAGATCGCCGCTGCGCCTGCGAGTCCGGCTTCGTTCGCACGACGTGCCAAAACCGTTACGAGCGCGGCCGCAAGTCCGGAGAGCACGAGTAACGTTCCGAGGATTGCACGTATCAGGGATGATCTTCGAGGAATCAAAACTCGATCAAAGCGGGACACTGACAGTCTTCAGGATTTCATTCAACACGGCTTCTGCTTCTTCGCTGCGACGGAGTGACGACGAGAATCGCGAGCTCACCACAATGCGATGCGCAAAGACTGGAACCACCAGCCGCTTGATGTCGTCAGGAATGCAATATGCCCGGTCTTCGCCGAGAGCCAAAGCCTGCGCCGCACGAAACAGCGCCAGCGTGCCTCGCGGACTGACGCCGAGATCGAGCATCTCAGAATCACGCGTCGCCGCCACGATGCGCATCAGGTACTGCACGAGCGCGTCATCGACAGTGACACTGGCAACCGCTTGCTGTAGCTCCAGCACTTCAGGCGCGCTCATCACCGGCTCGAGATCGTCGAGCGGATCTGCATACTCGCGATCCCGCAGAATCATCTGTTCGTCAGCCGGTGCTGGATAGCCGATCCGCAGTCGCAACATAAAGCGATCGAGTTGCGACTCCGGCAACGGATAGGTGCCGTGATGCTCGATCGGGTTTTGAGTCGCCAGGACAATAAACGGCATCGGCAGATCGTGCGTCACGCCTTCGACAGTCACCTGTCGCTCAGCCATCGCTTCGAGCAGTGCAGACTGTGTCTTTGGCGTGGTGCGGTTGATCTCGTCAGCCAGCACAACGTTTGCAAAAACCGGGCCCGGTTTCCATTCAAATAACCCACTGTGCTGGTTGTAAACGGAAAGTCCGATGACGTCGGATGGCAGCAAGTCGGAGGTGAACTGGATACGCTGAAAACTGCAACCGAGTGAACGAGCCAGCGCATGGGCCAGCGTGGTCTTACCCACGCCCGGAACGTCCTCCACCAGCAAATGTCCACCGGCGATCAAGGTTACGATAGCCAGACGGATCGCCTCGGGCTTGCCCTTGATCACGGTCTCGATAGCCTGCTGAAGCCGCTCGACCTGCTCGACGGCGTTGGTGGTGGCTATCTTTCCTTTGCTGATTGTCTCGAGATTCCGCATGAATTGGCCTGCATTCTACATGCTAAGAGCACGTGTAGCACGGAAAAGTTGGCTGCGCGTGCAATGTGACGTTCGCACACTCCTGTAGTAGACTAAGGCGCGTACGGAGGATGGGCAAGCGGAGCAGAATCGGGAACTCGAAACTCAATGCCTCGTGTAAGTGCCCGGGAGAGAGCTTATGAAACACCTCAATAATAGCAGGAAGAATCAGCGTGGCTTTTCGCTCATCGAACTGATGATCGTTATCGCCATCATCGGCATACTTATCGGCGTCGGCGTCGTCGGCTATCGAACGGCGATCAAATCGGCGAATGAAGCTGCTGCGATCAGGACGTTACGCTCTATCGCCGAGCAGCAGATGCTCTATTACAACGCTCACCAGCGCAACGCATTTGGCACCTTTGAAGAGATGCGCAAGGAGAACCTGCTCGACAGTCGTTTCGATGGTACGACTCCAGTGGTTGACGGCTACGTTTACACGATGAAGGTCATCCCGAAGTCGACTTCGTCACAACCGGGTTACACGATCAATGCCGATCCGCAGGTCCCGACCGGGCCCAGCGCGACTGGTAAGAACTACTTTTACGTTGACTCGGACGCCAACACGATTCACGTCAACTCCGCTCAGCCGGCAAGCGTCAACGATCCTCCGATCGGACAGTAAAGGTAGCCACAAAGAAGCACAAAAACAACAAAAGCAACAAAGGCATCACACACGCGAAAACTTTTGCTTCTAGAGATCAGGAGTGGAGGTTTTTGTCGTTATGTGCGCAATGGTACTTAAAAGATCGATTCCTTTGTTGGTGCTCCTCATAGTTTTGGGCCAACCGCTAATTGTCCGCAGCCAGGTCAATGCGCGTATCGTTCGAGAAGTCAGACACGAGTTGGCAACGTTGCCTTACTATGGTGTCTTCGATTGGCTGGAGTTTGAAGTTCAGCAGGACAATACTGTCGTGCTGCGTGGGCAAGTGGTGCGACCCACGACTAAATCGGATGCGGAAAGTCGAATCAAAGACGTTGACGGCGTGCCGCGCGTTGTAAACCGGATCGAGGTGCTTCCGGTTTCGCCTTCAGACGATCGTTTACGTCTCGCGCTGTACCGCCAAATCTACGGCCTTAATTCACCGCTATTTCGTTATGCGACTCAGTCTGTTCCCGCGATTCATCTCATCGTCAATCGGGGACACGCGACGCTGAAAGGCGTGGTCGCCAATAAGAGCGATGCACAACTCGCTTACGTTCGAGCTCGTGGCGTGCCTGGACTCTTCAGCGTGAAGAACGAATTAGTGACCGAAAGCGAACTGCCGCGATAATCTGCGTAATCTGTGGATTAAGGAAGTCTTCGCGCCTCGACGCGTTCGAGGCGCTGATCCGGCAGCGGCCAACTCTGTTGCAGACTGAAATCTGAAACGTTCTTCAAGACCATTGCCGGCACATCTGTTTCGCGTTGCGCTTTTACATGAATCAGATCCGCGCCGGCAACATCATTCAAGACAAAGGCGGCACGCACATCAGGACTCAGATAACTCACCTCGACGTCGCGCATCTGCAAACCTTTGACGTGCCGGATGAAGAATCCATAAGCAGGTAGATCGCCGAACATGGTCGGCTCCGGATAGACATTCTCTCTCTCAGGCGGCTCGAGCGCGGCTTGCTCTTTTGTTCCACCGCCCTTCGTGTAAACGCGAATGTTGCTGAGCCGCACGTCTTCGATCATGTAGCCCGGTATACCGCTGATGATCGACGCGTACTTCGTGTCCGCGTTATAGACCACGACATCGCTGATAATCACACGACGCATCGCGCCGACCTTTGTCGTTTCCTTTGGACCACGGTTGCGCGATCCGAGTCGCAGGAAGATCGGCGAGTTGGCGATGTCGCGCATAGTGATATTTGAGATCGTGACGTCTTCGAGCAGCGCGCCGTCAACTGCTTCGAGCGCCAACCCGCGCGAGTAATCAAAAACACAATTCGAGACGGTGATGTTCTTAAAGCCGCCATTCGATTCGGTCCCGAACTTGATCCGGCCGGTCGGGCTGAATGTCCCGTTCGCGTTGCGAAACTCGCGCTTGTAAGTCCCGTCCAAAAGAGTTCCTTCGTCGTATCCGCTGACCTGACAGTTGGTGATGGTCACATTCTCCGTGACGCGCGCATAGCCGAGTGCAAAAGAGCTCTTCGGGCAGATCCCGTCGTCGAAAGGCGAGTTAACCGTACAGTTAGAGATACGAACGTTTTTGCACGCATCGACGTCAATGCCGTCGCGGTTAGTGTCGATCTTGACGTTGTCGATGGTGAGATTGTCGACGCCGGTGGCGAGTATCGCGAAATGGCCGCCATGCAGAATGCTGACGTCGCGAATGATGACGTTGCGACAGAGTTTCAAACTGATCGACTTGTTTCCCCAACCCGGTTCGACCGCATCGCGCGCATTCGGATAACCAAATGGACCAGCTTTCGGATCCGGTCCTTGCTTTTCGAGTGCATCGTTCTGTTCCTTCGTGCGCGACTGGCTGCCGCTGCGCACTAAACCCTTGCCCGAGATTCGTCCTGGACCAAGAATCGAAATGTTTTCGAGATTCTCGCCCCAGATCAAACTGTTATGCCAGTGACTGTGACCGAAGTCCTGATACTGGTCCCAGGTGTTTGGCTCAGGCAGATCGTACTTGCCATCGCCATCTTTCGGATCGGCAGCAAGGATGGTTACGCCGTGATCGAGATACAAACCAACATTGCTCTTCAGACGGATCGAGAACGAGCGATAGGTGCCGGCAGTAAACAAGACAGTGCCACCACCTGCGGCGGCTGCGGCTTCGATTGCTTTGTTGATGGCGGGACTGTCGAGCGCCTTGCCATCACCCTTTGCGCCAAACTTTTTCACGTCGAAGGCGCCGGCAAACGGTGCGCTCTTCTGAGCAATGGGGGTTGTGGCGCTCGAATAAGCTGTCGGGTCGTGGATAAACGCGCCACAACCAAGCGTTAGAATTAGGATCGTAAGCAATAACCATCTAAACGGTTTGACCATTTGGTTTCCGCGGCTCAGATTGTAGTGTTTGAAGATTGAAGGAATATCTCACGCAAAGGCGCAAAGGCGCAAAGGAGACGCAAAGGAGCAGAGATATCTTGGCGTCTTTGCTTTGCGGCTTTGCGACTTTGCGTGAGAATTAGTCCAACCAATGCGAGCGACGCTGCTCACATTTCTGAATGACTGCCTGGCACGTGACGACGACACCGCAGTGGTCCACTGGCGTGGACTACGGCTCGTGCGATGGTCTTATCGAGAACTCGCATCATGTGCGTTTCAGTTTGCTCGTGAACTCGAAGCGCGTCATATCGGCCCCGGCGATCGCGTGCTTTTCTGGAGCGAGAATAGTCCTGAGTGGATTGCAGCATTTTATGGTTGCATGCTGCGCGGCGCAGTCGCCGTGCCGCTTGATCTAAAGTCTGCGCCCGATTTCGCCGCGAGAGTACAGCAACAAGTTTCCGCGAAGTTACTGCTGGCAGACGACGAACAGCCGCAAGTCAATGTTCCTCGTCTGGCGCTGAGTAGTCTCACTGAAATCGTCACCCGGTATCCAAGCGAGCCTTACATAGCACACACCGCGGGTCCGGACGACTTGGTAGAGATCGTATTCACGTCCGGCACCACTGCCGAACCGAAAGGTGTTTGTCTCACACACCGCAATCTGCTCGCCAACCTCTCACCAGTCGAAGAAGAATTTAAGAAATACACTCGTTGGGAGCGACTCGTTCATCCCCTTCGTTTTCTTTGCCTCTTGCCGCTCAGTCACGTCTTTGGACAACTGATGGGAATCTTCATTCCTGAAATGCTCAGTGGCCAGGTCTATTTCCTCGAATCGTACAAGCCGTCGCAGATCATGACAGTCACGAAAAAGCAGCGAATCAATGTTGCCGTGACTGTTCCGCGAGTGCTCGAAACACTACGCGAGAAGATCATGAGCGAGGGCAAGATTTCAGCCGATCAACTCGCCGCGGCTGAAGGACGCAACTTCCTGCGAAACTGGTGGACCTTTAGCGATATCCATCGTCGCTTTGGCTGGCGGTTTTGGGCCTTCATCAGTGGTGGCGCAACTTTGGAATCCGAGACCGAAACGTTTTGGCGGCGACTCGGTTATGCGGTGATTCAGGGATACGGCATGACCGAAACCGCTTCGCTCACGAGCCTGTCTCATCCTTTTCGCACGCGAGAAGGCTCGATCGGCAAAGCTGTTCCCGGACAGGAGTTGAAGCTGAGTGACACCGGCGAGATTCTCGTGCGCGGCGACAACGTCTCGCCTGGTTATTGGGGCGCGAACATTCAACCGGTTACGGATCAGCAGGGCTGGATTCACACCGGCGACATCGGAGAAGTTGGACCCGACGGCAACATCTATTTTCGCGGCCGCAGCAAAGAGACAATCGTCACTGCTGCTGGTCTAAAAATTTACCCCACCGATCTCGAAGCCGCACTCGACCGCCAACCGGAAATCAGAGCGAGCGCTGTGATTTCGCTGGATGGTCCAAAAGGTACAGACGCGCTGGCCGTGGTGATTCCGCGTGATGAAAGTGCAGATGTGAACGCGGCTGTTGAGCATGCCAATGAATCATTAGCAGAGTTTCAGCGCATACGGCATTGGGTAGTTTGGCCCAAGACTGATTTTCCGCGGACGCCAGGCACGAGAAAAGTAATCAAGCGACAGGTTGCAGACGCGGTGAAATATTCGGCTGCGCCGTTGAGTCTTCCTGTTATCAACAGGGTCACCGGCACTGACGCAACAGGCCTCGATCCGTCAGCAAACCTCGACAAAGATCTGAAGCTTGATTCGCTCGGCAGAGTCGAGCTGCTAAGCGCCTTGGAAGATCAGTATCAAATCGAAATTGATGAAGCTGCGATTACAGAGGCAATGACCGTCGCTGACATTGAGCGCATTGTCAGCCAGCGACAGTCGGAAGCGACTGCTTATCCATATCCGCGCTGGTCCATGCGTTTTCCAGTCACGTGGATCCGCTTCATTGTCTATCACCTGTTTCTGCTACCGCTAACCTGGATCATGTGCCGCGTGCGCGTGATCGGCGCCGACCGACTCGCAGACGTCAGAGGTCCGGTGTTGTTTATCTCCAATCACGTCACTGATGCTGATGCCGGGCTAATCCTTTCGGCGTTGCCCGTGCGGTTGCGTTCACGATTAGCGATTGCGATGCAAGGCGAAATGCTGCGCGATTGGCGTTATCCGCCACCAGCGACCGGATGGTTCATGAAATTGAAAGGGAAAGTGGAGTACCTGCTCGGAGCGGCACTGTTCAACGTCTTCTCACTGCCGCGACAGAGTGGGTTTCGACGGAGTTTCGCTTATGCCGGGGAGGCGATGGACCGAGGTTTCAGTGTTCTCGTTTTTCCCGAAGGAGCAGAGACGACCGACGGGCAGCTCCGACCATTTCGGCAGGGCATCGGCCTGTTGACCTCAGAACTAAATGTTCCAGTCGTTCCGATCAGGCTGCGTGGTCTATTCGAGTTGAAACAGAGACATCAATTCTTCGTCCGCCCCGGCACCGTCTCCGTCACGTTCGGCGACCCAATCAAATTCTCCGCTGAAGCAACACCCGCTGAGATCACAATCAGTCTCGAAACCACCTTCAAGCAATCCGTATAAAATCAGGGTTATCCGCGGCTAAGACCTGCACCGCCGTTCAGCTCCGTTTTGCAACCGTTCACTGGAAACGATCGCGCGTTTGTGCCAGCCGCGGCCGACTTCGCCGCCTGGGTCGGTGGCACTGACTTCGAACATAAACAATTTGCCGTCGCGACCAGCGTAACGTGCAGTCGCTGTCACTTGTGCACCGAGCGGCGTGGGCGCGGAATGTACTACGTCTACAGTGACGCCGACGGACAGTTCGCCTGGTCCAAGTAGGGGCTGAAGCACGCGTGAGGCCGCAATCTCCATGAGGCCGATCATTCGTGCTGTCGCGAAAACGGCGGGGAAAGCGTCTCCCATCTCGATCGGTAGCGCATTCGCGAGATCTGCTGGTCCAACTACGATCTGCGCCGTGGCTGTGGCGTTGAGTTCAGGTTCGTTTGTGGTAGGCATAATGTATTAGGCCACAAAAAAAGGCACAAAGAGCAAATTTGTGCTCTTTGTGCCTCTTTGCGGCTATTCTGTCAACAGATTACTGTTCTTCCAATACCGACAGGATATTTCCTGCTGGATCCTTGAACCATGCGATCTGCGGACCGGGGCCATGACAGATTCCACGTTCGTCTGTCTTGATGTCAGGTAGGTTGTAGTGTTCCAGATTCACTCCCAACGAATTGAGCTCATCTACTGCTTCTTCAATGTCGTCCACGACAAAATTCAGGACGGTGAAAGAAGCCGGAGTGTGATTCGGCTTGGGATACAAGAAGACGGTATTCTTACCCGTGCGTAGTTCGAGTCCTTCTGGTGTTTCGGAAATGTCGAGACCGAGTGTTTGACCGTAGAACTCTTTTGCCTTCGGTATATCGTTCACGGAAAAACTCGAAAACGAGTTGGCCGCCTTGAACATCTTCGAGGCTTTCTTTCGGCTTGATGTTGCTGCCGCTTTAGTCGTCATTACAGAATCCCCTTTCAAAATGATGGCCTCTATTAGACACCGAACATCTTGCAGGCATGTCGCAGTTCTTCGATTTCGTTGTTATCTTTCGGTGACTGATGGATCGAATAACAACGGAAAAAATTGGCCATCAATTTTTTGACCTGCGGGAATCGGCGGCACGCCCTCCAACAACGGTGCGTCGGAAGCGGACACGACTCCGTCACGAAATGCATTGATTACTACCGCGCGTCGTGGATGAGGAGTTTCATTTGCATACGAGCCATGCACCATCATCGGATGATGAAACGAGCACTCACCCGCCTTCAATTCGATCGCGACTGGCTTGAACTCTTCTCTTTGCGCAGGCGTGAGCCAGTCGAGAATCGCATCCATGTGGTTCGCGAAGCTGGTGCGTGGCAGAAGCTGCCAGCGATGACTTCCGGGCACGTAATGTAAACAACCATTCGCGCGCGTCGAATCGTCGAGGCCGATCCAGCACGAAATGTGAGCCACAGGAACTGTCCTGGTCCAATAAGAATAGTCCTGATGCCAGATCACTACGCCGCCATGATGCGCCGGCTTGTAAAAGATTTGGTCGTGCCAGAAACGCACCGTTCCATCGAGTAATTGCGCCGCGGGCACGACGAACGCCGGATGCCATAACAGATCGTGCAATCCTGGCGTAATGCGCCACGCACCCAGCGCGTGAAAAAGTATTTGATCGGGATCTGCTGACTCGTTCGCATTGAACTCATAGAACAATTCATGTCCCGCGTGAGATGCATCAACCAACTCCGCTAGTTCTCGGCGTAGCACTTCAAGCTGAGCGTCATTCAGCAGTCTAATCCCAGCAAGGTAACCTTGCTCGCGATAAAAACTGACTTGGTCTTCAGTCAGCCGGTAACGTGCCCACTCAGCTTGTTTAGGAAAGAGATCCGTGAGCGGCCGGTGATAGCAAGATAAGTCGTCGATCATGAGCCACAGATTACACCGATTATAGCGGATCGCCGATCAGCTTCCTTTGTTAGCCTGAATGTGCAAAGTGAGAACGACGTTATCGCGAATCAGATCGTCTCTCTTACCTGGGTAGTTGATTCCAAATTCTTTACGATTAATCGAAAAGCTGCTCTCCACGGTCGCTGCGTCCGGAGTCACAGTGATCGTCGCAGGAAAAGTTATGCCCTTTGTCACACCGTGCATATTCAAGTTTCCGGTGATCGTATGTGTGGCGCCGTTCTCGCCGCCCGGTTTGATGGATGTAGAGACGAACGTGGTCTCCGGATACTTCGCCGCGTCAAAGAAATCGGCAGTTTTCAAATGCGTCTCCAGGCCCGGTGAGTCTGTCTTAACCGAGTCAATTTTTATCGTGATATTGACGCGGCTTGTTTCGGGATTGCCTGAGTAATCAATCTGTCCGGAGAAGTCTCCGAATGAACCATTCTCACTGCCTGTGACTTTCGAACCGGTGAATTCAATCTTCGAATTTTGTGGCGTGATCACATACTTTTGTCCCTGGACAGTCTGCGGCGATACCTGTCCTGCTTCACTGGTGACAGCTTTGCTCTTGGTGGCTGCCGGATCTGAGCAGGCCACAAGAACCAGCAAACTAAAGACAGTTATGATCAGAATACCCAAACGCATCGTGCCTTTCCTCCCCGTTTTAAAATGGCGTAAGTTACAATTCGCTCATGCGTTACGACGTCGCGGTTGTTGGTGCGGGCGTGTTTGGCGCCTGGACCGCTTATCAACTTCATCTCAACGGAGCATCCGTGCTCCTGTTGGATGCGTATGGACCAGGAAACAGCCGCGCGAGCTCGGGCGGTGAGTCGCGCATGATCCGTCTCGGTTATGGTCCAGACGAGATCTATTCGCGTTCAGCACAACGATCTCTGGTTCTGTGGCAACAACTATTCGCCGAAGTTAATCAACCACATCTATTCCAACGAACCGGCATTCTCTGGCTGGCCCGCGCGCAAGATCCTTATTGCGAAGCAACGCTGACCACTTTACGACGGATCGGTGCGATTTGTGAACGACTGGACCACGATGAACTTGCACGACGCTTCACGCAATTGAATATCGATCCAATTTCCTGGGGAATACTCGAAAGTGAATCGGGTGTTCTGCTCGCACGCCGCGCTGTTAAAGCCGTCGCAGATGAAGCAGTGACGGCTGGTGTGCACTACGTTCAGGACGCGATCGCGCCTCCGCAAGTCGACGGTAACGAGCTTCATTCAATTCGGACCACTAGCGGAAATGAAATCGAAGCCGAACGTTTTGTGTTTGCGTGTGGTCCATGGTTGCCGAAGTTGTTTCCCGATCTGCTTGGTGAGCTGATCCATGTCACTCGCCAGGAGGTTTTCTTTTTCGGTGTGACACCTGCAGACGAGTCGTTCAATGCAGGTATGTTGCCCGCCTGGATCGACTTCAACGATCTGGTTTATGGGTTGCCGAACATTGAAGGACGTGGTTTCAAGATAGCGATTGACGCACATGGACCAGAATTCGATCCAGATGCCGGTGAACGAGTGGTATCTGCATCCGGACTAACGGCGGCGCGGGAATACTTGGCGCAACGTGTGCCACGGCTTGCCAATGCGCCGGTGACTGAAACGCGAGTTTGTCAGTATGAGAATACGTCGAACGGCGATCTATTAATCGATCGGCATCCGGCGTTTGAAAATGTTTGGCTGGTGGGCGGCGGTTCCGGACATGGATTCAAGCACGGTCCGGCGGTTGGGGAGTATGTCGTTGCGATGATTGCGGGCACCGGTGCGCGAGAGGAGCGATTTGGCCTCGCTAATAAGCGAAACGCACGCGAACGGAAAGTCTACTAATCAGCGGCTATCTAGCCACGGATAATCCGTGTCATCCGTGGCTAAACATCGCCTCGAACTAAGGCTTCGTCGTGGAGTTGTAGTCCTCGAGCAGCTTCTGCGCGCGTATGCTCGGACTGATCAACGCCAGTTTCTGCGCCCAGTCGTAACCACTGAAAACGCCAACAACCTCAGCGTTCTCATTGTAAACCGGACTTCCCGAGAAGCCGTCGCGGCTGTCGATCTTGACCGACCAGTACTCCTGATTCCCGAGCATGTAGTTGCCGTAAAAACTGCCGTGGCTGACGACTTTATCGCCATGAGGTCGCGCGATCAGATAGAGCTGGTCATCTTTATTCGGCGCGGTCTGGAACTTCGGTGGCTGCGCCGACTTTGAGTTATGACAAATTTCGAGCAGCGCAAGATCAGCTTCTTTATCGACCTTGATGACTTTCGCGCGGCAGCCATCCACGTAAACTTTAACTGCAAGCTCGTCGCTTGCTTTGAATCCGAGCATCACTTTCTTAGTGGCGCTGAGATTGCCGGAGATCACGTGATAGGCGGTCATCACCAGTCCATTGCCGACCAGAAATCCTGTCGCATACCCATTTGGACCAACGTCGAACAAGACTGAGATTGCCTGTTCCAATGGGTTCTGCTCTTTCTTGGAAAACTCCAGCTCCAGCGACAATGTATACCGCTCCTGCTGCTTGAGAGTTCTGTTCCTGGCCTTGTCAGCCACGCACACAGGGGCAAGCAGAAGAATTACAAGGGCGGCCATACAGGTAAGGCTGCAAAGCTTACTCTTCATCGCGACCTCCGTTTTCGGTTCTCTGGGGTACGAACAAAGAACGACAGACTGCTTTTTAAATTAGACAGATTGTTCCGGAAAAGACCGAAGCATTCTAGGACGCTAATTCCGGATACGCAATGTTTTTGCTACCGAGGCGGTGCGAATAATCTCGCGAAGGTGTTGAGCGGCTATTTCGGAATTGTTCAGATTGTTTTCTCTGTGACTCTGTGACTCTGTGGTTAACAGATGAAAATCACCACAGAGTCACAGAGGCACAGAGACTGCACGTTGCTTGGGTTCGTTGAGGTGAGTGTAGTCGGGATGGAGAT